>NZ_BBAG01000059.1 GCF_001311135.1 Secundilactobacillus paracollinoides DSM 15502 = JCM 11969
GCATCTCAATCCGATTGATGACGCAGTAGTCCCTGAAAACCAGTCTCAAACCGACCTGTGAACCAATTTCAAACCGAAACGAACAATTGTCTAAAAAACAACAGAGTGTTCGGATTTAACTTCAAAAATCGGACAGTATTCAATTGAACGGGTTCTTTTAGTGAGAATATGCTAAAATGGTAAAGGCAGTTTTAATAATTATGAGATTGAGGGGCATAGATGATGAAACGTTATCGACGTTATCGGCTGACATTAGGTTGGCAGATTTTGATTGGGTTAGTTTTGGGTATTATATTAGGTGTGGTCTTCTACCAAAACAAGACTGCAATCACTGCGATGCAAAATATTGGGACCATGTTCATCAGTTTGATTCAAATGATCGTGTTACCCATTGTGGTATCATGCTTGACCGTTGGTATTGCGAATATGGGTGATATCAAAAAGTTAGGCCGAATTGGCGGTAAAACGCTTATTTACTTTGAATTAATGACAACGGTGGCCATCATTCTTGGCCTTGTGGTTGCCAATATTTTTCATCCAGGTGACTTCATCAATATCCACTCATTACATTCTCAAGATATTAGTCAGTATGTGCATACTGCGAACCAGGCAAAACATAACAGTGGTCTATGGTCGACAATCATGGGCATCATTCCAACTAATATTTTCTCATCCTTGAGTACGGGTGACATGATGCCAGTTATTTTCTTCTCGGTATTCTTCGGGTTAGGAACTGCGGCAATCGGTAAGCAAGGCCAGATCATTATCGATTTCTTGCAGGCCATTTCTGAAGTTATGTTTAAGGTGACAAACTGGGTCATGCACGTTGCGCC
Organism: Secundilactobacillus paracollinoides DSM 15502 = JCM 11969; assembly: GCF_001311135.1. Taxonomy (GTDB): domain Bacteria; phylum Bacillota; class Bacilli; order Lactobacillales; family Lactobacillaceae; genus Secundilactobacillus; species Secundilactobacillus paracollinoides. The sequence continues at coordinate 834 of NZ_BBAG01000059.1, forward strand.
AATTGGGGTATGTGCCTTAATTGGCGTTACGGTTGCCCAAATGGGGCTTTCCGCATTGGCACCATTGGGGTACTTCATCGTTTTGGCATATGCCACAATGTTGGTGTTCATTTTAGTCGTTATGGGACTCGTAGCACGAGCCGTTCACCTCAATATTTTCACACTGCTGAAAGTCATCAAGGACGAAGTGATCTTGGCATTCTCAACCGCTAGCTCTGAAGCGGCATTGCCAAAGATTATCGATAAAATGGACAAATTTGGTGTGAGCCAAGGGATTGTATCGTTTGTCATTCCGACTGGGTATACCTTCAACTTAGATGGTTCTGCAATTTACCAATCATTGGCAGCCCTGTTCCTTGCTCAGGCGTACCATATTCACCTTAGCATCGGGCAACAAATTACCTTGCTAGTTGTCCTAATGATCACCTCAAAGGGGATGGCGGGCGTCCCAGGGGCCTCATTCGTGGTTCTGCTAGCCACTATCTCCACAATTGGCGTTCCAATGGCTGGCCTGACCTTCATTGCCGGTATCGACCGACTAGTTGATATGGGCCGAACTGCGGTCAACGTGGTCGGGAACTCCTTAGCCTCCGTGGTGATTGCTAAATCAGAAAAGGAATTTGACGAGGATCAGTCAAAGCAATTTGCGGCGACGTTTGATCATAAAAAGACAGTAACAGAATAACGACTGACTCAGTGTGTCGCTGAGGTCAGATTAAAAGCTCAGACTATCACTCCAAAATGGAATTTGGTCTGGGGGCTTTTTTTGTTTTGGCTTTATTGGCTGCTTTGCTGAAACGCGTTCAGCAAGGCACGGGGCTAACGTGTAACGGAGGCTGACCAAAAAGTCAGACCCAGACTTTTCAGTCAGCCTCCGTTACACACCGCCCCTAAAACGCCTTGCTTCACGCTCTAGTCATCGTAATCCATTCGAATAATCACTGGATCTTTAGTGAGGTAGTTACCAATTTCAGCCAGAAACTTTTGGAAGTGCGGGGTACCATTGTGGCTTTCAACCGCTGCAGCGTCTTGCCAATGCTCGATGATTTCATATTCGTTGTCTGCATCCACCTTCTTAAAGTGGTTGTAACTGACTTTGCCCGCTTCAGCGCGAGAACCGGCAACGAGTTCAGCGATAAAGGCTTCATAGGCTGATTGTTGGCCTGGTTTTACTGTTAATTCGACGTTAATGACTTTCATAGTGATCCTCCTAAATTGTAATCGTGATGCTTAATAAGAGTATAGCACGCCGAATTAGAACTAGGGTGGACAAAGAAAAAGCGCGTCAAGATATCGTAATCTCAACGCGCTGTTGCATGTGTGACTTAATGGTGCCTCGCTTATCCATGATGCGTGCAAACTGAGGCTGATTCCCATCAGGCTATGGTTGCCAACGCATCTGTTCAGATAAGTCAAAGCGTTATAGTATTTGTGTTTATGATGTTTTAAATTGGTATTCCTTAAGCAGTTGCTTGCTAAGATTAGGGCACAAACCAATCTCCCCACAAAGTTCCCTTTGCAGTGAAGCCCTGATACATCTACTGACCAAGTGATGAGTCACCATCTTAATTTGGGTGTCGTTGCCGAGACTGAGTGCTGCTAACTCTTGCTTTCCCATTCAATCGGATGTGCGATCAGTTAAGACTAACGGTTATAAACGAGAATTTCGCTGTCGGCTGCATGCAACGGCAGCCACGAAATGATAAAAGTCTTTCACTTTGCACGACCAGTTTAAACATCATACTGGTAGGCGGGAAAGCAAACGTCGGCGTAGATGATCGTCAGTGATCTACGCGACCCAATCACATTGGTGATGGTTTACGGCGACTCGCTTTCCCACGTGCGCGTCAGATGACGACGCTCCAGGATCATATGGTTCTGTTGTCATAAATCTCACCTCCAATGCGAACTCGTGCGTTAGGTGCAAAAAACGCTCAGCCAACTGATTGGCTGAGCGTCGTTTAAGATCGCATCATTAAATAACCCCATAAGGGTCGTTAGCCAATCGTTGAGCTTTAGCACTATACGGCGTAGTTATCAGATAACAGCTACATTAGACCGAGCCTTTTTTTAACTCGGACAGCTGACTCATTGGCGTTTTTCGACGTTTCTGAGCAGTAGCGTTTTCCGTATAGGAGCCTCACCTAACGGCTTCTTCAATTTCCATCTTTTATTATAGCTAAAAAATAACTTTGTAGCAAGGCAAAAGCCCTGTAGGTGTCGGACTTCTTACTATTTTCACTAAAAAGCACTATACTGGAGGTGAGCGGATTTTACTGCTGGTAAATTTAAAAGGAGTGATCATTGTGGCACAATCAGGTGTTGTTGTTTTTGATGAATTGAGTGATTCCGCAAAACAACGAGCCGTAACCGACTTTTGTAACTTTTATTTAAAGGAATTTAAGGGAAACAACTTGGAAATTATTGCTAATTTTCCAATTCAATACGAAGTTGAGCAACTCAACCACGACATTCAGGATAATCGAAGCTTGCAACCAGAAGAGTTACAAGACTTTTTACTCGAAAACGATAATCATTTATTAGGTAAAGTATTGGCAGCCTTTAACCTCTCATTTTTGGAAAATGGTGCCCTTGCCGATACAACATATGAAGCATGGTATCAAACACAGTATGACCAGATTCAAAAGGGGCTTTAGCCGTCTTTTGGCGTTAGATTAATGAGGCAGCTTGGGGGGAAGACTTGGGCTGTCTTTTTTGGTTGCTAGGGGTTTGGCAACCGAGAAATTATTGCTACTGCGCTCCCTTTATACGTAGCCTAAATGTGTTCAGTACGAGGCTGACGTGCAAGGAACTCTGGTCAAAAAGTCAGGCTCGGACATTTCTGAGTTTTGGCAACTGAGTGGTTATTGCTACCGCGCTCCCTTTGTACGTAGCCTAAACGTGTTCAGCATGGCCGCCCCTAAACCCGCCTTGCTTCACACTCTGCACAAAAAACGACCACCGCTAAGTGGACGTTTTTATTGGGGTTGAAAAGTAGATTAGATCCAATTGTAGGGGAGAATTGGATAAATAAGAGGTCGGATTTGCCTAGTAAACCGATACTCTTTATGATTAAAGGAATGTAGTAGTTATTGATTACTACGGTTATTAGAATACTTCGATTACCTTAAATGAAGCTTAAGCATTCTTAAATTGAAAAATAACCGGTATTTTTGAGCGTCAGTTGCTTAATAGTTGTGAGTTGGGTATCATGGATAGGAATACCTTTAAACCGTGGCCTGACGTGATTCATTGACTAGTGCCGATACGTTTTTAGGCAATAAATTGCGTTCACTTTTGGCTTAATTTTTTACTGTCCATGACATTTAAAGATGAGTGCACCTTAAGTTGAGACATTGAAGAAAAGGCTGGTTTTAAAATGAAAGTATTTGTAATTGGGGCAAATGGGCAGGTTGGCCGGCTGATCGTGGAACAGTTAGCTGCCAGTAAACACAAAGTCGTCGCCGGTATCCGCCACCCGGATCAGGCGCTGTTTTTTGAGGATCTAGGTGTTCAAACCACCCATTTTGACCTGCTTGACCGTCCCGAACAAATGGGGGTTACATTGGATGGTTTTGATGCCGTGATCTTTGCTGCTGGGTCTGGTGGAAAGACCGGGAATGACATGACACTACTAGTGGACCTTGATGGTGCCGTAAAGAGTATGCAGGCCGCAGAGATTGCCGCTAGTAATCGATTTATACTCATTAGCGCCCAGTTTGCTGAAGATCGTAACCGGTGGTCAGAAACCATTAAACCGTACTATGCAGCTAAATTTTATGCGGATGACTGGCTGCGTCACCGGACGACCTTGGCCTACACGATTATTGAACCGGGTGCCTTAATATTTGATAAAGGTACCGGTGCAATCAACACCGATGGCATTACCAGTGGTAGTATAGCTCGTGAAGATGTGGCGAGTGCCGCAGTAGCAGCGCTGACGATCCCCGAGACGATTGGGAAAACTGTGCCGATGATTACCGGATCAGTCCCAATCAGTGACGCACTTCGTCGGGTATAAGGGCCTTATCAGTGACGCTGTGCTGAGAATTTGATAAACTATAGGCAAATATTGTAGATCAGACAGTCAGTTTTCTAACTGGAGGTTGATATCAATGACTCAGCTACTACTGGAACCACATCAAGTTGATCTATTAGACTACCGGCCAACACCACTTTTAGCAGCACCAGCGGTCGTGATGCGATTACCATCGTTTCAGATGGAGCGCGAGATTATCGCTGAAGTTGCGGCTGCTTATCAACAGCAGTCACAGTGGGAAGTTGTTCGCGCGAACTTGACCCGCCAACTTGTGGGCCTTGCGCATGGTGGTCAAACAAGACAGTAACGAACCGGCACAGGGACACGTCACGAAGGCGTGTTGCCTGTGTTTTTAAATACCCAACTACACTATGAAACGAGATGATGCAATGACCGTATTTTACCAATGGATTCCCTATTTAGTCGCGCTATTTGCCCTCATGGTCTGGCTGGGTCAGCTGACGAGTACTAAGCGCACAGCAGGAGAAATGATCACGATCGTGAGCTTCGGCGTGTACATGGCCGTTTTAGCTTCTTAACGCTGACACCCACCGCGTACAATTACGGGGTGCCAACGCTAACGCCGGTCTGGTTTGGACCAGTGCCGATGAACTTTAGGGCCTTTCAGGGCATGTCTCTAGACTTCTACCTGAACATCCTCATGACGGTGCCATTAGGTGTCTATCTGGCCCTGTGGAAGCCGTTAAAGGCCTGGAAAGTGGTTGTAGCCGGTATTTTGTTAGGGCTGACCATCGAAGGCACGCAATTTTGTCTTGACTGGGGCGTTCACTTGGAACGTTGGGTCGATATCAACGACGTTATCACCAATGCGGCGGGCTTGATGGTCGGCTATGCCGCGGTAGCATTGTTTTCTCGGACACCATTTAAGATACTGATTCATTTCTTCAAAGTTAGGCCACACGCACTAAGAACAGTTAAAAAAACGGCTTAGAGATCTTCTGATCTTTGAGCCGTTTTTGTGTGGACTGACCTTATTTGAAAACATTGGTTAGGCTGACAAAAATACAGGGTGCTTTGGCCGGTGTTAGCGTTTGGCCTGCTTCACCACTGATAGCCAGGCACAATTATCACACATCGCAAAATAATCAAACATTGCGACTGCTATTTTATGGTCTGGCCAAGTGATTACGAGCTTCTTGTCACCTTTCCTCATCATGTGAAGAATGACGCGTACTATAAGGGTAACATCATTTCGAAAAAGGGAGTCGAGTGCCATGCAAACGATGAAACCACACCTTGGCGGCATTTCACAGGAATGTCGTGACGCGATGCAAACGAAGATCAATGGGTTAGCGAAGCCAGTCGGCGGATTGGGTAAATTAGAGGCAATGGCAGTGCGGATCGCGGGCATTGAGCAAACCACGAATTTACGCACTAAACACCGGTGTTGTCTGGTCTTTGCGGCTGACCACGGGGTCGAACGCGCTGGTGTTTCAGCCACACCGCGAAAGGTGACGTGGCAACAGGCAATCAATACACTTGCGGGGCATACCACGGTTGCGGCACTGGCAAAGGCCAATAACTGTGACGTGAAGGTCATCGATGTTGGCGTGGACTACGACCTCAGCGGAACGGGTGTGATCGATAAAAAGATTGTGATGGGCACCAAGAACATGGTCAACGAACCCGCAATGACGCGTGACGAAGCGGTGCAATCGATTCGTGCTGGTTACAATGTTGCCCAACAGGCAATTGCAGCGGGCAACGATCTGTTGCTAGTCGGTGAGCTAGGGATGGGCAACACAACACCGGCGTCGGCTATTATCAGTGTGATCTTAGGTGTTCCGGCCGAAGAGGTGGTCGGGCGCGGGTCGATCATTTCCGATAAACGGTTGGCACATAAAACGGCTGTGGTCAATCAGGCCATTAGGGACTGGCAACCTGATGCAACGGATGCGGTGGACGTTCTAGCGAAAGTTGGCGGTTTTGAGATCGGTGCCAAGGTGGGCGCAATGATCTGTGCCGCCGAAAATAAAACACCGCTGATTCTGGACGGGTTCATTTCTTATTCGGCCGCGGTCCTGGCAGAACGGCTGGTTCCTGGAATCACTGACTATCTAGTGGCCTCGCATTTCTCACGTGAAATCGGCTCGCAAAAGGCCCTTAATTGGCTAGGATTAACCCCGTTGCTGGATCTCAATATGGCGGTTGGCGAGGGGAGCGGCGCCGTTATCTCGCTGGGATTGATCGATTCGATGCAGTCAATTTTGGAAAATATGAATACCTTAGCAGAATTGGATATCCGGTACGTGAAATAGGCACGAAAAAAGCCCAGCGCAAGCGCTGAGCTTTTTGAAATCAGATAGCGATTTATTGTTCTTCATACCAAGTGTAGTGGAAGTTACCTTCGCGGTCGGTACGTTCGTAAGTGTGTGCACCGAAGTAGTCACGTTGGGCTTGCAGCAAGTTAGCTGGCAAGACTTCTGAACGATATGAATCGTAGTAAGTGATTGCGGCACTGAATGATGGTACTGGAACACCCATCTTAACAGCTAAGGCAACAACTTCACGGGTTGATTCTTGGTACTTAGCGGCGATGTCCTTGAAGTAGTCGTCCAAGAGCAAGTTCGTCAAGTCTGGCTTCTTGTCGTAAGCATCGGTGATGTTTTGCAAGAAACGGGCACGGATGATACAACCGGCACGCCAGATCTGAGCTAATTCACCGTATTGTAAGTCCCAATCGTAGGCTTCGGAAGCGAACCGTAATTGTTCGAAACCTTGAGCGTAACTCATGATCTTACTGAAGTACAAAGCTTCACGGATCTTTTCGACCATTTCGGTCTTGTCGCCGATTTCTTCTTGTGCCTTAGGGGCAGCCAAGACTTTAGAAGCAGCAACACGTTCGTTCTTCATCATTGAGATGTAACGGGCGTAAACGGCTTCAGTGATAACGGATTGTGGAACTTGGACGTTCAATGCATCTTCTGAACTCCACTTACCAGTCCCCTTGTTGTTCCCACGGTCTAAGATCATGTCAACAATTGGTTTCGTCTTGTCAGCGCCAAGGTCATCTTTACGAGTCAAGATGTCAGCAGTGATTTCAATTAAGTAGCTGTCCAATTCACCCTTGTTCCATTCCTTAAAGGTGTCAGCCATTTCATCAACTGAAAGGCCAAGGACGTTACGCATGATGTTGTATGATTCGTCGATCAGCTCTTCATCACCGTATTCGATACCGTTATGCACCATCTTAACGTAGTGACCGGCACCGTTTGGCCCAATGTAAGTAACACATGGCTTGCCGTCTTGGTCAGCCTTGGCAGCAATTTGTGTCAAGATTGGTTCAACTAAGTCGTAAGCTTCTTTTTGGCCACCGGGCATCAGTGAAGGACCTTGAAGGGCACCTAATTCACCACCGGAAACGCCCATGCCGATAAAGTTGATACCGGACTTGTCGAGCTTAGCGTTACGCGCCATCGTATCGTGGAAGTTTGTGTTCCCACCATCGATCAGCACGTCACCCTTGTCGAGCAATGGGAGTAATTCATCAATAACGGCATCAGTTGGGGCACCAGCCTTAACCATCAAGAGAATCCGACGTGGTGTTTCCAAAGAGTTCACAAATTCTTCAACAGTGTGGCTTGGGATAAGCTTCTTTTCACTGTGATCTTTCATTACTTGGTCTGTCTTTGAAGCAGAACGGTTGTAGATACCAACGGTAAAGCCTCGGCTTTCAATGTTAAGGCTAAGTTCTTACCCATAACAGCCATACCAACAACACCAATGTTTGCTAATTTCTCAGCCATTACAAACCTTCCTTTAGATAAAAATTTTAGTTTTAGTTTTTACTACGCAAATAGTTTAACATTTCACAATTTGTTTGTGAAGTAAAAAGGTCACATTTAAGCCAATTATTCCTCAGTCAACTTTCATAAAGCAAGTGGTGGGGGCGTTTTCATAGTTTTTAAGTAATTGAAAAGAATGCTATATCTCTGGCAATTAAACGGGAAATATTTCTGTTGAACAGGTGTCATTTTCATTCACAATTGACGAGATTGTGATGATCGATAGACATATTAAATGAGAATGTTGGGTAGTGATTTAATAGAAAGAAGCGTTTGTATTCAGGTTCTCAGTCCGTTACATTCAGCAATTTGGGACGCCACAGTGGTGGCTTGCGATGAAGCTAATGCGATTTCTGCTGCACAGCTCTCGAATGGATGGCCATCGTGCACATCAGTAACCGCCACCAATTAATAGGTTACAGGATAAGACTATGATGCAGTATCAATGAGTACTGCTGATTGCCACAATGCAGCGGCAGTTTATTTCCATTGAAGGTCATCAGGAAAAAAGTCAGTATTACCAGCAGGAAGTGCAGACTATGTTGCATAACGCCAACAGTCAATATAAAATATTCCATTTGTATATAGGGTAATGCCCGAAAATAGTAGTATTTGCATAAAACGGTCCAAATCTACCATTAATTGCGCTATACTTAAAACCAAAATTAACACAATCTCACTAAATCCTAATTTTTAGAAAGGAGCGGCACATCATGAACACCATTATTTCGGCAACACACTTATCGGCTGGATACGGGCATCAATGCATCATTAAAGATCAGAACATAGCGGTACAAGACGGGGTAGTGACTGGGTTAATCGGCCCTAACGGCAGTGGTAAGTCGACCTTGTTAAATGTGCTCAACGGTTTTGAGACACCCATGAGCGGTGAAGTGATGTTACAAGGGCACCCGTTACTGCAACTATCAGCCAAAAAACGGGCGCAGAAGGTCGCTTTCTTAGCTCAGCACCCAGTTGCCCCGGATGGCATCACAGTGCATGAACTGGTCAGTTTTGGCCGTTATTGTCATAGCCACGGGTTTCGATGGCTGAACCCGAAAGATCGCAATTCTGTTGCCCAAGCGATTCAAACCGTCCATCTGACAGACTATCGAGACCACCTAGTTGCCGACCTATCAGGTGGTCAGCGCCAACGGGCATTTATCGCCATGACCCTGGCGTAAGACAGCCCCATCATGATGTTGGATGAACCCACTACATATTTAGATTTGACCAACCAATTGGAAACACTGGCGCTGTTACGGGTATTGAACCGGCAGTACCACAAGACCGTGGTGTTGGTGCTGCATGACCTCAATCAGGCCGCTTACTACTGTGACCAGTTGATCTGCATGTTTGACGGGACGGTCAAGGCGGTTGGCGCACCTGAAGACGTCATCACGCCGGCACTATTGCGTCAAGAGTTTCACGTGTCTGCCGATATTGTTTACGACAATGACGAACACCGGCCGCAACTCACAAATTGCCATCCGCTGGCTGCGGTGGTCAACTCATGAGATCGCGTCGTGTCGGCCTTGCCATCCTGCTGATCTTATTGGTGTTCAGTACCGGTTTAAACTTACTTGGCGGGCCAAAATGGTTTGCCATCACAACGCTGTTTCAGTCACCGGCTAAACTCACAAGCACCGTTTTGTGGCAAATGCGGCTGCCGCGAACTTTGTGTGCGCTTATGGTTGGCGCGCTGCTTGCAGTGAGCGGGCTATTGTTGCAAACCATTTCGCATAATCCGATTGCTGATCCATCGATTCTCGGAATCAATTCCGGGGCGACGCTGGCGCTTATCATCGGTGGCGTTAGTGGGGTTTCGTTGACGATAGGACATTCGGTGGTGCTTGGACTTATCGGTGCCGTTGTCGCTTTCGCTGTCGTGATGCTGCTGTCCGTTTCACATAACGGTATTGATCCGTTGCGATTATTACTTGGCGGGACTGTTTTTTCAGGGTTTATCAGCTGCATTTCGTACGCCGTCAGTATCGTGACGAACACAACGCAGGCGTTTCGTAACCTGCTGATTGGCGGGTTTAGCGGTGTCGGCTACAACCAAGTTATTTTGCTTGCCGGGGTGTTCATTCTCGTTGGCGGGTTGGCATTTTGTTTTCGTTCCGGATTTACGGTTATGGCTCTGGATCAGCAGACGTCACGTGGCCTTGGGGTGGCTCAGGGCCACCTCTGGGTCGTGGCAACGGTGCTGATCGTTTGTGCCACGGGTGCCAGCGTGGCTGTTGCGGGCAACATTGGGTTTGTCGGCCTCGGGATTCCACAGCTGATCAATGGGTTGTGGCCGGGGTCGTTCAAACAAAATCTGTCGCTGACCATGACCGGTGGTGCGATTTTTATGGCATTGGCTGATCTGGTTGCGAAGACGGTGGTGCCGGGGGACGGAATTACCGCTGGCTGCGCTGAGTGCGATCATTGGCGGCTGCTTCCTGTTTGGCATTGTTGCCTTTGGAGAGCGGGTGATCCGTGAATGACGCGTTCGGTAAAAACGACAGTGAGCTTCATGGCCGCGATACTGCTTTTGATTGCAGCTATCCTTTGGCAGTTATCGACGGGTGACATTCATCTAGGCCTCATTGAAACCTTGCGGGCGGTCTTTGATATTGCCCCAGACCAAACCGCATGGTTCGTGGTGTGGCAGCTACGGATGCCGCACCTGTTAGCGGCGGTTATTACGGGCGGTGCGTTGGCTATCAGCGGCATGATCCTGCAAACGCTGACCCGGAATCCGCTGGCCGACAGCAGTATTCTCGGGATTAACGCTGGCGCCAGTTTAGGTGCCGTGCTGTTGATCGGTGCGAGTGGTGTTTACCATTTTCACTATTCGGATAATGGTCTAGCGCTGGTCGTATTACTCGGGGCACTCCTGAGCGCCTCGCTCGTTTTTTTCGTGAACCGGCAAGGGTCGGCAACGCGCGTTTTACTAGGCGGGGTCGCGCTCACGTCCGTTCTAAATGGGATTATTTTACTGATTCAGCTACAGCTAAACCAGTTTGATTTTGAAGAAGCCTTGATTTGGTTGAGCGGGAGCTTCTGGGATACCGACATGGGTTTTTTGATGCGGTATTTCTGGCTGTATCTCATTTTGCTGGTGTGTACCGTGTGCGCGCTTCGTCTTTTAAGCGGGTTAACGCTGGGACAAGAAATGGCTAAGGCTATCGGGGTCAACGTTAAGTTAGCCCAGCGCTTGTTGATGCTGCTGGCAATAGGGTTGACCACCGTGGCCGTTTCGGTGGGCGGTGCGATCAGCTTTGTTGGGCTGATGGCGCCAAACATTGCCAAACGACTGGTTGGGGCCAGGCCACGATTGCAATTGCCGTTAAGCTGGTTGATTGGAACGCTGATCATGGTGGTCGCTGACGTGATCGCCAACAACGGGTTTGGCAAGGTGACCTTGCCCGTGGGATTGATTGTCGCAATGATAACCATGCCGTACTTTATTTACTTGCTATTTTTCCAAAAACGACATGTTTAAAACTTATAAATTTGGGTGGGTGATAGTTGATGAAACAGTTTAAACGAACCATGATTGCAGTGTTAGGAATCGCATTGAGTGCAGTGTTGCTTGTTGGATGCAGCTCAAGCAAGTCTAGCTCTTCTAGTAAATCCAGTTCAACTCGGGTCGTCAAAACGAGTGACGGGTCAGTGAAGGTGCCAAAGCATCCCAAACGTATCGTGACCAATGTCTATACTGGTGATGTGTTATCTCTTGGCGGTAAGGTCGTTGGAGCAACATCAACCGACTTGGCTAGTCCCTACATTTCAAAAACGACGTCTAAGTCGATCAAGAATCTTGGACTGACGCTGAAGCCAGAAGCCGTTCTGAAACTTAAGCCAGACCTCATCGTGACGAGTAATAAGGCTGATGTGAAGGCGTTGAAGAAGATCGCGCCGGTTGTTTATATCGCTTATGGCAGTACCGGCAACATCAAACAAACGGCAACGAAGTTTGGGACTATCTTGAACCGAAAGACCCAGGCGAAGAACTGGATCAAGAAGTTTAATAAACAGACTGCAACGCAAACGGCGCGACTAAAGAAGGCGGGCATTGACCCGGCCAAGACGACTGTGGGCATGTTCGATCTGCAAAATGGAAAACTCTTCGTGGATGGCGCTAAGTGGGGCCGTGGTGGCGAAGCGCTGACGACCGGCTTGAACTTCCAGCTGCCAGCAGCGTTCAAAGCGTTGGATAAGGGTGCCGGCTATAAGCAGATCTCACTGGAATCGGTTGGTAAATATTCAGCAGATTGGCTATTCTTCTCACAAACAACGAATACATCAGCGGATAAGTCAACGCTGCAGGATCTGAAGACGAATCCATACTGGACGAAATTGGCCGCAGTTAAGGCAAAGCATGTGATTCAGTTACCGTTTAATAAGATGTACTACTTTGATCCGGATGCTGTTTATCAGCAGGAGAAGTTGATTACGGATGCGATGGTAAAATAGAGCGTGGAAGAAAACGGTTTGAGGGCGGAGTTTAAGTGACTCTGACAGAAATGCCCGAACTTGGCATTTGTGTCAGAGTCGCTTAGACAGTAGCCCTCAGTTTTCTGGAACGCGTTTCCACTAGATATGGGCAAAGCACGTCGCCACAAGCACTCAGCGTCAAAAATATTCGATTGGTTTTTTACCAGAGTTGGCTCATGCAGTAGCCCTCAGCCTTGCGGAACGCGTTTCCACTAGAGAAGGGCAAAACACGTCGCCACAAGCACTCAGAGGCAAAAATGTTCGATTGAGTTTTTGCCAGAGTTAGCGTTTATGCAGTAGTGTTGAACCTTGCAGACCACATTTTAACGACTCAGTGGTATAGAACCACGTCACCAACAGAGCGCTAAAAAAACAATCTGTAAATCGCTCAAGTTTGAATAACACAACGTTATCTAACAACAGAAAAAGCACCAGTCAGCATTCCTAAGTGAAATGCTGACTGGTGCTTTTATATTGTGGCTTTTGCTTTCTGGGCAACGTTGCCTAAACGAGTTCCACGAGGCAAGGGGCTACTGCGTAAGCAACTTCCGGCACAAATGCCAAGTTCGGGCATTTCTGCCGAAAGTTACTTACGCTCCGCCCCTTAACCGCCTCGTTCCACTCTCTCTACAGCACCGACCTCTTCAACCAAGGCCACTTACTCCGCATCCACGGGATGATCCAACGATCCAAACCAATTTTGCTTGCGTTTAAGCCGGCCGCCAGAATAATAAATTCTAGAATTAAATATAGCGGGTTGACTGAGACGGTTCCGGCGAACAGGTAGCAAAGGTTCATGATCACACCGAAGAAGGCAGCGGTTAGTGTTAAGGTGCCAAATAGAATGCCAAGACCAACCAGTAATTCACCCCATGGGACAATGAAATTGAAGACCCAATGTGCGGTTTTACGGCACTCTTCAAGAAACTGGTAAACCACGGGTATGCCGGATGACCTGTTGAATTCATCACAGGATTTTTAAGCGCGCCCATGATAAAGCCTGAGGCATCAAACCCCTTGGTCAATTTCTCGAAGCCATCCAACGTCCATTCGATGCCAAGGTATAATCGCAGAATCGTGACAACGACCATGCCGGAAGTTGATTTTCGTAACCATTTAATCATTTTACTCACTCCTTTTCCTGAACTAAAGTAAGTATAGTTCTAGGCTTGTGAAATAGCAATCATAATTAAATGAGAATCGTTATAATAGTTAAGCACTTATAAGAAAAAATGGATTGAACATAGAATTAGGCTTAATTTAAAAGAGACTAAACGAGGTTATTTCAGCAGACTGTTGGGTATTATTAACAATTGTGTAAGCGGTTTATTTATTAAAAATATTTAGCATTTTAAAATTTTATTTTGATGATAATAATTTAGAATGCTAAAGTCGAGTATAAGTAGTTGTATTTTTCACAAGATAGGTTTTTAAAAAAGGGGACAAAAAAAGAGTTGTCCGAAGACAACTCTTTTGTCGTTTCAAATAGTGATTACTTGTTTAAGCGATAAACCCACTGACGGTGATCACGTTGAATCAATTCATCAGCTGCGGCTGGGCCCATTGAACCTGGGGTATAGTTAGGGAACTCTGGTTGTTGCAGATCCCAAACTTTGCGAATTTGGTCCACGAAGCGCCATGCGTAGGAAACTTCTGACCAGCTTGCAAAATTAGTCCCGTCACCCTTCATGGTATCGTGCAGCAAACGTTCGTATGGTTCTGGCGTTTCCTTTGAGTCCTTGTCGTCCACGAAGTAGTCCAAGTTAATTGGTGTTGTCTGGAACCCTTGACCGTTTGTCTTGGCGTTTAAGCGCAAGGTAAACCCAGCCTTAGGTTCGATGTACATCGTCAAAACGTTGGCTTCCAATGGGGCGTTGTGGTTCTGTGGGAATGAGAAGATGTCGATCAATGGCTTCTTGAAGACAACGTCCACACGGGTGAACTTGTCGGCTAACATCTTACCAGTCCGGATGTAGAATGGGGTACCTGACCACCGGTAGTTATCAAATAACAACTTACCAGCAACGAACGTTTCGTTGGTTGAATCGTGAGGGACATTGTCCTCATCACGGTAAGCCCGTTGTGAATCGCCGGCACCGTATTGACCACGAACGAAGTTGGTTGAGGCGTCAGCAACGTTGTAGACCCGAAGCGAACGTAAAGCCTTCACTTTTTCAGCCCGGATATCAACGTCAGTAAAGGATACTGGTTGTTCCATGGCTAACAGGCTGACGATCTGCATGATATGGTTTTGCACCATGTCACGTAAAGCACCTGAGTTGTCGTAGTATGATGCACGTTCTTCAACCCCAAGCTTTTCTGAAAGAGTGACTTGGATGTTGTCGATGTAACGGTTGTTCCAAAGGGATTCAACCAGTGTGTTACCGAAACGAACGGCTTCAATGTTTTGAATCATTTCTTTACCTAAATAATGGTCGATCCGGAAGATCTGATCTTCTTCAAAGGACTTAGATAAGGCATCGTTTAATTGTTTTGCGGAGTCGAAGTCACGACCGAATGGCTTTTCAATGATCAGACGATCAAAGCCTTGGCTATCAGTCAAACCAGTTTCCTTCAAGTAGCCAGCAACGGTGCCGAAGAATGAAGGTGCAAGTGACAGATAGAAGATCCGGTTACCTTGTAACTTGAATTGCTTGTCGAGTTCGTTGGCTCGGTCACGCAATACGGAATAGTGTTCCTTGTCGGTAACATCGTGCGCTTCGTAGAAGAAGTGAGAAATGAACTTCTCAGCTTCCTTATCACTCTTGGCAGTGCCAAGTGATTTGCGAACTTCGTCTTGGAAGGCTTGGTCCGTTAATTTGTTACGAGAAGTCCCGATAACAGCAAAGTGTTCACGGAGCGTTCCTTTTTTGTATAGGTTAAACATTGATGGGTACAATTTACGGTAAGCTAGGTCGCCAGTACCCCCAAAGAAGATAAATAGTGAAGTGCGTTCAGTAGCCAATAAAATTCACTCCTTAAATGAAATAGATAAAGTAGTAATCATCGGTGCATCCAGTTGAATAATGGTGGAACCCATTTCGTCTAGACCACTTGTTGTCGAAGTTATTATATAACAAATTTGAAGTAAAAAAAGGGATTCAGCTCAACTTTCTTAGATGGTTAACGATGTGTATTAAAAATGTGTGCCATAAGGCTATATGAAAACTGCTTTCACACAAAAACATCTTTTTGAAAGAAAATGAATTGAAAGTGTTTTCTATTTCTTTTTTAGTAAAATTCAACCGGTTGCAGTAAAATTATTTCTTTAGAATGGTATAAACCAATTATACCTGATTTGAGCTAATTAGGCCACCCTTAATTGAATGCTGGAAAGGGCAAAATAATAAAGGTTGAAATTTTTTAAATATCGAGTAAACTAGCTCTTGTTTAAAAAAACGAAGCGCGTTTCATAATAAGTAAACATGCGCTAAACGAAGGGATTGGTTGACTCATGACATTGGCAGAATTAGCGGCTAAATCGGGCGTGACGACCGAGAAGATAGCCAGTTACACGCAGGCCGGTTTATTGCCGTGTAAGGACGAAAAAACGACGTATACGGACAAGGACCTGTACGGACAAGGACCTGTACTGGCTCGATATGATTACCTGTTTTGTGGATAACGGATCGAGTTTGGATGAGATGAGGCGTTGATGCCTATTTGTGAGAGTGTGAAGCAAGGCGGTTAGAGGGCGGAGCATAAGCTAACTCTGGCAGAAATGCCTGGTTTTGGCATTTTTGCCAGAGTTGGCTTATGCAGGAGCCTCTGCCTTGCTGAACACGTTTAGGCTACGTAGCCGAGAAAGATGTAGCTGGGACAGTCTAAGAGAATAAAAACAGAAATGCCCGAACTTGGCATTTTTGCCAGAGTCCCTTACATGGCCGCCCCTTGCTGAACACGTTTTCTACGTGGCCGAGAAGATGGTAGCCGGGACAGCTCAGAAAACAAACCAGAAAATCCCGTTCG
>NZ_BBAG01000060.1 GCF_001311135.1 Secundilactobacillus paracollinoides DSM 15502 = JCM 11969
AAAAAACGTCACCGGAAATTCATCCAGTGACGCTATTCATACCATTATTTAGTGAAATCAACTTCCTTAGTTTCCTTGGTAGTCAGCAACGAGATCAACGCTGCAACCGCCATGACACCTAGGTAGCGCCGACGGATTGGATACCCCAGTTAGTCGACAGCCAGGTGGCAATGGTTGGCGCAAAAGCAGCACCGACAATGGCCGCAACGTTATAGGAGATCCCAGCACCGGAGTACCGAACTTTTGTGGAGAAGAGTTCTGGTAACACGGCGCCGACTGGTCCAAAGGACGTGCCCATCAGAATGAAGCCGACGATCAAGAAGGTCATGGCGCCGGCAACGTTGTGCTGACCCTGTAAGAGGTAGGGGAACGCAAAGGCGAAAACGACCAGCAGCGATGAGGCCGTGATCAGGACGCGGCGGCGCCCCAGCTTGTCAGCAAATTGAGAAGCAACCACTATCATGACGGCAAAGACCACGATGGCAGCCATCAGCATCAGCAAGTATTCCTTATTGGAGAACCCAAGCGTTGTTGTCGCATAGGAGAGTGACCAGGTGGCTAGGGTGTAGAACAAGGTGTATGTAACAGAAACGATGAAGGTGCCTTGCAGCAGTTGACGCCAGCTCGTTTTGAACACCGTTGTCAGCGGTGACTTGGTGACCGTCTTCTTTTCCTGCGCTAACCGGAATAGTGGCGTTTCCTGCATCCGTTCCCGAACCCAGAAGCCAACGATGACGAGCAGTGCTGAAGCTAAGAATGGGATGCGCCAGCCAAAACTGATCATTTGGGCGGGCGTCAAGACGGATTCCAAAATGAAGAAGAGTCCGTTACTTAAGAAGAACCCAAGCGGGGCGCCCAATTCTGGAAAGGCCCCATATAATGCCCGTTTATTTTCGGGGGCGTTTTCGGTTGCGACCAGTGCGGCACCGGACCACTCACCGCCTAGGCCGACACCTTGAATGAACCGGCAGGCACACAGTAAAATAACTGATCCAAGGCCAAGTGTGGAATACCCTGGCAACACACCGATGAGCACGGTGGAGCAGCCCATCAGTAATAGGGACACGATCAAGGTGTTCTTTCGGCCGATCTTATCACCGAAGTGGCCAAAGACCAACGATCCTAACGGGCGAGCAACAAAAGCGACGCCGAATGTTAACAGACTCAGCAGGACGGCAATGGTCGGGGTAACTTCCGGGAAGAAGACCTTGGGAAAGTACGCTGCAGCAGCGGTCCCGTAAGCGTAAAAGTCGTAAAACTCAATGGCGGTTCCGATCATGGACGCGAAAATAACGGTTTTGACAGAATCACGGGCTAGGGTTGCGGCTGGATTGGTCTTGGCAACGGGCGCCACGGATTCGACGGATGAAACATCAGTATCTTGCATAGGTATCGCCTTCCTAACGATTAATTTAGTTTTTTGAAACACTGAAACGGATAAGTTGTAGGTGGCACCTCCGATTGAATCTTCCGGTTCAAACAAAAAAGCCAAGAGCTTAACGGCCCTTGGCTTGTACCAAACAGGGCCCGCAATGTGCGGGCACTCAAAATGTCCCGCATCTTAGTTAATAATAATGTGGGCAATAATCATAATTTGAATGGCAAAAACTGTTTGGTTTGGCATTTGTCTGTCCTCGAATTCCTAGAATGGTTGTTAGCTTAGCAGAGATAAAATTAAAAGTAAATGAGAAAATTTTATATCGGTTAAATGAGCAACCCGGTATTTTTGAGGCATAAGTGGTACAAAAAGAAATCACTGGTGACGAAAATTATTTTTAATTAGGTTGAACCCTGGTCTTAAATTGGACTCAATTAGACGATCGTTTGAATATTACCTGAATAGTACACTAAATTGAGACGATTATTCGGATTTAACAATCATTTTTAAATTTAATTGTCCCAAAATCAGACAAGTGTAAGACCTTGTGATGACTTGTTTTTAACGCACCCTGAGACAAAAAATCGTGGTTATCGCATCTTAACGTCCATTGACAAATTAAAATCTCATGATAAAATTCATAATAATTTGAATAGTCATAGTTTCCTCGTTCAAATAATTTGTTATTGGAGGTATGGAAATGAGTGATACGTTAAACTTTAAGGTTAGCGGCGACGATATGCAAAAGCGTAGTGATGAGATCACAGTTGGAGTCGATCGAGCGCCGGGTCGTAGTTTGCTATACGCTACCGGGATGGTGAAGAACCCGGAGGATATGAAAAAACCCTTCATCGCAATTTGTAACTCCTACATAGAAATCGTGCCTGGGCACGTGCACCTTAGAGAATTAGCCGATATTGCCAAGGAAGAGATTCGCAAGGCTGGCGGGATTCCATTTGAATTTAATACCATTGGCGTCGATGACGGGATCGCCATGGGCCACATCGGAATGCGGTATTCGTTACCAAGCCGGGACCTGATTGCTGACTCAGCCGAAACGGTGATCAACGCCCACTGGTTCGACGGCGTGCTCTACATGCCAAACTGTGACAAGATCACGCCCGGCATGTTAATGGCGTCGCTGCGGACGAACGTCCCATGTACGTTTGTTTCCGGTGGTCCCATGAAGGCGGGCTTAGCGCCAGATGGCAAAGCAGCTAATCTATCGTCCGTTTTTGAAGCCGTTGGGGCGTTCAAGGACGGCAAAATGAGCAAGGAAGACTTCCTCAAGCTCGAACAAAACGCCTGTCCATCCTGTGGTTCCTGTGCCGGGATGTACACCGCTAACTCAATGAATTCACTGATGGAAGCTCTCGGGGTTGCCTTACCGTATAACGGAACAGCCTTAGCTGTTTCTGATCAGCGACGCGAATTGGTCCGCCAAGCTGCTCGGCAAGTCATGGTCAACGTGAAGAACGACTTGAAGCCGCGCGACATCATCACCAAGGACGCCTTGGACGATGCGTTTGCGTTAGACATGGCCATGGGCGGTTCCACCAATACCGTTTTACACGGGTTGGCCATCGCGCACGAAGCCGGCATCGACTACAGTGAACGCGACATCAACGAAATTGCTAAACGCACGCCGCATTTAGCCAAGATCGCACCATCGTCCGTTTGGAACATGGAGGACGTCCACGCTGCCGGTGGGATCCCCGCCATTATGAACGAACTTATCGAAAAGGGGTGCCTGCATTCCGACCGCATCACCGTCACCGGTAAGACCATTCGAGAAAACGTCGCTGGCGCACACACGCTCAATCCAGAAGTCATTCGACCACTGGATAACCCGTACTCAGAACAGGGTGGCTGTCCGTGCTCTACGGCAACATCGCCAAGGACGGCTCAGTCATCAAAGTGGCCGGGGTCGATCCCGACATTCACAAGTTTGTCGGTACTGCCATCTGCTTTGATTCCCATGACGCTGCCGTTGAAGGCATCGATAACGGAAGCGTTAAAGCTGGCAACGTCGTGGTTATTCGCTACGAAGGGCCAAAGGGTGGTCCCGGCATGCCCGAAATGCTGAACCCAACCTCCGACATCATCGGCCGCGGGTTAGGCCGCACCGTTGCCCTCATCACTGACGGGCGGTTCTCCGGTGCCACTCACGGTATCTGTGTCGGCCACGTTTCGCCAGAAGCCGCTTCCGGTGGTGAGATTGCCTCATCCACGATGGCGACCAGATCACGATCGACCTGACCAACCGGACAATGGACGTTGACGTTTCCGACGCTGAGTTTGCAGAACGGCGAAAAGAGTTGAAGCCGTTTAAACCAAAGGTCCGCTTCGGTTACCTGGCGCGGTACCAATACCTGGTGACCTCAGCCAACACTGGCGGCGTCATGTTAGGGGCCGATGAACTCTTCGGCAAGGAAGACGACGCGGACTAACGCAGAAAGGTGGCGTTCACCATGGCAGAAGAAACGAGTACCGCTACCGATACGACTGCTGAGTTACAGGATCGGATGATCGACGCACTGCAATCCGTTATTGACCCGGAACTCGGCATCGACCTCGTCAATCTTGGACTAATCTACGGCATGAGTCTGACAGACGGCGTTGCCACAGTCACCATGACACTGACCACCGTTGCTGTCCCATCTCACAAGTGCTTGAAAACATGATCGGCACCGCGCCTGAGAAATTACCCGAAGTCAACAACGTCAAAATCGACATCGTTTGGGAGCCAGCCTGGTCGCCCAGCAAAATGAGCCGGTATGCTCGCGTGGCGCTTGGGTATCATATGGGGTGATTGTGGGTACAAGTGCGTTCCGTTCTGCGATTTGGCACTCCGTTGTGGTGGCTCGCGATGAAGCTAACTCGATTTCCGCTGCGCGGCTCTCGAGTGGATCTTCATCGTCTCGCATATCACTAGGTGGCCGAAACCCTCGCCCACCAAGTGATATCGACACCACAACTCCGTGCCAAATCGCGCCACTTCACTCACGTAACCGCAACTAAGGGCACGTTAGCCAAGCACCACATGACAGTTAGCTCAAGTACGAAGCTTATCCGCCCGCGACTGCGATTAAGACGATGTACTAGTAACGCGTTTCTGTTGCGTTACTGGTTCTCAGTGCAGGGCGGCTGTAAGTCAACGATTCGGTTGTTTTCCCGCAAATATCAGCGGAGTGGAGCCGGTCGGCATTGCAGGCTGTGGTGTCGGTATTAGTTAGCGACCGTACTTTGGTCGGTTACTAATACGGGAGACGTAGGAGATCCTTGAATTTCTGAGAGGAAATTCAATAGCTCCGAAGCGACCCACTTCAGCCTGCAGAGCCGACCGGCGTAACGCAGCGACAAGTACAACGCAGTGACAGTACAACGCAATACAGACAAAACAAACATAGGCATATTAGTTAGTGCATCAGACACAAGTGTTCTGTCTTCACTAGTAACACGGAGACGTTGATTTTTCTCGTTTACATTGTGGAAACGTGTTCCACAAGCCAACTCCCTACTGTGTAAAGCAACTTTGCCAGAAATTCAGAACCGGAATTTCCGGCAAAGTCGCCTTACACTCCGGGAGTTACCCGGCTTGCGCCACACTCTCCACCTTGACATACATAAAAAGGGGTTTACATTATGAATAAAATCGAAGCTTTCGGTAAGTGGTTAGGGAAATATTTCACCGTTATCGTTATTATTTGGGCCGCGTTTAATTACTTATTACCGGCAACGAGTACCTGGGTCGTTCCAAATACCTCGTACTTACTGGGCATCATTCTGTTTGGGATGGGGTTGACGTTGAAGGGTGAGGATTTCGCTCGGATCGTTAAACGGCCAGTGCCGGTTATCTTAGGAACGGTGGCGCACTATGTGATCATGCCGTTTATCGCGTGGTTACTTTGTCAGATCTTTCAGCTCTCCGGTGCCACAGCCGTTGGGGTTATCCTGGTCGGGTCCTGCCCAAGCGGGACGTCATCAAGCGTGATGGCCTATCTGGCTGGTGGTGACGTTGCGTTGGATGTGTCCATTGAAACGTTATCCACGTTGCTGGCACCGATTGCGCTGCCGGGATTACTGCTGCTGTATGCGGGCAAGTATGTTGCCATTCCAACGCAATCCCTGTTCTTGAGTACGATCCAAATCGTTTTGGTACCAATCATCCTTGGGGTTGTGATTCACTCGATCTTTGGCAAACGCATTGATACCATCACCCGCGCACTGCCGTTGATCTCACAATTAGCCATCCTATTGATCATCGGAGCCGTTGTTTCAGCTAACCATGACGGGTTGTTTACCGCCGCTACTGCTTTGGTTATCCCCGTTGTTATGTTGCATAATCTGTCTGGTTACGGGCTCGGGTTCTTGTTCTCCAAACTCATTCGGTTGAAGGATCCGCAACGCAAAGCCATCACTTTTGAAGTCGGGATGCAGGATTCTAGTTTGGGTGCCACGCTTGCCATGAAGTACTTTGCACCAGCTGCCGCCATTCCATCGACTATCTTCAGTATCTGGCACAACATTTCTGGTTCCATCCTGTCGTCATACTGGCGCGGTCGGACGGAACGCAAGGCTGGCACTGCCCAACAGAGCAGCTCCACAGCACCTGCTGGTCGGTAGATCAAAGTTAGCTAAACTGAACGCCAAGCGCTTCTCAAACGAGATGATTGCTTAGCGTTCTTTGTAGTCATTGATGGCCAGCAGTTTATAGTGCGGCACTATCGGAATTGCAAAAAACTCATATTGTTTTCATCATCGACAAGCGTAAAATGAAAGTAATCTTCGCATCCAAACCAAGCACCACCACATAGCAGCGTCAAAACGGTGCGGATGCCGTACATAAAAGCAGGTGGACACGTGAAAAAGAGTAGTAATTGGCAGCGTAATTTGTATTTTCTGTGGGTCGGGAATTTTATGACTGGGATGGGGTTTTCAATGACCATGCCCGTCATTTCCCTCTATGTCGCGTCGTTGGGGCACTTTACGACGTCGCAACTGAATCTGCTGTCCGGGTTTGCGTTTGCCATCACCTTCCTGGCGAAGGCCATCGTTTCCCCGTATTGGGGCAAACTCGCTGACCAGTATGGCCGTAAACTGATGTGTTTGCGTGCGTCACTTGGGATGACGATCACCATTACGGCGTGCGGCTTCGCGCCA
Organism: Secundilactobacillus paracollinoides DSM 15502 = JCM 11969; assembly: GCF_001311135.1. GTDB lineage: Bacteria > Bacillota > Bacilli > Lactobacillales > Lactobacillaceae > Secundilactobacillus > Secundilactobacillus paracollinoides. The sequence goes on from NZ_BBAG01000060.1 coordinate 6,542, forward strand.
AACGTCACGATTCTGATTATTTTGCGGGCGATTCAGGGCTGCTTCTCCGGGTATATCAACAACGCGAACGCCATTGTGGCCGCTAGTGTGCCGATTGACCGAAGCGGGAAAGCGTTGGGGACGTTGGCAACGGGGAACGTTGTCGGTACCCTGGTCGGCCCACTACTAGGTGGGGCGTTGGCCAGTTCATTTGGCTACCGCGGGTCGTTCTTCGTTGCCGGGGCCATGATGCTGGTGGTCTTCTTGATGACGATGTTCTTTGTCCACGAAGACTTTACTCCGGTGGACAAAGTGCAGCTCCAACCCATGAAACAGGTTTTTCATACCCTGAAATACCCAATGTTGATCTGGGGATTGTTTATCACGACCCTGGTCATTCAAGCAGCCAATATGTCGATCACGCCGATCATTAGTCTGTTGATCAAACAGCTGATGCACCATGGCGGCCAAGTGGCAATGGTCAGTGGGGTGATCTCATCGCTGCCTGGGGTAGTGACGCTGATCTTCTCACCAATTTTGGGAAGTTTAAGCGACCACATCGGCCCTGAAAAGGTGCTGGGTGCCGGACTAGTTGCGGCAATCGTGTGTTTCATTCCAATGAGTTTTGCCCAAAATGTTTGGCAACTCGGTGTTTGGCGGACGTTGCTTGGTGTTTCGGATGCCGCAATGCTGCCAGCAATTCAAACCTTGATGACCCACTATGTACAAGATGCCTTTGGTCGAATCTTCAGCTACAACCAGTCGTTTCAGGCGATGGGCAGTGTTGGCGGTCCAATGCTGGGTTCCGTCGTCGCCAACGCGTTTAGTTACCAGGGCGTGTTCATGATGACGGCCATTCTAGAAGGGTTTAACCTGATCTTCTTGGTGCCTGCAACCTGGGCGCTGGTAAAAAATGGCGGCACGATTCGCGAACAGCAACGGGCGCAAGCTAAGCAGCAACAATTGGCAGCTAAAACCGTGCACAATTAACCGACTGGAGGCAGGCGAATGACAACTGACCGCTTTACTGAAAAGACCATGACCGCATTGGCGACCGTGATCGATCCGGAACTTGGTGTGAACCTGGTTGCACTCGGATTGATCTACGACGTCACGTTAACCAAGGGTGATTGTGTCATCACCATGACGCTGACGATCGCTGGTTGCCCACTGACGGAATACCTGTATCAAGCAATTACCAAGGTCTTGATGACCCTACCAGAAGTGAACACGGTTCACATCAATCTTGTGTGGGAACCCGCTTGGTCGGTCAATAAAATGTCACGGCAGGCAAAACTAGAACTGGGCATTCACGGCTAGCGTACGAGTGATAACTAAGGTTAAAAAATAATTAAAAAATTAGTAAAAACGGGTGACTTTCTAATCTATCTTTCGTATAATAACCAAAAGCGCTTGTACAAGCGCCAAACTTACTTTGTAGGATTAGTAAGGATACCATGATAAGGCGATTTTATATCTGCCGTACAGCTCTAGCCCCTATTCCTTCAATATCGAAGGTGGGGGCTATCTGTTTATCTTGGGTCTTTGCTTGACTAGGGTAACGCATTGTTAATGGTTCGTTGCATTCCACATACACAGAGCTGACTTTATTCTTTAGTTAAGTATGGCGATAGCAATAAACCAAGTTCGAAGAGACTCCGCACTCGACTGCTGATAAGTTCATCGACAGCGATACTTCGGCATTGGTGGACTTGCTAGCAATGGCCAGTTAACGAACACCTACCGTTATTATGAAGTAGAAGTCTTCAATCTGCAGCTTAGTGGAAAAAGTCGACGATAATGGAATCATTTCATAGTGGTGATATGTAACAGAATGAGTGCTTAACTTTGAAAATGCGTTGGAAGTACAGCTCAGGTTATACATAGCAGCAATTGGCAACACGAAGGATACACTTTTGAGATATCCAGTCAGATTTGAATAGTAGGAAAAATGCACAGACAAAAGCGTTACTTAGACGGCACCATAAAGGCAGTCAAGGGCGGATAATACACAAACTGGCACTTCTGAGCGGTAGGTACTAAGCTAACCTCAGTTATGTCAGCACTGTGAGCGAAGTGCAGTGATTTGGGCACGAAGCAGTGGAGCCACCACAGCTTCCAGTGCCCAAATCACGGAACGTAGCGCCATTATCCACCAGAAACAGATTGCCCGCTTCAAAAGAAAGAGGTGGCATATGGGGGTTTTACTGAGTTTGAACATTGATATTGCGGCGGTGGGCTACGCGGTGTTGCAGACGGATGAGCGGGGGAAGCCTGAGCGCATCTTGAAACTCAACACGGTGCAGTTTACGCCGGCGGAAAATCCAAAGGACGGCGCGTCACTGGCATTACCAGCACGACAACGCCGCCATGCACGACGCTGTAACCGGCGCACCAAATTCCGGAAACAGCGGGTTAGACAGTTATTTCTTAAGTATGGGTTGTTGACGACCGCGGACATGACGGCCTACTTTAATCAGCAACTGCAACCAGCGGACATTTGGCAGCTGCGGGTTCAGGGTCTGGACGGAGAATTGACGAGTCGTGAGTTGTTTGCGGTGCTGTACTATTTGGCCGGTCACCGCGGCTTTAGGTCTAATGCGCGTTCGGAGACGACTGGTCAATCACCAGCTGAGTTAGGGCGACTGTTGCAGTCGATTCAGGCAACGAAGCAGGTCTTTCAAGCGGGTCATTACCGGACGTTTGGCGAGATGCTGGTACGCGACCCGCGGTATCGCGCCTGTAAACATAATAAGGATTACCAAGCAGACTATTTGGTGCATCCGTTGCGCGAGTGGATCGTGTCGGAGGCGCGGTTGATCATCAATCACCAGCGCCAAAGCGACCCGCGGCTGTCACGGGCGTTTCAGAAAGACTACATAGCACTACTTAAGAGCCAGCGCGACTTTGATACGGGACCGAGTGCCCCGAGCCGCTTTGGCGGGAATTTGATTGAGAAAATGGTGGGCAATGACCCGCTGAATGCGTGTGAAAAGCGCGCGGCAAAGGCCACGAGAACCTATTGCGAGTTTAAGTTAATGAAAACGGTAAACGATATCCAGTTAGTGGGCGGCGACTACCGGGGCCTGACGGCGTTGGATGTCAGTCAGCGCCACTGCCTCTTGGCCCTGGCCCGGCAACAGCAGCGACTTGATTTCTACCAGGCTCGGCAGGCGCTTAATTTACCAGCGGAAGTCAGGTTTAATCAGGTCGCCTACCAGGACGAACCGGTTAAAAAGGCCGAAAAACACACTGTTATCGTTGATTTTAAGGCAATCAATGAGATTCAAACGGCGCTTGGCAGCAGTTTGTACGCCGACGACACCGATCTGATCGACCGGGTGGGCACCATCCTCACCAATTACTCGAGCGACCAGTCGAAACAACAAGCACTGGAAGAGCTCGACGTGTTGTCTGACGAAGAGATCACGCGATTGGCCGCCCTCAATTACACGTCGTACAGCCAGTATTCGTTAAAAACGATGCGGCAGCTTTGGCCGTTTCTGTGGCGCGGGCGCAGTTTCGCAGTGTCACTTGAGACAGCGGGGTACGGTCTAAACGACCAGCGACTCGACCGCGTCGCCCTCTATGATCAGCTGACGAATCCGGTGGCTAAGCGCGCCGTTGTCATGGCGCTCAAGGTGGTCAAAGCCGTTCAAGCTGCCTATGGTCATCTGGACGCGCTTCGGTTTAGCGTGGCGCCAGCGATGACCCTGCCGTTTCAAAAACGCGTCGATGCCAACAAGCGCCAACAGCAGACGGTGAAAGCTCACGAGAAGTTAGTGGCAACGCTGAATCAGTTAGGCATTCCGGCAAACGGTGAAAATATTTTGAAGCACCAGCTGTTTACCGAGCAGCAGGGTATTGACCCCTACACCGGTCAGCCCATTGATCCAGAACGGTTGTTTAACGATGCGTACTACCAGATCGACCATATCATCCCGTATTCGGCTAGTTTCGATGACCGCTACTGCAATAAAGTGGTTACGGCAACGGCCAATAATCAGCAGAAGGGCAACCAACTGCCACTTGCATTTCTACATAGTGAGCACCACCAAAGATTTATCGCCTGGGTCACCGACACCATCACGTCGTATCGCAAACGGCAACACCTGCTTAAGGCGGAAATTACCGCTCGTGATCAGTCCCGTTGGCGCACGCGGCACCTTGGCGATGACCGTCAATTCAGTCAGTTACTCAGTCGTTATTTTACACAAAATTTGCGTTTCCGGGCCGGCTATCAGGAACCCGTTGCGGCTGTGAGTTATCCGGCAACAGCCAGATTGCTGCAACGGTTCAGCGTGCCGCTGCCCAGTGAATCAACACTGCGGTACGCCGCTCAAGCCGTCGTCACGGGGTGCTTCACACCAGCGTATATTGATCTGCTGGCCACCTATAGTACGGCGCGGGAGATCAGCCACAACGAAGCCCTGTGGTCCGCTTTCAGTCAGTTGACCGACAGCGATGGGCAGCTGAATCCAAGTTATCTACAAGTGAAAAATCAGGTGCCGCTGCCCTGGCCAGACTTTCGTGCTGAACTCACCGGCCGATTGTCTGATGATCCGGCAACAACAATGATTCAACGCAGTTGGCACACCTATCAACATCGTGAAATTACCCACTTAAACCGGTTTTCGCAATCCGGGCACCGCACCACAGTATCGGCGGTGAAGTGCATAAGGAAACGGTGTTCTCACCCAAGCATTATGACCAAACGGGGGAAGTGACCCAGCGCGTTGCCATCAGCAGTCTGAAACTGGCAAAGAATGGCGACCAGATTACCGGCGCTAAAGGGATCTATGCGTTAGCGCCTGATGGCAGTAATCAGGTTGTCTACACGGCAGTGAAGGTGGCACTAACAGCCAATGGCGGCAGCGGCAAGCAAGCATTCCCGGAAAACCAGCTGGTCATTTCAACGGGGTCGCAGGACATGGTCGTCACGAAGGTCAAGGTGACCAAGAAGGCCACGCTGCTGACGCCGGTTCACCAGGGACGCGGGGTCGCCAGCAACTCCCACATGGTTCGCGTGGACATCTACCGCAACGCCAAAGGATACGCTGGCGTGCCGCTGTACCCGGCTGATTTTAAGCAGGCAGCGTTGCCCAACCGCGTCATCACCGCCCGCAAGCCGCATGACCAGTGGCAGCTGGTCACGGCCAACGACGCCTTCATCTGCGCCCTATACCCTGATGATTCCGTCCACATCGAACGGCAGCACCCGATCCGGTTAAAGTATCCGGATGGGCACACCGATGAGGTCACCAGCCTCGACTGTTACTTTGGCAAGATCAATATTTCAAACAACAGCGTAACGTTTAAGGCCCACGACGGCAGTTACGTCATTCAAGAAGTGGCGCTGTCGAGTTTGGATACGCTGCAGCTGTATCAGCAGGATTATCTTGGGAACCGCCATTTAGTGCGTTCGAAACGGCGGGCTGATAAAACGAGTGCAATGGTGAAGACGCGTTAATAGTCATCACAAAAAAGGTACGTCAGTGTAGACGTAACCTTTTGTCGCGAGTCTGATGTTATTTTTAAAGCCTCGAGCGTTTTTTACTTTCAATATCAGCGATTTGCTGTCTGCCGCGGCGAATCTTTGCCATAAGTGCTGGATTGCTTAGGATTCGCATTGTTTCGACCATGCAGTCATAGTCGTTCTTGGACATTAGAACTGCGCTGTCTGAGTCGTCGTGGTTGGTGATGAGAATCGGATCTGCATTTGCGGTGAGTTGGGTGAGATAGTCGTCTAGGTGGTTGTTGATGGTTTCGAGTGGGACGGTTTGCATGGGTGAGCCTCCCTTGGGTGTTTAGTGTTAGTTTATCGGATGGTTTTGAAAGAGGCAATTGGTTAGGTTTGGAGCGGTTCTCTTTCCTATTGCCGAAACGTGTTCAGCGGGGCTGCCCCCGGCCATATAACAAGGCACCATCAAAATCCAATCGGGATTTTCGATGGTGCCTGTTATATTCTGGGGGCAAAACGCCCCACTTCACACTCTGTAGGATTAGTCAGGATACCATGACTAAAATAGCCAAAAGTTTGGTTGGAATTATTGTAGAAAACGAACAGGGGATTGTCAAGGCAGTCTTAGATGTTAAGACACCGGTTTTACACGTTTTTACGTTTATTTTGACGGTAAATGTGCTATGCTAATACTAAAGAAATTATGAGCACCAAACTGTTTTCGGCACCATCAAGCAATAGGACATTTAAAAGCGTCACTGACATAAAGTTGCCGGTGACGTTTTTTACTGCAGTTGAATAGCAACGGATGTTTTATGATGGACAGTTCTGTTACATAGTTGTTAGCTGAGTCAAATATACGGAACAATCCCGCTTCGTTGCGCCGTTCGGCCCTGCCTGCGGAACACGTTTCCGCAATATACACTAGAAATTCAAGGATCTCCTACGTCTCCCATGGTCGTAACCGACCCAAGGACGGTCGCTAACGACCACCGACACTACAGCCTGCAATGCCGAACAGCTCCAATACGCTACGATCCTTGTACTAGTCACCATGGAATTGAACTGTAATAAAAGATATCATAAAACTTTTCAATTAAGTGTTACAGTTAGCCAGCACATTCTGAGAAGTATTGCTGTCAATGACCTTATTAGCAGTCGAGGGCGGATTCTCCGCAAGCTAGTTTTAACGCTATTGTGATACTTAACGAAATGAAAAATTCTGCTCAACATCAGTGGAACGCAGCAATTTGGCACGGAGCTGCGAGCCACCACACGGAGTGCCAAATTGCGGAGTGCAACGGACTTCAGGCATTATCTATATAACATTTTGACAACAAAACCCCTAAGATTTGTCAAAACCACCTGTAATGTTTGCGTGATACCTGGCAAATAGAGTAATATAGGACTGTTATAATAGAGAAAAATGTGACCCTAACACACTTGTGTTAAGGGAAGGGGTAGAAGAATGAAAGCACTTAAAGAGATCCTTAGCTGGATCGTGCCAATCGCCATTGGGCTGATCGTTGCGTTCGGGCTTAAGACTTATGTCCTGTCACCTGTCCGGGTGGATGGACCATCAATGGAACCGAACTTAACCAATAACGAACGTGTGTGGATGTTTAAACAAGAAAAGATCAAGCACTTGAGCGTCATCGTGTTTGATGCGCACGGTGAGGATCCGGAAGCTAAGCCGGGTACCGACTACGTGAAGCGGGTCATCGGCCTGCCAGGGGACACCGTTGCCTTTAAGAACAACACCCTCTACGTGAATGGTAAGAAGGTCAACCAAAGTTTCATCAGCAAGAGCCAAGCCACAGGCGGTACCGGTAGTGCTAACTGGACACTGGCCTCGTTAGCCAAGCAGTACGGTTGGGGTAAACACGTGACGAAGGTGCCAAAGAACGAGTACTTCGTTTTAGGGGATCACCGAAGCGTGTCTAACGATAGTCGTTACTGGGGCTTTGTCTACAAGAGCAAGGTTGCTGGCGTTGTGAAGGTGCCTGCATGGACGGGGACCAAGACGGAACGGCATAATATTAACAGTCTAGGATATTAAAATAAAAAGCGGCAGGTTCGGTTAAACGAATCTGTCGCTTTTTTTGTGTTATTGTGGCTGATACTGCTTGATGCCATTATAAACTTTACTGTTTTTTTCTTTGGCATTTCGGATATCAATATCAGTTTGTAGATCAAAAAAGAAACGCTCTGAAACACCAAAGAACTTTCCAAGTCTAACAGAAGTGTCTACTGAAATAGCGCGTCGATCGTGTAAAAGATCTTGAATTCTTGAGGTTGGGACTTGAATTGCCTTAGCGATTGAATAGGCTGACAAATGTAACGGGTCCATAAATTCTTCCTTCAAAATTTCACTAATTTTAGGTGTTGGTATTCTCATTTTTATATCTCCTATCCGCGATGATAATCTACTATTTCTACTTGAGTAAATTCATTATAGTTTTCAACTGAAAAGCAAATACGATACTGACGATTTATTCGAATGCTGTAGTCTTGCTTATTATTACCGACTAAGCGTTCCAAATGATTTGCGGGCGGTACTCGTAAATCGTTGATATTAAATGCATGATCAATTATTAGTAGTTTACGTAATGCGATCCGCTGTATACTTTGTGGCAACTTTGTTGAGCATTATTGATAGAAAATTTTTCTGGTTTCTTTATCGGCAAAGTTCTTAATCATAATAAATCACTATTTAAGCTCCTAAGTATTTATTACAACTCATATCATACACGTATTATGTGTACATGTAAAACAATCAGATTCCAATTTGATTTAGTTCGATATTGGGTTGTTATTATATATAGACGAAAATGTATTGATTTTAATTTTTAATTCTTAAATTAAATCAGATATAAATACTTGGTGTAAAATAGACTCACCATTATCATCCAAGGAGGTTATTCAATGACAACAACACCCAATGCACCACTGACACAAGACGATTTTTTGGCCTTTCATCAAGACCTTGAAGGCCAGCCGGCTGCTGATGTGATCAGTCGAGCCGTAATGAACAACGGCGTCAACGCGGCTTCACAGGACCCGCAGGCACAGACGCGGTTGAACCGGACGTTCTCCGTTGAGGTCCCCACTGGCGCTGTGACCAACCAGAAACAATCTGGCCGCTGCTGGGAATTCTCTCTGTTGAACACGCTGCGGCACCAGTTGCGACAACCCACAAGGTCAAGGACTTTGAGCTGTCACAAAACTACCTATTCTTCTGGGACAAGGTCGAGCGCGCCAACATGTTTTACCAACACATTATTGAAACGGCCGACCGCCCCGCCGACGACCGGGAAGTGACCTTCTACCTGAAGATGGCTGGAGGCGACGGTGGTCAGTGGGCCATGGCAGCCGCCCTCGTGCAAAAGTACGGCGTGGTGCCAAGTTACGCCATGCCGGAGACCTACAACACGGAACATACGAGTGCGTTTGCGACGACGCTGGCACTGAAAATGCGCCGGGATGCCGTTGTGTTGCGAGACATGGTGGCCCAACAAGCGACGGGTGCTGATCTAGCGGCTGAACGCCACGCCATGGTCAGTGAAGTCTATCGGATGGCGGCCTATTCATTTGGCGAGCCGCCGACCAGCTTTGATTTGGAATACACGGATGACGATAAGAAGACGCACCGTGAGCCTGGTCTGACGCCGCAGAACTTCTTCAAGGACCAATTTGACGTTGATTTGGACGACTACGTGGTGGTCACCAACTCACCAGACAAGCCGTTGAATAAGCTGTACCGGTTAGCCAGTCAGGAAAACATCGTGGGCGGCAAGCAGATCCAGTTCCTGAATGTCGACATGGAGGTCCTCAAGAAGACGGCCATTCAACAGCTGCAGGACGGTGAAACGATCTGGTTCGGTAACGATGTGCTCCAGCAGATGAGTCGCGAACAGGGCTTCTTGGACGCTAATCTGTACCGGAAGGCAGAGCTGTTTGGTATCGACCTTACCCTCAGCAAGGCCAAGCGGTTTGAATACCACGAGGCAGAGGTGACCCACGCCATGACGCTGACAGGCGTTAACCTGGTGGACGGCCAACCGAACCGCTGGAAGGTGGAGAACTCTTGGGGCGAAAAGAACGGCGAGAAGGGTTACTTTGTGATGACGGACGACTGGATGGACCAGTTTGTGTACGAGGTCGTCGTGCATAAGAAGTACCTGACGGATGCCCAACAAGCGATTTTGAAAGACAAGCCAATTGAATTGGCGCCTTGGGATGCATTGGAGTAGAGAGTGTAGGAAAACGGGAGGAAGCGGAGTGTAAGCCGACTTGACAGAAAGGCCCGAACCTGGCCTTTCTGTCAAAGTCGGCTTACATGCAGCTTTCTGTTTTCCGAAACTCGTTTCGGCTCGAGGACAGAGAACC
>NZ_BBAG01000061.1 GCF_001311135.1 Secundilactobacillus paracollinoides DSM 15502 = JCM 11969
TCTTTAATATTATAGTAGTGATTTGGATATTTGCAATTTAATTTGAATCATCAAGCATATGTAAAAAACTAAATCGATAACGCCAAGCCGACGATATCGCTTTAGTTTTCAGTTAATCTATTTTTGATCCAGTGCCTGCTGCACCAACTCAGGTTGCGTCTTGCCCAGATTCAACTCAACAATTTCGCCATCCACATTATAAACAACCTCTTCAGCAAGGTTCACAATGTGATCCCCAATTCGTTCAAGAATCTTAACGACCAACAGGTAGCCTGAACTTACCTGTGCCATGTCGGGTTCCTGCTGCAGGGTAGTTGAAACCGTGTGGCGGATTCGAACGTACTGTTCGTCTACTTGAAGGTCTTGATGGGCCACCGAAATCGCGAGCTCTGTGTTGAGCTCGGCTGTGGCCTCCAGGATGTCGGCCAACATGCTGCGAATGAGTTCACTGAGGTCGGCCACAGCCTTTTCAATGTCAGCGTTTCGAACGCTGGATTTCAGACGAAGCGTTTCACGGGCAATCCCAGTGGCGTGGTCACCGATACGCTCTAGATCAGCACTGGCTTTCAAGATGGAGATCACGGCCCGAAAATTATCGGCAAAAGGTTGCTGAAGGGCAATCAATTCGAGGGCTTCTTTTTCCAATTGAACCTCAGCCTTGTTGATCTGCTGATCAGTGGTGATGACTAAGTTGGCCTTTCCCTGGTCATGATCGACAAAGGCTTGAGTTGCCCGGTTGATCTGCTGATTCACATGTTGCCCCATTTCTGTAAAGTGGTCGTTCAGGGTGTGAAACATTTCTAAAAAGTGCGTTTGCATACGGGGCCTCCTAGCCAAATTTACCGGTGAGATAGTCGCTGGTGGCCTGTTGCTCTGGCGTTAGGAAAAACTGGTTTGTCTCCCCAACTTCAACGAGGTCGCCGTTTAGCATAAAAGCGGTACGGTCTGAGATACGTGATGCCTGTTGCGGGTTATGAGTGACGATGATGATCGTGTACGTCTTCTTTAGCGCCATCAATGTGGCCTCAATCTCACTGCTGGAGATTGGATCCAGTGCACTGGTCGGCTCATCCAATAAGATGATGTCAGGTGAGACCGCCAGTAACCGAGCGATGCAGATTCGTTGCTGCTGACCGCCGGAAAATGACAGGGCGTTTTTATCGAGATCATCCTTTACTTCGTCCCACACGGCAGCCTGTTTGAGCGCCCATTCAACCTTCTCTGCGATGGCTGTTCGACTTGGGCGGCCGTTTAAACGTAATCCGTAGGCGACATTTTCTCGAACCGAGAACGGAAAGGGATTCGGTTGTTGAAATACCATCCCGATTTGTTCGTAAGGCAACTAAATTGGCGTTTGGCGCGTACAGATCCTGACCTTTAAAGTTGAAGGTTCCCGTAATCGTCACATTGGCGATCATGTCGTTCATCCGGTTGAGGCATCGTAAATAGGTCGACTTGCCGCAACCGGAGGGGCCGATCAGGGCAGTGATCGTGTTGGTTCATAGTCTAATGAAATACCATGCAATGCTTCGTGGTCACCGTATGAGAGGTGGACATTTTTTGTGGATAAGAGGGGCGTCGTCATTTGTCGCTCCTTTCTAGCCAAAGTGGCCGGTAACATAGTCGCGGGTGATCGGCAGTTGCGGCGTTTGAAATAGGTTACTTGTGGTATCAAATTCCAGCACGTGACCCAGATGGAAAAACGCCGTGTACTGACTAATGCGTGATGCCTGCTTCATGTTATGGGTCACGATAATGATGGTGTAATGTTCCGCCAATTTAATTAAGGTGCTTCGATCTTTGCCGTGGAAATCGGGTCGAGGGCACTGGCAGGTTCATCCAGCAATAAAACGTCTGGTTGAACTGCCAAAGACCGCGCTAGACAGAGGCGTTGTGCCTGACCGCCAGACAGCGATAACGCACTCCGGTCGAGTGTGTCCTTCACTTCATCCCACAGCGCAGCTTCTTTTAAACTAGTTTCGATCCGTTCATCTAACTCCGCCTGATTGCGAATACCATAAGCTTTGAGCGCAAAGGTGATGTTATCGCGGATGGACTTCGCAAAGGGATTCGGCCGTTGGAACACCATCGATGTGCCGACGAACCGCATAAACGTTGACATTTTTCGCATTGATATCGGTGTCATGATACATAATTTTTCCCGTAACGGTTGCCACATCATCGTTCATGCGGTTTAAACTTCTGAGAAATGTGGATTTACCGGATCCTGAGGCGCCGATCAGTGCGGTGATACGATTTTCCGGAAACTGTAACGTCGCGTCGTGCATGGCATGGTTGTTGCCGTAGAAAACTTGCAGGTCTTCAGTCGTGATTGCTGATGGTAGGTCTGGCGCCATCAGGTAGGTTTGAGAAAAGTCCGTGTTTTGCATAGATTACCTCACTTATGTCCGGTCATTTTCCGGTAGAGATGGGTGCCAAGCGCGCGTGCACTCAGATTGACAATGAGGAGCACGATGATCAAAACCGCTGAAGCACCGCTAGAAATCGTGAGCGCATCCGGTGTAACACCTTCCGTATTCACTTTCCAGATATGCACAGCAAGCGTTTCAGCGGGGCGCATTGGGTTCAAAAAACTGTCTGCGCTCAGAGGATTCCAGTTGGTGTAACTCACGATCGGCGCACTTTGCCCTGCCGTGTAGATCAACGCGGATGCTTCACCAAATACGCGGCCGGCGCTTAAAATGATACCGGTCAGGATCCCGGGCAGCGCTGCTGGGAGAATGATGCCCTTGATCGTTCGCCAGTTGGAGAGTCCCAGTGAGACACCTGCTTCATGTTGACTGGTCGGGACTGCGTTCAGTGACCCTTCAATGCTGCGAATCAAAAGCGGTAAATTGAAAAAGGTCAGGGCAATTGCGCCGGAAAGGATTGAGAAGCCAAAGTGAAATTGGATCACGAAGAGCAAGTAGCCAAACAAGCCAACGACCACTGACGGCAATGAACTCAGGACTTCGATGGCGGTTCGAATGAGGTCTGTCAGCCAGTTGTCTGCAGCATACTCTGCCAGATAGATAGCTGCTCCTAAGGCCAGGGGAAACGAAATGACCAGTGTCAACACCAGCAAGTAGCAGGAGTTAAACAATTGGTCTCGAATGCCGCCGCCCGCCGCAAAGGACTGCGAGGGTGAAGTCAGCAAATGCCAGGTGACATGGGGCAAGCCGATCGTTAAGATATCGCCGACTAAAAAGACGAGGATTAAGATTACAAAGACGACCATTGAGTTGATCAACAGGGTGGCAACACGATTTGTTCGTTGTGGTGTCATGGATTAAAACGCCCCCGTTTCCCGATAAACCGGATGAGCAGGTTAAAGACGAGCGACATGAGCAGCAGAATTAATGCCAGTGACCATAGCGCGTTGTTGGGTAGGGTGCCCATCACGGTGTTACCGATTTGGGTCGTCAGCTGACTCGTTAAAGTCGACGTGGCTGACACGAGTCCGTGAGGCATCAATACGGCGTTTCCAATCACCATTTGGACGGCGAGCGCCTCACCAAAGGCCCGGGCCATCCCAAAAATGATAGCGGTGAGCAGTCTGGGTGTTGCGGCGCGTAAAATGACTTTATAGATGGTCTGCCACCGGGTGGCACCCAGTGCAAGCGATGCGGAGCGCAAATGTGATGGGACAGCATTTAACGCATCAACTGAGAGGGAAGTTACCGTGGGCAAAATCATAACAAAAAGCACACTAGTGCCGGCGAGAATCCCCACCCCAGTGCCACCGAACAGGGTGCGAATAATGGGGACGATAACAGTTAAGCCAATGAACCCGTAAACCACGGAGGGAATGCCGACGAGCAGTTCCATGACGGGTTGCAGGATCTTGCTGCCGCGTTGCGGGGCAATTTCTGTCATGAATAGGGCTGCCGCAATGGCGAAAGGCGTGGCCACAATGGCTGATAACAGGGTGACCATAAACGAGGTGGTGATCATGGGCAACGCGCCTACTTGCGGATGTCCGGCCTTGTCTAAGACGCTGGGGTTCCACTGGGTGCCTGAGATAAATTGCCAAAGGTCAACGTGATCTTGAAAAAAGGTCGCCAGTCCGCGTGAGGCAATAAAGTAGAGGATACTGACAACTAGAATGGTGATGATGCCGATACAGCCATAGCTGATCAGTCGGCCACGACGGTCTTCATGTGTGGCCTTTGAGGGTGAGGTAAGATCCATAAAACGCCTCCAAATAAAAGAGAGGGTCCTAGGCAACGACTGCCGCGGCCTGGAATCCTCAATTAGTGTTCAACCAACTTATTTTGCGGACACAACGTTTTGCGCGTTTTTCGTGACCTTCATGGATTGCATGTTAATGTACCCAAGGTTCTTGACGAGCCCTTTTTGAATTTTAGTGGTGAGCATGTACTTCAGAAATTGGGCCGTTTGTTTATTTGGTTGGCCCTTCGTGTACATGTGTTCATATGACCAGATCTTCCATTTGTTAGTAGTCACGTTGGCATCAGTCGGTTTCACGTGGTCGATACCAACTGCCTGAATATCAGGTTTGATGTAGGAAAAGGCCAGGTAGCTAATAGCACCAGGAGTTGAGGTCACTAATTTTTGCACCGTACCGTTTGAATCCTGTTCTTGAGAAGTGATTGCTTTTTCACCCTTCAAAACAGCCGCTTCAAAGGTTGCACGGGTGCCACTTCCCTGAGCACGGTTAATGACAGTGATTTTTTGGTCTTGACCGCCGACTTCCTTCCAGTTCTTGATCTTACCGGTAAAGATATCGCGGAGTTGTGCCATGGATAAGTTTGTGACGTCGACTTTTTTATTGACCACGGGTGCCATTCCGACAACGGCAACTTGGTGATCGACCAGTTTCTTAGCCTTAACACCTGACTGCTGTTCAGCAAAGATATCAGAGTTTCCGATTTGCACGGCACCCTGCTGAACCTGACTGAGACCAGTCCCTGACCCGCCGCCTTGAACGGTCAAAGTGGTGTCTTTATGATCCTTTTGATAATCAGTTGCGGCTTGTTCGACGAGGGGTTGTAACGCCGTTGATCCGACTGCCGTGACCTTGGTTGTTTTGGCTGAGGTGCTTGTGCTAGACGACTTTGACTTACTGTTGCTGCTTGAACTGCAGCCGCCTAATAGCAGGCCAACGAGACCCATGGTAACGATGGTGGACGCAATGACTTTGTTCTTCATAAGTAGAACGCTCCTTTTAAATAGTGGCTTCAATGATAGTAACGTCGTGGTTTGTTCCTAACCACAAACTTAGTATAAATCGCCAATGTAAAGATACTGTATGGTTCTTGTAACGTTTATGTAAAGGGGGTATTTTATTTCGGAAATTTGTGCCATAAATAAGGGTAGCCAAAAATAATAGGAGGTGCCACCATGACTCGCAGCATCTTATTAGTGACTGAAAACGCTAATCTAGCGGCGCGTTTAAGCCGGTTGATCGGCGATTGGAAACTGATTGAAGCGCCAAGTCTACCACCAGAATTTTTACTCAGTCGTTATGACCAGACCATGATCATCTTTGATATTCAACACCAAGTGCTCGTTGCAAACCAGCGGGCAAACCTGGAATTACTCCGCCAGCAGTTCAGCGGTCCGCTGCTGGCGATCGGCTACCATCAGGCTGGGTCGGCACTTGCTTGCACACTGCTTGAAAATCTGCATTTTGATGACGTTTTAGACTGCCTGATGACCGATTCCGAATTGCGGGCGCGAATTAGTCAGAAAATTTGGTCGGCAACGCACCGTGAACGGATCGCGTCGATTCCAACGCAGACGCTGCAAGTTGGGCGACTCATGATCGATTTTCAACACTATCAGGTGACAGCAGGCGGCAAACGATTAGAGATGGGGCCACTGGAGTTTAGGTTGCTAGTGTTCTTCGTCCAGAACGCAAACGTCGTCCTGACCCGCGGCCAAATTGCAGAAGGTGTGTGGCATAATCGCCGCGATGCGACGATGCGGGCGATTGATTCTCACATTAGCAAACTGCGCAAATTGATTGAGTTAGACGCTAAGATGCCGGCTTATTTGGTGACTGTGCGCGGATTTGGGTATCAGTTTAAAACGGAGATGGAGGTTGCTGACTGATGATTTTTTAGGAGGGGGGTAGATATTTTTACTATGTAATCGTTTTAGGCAGGCATCCTTAGAGAAGAAATTTTGGAGGTTCACTTTTTGATAAGATTGTGAGGATTTTAGTTCTGAGATTTGTTTGGCGCCGTGGTTTTGGGTCTTATTGTCGAAACGTTTTTCGCAAGGTGTCTGTCCATTGTTGGGTGATTCAAAGTAACGCTTTAATGTTGCTTCGTTCCACCGTTCGGACCTGCGGACACGTTTCCACTACGCTATGATTCTGGCAGTGGTCGGCATAAGGTATATCATGAACTTTCTAATTTAATCGTTACTGGTGACTAGCACCTCATGAGAAGCAATGCTGTTAATAGCCTTATTAGCAGTCGAGGGCGGATTCTCTACGAACTAGTTTTAAAGCTATTGTGATGCTTAACTAGTGATAAAAGGGTAGCGCAACGTCAGTGGAATGGAGCAATTTGGCACGGAGCTGTGGTGTCGACATCAGTTAGCAACCGTATTGTGGTCGGTTACTATGTGCGAGACGACTGAGATCCACTCGAGAGCTGCGCAGCAGAAATCGAGTTAGCTCAGTCGCGAGCCACCACACGGAGTGCCAAATTGCGGAATGCAGCGGACTATCACCTAACATTCTGCCTAACCCGCCTTGCTACACACTCTGCTATAATAAACCTAACCTAAAACCAAATCGGAAGGATGACCAAGATGGCAGATTACATTCATGAAGTACGGCAGTTGGTCGGGCACCGGCCCCTCATTCTCAACACCGCTGCTGGCGAAGTTCTTAATGATCAACAGCAGTTATTGCTGCAGGAACGCACTGATACAGGTGACTGGAGTTTTCCCGGCGGTTACATGGAGTTTGGCGAGTCGTTTGAGGACACTTGCCGGCGCGAATATTTAGAGGATGCGGGGCTTCAAGTTGAACCGGTTCGGTTGCTCAAGCTCTTTGATAAGGATTTTTACACCTATCCCAATGGTGACCAGACACAGCTGATCACCGCGCTGTACCTTGTGAAGGTCATTGGTGGTCATGAACTGGATCACGTGACAAATGAAACGCAGCAGGTGAAGTATTTTGATTTGGACAACTTACCAAAGTTATTTAATGATCAGAGTGTCAAAATGGCACAGGCCGTAATTGATGATGTGGAGGCAAACCGATGAAAATAACGCAAGCAATCGATCATCAACGCGCAATTGTCGGCAATCAAAATGGCACTCGACTCGTTGATAACACCGGAGCGCTGATTGATATGTTAAGCTTTCAGGACCTTGTGACGATTACTCAGATCATGACTGATAATCACCAGGAATGGGCGCAAACGCGACTGGGGCTGGTCCCACTAGAGGACCTTGTTTTCGTGCCGAACATCACAGTCAGCCGGCCGCTAACGGCGCAAACAATTATTGTCAGTCAACTCGGTGGCGTGCGAGGCGTTAGCACTGCCGGCGATTTTGGCAATCAGTATGCGTTCAAACAAACGGTGGCTATTCAGGCCGATGTGACAGCCACGGATGCCCGCTATTTTGAAACGACTAACGGGGATCTAATCCTTCAAGACGCCTGCCACATTGTGGGGCAACCCATGGTCGTAACGTCTCGCCCAACGACTGCCTCTTATTTGCAAGTTGTGACGCCGACGGGAGCCCAAGTATTTAATGACGCAGAACAAGTCGTCGATCGGCTGGCAGCTGGCAGTTTACGGACCATCATCGGTGAAGTCGTGGATGAATTGGGACAGCATTTTATCCAAATTGAAAACAAACAGTACGTTGCAAAAACTAACGTTGTGTTGCTTTCTGATAATTCACCGGTTGCCATTAACGATTATATGATGTTAGGCGCTGAAAATATCAATCAGTTATTCTGCGGCATGCCCAACGGCTGTGAACCAGCAGCACTTCTCATGGGGCTCCATTGGAAAGCTGAAGCCGCGACGTTAGACTACGGTGCCTTTCTAGCTGAGATGCCGATTGCTGCGGACTACAACCCGTACCACGGGTTTGGCGGTGACCCAGCGGATGATGTTGCTGGCCGGTTTGAAGCAATTTTTCCAGAACCCTTAACGAAATGGGCAAACCGGTATGGTCGCGCCCGGAACGTAAGTGGTGCTGATACGGCCCAACTGAAGGACATGCTGACAGAAAAAAATCCCATCGTCACCTATGTGACAGTGGGATTTGAAACACCTGTTTCAGATGACTACGCTTTTGGCCGTGCCCTGAGTAACAACCATGCCGTGTTGCTGGATGGGCGTTGTGGCGAGCTGCTACACGTGTCGGATCCAATTGATGGCGCTTATTGGTTGCCGGTGGCGCGGTTTGAAAAAGCCTATAACGCGCGCCACTGGGCCGTAGAATTACTTTAAATACCGAGCTGTTGTTTGAGCCGCTCTAGTGCAGCGTCGGGTGTGACGGTCAGATAGTGGTCAATGGCATCGCGGAGACTCTGTCGCGGTTGGCCTTTCCGGTCAGTCACAGTGGTGGCGTGTGTTAACACACTGAGGATAGCTTCCTCAACGACACTGACCGTCATGCGAAAGTAGCGGTCAAACTTGTCGTCGCTGATGGCGGCCTGAGTGGTCAATTCCGTTTTCGGGTAGTGGCTGATTCGGTTTGCTGTTGAAAATGCGAGGACGATCTCGCCGCTGCCGTTACCGATAAACGCACCTGTCCGTGTAATGCCTACGCTCGCCCGTTTACTGATTCGGGTGAGCTGTCGAGAATTAAAGGGAATATCTGTCGCGATGATCGTGATGATACTCCCATTTTCTTTGGCTTTTTCGGCATCTTGTAATGCCGCGAGCTTGGCGCCCACTGGTTCATTATAAATATTGAGGTCGCGTAGAAAACCGTAGTTTGAGAGGACAAGGGCGCCCATGGTAAACGGCTTGCCGTCGATGTTGATCACGCGGGAGGCTGAGCCAATGCCGCCTTTGAGGTCGTAGCAGCTCATGCCAACGCCAGCACCGACCGTACCTTCCTCAAAGCTTGTGCTGGTCGTTGCGAGTGCTTGGGTGACATCGGCTTCAGTGACAAAAATGTCGCGGATCGCATTAATGTCACCATCATTACATTCCATAATGACTGGATTAACCGTGCCAGTTGTGACGCCGATATCCGGGTTATCCGCCATCAGCGCCTTTACTAACGCAGTTTCGGCCGTTCCCACAGCAAACGTGTTTGTCAGGACAATGGGGGTTTCTAATGTGCCGAGTTCTTGGACTTGAACGAGGCCCGTACTTTTTCCAAAGCCGTTGATGACGTGAGCGGCGGCTGGCACCTTATTTTGAAAAACGTTGTCTGGCGTTGGTTTAATGACCGTGACGCCCGTGTTATGAGTCCCGTCTTGATAAGTAACCTGGCCAACGGTGACGCCAGGCACATCGGTAATGAGATTCTTTGACCCTGGTTTTGTGGTGCTGACAGGGTCAAGAAAGGGGTGGGTAAGTCCCATGTGGATCGTCTCCAATTCTGAAAATTTTTGTGTATTGCTTCATGACAGGATACTAATATAACGAATCGTTGTAAAATAACAACACAGCGTTAGCTACTCTGCATAATCATTAGGGTCAACCTGTTTTGGCCCATATGCCTCTGCATCGTTGTCCTGGTAGTCCCACCACTCGTTTTCATATCCGTGAAAATCGGCCTTCGTCATGACGTCAAGCAGCAGCCGGTAATACCGGTCTTGTTCGTCAGTGCGCTGATAGCTGAGTTTCGCACGGTCTGAAAAGTCGTCAAAGCCGCTTTGCATCGGTAACTCATTGCCGTCGAGGTCGGTTAGTGTCAGGTCAAACGTGACCCCTTTTTCATGACTATAATTTGGATTTGGCGGCGCTACCCACATGGGGTCGGGGCATACTGAAAAGAGTTTTTCTTGCGCAATGGTGGGCCGGTAAGCATCCCAAATTTTGATTCGGTAGCCTTGAGCGCGTAAGAGTTGCGCAGCAATACCTAATTTTTTGGCGGTACCAGTACGCGCAACCGCGGTCTTGAAGTCATAAATCATTTGGCCGGTGAAGTTGTCCGTCGTGGCATATTTGAGATCAACAATAATGCTGTCATCGATGGTCTGCAGGTTGGTAAATCCCGGATCTGGCACAATATCTTTCGCAACCGTGATCCGATTATCGTTAAACATAGACTGGACTGACCTCCTTTGACAGGGTAATATGAAAAATAAATGAGAACTTAATAGGGTTATTATACCAAATTGTTTGTTGGATAACGCAGATCGACTGAAATGAGGTGCCATATGATCAAAAAGGAAGGCCATTCGCACACGGAGTTTTGCCCGCATGGCAGTGGTGATGATGTTGAATTGATGATTCAAAAAGCGATTCAATTGGGGTTCAAAGAATATTGTATTACCGAACATGCGCCACTACCCGATGCCTTTTCCAGTGAGTATGCTGGTGAAGAAACAGGCCTAACTGAGGCATCGATGACAATGAGTGACCTGCCCGCTTACTTTAAGAAATGTCACCAAATGCAGGCCAAATACGGTGCTGATCTAGCCATTAAAATCGGGTTTGAAATTGATTTCCTGGCCGGCTATGAAGACTGGCTGCGTGGCTTTTTAGCAAGCTATGGGCCACAGACAGATGAAAATATTCTCTCCGTGCACTTCATGCGTGGCACGGACGACAAGTTTTGGTGTGTAGATGATACAATGCCTGATTTTAAAAAGGGACTCTTGCAACATCAGCCTGATGGGCAGAAACTCTACCAACAATATTTTAAGGCGCTGAATCAAGCAATCATAACTGATTTGGGACCCAATGCGCCCCAAAGAATCGGGCACATCACCCTGATTAAAAAATTTCAGGACTATTTCCACTTACCTCTGACTTACACGACAGAAACACTTAAGGTTGTCGATACTTTATTAGAGAATATTCATAATCAACACAGACAGCTGGATTACAATGCTGCGGGATTGTACAAAGAATTTTGTAATGAAACTTACCCAGACTTTGAAATATTGAAACGTGCCACCAGCCTTAATATACCGCTAATTTATGGCAGTGATGCGCACAGTGTTAAAGAGGTAGGTCACGGGTACCATACGCTCATTGCGCAACAGCTAGTAGCCAATTAATTTTAAATTAGGGTTGACTTCCTGAAAAAACGGGGTATATTTTATTCATACATTAAAACTAAATGACAAAATAAAGTTGTGATTAGAACAAGTAATCAACGCATCGTGTAAAGCGAGTTTGGGATGATGGGATCCGAGCCACGGTGATTGATGAAACCACGTCTATGAACTGACCGGCTGAACTTGAGTAAGCCGGTACGCATGTTTAGCGTTATCAGGGTTGCCCCTAGCTGTTCTCGCCTTAGCGACGACTAGCAGGTGGCAACGTAAGGTTGTCTATCGTGAGGTAGCAACAAAATGAGGTGGAACCACGACTCGATCGTCCTCGTAAGCTTTAATTAGCTTACGGGGATTTTTTTAGTTTCAGGAAATGGAGTGAGACGATGAAGAACCGTAATTTACCAAGCGGCACCCGCGATGAATTTGGCGTTCGTGCTGAAATGAAAGAAGCCATCACTGCGAATTTATTCGCCATCTTTAAACGGCGCGGCTTTTCCAAACTAACCACACCGATTCTCGAATATGCGGATGTGTTCAAACCGCTGAACCTCACCAATTATCGGCCGTATCAGCTGTTGGACGAACAGGGGGAAGCATTGGTTTTACGCCCTGACCTGACACTGCCAGTCGCGCGGGTCATGAGTACCACCGGCGTTGAGTTGCCCGCAAAATGGTATTACAGCGGCGATGTGTTTCGGGTCAAAAAGCAACTTTCCGGCAGTTACAACCAACTCACGCAAGCCGGCATTGAGCTTGTGGGTTATGCGAGTCTCAAAGGTGAGTGGGAATGTTTAAAAATTGCGCTGGAAGGCGTCGCAGCAGCCGGCATTACCGACTGGACGCTGGAACTTGGCGATGCACGCTTCACGGATGCCGTCCTTGCCGCGTTGCCCATCCCCGAACCAACCAAGAACGCCTTGAAGCAAGCCTTGTTCGCTAAGGACCTTAGCCGGTATAAGCAACTTTGCAAACCACTGGCAGACACCGCATTTGAGCCGTTCCTCAACGAATGGCCGTGGCTGTTTGGATCGTTCAACGATGTTATTCAAGTCGTGGACACGTTACCAGACATTGCCGCGCTTGTACCGGTCATCAGTAATTTGAAACAAACGGCTGGCTTTATCAAAACGCAGGCGCCAGACCAGGAAGTCTTCCTCGACCTCAGCATTCCGTCCCCGCAGAGTTACTACACGGGCATGGCGTTTCAGGGGTACACCCAAAATTCCAGCGACTACCTCTTTAGCGGCGGCCGGTATGACGAACTGCTGACCAGTTTCCAACAGGTCAAAGAACCCGCGGTTGGGTTGGCGTTTGATACGGATGCATTGGTTGACCGGATGCCGGAACCAGCTTCTGCCGACCAGACCTTGATCTACTTCGATACTGACCAGTGGCAGTTAGCTGAAGCCACGCTGAATGACACACCCAACAGCACGTTGTGTTTGGCTGACAGCCGCGAAGAAGCCGGCCAGATCGCGACCAGCACCAATCGCACCCTCATTGATCTAACGGAAGGCAGGTGAGCACCATGACCATTAAAATTGCCCTAACCAAGGGCCGTGTTGAACAGCAGGTCGTGCCACTGCTTGAAGCCAGCGGCATCGACTGCAGCGGCGTTCGCAATAAGGGCCGGCGGTTGATTTTCAACGAAGACCCGAATTTCCAAATCATTTTGGTCAAGGGACCCGATGTTCTGACGTATCTCAACAACAGTTCCGTCCATATTGGGATTGTTGGCAGCGATATCCTTGCCGAACAGAATAACCCGCAATACGCGATGTTAGACATGGGGGTCGGTAAGTGCCGTTTCGTCCTTGCGTCCACCCGGGATTTCAATCCCCAGCAGGTTCGGCGCAAGATCATTGCCACGAAGTACCCGAACATCACCAAGCGGTACTTTCAAAGTATCGGCGAAGATGTTGAGATCATTAAGATCGAGGGCTCGGTGGAGTTGGCGCCGCTTATCGGTTTGGCCGACGCCATCGTCGACATCACGGAGACAGGCACAACGTTGAAGGAGAACGACCTGCACGTTTACGCCGAACTCCAACCCGTCAGCACCAAATTAGTTGTCAATCGACTGGCTGTGAAACAGTACCGGCCGGAAATTAAAACCGTCATTAACAAGTTGCAAGAAGCCCAAAAAAATTTAGGAGTGTAGCCATATGAAAATTTTGAAAAACCAAACGTTAGACCAATTACTTGAACAAGTTGACCGTCAAACTGACCAGCAGGCTAACCAACCAGAAGTTGAAGCAACGGTTGCCGGTATCATCAGTAATGTCATTCAAAATGGCGATGACGCGCTACGCGACTACAGCCGCAAATTCGACAAGGTTGAACTCACTGACCTGCGCGTGCCGCAAAGCGATATTGATGCCGCGTACGAAAATGCTGATCAGGATTTAATCGATGCGTTGAATCTCGCCAAGAACAACATTGTCAGCTACCACAAAAAGGAAATTCAAAACGGCTTCGTTGATGCAGAACAACCCGGCGTTGTTCGTGGCGAGAAAATCACACCATTAGCCGCTGTCGGGTTATACGTTCCCGGTGGGACTGCCGCTTACCCATCATCGATCTTGATGAACGTGATTCCCGCTAAACTCGCTGGGGTTTCCAAAATTGTCATGGTCACACCACCCCAAAAGAATGGTATCGGCCAAGCCGTTTTAACCGCTGCTAAAATTGCCGGCATCGACGAAGTTTACCAAGTCGGTGGTGCGCAAGCCATTGCCGCGTTAGCTTATGGGACGCAAAGCATTCCCCGCGTCGATAAAATCACTGGCCCTGGGAACATCTTCGTTGCTGTGGCCAAGAAACAAGTTTTCGGGCAAGTCGACATTGATATGATTGCCGGCCCTTCCGAAATCGGCGTCATTGCTGACGACAGCGCCAACCCCCGTGAAGTGGCGGCTGACCTGTTATCTCAAGCTGAACATGATAAGCTCTCGCGGCCAATGATGGTCACACCAAGCGAATCATTTGCTCAAGCTGTTTCCGACCAAATTGATGAACAACTCAAAACGTTGCCCCGTGAAGAAATTGCGAGTGCTTCCGTTGAAAATAAAGGGTTCATTGCCGTTACGGACACCCTGGATGAAGCCTTTACCGTCATGAACGCCATTTCTCCAGAACACTTGGAGATCGAACTTGCTGACGCCATGCAATATCTCAACCAAATTCAAAATGCCGGCTCCGTCTTCCTTGGCTTCAACGCTTCAGAACCCGTCGGCGATTACGTTGCCGGTCCAAACCACATCCTGCCAACTGGCGGTACAGCACGGTTCTTCTCTCCCCTTGGCGTTTCCGACTTCGTTAAACGCATTCAATTTGTCACCTATAGTAAGGCTGCTCTGAAAAAGGAAGAAAAGGCCATTACGACTTTGGCACGTGTTGAGGGGTTGGAAGCCCATGCTCGGGCTGTTGAATCACGGTTCGCAGATTAGCGTTTTGAAATTCGTTGCATTGCGCGATTTGGCACTCCGCAGTGGTGGCTCGCTAATGAGCTAACTCGATTTCTGCTGCGCAGCTCTCGAGTGGATCTCATTCGACTCGCATATCACTAGGTGGCCGAAGATCGCGCCCACCAAGTGATATCGACACCACAACTCCGTGCCAAATCGCTCCATTCCACTTCCACTGACGTTGAACTTGTTGCATAAATTAGTTAAGCAACGCAATGGCGTTAAACCGAGTTCGAGGAGAATCCGCCCTCAACTGCTAGTAAGCCATTTGATAGCAATGCTTTATGCAATGTTTCAGATAACGATAGTGATTAATTGAAAGCTGTCACGGCAACGCCATGATGAGTTATCGTCAATGCTGAATAATACAGGTATCTTAGCGTAGTGGAGCCGTTCGGCCCTGCAGGCTGTGGTGTCGGTGGTTGTTAGCGACCGTTCTTTGGTCGGTTACAAACACGGGAGACGTAGGAGATCCTTGAATTTCTGCTAAGAAATTCAATAGCTCCGGAG
>NZ_BBAG01000062.1 GCF_001311135.1 Secundilactobacillus paracollinoides DSM 15502 = JCM 11969
GTCATTTAACCCTAAATGACGTAGAATAGCGAAAATGGGAGATGATACCGTTAGCTAAAAGGGTGGAAGATATGGATTGAGGATAGTGTTACTCGGTGTTTCACGTGAAACATTAATTGATCGGGATTAAAAAAAGAGGCAGAATTTAAAATTTTCTGCCTCTTTCAATATTAGTATTTAACTGCCGTTCATTAGATTTTGTAGAACCATGCCCCGTACTTAGCGTTAAATTTTGTATAATGGCCCTTAACGGATTGTCCATATTCATGTTCGCGTAGCTTATTACCCACTTTATGAATGACGTAATATACCTGCTTCGTTCCAGGTTCGGTATTATGTGCACCTTTGATGTAATAGTACTGACTACCTGATTTATGGTGGTAATAAACGTTGGTTACGCGGTAGGGATCGGTAATGTAGGCGTGCTCTTTAGTGTCATACATTTGGTCACAGTTATATTTAGTACTAGTGACATGGATGTATGTCCTAAGTGATTTAGATGTCTTAGTCCGCCAAGTACCCCTAATTGCAGTCGGCGTCCCCTTATGCCAAGTTGCAGCGTGTGCCGTGGTAGCCATGCTGCCCAGTCCAGCAAATAAGATAGCAAAACTGGCAAGCATCACTAGCAAATTTCGATGATGGTACATATGAAAATACCCCCTAAAAAATTGACTTTAGTAATTGTATGATTCGATTATCCTTCTAATGATGTTGAAATAGGATGGGTATTTATGATGTTTTCTATGATTAAGCACGTTTTAAGCGTAACATGACAGGCAGTTGTCATGTTACGCTTGTTATCCTGATTCTAGTAAGGAGTTCATATGAAAATCGATCGACTCATTGGTATATTGTCAGTGCTGTTGCAGGAGAAAAAAGTGACGGCACCCGAATTAGCTGAAAAGTTCGAAGTATCACGGCGAACGATCAATCGCGATGTGATGGCACTATCTCAAGCAGGTATTCCCCTTTACACAATGCAGGGTACGGGCGGTGGCATCGCAATTGCCGACGGGTATCGCATGGACCGCACGTTGTTAACGTCGCGTGATATGCAAGGAATTTTGGCTGGTCTGCGCAGCTTGATAGCGTTAGTGGCAATCATTATTATCGGCAACTGATGGAAAAGATCCAGGCCGGTGCGTCGGATTTTGTGAGTGGTCGCGACTACATGCTGATTGATCTTTCTTCTTGGTATAAAAAACGATTGGCGCCTACAATTGAACGCATTCAATCGGCAATTGAGACGCACCATCAGCTGCAATTTCAGTACGTGTCTCAGTCCGGTTCCTCAGTTAACACCGTTGAGCCTTACTATCTGATATTCAAGTGGTCAAATTGGTACCTGTGGGCGTGGAATGAGACTCGCAGCGCTTTTCGATTGTACAAGCTGAACCGAATGGCCCAACTCGAACTGAGCCAACAACAATTTAATCCACGGCAAGTGAGCGTTCCGCAGATTTCAACGGATCAGTTTGCTACCAAGGTTTTTGTGAGGGCGCTTTTTCAGCCCGAGGTCAAGTGGCGACTGCTTGATGAATTTGGGGCTGACCAAATTACTGAGCAGTCGGATGGTCAATTGCTATTAACCGGTGAGTATAGTGACTTGGACAGCTTGGTGCGATGGTTGTTGACGTTTGGTGATCAGGTTAAAGTATTGGCACCTGATGAAGCAAAGCAACACCTTATCGAGACCGCCAAAGATCTGCTAAGCCGTTACGACTAACGACTGAGTTGGATTGATTTTTATCTGTACTTCTGATTTTAAATCAGGAGGATAACGCGTTTTGAGAAAAAATGATTTGGGCCGGGCCCCCGTTTTACCATTAGTGCTCCGATTAGCCATTCCGACGATGCTCGCACAATTTGTGAATGTGCTATATAGCATTGTTGACCGGATGTTTATTGGGCACATTCCAGAGATCGGTAATGATGCGCTTGCTGGCGTGGGTGTCTGTGGCCCAATTATTGCAGTTTTATATGCTTTTTGCTATCTGATAGGTCAGGGTGGCACACCGCTTATGGCGATGGCGTTAGGCGCTAATGAACAGCGGCAGGCCGCAGCGGTGATGGCAAATTGTTTTCGACTATTGATTGGTCTGGGAATCGGGTTAACGGTCATCTTTTTACTGATTAGAAAACAACTACTGTGGTGGTTTGGGGCTAGTTCGGCCACCTATCCATATGCGGATCGGTTTTTAACGATCTATCTTTGTGGGACGCTATTTGCACTGCTATCTGGTGGGATGAACAGCTTTTTGATCGCGCAAGGGCGTTCTGGGCTAGGCGTTGGGACTGTTTTAACCGGCACGCTTTTAAATATTTTATTGGACCCGATACTTATCTTTAAACTACAGCTAGGCGTAGAAGGGGCGGCACTCGCAACTGTGATATCACAGGCCGTGTCGACGGTGTTTGCCCTTAGTTGTTTAAGACACATGAAGCTCACTGTCCAACTACGCTGGGGACGCTTTGATCCGACATTGTGTAAAAAGATCATGATGCTGGGCCTGGCACCATTTCTAACGTATGCGCTGGATAGTGGCTTACTGATTGTGCTGAATGCGACATTGCAACGAACTGGCGGCCCTGGCGAGGGTGATCTGCTCATTTCGTGTGCGACCATTATTCAAAGTTACATGTTATTGATCACGTCGCCGCTGAGCGGGATCACAATGGGCAGCCAGGGCATCGTCAGTTTTAACTTGGGTGCGCCAAACACTATCAGCGCGTTAAATCGGCGTTGTGGTCGGTCTATTTTGTCTGCCTAGGATTTTGTAGCGTGATGTTTTTGGTGAGTTTCTTTGCCACACCTTACTTTGTCCATTTGTTTACTGCTGATGCGACACTCGTGCGGCATGCTGTACCGTATATCCGACTATATGCCGCGGGTGTTTTATGTATGGCTGCCCAGTGGACCGTGACAGACATGGGTATCGCAATGGAACAGATGCGGATGGCACTCATTTGTTCGTTGATTCGCAAGGGGTTATATTTGGTGGGTGTGTTAGTCTTACCGATTCTGTTTTATCCGGCAGCGGCATTTGCAGCACAACCCATTTGTGACGTCGTTGCGTCGGTTATTTCAATCGGGGCATTTTTCCGAGTGATTCCGCCTTTACTTCAGCAAAAACGGGTAGGCGTGTAACGTCAAGGCTAAACTGCTAGCAATTGCTAATAATGGCGGGCATCTATGGGTTTATTTCGGACCTGAAATTCAGAGACACCAAGCCTCGACGTTCCCATTTAATTTACGGTGCGATATACTTATCTCAAAAAGGAGTATTAGTGCGATGAAAGTTAAACTTGACGCAGTTCTTGAAGCACTTACATTTGCCAGTGACGATGGCAGCTACTATTACAATACCAAAACGGGCGAAATTCAGTACGCCAGCTCAGAATTCGATGGCGACCTTGAATACGAGGAGCTTGACGAGAACCCCGATCAATACATTGAGCTTCCGGGACCATTTGATATTGATGATTACAGCATCATGCGTGATTTCATTAATAGTTTACCGGCTGGCGACCAACAGACCGATCTTGCAAACAGTATTCGCGGCCGAGGTGCTTTTCGAAGTTTTCGTGCCACACTTGACCGATTTGGCATCACAGATAAATGGTATACGTTTAAAGATGACGCTTACCGCCAAATTGCCATAGATTGGTGCAATGATAACCACATTGAATATGAAGAATAGGTTCTGCTCACAAATCCCCTTTAACTGGATTATAATTGCCAGTAAAAGGGGATTTTAAAAATGACGCTAAAATTAAACGATGTGGTGAATGCATTTGATGCCACGGATGATGTGACGACTTTTACAATAAGAAGACTGGTGAACTAAAAGAACGCATTGACTCAAGTGATGGGATGCTTTCCGATGATGACTTTGATGAGAATGGCGTAGATGAGATTTATAAGCATTTTGAAGACTACCTGGCGTTACCCGACCGCTTTGAGATTAATGATTATCATATTATGGAGATGTTCGTTGATAGTCTGCAACGGGTGACCAGAAAGATCAACTCGTGATAGCCATTCACGGTCGCGGTGCGTTTCGGTCCTTCAGAGAAACAATTGCGCGCTTTGGCCTCGAACAAAAATGGTATGACTATCGTTGGGATGCGTTGACGGAACAGGCAATCGACTGGCTTCGCTTTTACGACATTCCATACGACGAGTCGAAAGAATAGGACGTGAACACATGCCAAAAATAGTGATTCTAAACGGCGCCGTTGTCAATTACGATAACCGGATCAACCGGCAGATGTTACCAGGTGACGTTGTGGTGTATGACACAACACCTGAGGATAAGATTCTGGACTGGGTTACTGGCGCAACGGTCGTGGTGACCAAAGAAATGCCGATGCCGGGCGATATTCTGCGCCAGTTTCCGACGAGCGTGAAGATGGTCTGTGAGGCTGGAACCGGCTATAACAACTACGATGCTGAGGCGTTGCAGGAAAAGGGCATCATGCTGACCAACATTCCGGCCTACAGTACGCAACGCGTCGCCCAGACGGCCATCATGTTGATGTTGAACCTCGCCAGCACGATGCAGGAACAGATCCGCATGCTGCGACCGGCAACCATGATAATTTCGATAAACACTTGATGGTCAACCACGTGGAACTCAACGGGAAAACGCTCGGGGTGGTTGGCTTCGGCCATATTGGTCAGGCGATTATTAAAGTGGCGCAGGCCATGCAGATGAAGATCTTGGTGGCAACGCGGACGCCTCGTGATGATCGGGACGGCATCCACTTTACAACGCAAGCTGAGTTATTTGCGACGAGTGATGTCGTTTCACTGAACTTGCCGCTAACTGAGGCGACCCATCATATGGTGAACGAACGGTTACTTAAGACAATGAAGCCGACTGCGTTCCTCATCAACACCGCTCGTGGCGGATTGATCGACCAGGATGTGCTGATCACCGCGCTGCAGCAACACGAAATTGCTGGTGCTGGGCTAGATGTCCAGGAGGTTGAACCGTTGCCGGATGACAGCCCGCTATTTCAGCTGCCAAACGTGATCGTGACACCGCACATTGGCTGGCGCGGTCTGGAGACACGGCAACGATTGCTGCAGATCATCAACGATAACGTGACGGCATTTCTTGATGGCAAACCAATCAACCGGGTGATTTAAATGATCGATGTCCACTGTCATGCTGAACATAACGCTGCGTTTATCAGGTTTCAACACGCACACCACATTCATTCGATCCTGAACTGCGATAGCCCTGAAGAATTTGCGTTTAATCAGCAATATGCTGGAGACGGACAACGGTTGAGCTGCGGCATTCATCCTTGGCATGCGGATCAATCGATAACGGATGAGGCGCTCTACCAGTTTTTATCGTCAGCACCAGTGATTGGCGAAATCGGGTTGGATCGGGTATGGACAACGGTGCCGTTGGGGGTTCAGCGACCGGTATTTTTGAAGCAGCTGTCGCTAGCACAGAGCATGCATAAACCAGTGATTATTCATACCAAGGGATGTGAGGCTGAGGTGCTGAAAATTATCCAGCAGTACCCAGATTTGCATATCTTGGTGCACTGGTATTCGTCACCGGATTATCAAGAGGCCTATCTGGCACTACCGAATGTCTATTTTTCAATTGGCCCGGACTTCGACACTGATCCCGCGGTGATGGCCCTTGCGCTGAAAGTGCCGGTTGACCGTCTTTTTGTGGAATCGGATGGCATCGCAAGTATTGCGTGGGCAAGGCATCAAGAAACAGTCAGTCTGAATGACTATGAAACACTACTACGAGAGAGTTATCGCCAGTTAGCCGTTAGCCACGGGATGACGATGACTTCGATTGAAACACAAATTGGGATGAATTTGACTGAATTTTTAAATCGTGACTAACAACAGTGCCTTGATAAGTCGAGGCGCTTTTTTATGTCCACTAAAGTGTCGCAGAATTGCCTGTGCTAGGGGAAAGTTGCGATTGCATGTCCGTTTCAACCAAGTAATAATGAGTGAAGAAATCACTTGGAGGAGAACCATGGGGAAACGATATCGACACTACAATCAGTTCATGAATCAAATCGGGCAGCCAACAAGAGACCTGATGATCTTTAATTTAAGTACAGCCGGCGCATTTGTCCTAACCTGGTTTGCTGGTTTTTGGGCACTTAAACAAACCCAAGCGTACATGCAGGGGGATGCTGCAGGCTGGTTCTTGATCTTTGGCGGGTTCATTTTCTTTATTCCGGTTCTGACGATGCCGTTGATCAGTTGGGGCCTTGGCGTCACGACCCTGGTCATGACGATTCACCAGAATAGTCAGTTGCATCATCCGATTACGCTGATTTTGCAGTGGCTGGCGTTTGGCTTTGTTTTTGTGAGCGGCTTTTTACTATTAACAACTGGTATCTGGGTGCTTTGGTTAAACGTGATCGTCTATTGTGTCTGTGCGGTAGGCATTGTTTTTGAAACGTGGCGTGACCAGCATAAAACTAAGCCTGGCAACTAGTGGTAAACCTGTAACAGCAGCATTTTCATTAGGCCGCCGATATTAAAAATAAACCGTTTGCTTATAAGATTACCCAATTATTACCAGTTGTGTAGTAGACGATTTACTAACCAGATGATTGATTTTGCCACATTTTAGTGAAGAATTGTCGCAAAATGCTACAATGAAGGCAGATAGGATGTTAGGCAATTCTATCAAATGAAATTTATTTGGAGGCTTTATTATGGGGAAAGAAACAATGACGCCGATCAAGCACAAGAAACAACTTGTGCTCGGGCTGGCAGCCATTACTTTTGGGTTTGTCTTCAGCGGTATCGGGGGATCCGCAAAAGCAGATCAATCAACGCAGGCAAATTTCGTGAATTCAGGGTCAACTTTTACTGACACGGCAAACAATTTACAGTGGACGAGTCATTTGGCAGATGCCACGAATTCGAGTGACGTTAGTTTAAATGGTGGTTATGATTATCAGAACCGGTCGGCAGTGAATGTTAAAAATGGTCCGACTAACCTCATGTATGACTTGAGCATTAAGAACACTGCTTCGGTGGCTGTATCCGGTGTGTTCCAGCTGGATATGAACGAAGCCGATGATAGCAATGGCTATAAAGGGGCTATCGTTCGCTATGGGTCAGCTGATCATACAAAGGGGTTTGATGGCATCAGCAACTATGTCACGTCTTCTACTGGCATCTCAGACTTAACACAAACATTTGGGTTACCGTCGGATTCACTTACCGACTACCCAACGGTTGGTTACGCGCGGACATTAGATTCTCTGACGGCTGCAGATAAAGAAGATGTTGCCAGAACGCAATTGAAATTCACCGCTCAACCAGGCGCAACATTGGATATCTCGTTCCCAGTGAACGCGACGGCTGGCGCTAACTTGATTCAGGCCGATGAAGTCGCTACAGCACCAATCGAGGACTTTACCACTATTATCGGTTCTATGACGAATAATCAAGCTGGCACGTCAACGCCAATGGCTAATGATAATAGTTTTAACCATGATTTATCCTTAGCAGCATACAACATCACAGCCATCACCACTAAGCAAAATAATGCAACGGTGCAAGTTGGCGACACCATCAACGCCGCAACCTTTGGGGCTGATCCAACTGATGCTAAGATCGGAACTGTGACGGATGCGAATGGCAACACGGTCACGAACCCAACTGCTCAAGCAGGGACTTACAAGGTTCAATTGACACGTGCGGGTTATCTGCCAACGACCGTTACGTTGACGGTTAATAACGCACCAGCAAACAACGGTGGCGGCTCATCAATCACCACGACTGGTACGAGTACCTCAACTGGGACAACGACGGGCACATCTGATGTGACAACGTCGACTTCTCCAGATACAGTTGTGAGCGGCCAGACCGTTGCCAACAAGGGCCGTGCCATTTATGCCATGAAGGGTCTTTACATGTACAAGAAGGCAACCTTTACAACTTCAGGTCGTGAATACCATTACGCAAAACAAGTTCGGACAAAGCGCCCAATGTTCATTGTTGATGGGTATGCGAAGTCTTCAAACGGGACACTGCGTTACCGGGTCCACGACTACTATAAGAAGAGTCGTAAGGGTTACATCACCGCAAACAGCAGTTACACAAGATTGGCTTACTACTTCAGTATTCCGAAGTCTAAGGCTGTCAGCGTGATCACTGCTGGTGGTGTGAACAGTTACAAGAATAGCAGCCTCTCTGGTAAGACCGTTAAGCACTACAAGAAGGGGACAGTGCTGAAGGTGAAGAAGGTTGTGAAGTACAAGTTAGCATCACGCTTTGAATTGACGAACGGTCGTTATGTGAGCGGGAATAAGCGGTTTGTGATGTTTAAATGAGAGTGGAGCAAGGCGTTTAAGGGGCAGAATGTAAGGGACTCTGGCAGAAATGCCTGAACTTGGCATTTTTGCCAGAGTCCCTTACATGGCCGCCCCTTGCCTTGCGGAACTCGTTACGGCACGGTGGCCAAGAAGGCATAAGGCAGAAATCCCCGAACTTGGGATTTGTGCCAGAGTTGCTTACACAGTAGCCCTCTGCCTTGCGGAACTCGTTACGGCACGGTAGCCAAGAAGGCAACGCCAATCGTACACTAACCACACAAACTAAAAACGAGACTGAGAAATAATATCATTTCTCAGCCTCGTTTTTTAATCTCACAATAAATATTGACGCGATTATGTTTAAAATTGTGCCACATTTAACCCACATTTACCTGGGTTTGAAGCGATGCCATTACTCATATTGAGTTATACAATAAGCAACACATAATGGTAACTGTTGTGTAGCAGACGAATCAAGCCATTACTGCTTATTTTTGCTACAAAATTAGGAAAATATGTCGCAAAATGATACAATAAGGGTAATAAGGTTATAGGCAATCTTATTAAAAGATTATATTTTTGGAGGTATTACTATGGGGACCAACACAATGACGCGTCATCGATCCAAGCTGAAAACAGGGCTTGTGATTGGTTTGGCGGCCATTACATTTGGGTTTAGCTTAAATGGTATCGGGGGATCCGTTAAAGCTGACTCGACTGATGCAGCGACACAAGCAAATTTGTGAATTCTGGGTCAAATGACAAGGATCCACAAACTGGCGGCTTAACTTGGAAAGGGTTCTTCGAGGATCCTACCGACACAAGTGACGTCAGTCTAGTAGGACAAAACGTGTTACAGGGGAATACGAAGAACCGTTCAGCCGTTAACGTCAATGGCGGCGAGAAGAACTTGACCTACGTTGTTCAAATCACGAACACGACGGATCAAACGTTATCAGGACGCTACTTTACGTCATTTTGCGACAAGGACATTACCGGGTATAACGGCGCTAAACTGCGGTATGGCTCAACGATCGGCAGTGTTCAATCGATCGACCACTATATGACAGCGAATGATGCTGTCTCAAACGTTTCAGCTCAATATGGGCTGACGACGGATGGCGGTATTGACTACGGTCATCAATTGTCTGACTTTTCAGCAGCAGATCAAGCTAACATCGTTCGGTTGCAACTTGATTTCACCATCAAGGCCGGCGCTACGGCAACGTTTAACTTGCCAGTTGTTGCGTCAAAGGGTGACAATTCGATCAAGGCTAACCAAGTGGCAACCGCACCTGACAGCGACTTTACGATCATCTTCGGTGCAATGTACAGTTACAAGGAAGGCACATTTACCGGTGTTCCAACAACAGGTGACATGAACCACAACCTGCTGTTGACGACTTACGACATCACGGCCATCACAACGACTAAGGATACCGCTACTGTTCAAACTGGTGATACGGTAAACGCCGCAACCTTTGGCGCCGACCCAACCGATGCTAAAATCGGTAAGGTAACGGATGCTAACGGCAACACGGTTACCAACCCAACGGCGCAACCAGGGACTTACACCGTTGAGTTGACTCGTGACGGCTACCTGCCTAAGACAGTTACTTTGACTGTTACCCAACGTCCTAGCGACAACAACGGTAACGGCGGGTCATCTACTGGGACCAACAATGGTTCCGGCAACTCATCAACTGGGTCTGATGTTGATACATCAACTTCTCCTAACACTGTGATCGATGGCCAAACGGTGGCTAAGAAGGGTCGCGCCATTTATGCGCTTAAGGGTCTGTACATGTACAACAAGACCACCTTTACTAAGTCTGCTCGGACTTACCACTATGCAAAACAGATTCGGACAAAGCGTCCAATCTTCATCGTTGACGGCTACACAAAGTCATCAAACGGTGCATTGCGTTACCGGGTTCACGATTACTACCACAAGAGTCGTAAGGGTTACATCACCGCAAAATCAGGTTACACGGCCTTGGCTTACTACTTCAGTGTGCCAAAGTCGAAAGCCGTTCGCGTGATTACTAGCACTGGTATCAACAGTTACGGCAACAGCAGTCTTTCTGGTAAGAAATTGACGCATTACAAGAAGGGTACTGTTTTGAAGGTCAAGAAGGTTGTGAAGTACAAGTTAGCTTCACGTTTCCAACTGACCAACGGCCGTTATATCAGCGGTAACAAGACTTACGTGATTATGAAATAGTGCCATTCCATCGGGGAGTGGATATGTAAGACTAATTTTATTGCATACGAACTGAGAAGCCTGGGGGCATTGCCTGGGCTTCTTTTTTTGTAGAGCGCGAAGCAAGGCGGGTTAGGGGCGGTGTGTAACGGCGGCGGACCGAAAAGTCCGGGTCTGACTTTTTGGTCCGCCGCCGTTACACGTTAGCCCCGCGCCTTGCTGAGCGCGTTTCCACTATATAGAAGAGAAAGTCACTGACCGAAAAGTCCGGGCCTGACTTTTTGGTCAAAGTCCGTTACACGTTAGCCCCGTGCCTTGCTTCGCGTGTTACGCCATATAGGAGAGAAAAAATTTACGCCAAAATGTTTCATGTGAAACCTGTAATTCCGCTTTTTAGCTTTCAATGTAGTATAAAAGCATATCCAATTCACCCGAAGTAAGGTAATATAAAACAAAATAGCACCACGAGAGGAGCAAGTATCATGGCAAAAAAAGCCCCAAGACGAGTGTTTGAACTGCGCCTAACACTAGACGACGCTCAGCCGGAAGTATGGCGTCGGATGCGCGTTAAAAGCAGCATGCACTTAAATGATCTGGCATATGCTATCATGATCATCTTTAGAATGCAGGGGAGTCACCTCTATAACTTCACCCAGACTTTTCATAAAGATCCTGATAAGCCAAGACAGTTACTGCCTGGCCGCGGTGAATCATTCGAAGATACAACGATTAAACGTTATGAGTTGCCAATGGATGATGCAGGTATTGATGGTCTCGATGTTCGCGATTATACCCTAACGAAAGTCTTTGCAGATACGGATACGTTAGACTTTACTTATGACTTTGGCGATAGTTGGCAAGTTAAAATTGAAGTCATTAAGCGACTGCCAAGCGATAAACTTTATTTGCCACGGGTATTGGATTGTAAAGGGTTCGGTATCGTGGAAGATGCCGGTGGCGTTTATGGCCTTGCACACATGATTGAAGTCTTACGAAATCCTGATGATGACGAGTATGAGGATATCAAAGGCTGGCTGCAAATGAATAACATATCGTTAGCTGATCTAACAATGGACATTTCTTTGCGACGTGTTTTGAATGCAGTTTTGGATTATGTTGATGACATGAAACGAAGATATGAACGGTAGTGTTTAATTGAAAGAGCTGTACCATAACGTGTGTCTGTTATGGTACAGCTCTTCTTTTCATGAAGCACTATTTTGATTTACCAAGGGACAATACCCTGAGTATCCGAGAAAGTGCCAGTAATATCATTGGTCGCCAGTAATGCCAGCTCAACAGTCCGCGCTACACCCTCCTGAACGGTCTTGTCGCCACCGCCGCCCGCAAAGCTTGTGTCGACCCATCCTGGATTGACGGCATTAACCGTAACAGTCGTGTCGCTGAGTTCGTTTGCGAGGTCGACGGTAAACATGTTAACCGCAGTCTTTGAAGCCTGGTAGCCCACGGCGCTGTGTTGGTAAATGCTGGTGGTGGCATCGGAAGCTAGCGTCAGAGATCCTACTGCGCTTGAGACGTTAATGATTTTGGCGGATGGTGCCAGTTTCAGTAAGGGTAACATCGCCTGGGTCACAGTGATGAGGCCAAAAAAGTTCACATCGAAGTCCTTACGAATTGTTGCGACCGGAATCGTGGACGGTGCTTCATAATTGTCCAAAGCGATACCGGCATTGTTAATGAGGCAGTCTAAACGGCCACACTGGTCTTTAATTTGTGTTGCGGCAGCTTGGACACTGTTGTCGTCAGCAACATCAAGCTGGATAGGATCCACGTTTGCGGCACCAAGCTGAGTGATGGCGGCTTGCCCACGAGCTATGTTTCGCGTCCCGAGGAGCACATGCTGACCGGCAGCTGCTAGTTCTTTGACGATTTCAAGTCCCATGCCGCGATCGGCACCCGTTACTAAGGTGATTTTTGTCAAAATGATGACTTCCTTTTTTCTATTATTATGAGGATATAATGGTTTCAACCTCTTTTAGGCAACATTGCGGAAACGCGTTTCGGAAAACTGAGGGCTACTGCATAAGCAACTCTGGCAAAAATGCCCAAGTTCAGGCATTTCTGCCAGAGTTACTTATGCTCCGCCCTCAACCCGTTTTCCTTCATACTCTATTGTCATTCTACCCATCTACAGTTACTATAGGTCAAGTAAAGGGGGCCCAAAAAAATGATTTTAATTGGTGAACTCGCCAAACAAACCGGTGTTGCGATTGGCACAATTCGGTTTTATGAACAGAAGGGCGTTTTACCCGAAGCCCAGCGTAATGTGAGTGGTAACCGAGTTTACGATGATGAAGCCCTGCACTGGCTCTTGTTTGTGAGCTATCTGCGACAAACGGGCATGTCGGTGAGTCAACTTCGGACGTATCGTGAACTGATCGATGCGGGGCCTGAAACGGTCCCGCAACGCATTGAAATTTTGAAAAAGCAGCGTCAGGCGGCTCTAAATCAGATAGCAGCTGCCCAGGAACAAGTGGCACAAATTGATCATAAAATTAGTAATTACAAAGCGGGATATGCTGATTATTTGTAATCGTTCAACAAAATGTTTCATATGAAACAGTCAATTACCCGCGTTAGAGATGTGGGTCGGCCAGAGATTTATCTCTGAAGCGCACGATGCTGATGACTAGTCCGCCAGAATTTAACGGCGTCGTTTGTTTCACGCACATTAAAATAACCGCCGTTATGTCGATAAGTGTTGATATAACGGCGTTTTGTTGTTGATTTTCACTTAAAAATGCTAGACTTTAATCATTAAGACACAACGAATGAGGGGACGATAAGATGGACATTGCAACGAAGGAACGCATCCTCACCGATTATCTGACACAGTATCAGGCGAACGTGTCGGCGGTGGGGATTCACCAGCTAGCAACAATTGCCGACCAGGCCTATTTTCCTAAAAATAGTATGGTTCTGGATATCGATCAGCCAAGTCAGTACGTTTATTTCATTACTGATGGCGTGGCGCGCAGCTACTATCTCGACGAAGATGGTAACAACGTCACGAAAAACTTCTTTCTTGAAGGTGATTTTTTAGACGGTGAGGGCTTGTTCTCTGATCTGCGAACCGAAGCCTTTGACGCCGTTGAAGACCTGCGCTGCTTGCGGTTTGAAGTGACCACGATGAAACCCGTTTTGTTTCAACATAAAGACCTGACGCAACTTTATATCTTTATGTTGGAAGAAACGTTGCGGTACAAAATGAGTCGCGAACACGCCTTCCAAAGTTTAACCGCCCAACAGCGCTACGAAGCCTTTCAGGAACGATTTGGCAGCGCAGAAAAACGATTACCACAGAATCAAATTGCCTCGTATATCGGGATTAAAAAAGAATCTTTAAGTCGAATTCGCAAAAAGATGGCGAACAGTTAACATAGGTCAACGCGGTATCGTCAATTCCCTGTTAAATTATAGTCATACACAAATACAGGAGGTCATTACAATGACAACTTACGAAAACCAACAAGCATGGCGCGACGTTCAATCTTTCTTACCAGAACAATACCACTACACCGACAACTACAAACCAGCAGAAGAAAACTGGAACTGGCACGGCAACCAGGTGCACTTGGATACCTTCCGCAACCCAGACGCTAAAGCCAAGATCATTGAGTTCCACGGCGTCGGCACCAACGGCCGCCAAATTTCCATGATCGTTGGCGGGCCACTGGCACAAGACGGTTACGAAACGATTGCGGTGGACATGCCAACCTATGGCGTGACAGATGTGGCACCCCACACGATCATTTCATATGACGACTGGGTACAGTGCGGCAGCGACCTCATTGATGCTGAACTTGCCAAGGATGACCGGCCAATTTTCCTCTATGGGTTCTCAGCCGGTGGGATGGAAACCTACCACGTGGCTGCACGGAACAAGAAAGTCGCCGGCATCATCGGGATGACC
>NZ_BBAG01000063.1 GCF_001311135.1 Secundilactobacillus paracollinoides DSM 15502 = JCM 11969
CGTTCTGTTGGGTAGCTGTAGTTGGCGTTGCATTGCGCGATTTGGCACTCCGTCATCGTGGCTCGCGATGAAGCTAATTCGATTTCTGCTGCGCAGCTCTCGAATGGATCTTCATGGTGTCGACATCAGTAACCGACCGAAGAACGGTCGCTAACTGATGTCGACACCATGACTCCGTGCCAAATCGCTCCATTCCACTAACAGGGTGCTAACTTCAAACTATTCGTTAAGTATCACAATTGAGTTAAAACTAGTTTGAAGATTATCCGCCCTCGACTGCTTACCAGTTTTGGACAGCGAACCTTTGACTAGTACGTTTATCCGGTTTATTTGGTTGAACAGAAAGTTTCATCATTATGGTACCACGTACAGCAAGTATCAGCGCAGTGGAGCCGGTCGGCATTGCCAGTTGTAGTGTCGGCATGAGTTGGTGACCGTTCTTTGGTCACTTACTCATGCGG
Source organism: Secundilactobacillus paracollinoides DSM 15502 = JCM 11969 (assembly GCF_001311135.1). Classification (GTDB taxonomy): domain Bacteria; phylum Bacillota; class Bacilli; order Lactobacillales; family Lactobacillaceae; genus Secundilactobacillus; species Secundilactobacillus paracollinoides. The sequence continues at coordinate 462 of NZ_BBAG01000063.1, forward strand.
GAGTGATGGAGATCCACTTTCGCTTGCGAAAGTTAGCTTCATCGCGACCCCACTACTACTGGCAGGGCCGACCGGCGGAACGGAGCGGAATCCCGACACAATATAGATACCAACTTTGTGAATTCAGCGACTCGTGTCAGTAAATAAATACTTGTGAAAAAGTATCGTGAACCGTTGTAAATAGTGAGATATTTTGTACACAAATTTACAAGAATATTGCTTGATAACGATAGTGAAAGTGATTACACTTCTGGTGAAACAATTAAATTACCCTAATGGAGGAATAATTATGACTACAGCATTTGCATCACCTTCTACGTATGTTCAAGGCAAAGGATTGTTGAAGACAGCTGCTCAGTACATTAAACCTTTTGGGAGTCATGGTATTTTGTTGACGGATGACATTGTTTGGGGATTGGTTGGCGAGGATTTCTACGGGTATTTAACGGATACGGGGTTAACGATCGAGCGGGTGGCGTTCAATGGCGAAAGCTCACCTGAAGAAATTGACCGGGTACAGGGTATCGGGGAATCAACCGGTGCCAAGTTTATCATTTCGCTGGGTGGTGGAAAGACGAATGATACCACCAAGGCAGTGGGCGACCGCTTGAAAATTCCGATCGTAATCGTGCCGACGCTAGCTTCGAATGACTCACCATGTACGCGGTTGAGTGTGATTTATTCCGAAACGGGCGAATTTTTGAAGTACATGTTTTATGACAAGAACCCGGATCTCGTTTTAGTGGATTCGGCGGTGATTGCGAACGCACCAGTGAAGTTCCTGATTGACGGGATGGCGGATGCGTTGTCAACGAATGTGGAGGCGCAAACCATTGCGCGGGCACGGACGACCACGTTGTTACCATTGGAAACGAAACAGACCGCTGCTGGTATTGCCCTGGCTGAGAAGTGTGAAGCGCTCCTCTTTGAGTTTGGTGACCAGGCCGTTGCGGCAGCCGGCAAGCACATGGTCACGCCAGCGGTTGACCAGATCGTTGAAGCCAACATTCTGTTAAGCGGGGTTGGCGCTGAAAGTTCTGGGTTAGCTGCTGCGCATAGTTTTCAGAATGGACTCACAGCCTTATCAGGAGACGTTCATAAGCTCTCACACCGCCAGAAAGTGGCTTACGGAACCTTGGTGAACCTCGTACTAGAAGGGGCTAGTGATGGCCGTTTGGAGAAGTATTTAGCGTTTGAATTAGCCCTTGGGTTACCGACGACTTTGGCAGATCTGCACCTTGAAGATGCGTCGGATGCTGATTTGATGAAGGTGGCAGAATTGACTGTTCAGGGTGGGGAAACCATTCATAACATGGGCTTTGACGTGACAGCTGATGACGTTTTTCAGGCGATTAAAGCGGTGGATCAGTTCTCAAAGCAGTTCCAAGGGATTGAGGAATAGAGAGTGGAAGAAAACGGGTTGAGGCCAGAGCGTAAGGGTAATTAGTGGGAAATCCCGGGCTTGGATTTGCCGCTAATTACCCTTACATGGCCAGTTTTCTGGAACCCGTTTCGGCACGGTTGCCTAGGAAAAACATTGGCTTAAAAAAGAACCCTAGTCAGCATGACCAGGGTTCTTTTTCGAGGCGCAAATTAGAATGTGACCGTGGCAGTTTCGCCATCGGCTGTAACTTCTGCGGTTGTGAATTCAAGTGCGTAGAAGCTATGATTGTCAGCCATCTTCTTGGCAAATGGATATTTGTCGTAGTAGACCGAGGTGATTTCGTCGGTCGCGTCAACCTTCTTGACGGTGACGTTCTTGGCACGGACAACGTCTTGGTTGCCTGCGGGAATGGTCGTAAAGGCGCCGGTTGAATGCGCTGTGATTTCTGCCGTCTTCGGGGAATCAGACACCGTTGAAAAGATAAGTTGGTGAGTATCCGGCATGTAGCTAAAAATGACGATTCGGACGTCAGGACTGGTTGCGTCTTCAGTCAGCGTTGCAACGGCAACCTGACCGCCTGCGGTTAAGATTCGGGTGAGTTCTGTTTTTTGCATCCATAATGGTTTCCTCCTTGGAAAGAGTAAGTACAGGTTATGGTATAGTCAATTTTTGGTGACAAGTCAAGGGGATGTGAGGTTTTTTGTAAGCGGTTTATTTATTTGAATTATAAAAAGGCTAGTCAGTAGATGATTAGCCTTTTATGGTGGTTCTTTGTTGGTAGTAATTGAGATCTGGTTAGGGATTTCTTGGCAACTGTGCCGAAACGAGTTTCGGAAGGCACGGGGCTAACGTGTAACGGACTCTGACCAAAAAGTCAGACCCGGACTTTTCGGCCAGAGTCCGTTACACACCGCCCCTAACCCACCTTCCTCCACTCTCTACCGATCTCCCGCCGTCATCTGCCCACTCTCAATAATCTTACTGTTCAGGAACCAGTGTCGGTGATAATCGCCTGATAGGGCGGTAAAGGGTACTGGTTGTTTGCCAGTGGCTGCCACCTTTTCAATCAGGAAATTCTTCATGATCCATGGGTCTTCGAGTGCTTGTTGATTCAAGTTCATGACGTGGTCGAACTTTGATGATGAGATGTTGAGGTCAGTGCAGACCTGTTCCTTTGTTAGACCAGAAAGGGCGAAGTTTTATGCTAATTCGTTTTGCGTTGCTTTGATTTGTGCTGGATTTAATGTCATTTTGTTGCCTTCTTTTCTAAAATTACTTAGTCGTCAAATGAAACCGTGTTGACCTTTTCGAGCAGTTGTTCCAAGGTCGTGCGTTCGTCATCTTTCAGCGTGCCGTCGACAAAGGCCTGCAGACGATCAAAGGCTGCATCGATCTTAACGACCATGGTTTCGCCTTCTTCTGTGAGGGATAACAATTTAGTTCGCTCGTTATCTTCTGGCACTTCCCGCGACAACAGATCTCGTTTCGCCAGCCCCTTGACCAGGTTAGTGACACTGGCTTCCTGACGATTCAAAAAATGTGCGACGTCACGTTGCTTGCACTGCGGATGCCGGGCAACGTATGAGATCACACGGCCCTGTTCGCTGTTGAGATTGAGCGCACGAAACTGCTTATTGATGTACGCAGTGTCGCGGCTGTTGATCTGGTGGATCAACGCAGCGGCTGAATGATTATCTTTGTCCATTTTATTGTCCTCCAAAGGTGATAAGAGGCAGTATAAGACAATTCACTTTTAATTGCAAGTGTTATGGACTGAAATATTGAATTTTACAAGTAAACCAACAACTGTTCAAAATAAACGGTCTTTTAACCCTAGCAACGCCTATAATGGAAGGTAGAAAATGTGGTGAGGGGACTTCACAATGGATATTGGTGTGACGGTGTTTTTGGGATTTTTGATTGGCTGTTTGATCATGACAATGGGTGGTGGCGGAGGCGGTTACTACCTGGGTGTGATGACGACGGTGCTGGGATTGAGCGCATCAGCGGCGGCATCGACATCGCTGGTAACGGCGCTGCCGCCGCTTTTGATGGGCGTCATTTCCTACTCACATGAAAAGGAGATCAACTATCGGGTGGGATTTCGGATGATGGCTTACGCGGCACCCTCAGTGATTATCGGGTCGATTGTTGCCCGGTTTATCGATGAAAAGGTGTATTCGATCATCGTTGGGCTTATTTTGGCGATGATCGGGGTGCAGTTTGTGCTGCGCGTCTTCAAAAAGAAGGGCAAACGGCCAAACGACCATGGCGCTGTCTTTAACAAGGTGGCGCCAGGGTTATTTGGCAGTTTAGGCGGTTTAATGTGCGGTATCGGCGGATTGAGCGGCGGTGCACCAGTGATGTCAGGGCTGCTTTTCATGGGTTTGGACTTCACTAACGCCGCCGCAACCTCGGCGTATACACTCACGGGAATCGTTGCTATGGGCATCGTGTGTCACATCAGTACCGGTAACGTTGTTTGGTCCGCCGGTATCGGACTGATGATCGGGTCGATCATTGGGGCGTTTGTCATGCCGATGATTTTGACGAAGTTGGATTCAAAGAAGTTAAATAAATACATGGTACCGATTTTAGGCGTGCTCCTCATTGTGATGGGAATTAAAAATATGATGATGGGGTGATGCCAACGCTTGCCCTGATTAGCGCAAACCTTTAAACAATCGTTACACGAACAACATGAGTTCTTTACAATGACGCCCTATACTGGCATCAAGGGTTAGGAAATGCGGTGATTGATGCACCGCGTGTATCGTTAACCCGCCACGAGTTTCTCTACTTATTTCTTTCCTAATAAAACCAGCGTTTCGATTGCCACAATCAATTGCGACATATCGGAACGCTGGTTTTTATTAATTGTTAGGCGTTGCTGGTCTGACCAGCAATGGCCCGCTTCATTTGTTTCGTGTAATCCGTTAATTTTTGTGGTGCTTGGTCACCATATTCAGCAACCAGGTTGACACAGGCACTCCCGACAATGGCACCATCGGCAATGGCAGTCATTTCAGCGGCTTGTTCCGGCGTGTGGATCCCAAACCCAATAGCGGTTGGGACGTCGGTCACAGCACGAATGCGAGTGACAAGGTCGTTGAGGTCATCAGCGAACTTAGTCCGTTCGCCAGTAACCCCAAGTGAGGAGACCACGTAGATAAAGCCGGTCGCCTTGGAGACGATCTTTTCGATTCGGCTGGCTGAGGTTGGCGTCACCAGTGGAATGATGTCGATGCCATGCTTAGCAGCAAATGGGTCGATCTCACCGCGTTCCTCAACGGGTAAGTCAGGGATGACAAGGCCGTTAACCCCGAGTGCTTCACAGCGGGCACAGAATTTTTCATAGCCGTACTGGAACGGAATGTTCAGGTATGTCAGAAAGACTAATGGCACCTGCGTTTCTTTCCGAATCGCTTCAACAATGTCAAAGAAGGTATCGGTGGCAATATCTGGATCTGCCTTCAGGGCACGAATGTCTGCCGCCTGAATGACTGGCCCGTCAGCAACGGGGTCTGAAAAGGGCAGGCCTAATTCAACGATGTCGGCGCCGCCCTTTGCGAGTGCGACAACGTTATTGACCGTACTTTGAAAGTCAGGGTCGTTTGTGACAACGAATGAAATGAAAGCTTTGTTGTTGTTAAAAAGTGGTTTTAATTTACTAGTCATCGATATTGACTCCTTTGTACTTGGCAATTGAAGCAACGTCCTTGTCACCGCGGCTGATAGGGTGCAGACAATGATTTGGTCTTTCCGCATCTTTGGGGCGATCTTTTGGACGTATGCTACGGCATGGCAGCTTTCGATTGCGGCAACGATCCCCTCTGTTTTCGCAATGTATTCGAAAGCAGCGACGGCTTCATCGTCGGTAATGCCACGTATTGTGCTCGGCCTGATGCGGCTAAGGCAGCGTGTTCTGGGCCAACGCAGGGTAGTCCAATCCAGCTGAAATGGAGTAAACGGGATTGATCTGGCCCGTTTCGTTTTGCAGGAACATGGATTTCATACCATGGAAGATCCCATCGGAACCCCGTTCAACGGTGGCGGCGGTCAAGTTCGTATCAACGCCTTTACCAGCGGCTTCGGCGCCAACGAGTTGCACGCTTGGCTCGTCAATGTAGTTGGCGAAGCTGCCGATGGCGTTGCTGCCGCCGCCGACACAGGCAACGACCATGTCTGGTAATTTGCCAGTCTGGTCTTTTAATTGAGACTTTGATTCTTGACTGATAATACTTTGAAAATCCCGAACCATCAGTGGGTATGGGTGAGGACCAGTTGCGGAGCCCATGACGTAGAACGTGTCATCGACCCGGGTAGCCCACTCTTGTAACGCCGCGTTGATGGCATCTTTGAGGACCATTGACCCACTGGTAACGGGGTGCACTTTAGCACCGAGTAATTCCATCCGGTAAACGTTCAATTTTTGGCGGTCAGTGTCTTCTTTGCCCATGAACACTTCACATTCCATCCCAAACAGGGCAGCAATCGTTGCGGTGGCAACACCGTGTTGGCCAGCACCAGTTTCGGCAATCAACCGCGTTTTGCCCATGTGCTTCGCAAGTAAGGCTTGGCCGATCACGTTGTTGATCTTGTGGGCCCCGGTATGGTTGAGGTCTTCACGCTTCAGGTAGATCTGAGCACCACCGAGGTCTTCCGTCATGCGCTTCGCATAGTAGAGTAATGAAGGCCGGTTGGCGTAATCGACGAGCAGGTCGTGCAATTCTGTTTTAAATTCTGGGTCGTTCTTGTAATGCTCGTAGGCTTGGGTCATCAGATCGAGCTGGTTCATTAAGGTTTCGGGAATATATTGGCCACCATATTCGCCGTAACGGCCAGTGGTGTTTTTGTTCAATTCAAGATTTAATTCGGTCATTGGAAAGGTCCTCTCAGTTGTTTAGTTTAGTTATTGTGAGCAGTGGTCACGATTGCTCGAATCTTTGCTGGATCCTTTTGTTTGTCAGTTTCAACACCGCTGGAAACATCAACGACGTCCGGGTGAACGGTGTTGATGGCCTCGGTGACGTTTTCCGGGGTCAAGCCACCAGCCAGAATGAAGGGGTGGCTGGCTTGCGGTACGCGCTTCCAGTCAAGTGGGATACCTGAACCGGCCCCGCTATCTAGCATGGTGTAATCGGCGGCAGTCGGGGTGATCGGTTCGTCTGGTTTGTAGACTTGGAACACCTTGGCGCCCGCATCCTTTAATGCTTGAACGGTTGCTTCAGACTCGTTGCCGTGAAGCTGCACGACTTGAATCGCACCGGAACGAAAGGCGGTCAGCATCTCGTCGAGGGACGCGTTGACGAACACCCCCACGGTAGGAATCGAGTCGTCGATGATCTGTCGGAATCGTAATGCGGTTTCCAGACTGATCTGACGGCGACTTGGGGCAAAAACGAAGCCCGCAAAATCTGGTTTTACTTAATTAATAACGTCAGCGTCCTGGTCACGCATCAGCCGCAGATCTTAATTTGCGTCATTGACGGTCACTCCTAATAACTCGTTGATCTTAGCTACCTTGTCATCGGCGCGCATGAGCGTTTCGCCCACGAGCACACCATTGACATTTGCTGCCTCTAACGTTGCGATGTTATCGCGGTCATGAATGCCGCTTTCGGCAATGAAGGCGATGTTGTTTGGGACGAGCTTGCGCAGGTTCAAACTGTTGTTCAGGGAAACGGTGAAGGTCTTCAAGTCCCGATTGTTAACGCCGATCATTTTGGCGCCTAAATCGAGGGCTTGCTGCACTTCGGTTTCATCATGAGCTTCAACCAGAACGGCCAAGCCTAAGTCAGTTGCTACTTTAAAATAGTCGTGTAGTTGCTGCGGGGTCAGGATGGCGACGATGAGGAGGACGATGCTGGCACCGGCAGCCTTGGCCTGGTACAGCATGTAGTCGTCAACAACGAAGTCCTTCCGCAGTACGGGTACGGTGACTTCATTGGTGATCTCATCAAGGTAGCGGATGTCCCCTTTGAAATAGTCGGGTTCGGTCAGAACGGAAATTGCGGTCACCCCGTTTTGGTCGTAGTCCTTGGCAATGTCGAGATAGGGAAAGTCAGTGGCAATTTGACCCTTTGACGGGGAGGCTTGTTTGACTTCGCCAATCAGGTGCATGCCGGGTTCTAGGAAGCGGTCGTAGATTGTTGCGGATCCTTGGTAGGGACTGTTGCAGCGCGGGCTTTGACCTGTTCAAGTGATTCAGTTTGCTTTTCTTTGGTTAAGCGGCGCTTGGTCGCTGCCACGAGATCGTCTAAAATCATGCGACTTGGGCTCCCTTCGTTAAGGTGATCAATTCTTCGAGCTTTGCTTGGGCTTTGCCAGTGTCGATCATTTCAGCGGCAAGTTTAATGCCATCTTCAATGGTCATGTCTGGGTGAGCGGTGTAAAGGGCTAAGCCGGCGTTCATTAAAACGATATCGCGCTTAGGCCCCTTCTTGCCGGCGAGGATGTCGCGGGTGATCTGAGCGTTATCTTCAGGGGTACCGCCGACGATGTCAGCCTTGGTGGCCCGAGTCAACCCAAATTGTTCGGGGGTGATGGTGTAGGACTTGAAGTCGTCGCCACGCACCTCAACGATGTTGGTTGGGGCTGAGATGGAAACTTCATCCAAGCCGTCAGTACCGTGAACGACTAAGGCGTTTTTAACGCCTAATTGGTTGAGTACGTGGGCCATTGGTTCAAGTAAGTTGTCATCGTAAACGCCTAAGAGTTGCATGCCGGCGTGGGCTGGGTTAGCCAGTGGGCCAAGGATGTTGAACAACGTCCGGATACCTAATGTCTTACGAACCGGCGCCACAAAGCGCATGGCTTGGTGATATTCTTGGGCAAATAAGAAGCAAATGCCGATCTTATTTAAGATCTCTTCGCTGGTCTCTGGGGTGACGTTGATGTTGACGCCTAAGGCTTCGAGGACATCGGCGGCACCACTCTTAGAAGAAGCGGCCCGGTTACCATGCTTAGCAACGGGCGTGCCGGCTGCGGCCACGACCAACGATGACGTGGTTGAAATGTTGAATGAGTTGGCGTGGTCACCACCAGTACCAACGATTTCAAGGACCGGTTCGCCGGCCTTGAAGGTTAAGGCGTGGTATCTCATGGAATCAGCAGCGCCGGCAATTTCTTCAACGGTTTCGTGCTTCACTGTTAAGGCAGTCAGTAAGCTGGAAATTTGAATGTCGTTTGCTTTGCCGTCCATAATTTCGTTCATTACGTCGTTCATTTCATCAAAGGTTAAGTCTTCACGAGCTGCTACTTTAGTAATTGCATTTTCGATTGTCATTGTCATGGGTAATTCCTCCAGTGGATTGGGTTTGAGTGTCATGTGCGATATGAAGTGATGCGAACTGGAGTTGCCATCGTGTTTTGATTGTCATTTGTAAGATCTCCCTTGGAATAGAAAAATCCGCCCATAACATCAGCCCACACAACAAAGTGTGTACTGAGTTAAGGACGGATTTGAATTCCGCGGTGCCACCTTAATTTGATAGTATGAGACTACTCTCGATACCATCACCCTTAGCGATATGCATATTCACATCTCCGACAACTGACGCATGTCTGTGCGTTTCCCCGTACTTGATACTCTTTCGGGGGAACCCTCTGTGGTCCATTTAACTACCTGCGTTTGGTCGCACTCTCAGCAACGGCGGCTCTCTTTACATGCACGGTAATCTTGATCTCCACATCATAGGTTTGTATGGACGAATTATTTGATTGGCATAAGATTAAAACTTTCTAAGATAGATGTCGACAAGTTTGTTGAAACTATTTTTTACGCAAGGCCGCGAAGCGCTGTTGCGATAGGAATTTGCGCTAAATAATTTTTTATGATCTGTTGACCAACTGAATGTTCCGTCATGATCGATTCGGGGTGGAACTGAACACCATAGACTTGATTGACGTCATCGGCAACGGCTTGAATCGTGCCATCCTCAGCAGTGGCCGTGACGTTCAGGTTGTCTGGCAAGGTAGCTGGGTCGATCACTAGTGAGTGGTACCGGGCGCATTCGAACTGTGCCGGGCAGCCAGCAAACATGCTGTCGTTGCCCTGCTGTGTCATCAGAGATGGCTTGCCATGCATGAGTTTTGGCGCGTGGATCACTTGGGCACCGTAGACTTCACCAATCGCTTGATGCCCCCAGGCAAACGCCTAAAATGGGCACTTTGCCGATGAAGGCTTCCAGAATACTGTTCATGTTGCCGGCATCCTCAGGGCGGCCAGGACCGGGAGAAAGGATAATGCCGCTTGGTTGTTTTGCGGCGAGTTCGTCAGCTGTGATCTGGTCGTTTTTCACAACGGTGATGGGTTCCTCGGTGAGTGTGCCAATGAGTTGATACAAGTTATACGTGAAACTGTCGTAATTATCGATTAGATAAAGCATGTGCGATTCCTCCCTTGTCGGCGGCGTTGATGGCGTTCACCACGGAACGGGCCTTGTTGTTAAATTCTTGATATTCATACTTGGCAACACTGTCGGCAACGATGCCGGCACCGGAGTGGACGACGATCTTGCTTCCTTTGCGGTAAGTTAGTCGAATGCCGATACAGAGATCTAGGTCACCACTGAAGTCGAGATAGCCAAGACAGCCGCCGTAAACGCCGCGTTTGCGATTCTCAAGGTTGCTGATAATCTGCATCGCAGAGATCTTCGGTGCACCAGATAACGTGCCGGCAGGTAACACAGCGTTGACGATATCGATGGCACTGGCATCCTTATTAGCGGTGCTTTCAACGGTTGATCCAAGGTGCATCACGTTTGAAAATTTCAGTAGGTTTCGTGTTTGGGTCACCTGAACGGAACCAAATTGGCTCACTTGGCCCAAATCATTGCGGCCAAGGTCGATCAGCATGTTGTGCTCTGATTTTTCCTTTTCACTGGTTTGCAATTCATGAGCAAACTTTTCGTCTTCCTCTGGGGTGTCACCACGGCGCCGGGTACCGGCCAACGGATAGGTGAACAGCGTATCATCGCGTTTGGTGATCAATGTTTCAGGCGACGCACCCAACGTTTCGAAGTCGCGGTGGTGAAAGTAGATTGGTAGGGTGAGGGACTGGTCTTAAACAGCGTTGGTGCAACGCCGAGGAGCGACCCACTCATTTCTGCCTGTTGCGGGTTAGATAAAATGAGTTGGAAAATATCACCATCCACGATGTGCTTTTCGGTATCAGCAACTTTCTCAGTGAATTCTTCGAGACTAAAGTGAAAGTGGAATGGTTTAGTTAACCGAAAATCAGGCAACTGTTTTGGTGTGCTAGCCAGTAACGTTTCTTTTAAGTCAGTTAACTGTGCCATGACAGCCTCGTATTCGTCGTCAAGCTTATCTGTGGCCACGATTTGACTCAGGGTGACGATCTTTTTTCGGTGGTTGAATGCAATCACCCGTTTGATGAGCAGTAAGTCAGCATCGTCCAACACCATTGGGTCAGCTACATCTTCACGCAATGCGGTGGTTGCATATTTCGCGTAGTCGTAACTGAAGTAGCCAACGAGGCCGCCGGTAAATGGCGGCATGTCGGGCAACTTTGGTGTTTTATTTTCGGCTAAGACAGTTTCGAGGATCGGTTTTAAATCTGTTTTGCTGATGAGGGTGTGCCCATCGGCTTCCTCCTCGGTCAAAATGTGATCCCGGTAGGTATAGGTGTGGGTCGGTCCCAGACCAATCAGCGTATACCCGTCTTCGGTTTCCTTTGGCTTCCCAGTAAGGAGAAAGCCAGGGTCGTTGGTGCCCTTCAACGCGTTAAAGATATCAACTGGGTTAAAGTCTGGCATGCTAAATTGCAGGGTTACGGGAACGGCTGGGTAGCCAACACTGCGTTCTTTTAGGTCATTTAATTTCATGATTTGTCACCTCATATAGTTTTGTTTGACATGTGTGGGTACTGGTGATTAGAACTGCCATCGTTTCATGCTGGTTACTCCTTTAGTCTGAGAGAATAAAAACACCCGTCCATATCCAAACGCATAGCTAGCGCTTAGATAAGGACGGGCGATTTATGCCGCGGTGCCACCTTACTTCAGTCAAAGAGTTTCCCCCTTGACCACCCTTAGCGAGGTGCGTATTCACACCTCCGACAACTGACGTATGCCTGAACGTTCCCGGGTAATCAATACATGCTGTATCTTTCGCCGGAACCTCTGTGGTCCATTTAACTACTTGCGTTCGGCCGTACTCTCAGCGACGACGACTCTCTTTACGTGCACAATAATCTTGATCTCCACATCATTGGTTTTTATGGACGGTATTTGATTGGTGATAAGACTACTCACGCGGGATAGGTTTGTCAACGGAAAGTTATTCGAAGGACCGGCAAAATTAATCGCCTTATTAGAAGGTTTTCGAGCAAAAATAATTTTTCCCAAGGCATATATTATTTTGGAATAAGCGTTTTATTTTCCCAACAATATGGTACACTACTGGTGGAATGTCATATTGGAAATTATCACGGGATTAGGTAACTGGGGGAACTAAACATGAAAAATAAACAACTAGATGGGGTAAAGTCTGGCTGGACCAAGACTTTACTAGTATCAACCGCAGTTTTAGGGAGCATGGTGCTGTTTACATTACCGCAACAAGCGCAAGCAGCTACTACGAGTGTTCAGTCAACGACTGTACAAGGCGGGGTAACCAGTGGTGCTGCGAAAACCAATGATATAAGTGAGGGAACTACTGGCGGTTCTCAGTCGGAAGGCACTGACGATACCAATGATGGTAGTGACGTCACTGAGACACCAGTTACATCAACGCCAGCAACAGAAGAAGAGACAGTAACGACGCCGTCTGAGACAGCGCCTGTTAGTGCATCTACGACAAATACTGATAGTTTAAAGACCAGCTCGTCTGATCTGCAGAATGCTGTTGATACAGCTAAAGACACGGGTGTTGCTGTCACAGAAAATGATCCGAAAGTTGTGACGACAACACCAGATGATTTGGCTGAGACGGTTGCACAGGCTGAGACTGATAATGCGACAGCAATTTCGGATTTAAAAACAGCGACTGAGAATCAAGAACCAAATAACGCGGCATATGCAGCAGAAAAAGAAGTATACGATAACAACACAGTCGCAATCACGTCTAGTTCACCTGATAACTGGACGGATGAAGAGCTGATACAATTTCTAGGTGGTGGGGCTTCAGCCACTACGGAAACAGTACGTTGAATTCAGATAACCCAAGTGGTCAAGCCTGGGTTCTGCAAAAAGATGTCACTGAAACCGATTACACATTCTATGTTGGCCTAAACGCCAATGGGACGGTCAATAATACACAGCCAATTCAATACATTGGTGGCGCGGCCTTTTCAATTGTGATACCAACTGCACCAACTTTAAAGACTGAGACTGTGAGTTATCAGCCAACAATTATTCAAGTGACGACAGACTATACAGTCAACTATTCAGGTCCTGAGGATGAAACGCCAGCATCGAATACACAAACAGTTACTTGGACGGGTAATTATGACGCTGATTCAGGAAACTATGTTTGGACACCAGACGTCACGGATGCGACAGTCTATACACCACATATTGATGGGTATGCGGCAAGTAGTATAACTAGTTTTGGTGCTTTAACGGCCACGACTACTGATCCTCAAGATGAGACGGTCATTGTCAGCTATCAGAAAGTTGGTCTTTCAGAGAACATTGCTAAGCCCTTAACAGTTAACTTCATGGACGTGAATGGTGAACAGGTGAAATCTAGTGTGGTCTTAACTGGTGCTGTAGGAAATTCTTATAGCGTCACACAAGAAGCCGTTGATGGGTATCGTATCATTGGCGTGGCTTCTGGTTCAGCATCTTTGAATGGTGAACTAACTGATAAAGACCAAACGATTACACTGTTATATTCAGCAATTGGAACAGATACTACAGGTGTTCCAGCTGGTACATTAACAGTCAATTATCAGGACGTTAGCGGTAAATTGATTAAAACGTCGACACTAGATGGTACAGTTGGAAAGGGGTATGCAGTAACTCAAGCACCAATCGATGGTTATCAGACCATCGGTGTTGCGCCAGATTCGGCTTCACTAGACGGGACGTTAACAGAAACCCCACAAACGATTACTTTGTTATATTCAGCAATTGGCCAAGAGACTACAGGCGTTCCAGCTGGCACACTCACAGTCAATTACCAGGACGTTAGCGGCAAGTTAATTAAAACATCGACACTAGATGGTACAGTTGGAAAGGGGTATGCAGTAACTCAAGCACCAATCGATGGTTATCGAG
>NZ_BBAG01000064.1 GCF_001311135.1 Secundilactobacillus paracollinoides DSM 15502 = JCM 11969
GCGCCGTTACACGTTAGCCCGTGCCTTGCTGAACACGTTTCGGCAATGTGGCCGAGAAAGCCAGCAGCAAGATGCAATCAATATCAGAAATGCCTGAACCTGGCATTTTTGCCAGAGTCCGTTACATGGCCGCCTTGCTGAACACGTTTCGGCAATGTAGCGAGAAAGTCAGCAGCAAGCAGCAATCGATATCAGAAAAGTCTAGTACCGCCCTTTACAAACGGTATCCAGACAGAAGTATCGTGCCAAAAACGAGACGAATTTAAAAAAATATGTCAAACAGAAAAAATAACCATTCCATCAAACAACCCAAAAGAGGTGACCTTCGTGAAACAACAATTCACAGACGAGCAACTCAAGCAACGTAAACATCGGCAAAATATTTTAGACGATGCCACCAAGGAATTAAATGACTGGACGGGTGAAAACGAAGCGGTTGAAATCCATCTTTTCCGCATGTTTTCGGAAGTCTTTAAGCATCATGAGAAGGAGGAAGGGGACGCATTGTTCATTGTCGGCACCAAAACGACAACGCCAAGTTTGGCAGCCGTTTCCTCAGCGCCCGTTAAACCCTGGTTGTTTTCCCGAGTACTGGCCCTGTTAGGCTTTAGTTTTGGCTTATTAACGCTATTATTCCTTGTCTTTCATAGTAACAAGGCCGTTCCCGGGATGATTTTTATCGGCTCACTTGCGGTACCGTTCTCGCTTGCCATTATGTTTTTTGAAATTAACGTATATAAAAATATTTCAGTGTTTCAGGCAACGGAGGTCTTTCTCATTGGAGGAATTGCCTCGCTGGTGGCAACAATGGTCTTGTACGAAATCATTCCGTCGGGAAATGGGACAGACTTTATGTCTGCGTTGGCAATCGGCTTCATTGAAGAAACGGCCAAGATGCTGATCATTGGTTACTTTATTAATTCGTTTCGGTTAAATTATATTTTCAACGGGTTATTAGTGGGCGCTTGTGTGGGCGCCGGTTTTGCCGTGTTTGAAACCTCTGGGTATACCAGCCAGTTTGGACTGATCACACTGTTTGTCCGGAGTTGGCAATCCATTGGTACGCATACGATCTGGTCTGCAATTGTCGGGGCAGCCATCATTTTAGCAAAGGAACGACGCAAACCGGTTAAGGGCGCCACAATCGTTCGAGCCAAATTTTTACGGTTTTATGTTCTGGCCATTTTGCTTCACGCAGCTTGGGATTGGCAACCACCAGTTGCGTTTCTTAGCGCGTTTGACCTGCAAAAGTGGTTGATCATCATTGTCGGATGGATCGCTATTTTCGTTTTGATCAATGCAGGGTTACGAGAAGTCAGGACGTTGCAGGGCCAACGCATCATTAATTGAGGAATATGATGAAAACTAGGAGAATTACTTATTGAAATTAGAACCCATTTTCCGCTACGATAGATGATGAGTGAAATAAAACAACGAGATATATAGGTGAGAGGTGCGTTTGAATTGGAAAACAACTATGAAATTACAATTATTGGCGGCGGTCCTGCGGGAATTTTTGCTGCCTTTTACGCCGGGCTTCGTGAAGCGTCCGTGCAACTGATTGAAAGTCTCCCCGTTCTTGGCGGGCAGGTCAGTGCATTGTACCCCGAAAAAACGATTTTAGACGTTGCCGGCATCCCTGGGATTCAAGCGCAAAAGTTAATCAATCAACAAGTCGAACAGTTGAAGAACTTCCCGGTTGATTTGAAGTTAAACCAGGATGTGACTGACATCACGCAAACGGCGGACGGGTTTGACATTGTGACTGATAAGGAAACGACACATAGTAAAGCAGTCGTCATTGCGGTCGGAAACGGCTCGTTCTCACCACGAAAATTGGCAATCGATAATGCGGATGATTTTGAGGGTCACCAATTGTTTTACTCAGTCAGTGATCTGGAACATTTCCGTGACCACCGGGTGTTAATTGCGGGTGGTGGCGATTCTGCAATTGACCAAGCCTTAATGCTGGAGCCAGTGGCAAAGTCAGTCACCTTGATTCACCGGCGTGACCAGTTCCGTGCTTTGGAACACAGTGTGGCCCAGATGGAAGCGTCTAGTATCGTGAAACGTACGCCATACCTTATCAAGGCCATTGACAGGTCTGACGATGGGTTAAACGTGGCCTTGAAGAAGATGCATTCAGAAGATGAGTTGGAAACGGTCAAGGCTGATGATGTGGTCGTGAGTTATGGCTTCACCTCAGATCATAAGGTCGTGGATGCTTGGCATCTGGATCTGGACACAGACCGGCATTTGTTTAAGGTGGATTCAACGATGCAAACAAGCGTGCCAAACGTTTACGCTATTGGTGACGGCGTGACGTATAACGGTAAACAAGCGCTGATTGCGAGCGGCTATGGCGAAGCACCAATTGCGATTAATTCGATTATGCAAACGTTATTCCCTGATAGAAGAGGACCGTTGCATAGTACGGCGTTAAAGAGATAGAGAGTGAAGTGAGGCGGTTAAGGGGCAGAATTTAACGGACTCTGGCAGAAAATCCCGGGTCTGGATTTTTTGCCAGAGTCCGTTACATGGCCGCCCCTTGCCTCGCGGAACTCGTTTCGGCATGGTGGCCTAGAAAGACAGCAACTTTTAAAAAAATAAGCTACAAATAAAAAGACAACTGCAAGTCAGCTGCTATCTTTGACTAAGGATAGGGGGAACTTGCAGTTGTCTTTTTATGGTGCACTGAAAAAAACATGAATGACTGCAAACAAAAACACCCCGAGTAACGAGGCGTTTTTTTGTGGTACATGTTGGTGCTTTATTGTCAGTGGATAAAGGCTACAGAGCGTTAGAAGTCACGCGCTTCGAATTTACATAGCCGAAACGTGCTCTCCGAAGCCACATAGCTGAAACGTGTTCCAGGAAGGCAGGGGGCTACTGCGTAAGCAACTCCGACACAAATGCCCAAGACTAGGCATTTCTGTCAGAGTTACTTACGCTCCGCCCCCTAAACGCCTTCCTTCCACACTCTACTTCCCATCCGACGCACTATTATCATCCGGATTCGTAATTTTGATCCGGTTAGAATCAGTGGTCTTATGCTTCAATTCTGGGGCATCCGTTGAGAAGTCTGACTGGGTCGACTTCTTGCCGTTTTCGTCAAACAAGCTTGTTGATTTCGTTCCCAGTTTCTTTTCGATCTTCTCCGCTTTTTGCAAGCCATCAGAGTAGTTATAGTCTTCTGGATTTACAGCCTTAAAGCCCTTCGGATGGTAGAAACGCAGCAAGTTCTTTTGGTTTAGAGAGTCAGACAACGTCAGCTCTTTTTGCACCTTGGCTTGCATCCGCTTCTGCCAAGCCTTGGTCTTTTTATCTGGCTGAATGACCTTACCCGTGCGATTATCATACAGCTGATCAGCGATGCAGGTGTACTTATCGGTGACCCAATCCTGATCTCGGAAAGCCACGACATCGTCATGTTGTTTCGAGATCAGGTCGGTGCCAAACTGAATGTAGCGTTTGGTGCTGATGCCCATCAAATGCAGGAGGGTCGGCAAGACGTCAATTTCACCGCCGTACGTGTGATCGATGTAGCCGTTCTTTGTGCCAGGCATGTTAAACATCAATGGCACCCGTTGCAGCTGGGCGTTATCAAAGTCGGTCCAGTCGTCAGCGTTTTTACCTAAGACCTTAGCCAGATACTTGTTTTCAGAATCTGAGATCCCGTAGTGGTCACCGTAGAGCACGATGATCGACTTCTTTGCCAGGCCGCTCTTTTCAAGGTAACCGTAGAACTCCTTGATGGATTGATCCAGGTAGTGGGCGGTCAAGAAGTAGTCGTCAACCGTCTTGCTCCCAGTGTCAGGTGCCTTGAAGTTTGGATCTTCGTCTTCCTTGTCGAGACTGAACGGGAAGTGGTTTGTGACAGTCAGGTACTTCACGTAAAACGGCTGTTGCAGGTGCTGCAAATACTTAATGGAATCGTTAAACAGCAGCTTATCCTTCAATCCAAAACCGAGTGCTTTATCACCAGAAGTATCGTAGTAACTGGCATCAAAGAAGTACTGGTAGCCCATATTCTTATAGGTGTTGTTTCGGTTCCAGAAGCTGGCCACGTTTCCGTGGAAGACAGCGGAGGTATAACCGGCACGCTGTTTAAGAATTTGTGGTGCGGCCTGGAAGGTGTTTTCACTGCCGAGTTGGGCAAACAATGAGCCTTGTGGTAACCCATAGTTACTGGTCTCCAGCATGTTTTCGGCGTCACTGGTTTTCCCCTGACCGACTTGGTTATAGAAATTATTAAACGAAATTGTGGACTTACTCTTATAGAGTTTGTCGAGGAAGGGGGTGACTTCCTTACCATCGATCTTTTGACCAATTAGAAATTGTTGGAAGCTTTCCAAGTGAATCACGATGATGTTTTTCCCTTTTGCGACGCCATACATCTTTTTATTCGGTTTGGCATAGTGGCCCTTAACGAATTTGAGGATGCTGGTTAATTCAGATTTTTTGGCGCTCTTACGGATATCGTTGTTGTGTTGGGTACTGATACCGTCATAGGCGGTAAACGTGTCGATACCGAGATATTTGACGATGTAGGACCGGTCAAACGTCTTGGTCAGCAGTTGGGGCCGGTTCATTTCAGAAATTGAAAAATCCAGACCGAGCAACAGGAATCCGATTGAGGTGACCGCAAAACTGGCACGCCAGTTTAATTTATTGGCATCCATCTTGATGCGGCGGGTTAAAAGCAGGATCACCACCACAACGAGGTCGAGCCAAAAGAAAATATCATGGATCGAAGTGAGGGCCATTGAGCTGCCGCTAAGCCCTTGATTGACCTTGTTATATCCGAGCATGGTCGACACGGTCATAAAGTCGGTAAACTCACGGTAATAAATGACGTTTAAGTACAGCAGCACAGTGTTTAAAATGTCAAGGACCAGTGCTGAGGTGTAAAAAAGTCGTGTTGGTCTGACATAGAGCGCCAGACTGAACAAAATGACTGTCGTAGCAATCGGATTGGTGAGGTACAAGAAGACCTGAAGCGGATCGTTCAGGGTGATCCTGAAATCAGCAAAATAGGCAATCAGGGTTTTTAACCAAAACAAAATAACCAGTAAGGTCGTAAACCCGATTCGCGTATTTGTTCGTCGCCACGTGCGTTTAAGTAACTCCAAAATGATAGCCCTTTCTTCACGCATTGCACGTTATTTAAATATGACTACCAGTTTAGCAGATTTTACAGTAGTTTGCAGGCGTGCCCCTGTGAATTTATTAAAATATTAAGCCGTAGTTAAGCTTGAATCTGTATGCTAAGCGCAATCTGGAACTGTGCAGACAATTTAGTAAGCGCCTTCTTACGGTTGAAATAAAATGATATACTAAGGATAACTATAAGCAGGAGGTGCGATTGATGACTAAACTGAATCTCTACGTTGTGCGTCATGGACAGACCTATTTTAATATTTATAATAAACTGCAAGGTTGGAGCAATTCTCCATTGACCCAAAAGGGAATCGATGGGGCAAAAACAACTGGCGAGCGGTTGGCGGACGTCCATTTTGATGCGGCGTACTGCAGCGATACGACGCGGGCCATGGACACAGCTAAGCTCATTCTGGCCGCAAATAAGGCCTCAGAAGTAACTGATCCAATAACGGCACCCTTTTTCCGGGAAGAGTTTTACGGGTACTTTGAGGGCAATGATATGTCGCAAGCTTGGTATTTAGCTGGTGCCCCACATGGGTTGCCAACGTTTAAGGACATTGTTGCCAAGTATTCGATCGGTAAAGCAAAGGACTATTTGAAAGACGCTGACCCGTTTCACCAGGCTGAAAACAATGATGAATACTGGCAACGTGTGGATCAGGGCTTTGAGCTGATCCGGTCAAACAACACCTTGAAAGATAACGACAACGTGCTGCTTATCAGCCACGGCAACACGCTTTTAAGTTTGATGGAACGCTATGCGGGCGGTAAGTATGACCTGAGTACCCGCCAGCAAATGGCAGCCTGACGCGGTTGACACTGACGGATGACGATATTGTTGTGGAGAGTTATAATCAGTAGATCTTAATGGTTTTTGGATAAAAAGAAGGTCTCAGTATCCCGAGTTAGTGGGGGTGCTGAGACCTTTTATTTTAAGTGATATTGTGTTGGCCCGAGGGTGGACACTTCTAGTTAACGTAATGGAACGAATAGTTTTTCAAATGTTGAGTGATTCAAATAGTGCGATCAGTTCGCTTCGTTGCGCCGTTCGGCCATGCAGGCTGCAGGTAAGAGTGTGGAGCAGGCCGGTTAACTCCGGAGTGTAAGGCGACTTTGCCGGAAATTCCGTTCTTGAATTGCTGGCAAAGTTGCTTTACACAGTAGGGAGTTGGCCTGCGGAACACGTTTCCGCAATATAAACTAGAAATTCAAGGATCTCCCACGTCTCCCGTATTAGTAACCGACCAAAAGACGGTCGCTAACTAATACCGACACCACAGCCTGCAATGCCGAACAGCTCCACTACGCTACGGTACTTGTATTAGGCATTATGGATGTAAAGTTTTCGGCAGCGGTGTCATGAAAGCTGTTGATCGATCGTTGCCAGCGATTAGCACATTGTGAGAAGCATCGCTGTTGATGACTTTATTAGCAGTCGCGGGCGGATTCCTTACAAACTAGGGTTAACGCCATTGCAATGTTTAACTAGCAGTAAAAGTAAGCTCATAGTCAGTGGAATGGAGCAATTTGGCACGGAGCTGTGGTGTCGACATCAGTTAGCGACCGTACTTTGGTCGGTTACTGATGTGCGAGACGACTGAGATCCACTCGAGAGACACGCAGTGGAAATCGAGTTAGCTCAGTCGCGAGCCACCACACGGAGTGCCAAATTGCGGAATGCAACGGACTGTCACCCAATATTAGAAAGAACGTTACGTGAAAAGTCTTTAACCCTTTCCACACTCTAATTCGAGTCTCCGTCATGAAAATCCACACTCTGCTTAGCATAGTAGTCCAAAATCTCTTGCCGGTGGGATTCAAACTTCGGTGTCAGACCAAGGTTGTTGCCCATAGTTAAGATCGGCTCATCCAGACTGAAGCCAGGGGTCGGTGTTGCAAATTCAATTCGATTGTCGCCTGGTTCGCGGATGTAGAGACTCTTGAACCAGCCGCGGTCGCGGTACATTTCAATGTCCCAGCCTTGCTCTTGTGCCTTTTGGTAGAGGGCAAGTAGGGTGGCTTCATCGGCGACTCTCAGGGCGACGTGGTCGATACTGCCGCGGCCAAAGCGGGTGACTTGTTCAAAGTTGGTCGTTGGAAAGACCTTAATGCTGGCGTGACGGTCAAGATGAACGACGTCATCGCTGACGTCGGCCCCAATTAATTGAGCGAAGAAGTCCGTGGTTGCAGCGACATCTGGTACGTGCAGTTCGGTGCCCAAAAAGTGGGTAATCTGATGGTCAGCCGAGATGCCGTTACTCGGATTGATCTGCCATTCAGTTAACGTTTCTTCCGTTTCAATCATGGTGACAGGGATAAGGTCCGGGTCAAGGAATTTTAAGCCGGTCTCAGTCGCTTCTGGGTCAAAGCCCGCCGTTGACAGGCGGTCGAGCCAAAAGGCCTTACTACCGGTCGGAATTGCTAGTGAGAAGCCGTTGATGTAATGGTTGCCATCAGTTCGACGTCCCAGGAGTGGTAAAACGAAAAAGGTGATCACTGAACCTGGGGTCCCGAGATAGTCACCATAAAACAGGTGTCGAATATGAATGTTTTCTTGGTTAACGGTGTTCTTAACCAGCCGTAAACCCAGGGTCTTGGTGTAAAACTGAATATTTTGCGCCGCGTCCTTTGTCAGTAACGAAATGTGATGCGTTTGCATTGCTGTCGCCTACTTTCTGAGCATTATCTGCCACAAGTATAGCATAGGCGCAGTTAAAAGCTGGTGTAAGTGCTTACGGTCGTTGACGACTAGCCAGACTTGTGATTAAAATGAGACATTATAAGTGAGAAGGGTGAGCGTAAATGGATATCAAACAAGAACGGGGTAATCAGGGGCAAGTCTACCAGGATGCGGCAGCCATTCGCCAGGCAGTGTTTGTGACGGAACAGGGCATTGATCCACAATTAGAGTTTGACGGAGAGGACGCACAGTTGACGCACTTTGTAGGCTATGTCGCAGGAAAGCCAGTGGTGACGGCCCGGTTAAACGAGACGGTCCATCCAGCCCATATCCAGCGGGTGGCCACGTTAGAGGCAGACCGGCACCAAGGGTATGCGTTTGCGCTTCTGCAGGCAGTCCTTGCACAGTTAGGCAATCAGCCTGTCGCACTGAACGCGCAGGAGACTGCGGTCGATTTTTATAAGCGGCTTGGGTTTAAGCAAGTCGGTGAGGCCTTCTTAGAAGTTGGCATCGTCCACTATCAAATGATCAAAGAATAGCCACTAAAAAGGCTCAGAACGTGATGTTCTGAGGCCTTTTGTTGAGAAGTTCTATGTGAATTTTAAATTAGCTGTTCATGTCAGTGACGTGAGCGTAACCAACTTTGTGCCACCAAGGGGCGTAAATGCTTTCAGTGATGACGCCGCGGTTTTGAGCATCGATCATTTGCCCCTTACCAATGTAAAGACCAACATGGCTGATGCTTGAAGTACTGCCGCCAAAGAAGACTAAGTCGCCTTTCTTAACAGCGGAACCCTTAACGTGCTTGTAAGCATTGTATTGTGCTTGGGCAGTCCGTGGAATTGTAATGTTAGCTGCCTTTTTGTAAACGTAGCTGGTAAACCCTGAGCAGTCAAATGATAAAGGACCAGTAGCGCCCCAAACATATGGCTTGCCAAGCTTTGACTTAGCGGTGGATAATACAGTTGAGAACGATGGATCGTTATCGGTAGTATCAGCATGAGCGGTGGTGTGACTAGCTGCAATACCTAAGATCGCAAAGGCAATAACAGTGGCTAACGTAATGAATCCTTTAACAACAGACTTCTTCATAAGATTTAAAACTCCTCAATTAGGTTCTATAGTTTATGTTTTCTTTAATTATGTACGAGTACCATACTACCGGTAGAATGTGTCAGTTCTGTAACAAACCAGTTTCAATGCGATTAAAAGGTTAGAATGAATTTGTAATTTACGTAACGTCTGTGAAATAATAGATAATGAAATGATGCTCGGAGGTGCGACCAATCGATAACGCATTAGAGAAACTTCTGCCAGAAGTGCTGAATCTAGAGTCGTTTAGATTCAGAATTAGTGAAATAAGTACCATGACTGGTGTGTCGACCCGCCAGTTACGTTACTGGGAACAAAAGGGGTGCATTGCCCCCATGGACAGGACGGATCCGCAAAAGGCCCGAATGTACGATTTCCGGACGTATGTTGGTGTCAGAATTATGAAGGCTTTCTTGGACGAGGGCTATCGGTTGCCCAGCGCAGCCGAAAAGATGGCAGGCGTCTTAAATGACATGAATGTGTTCCGTGATTTTGTTCAGCAAGCCTTTCGCGGCATTGACCTTGTGGACGGTAAACCCGCAGTGAACATGGGCCCGTTTGACGCAGACGGCAAGAAAACCCTCTACGGCATTAATGACGACGGCAAGATTCGTTACGATGTCAGAGATAAACAGCCCCGGATGGGCGAACAGTAAACAACCAGCAAAAAGCCCCTGAGACAGATCGGTTAGGATCTGTTTCAGGGGCTTTTGTGATGCACTATTTTCAGATGGTATTAATTTTCTTTTGTCGTCTCACGATGCTTTCGTGTGTGTTGAGGAAGCGTTACGGTGAGCTTACCAACTGCAGCTGCAATGATCGGTAATGCAATGTTAAACACAATGACGGCTGCAATGACAACTAAACCAGCTTGCGTTAACGGCCCAAAGTTGACTGCTAACAGGCCAAGGCAAACGACAATGATGCCGAATAGACGGTGTCTGAATGATTGACCAGTTGCGGTTAATCCTGGTAACAGCCAGTCGAGCAGTGGTGCTTCGTTACGACGGTAATCCAGCGCTAATTCAATGAGCTGGGTCGCGCCAAAGGTGATGATCGGCACCATCGCAATGAGCGGTACCTGCCAGTTGAAGTCAGCCGTTCCAGATACGAAGCGGTTGATCAATTCGCCGATTTGGAAACTGGCAATGACAGACAGGCCGTACGTGAGCAACCAGTAGAGCGGCTGCAACACTGACCGACTCAGGCTGCCAGAACGATGAACAGGACGCCGGCAACGAGAAGGGCTAACCAGCCAATATAGTGGTGGAAGTTATGCTTGATCGTTGCCTGTACCACTGGTTGACCCGTAAAGGCAACCTTGGCATCCTTCAAGGCAGTTCCCTGAAGCTGGGTGTTCACTTCCGATTGGAGATGAGCAACTGTCTGAGACGTATCGTGCTGTTGGCCGACTGTTTCAGGTAAACGGTCAGTGCCGTTGTCTTGTAGTTGGCACTGCTGTTTGTTAATAGTGAATGCTGGAACGTCGTGCTGGTCAACTGTTCAGGGGTAATGTAGTACACCTTGGCGGCATCAGAAGCCTGAAGTGCAGACAGATAATTGTAGATGTTGGTGTACGACTGAATCAGACCATTCAAGCTCGTCGTTGATTTTTTAAAACTCGTTTGAATGACTTTGAGCTGTGACGCATAGCTGGATACGGTTGATTGCGTGTTCTCAGCAGTTGATCGGCTGCTGGATACTTCGCTGCTCAGCACTTCCATGTTGCTGGCAACGGTCTGTAACTGCGTGTTGATCAGTGACAATAACCGTTGATAACGGCGAACGAGCTTGGAAGCGTTGCTCCGTTGGGTCACGCTTGCACGGCCAGCAATCTGAGTCACTTGGCTATGCACGGTGTCAGTATCGGAAGACAGTTGCGACGTCTTGGAAGCTAACTTAGAGATCTTATCGGCTTCCTGTTGCAGCTTAACGGCGTTTAACTCAGACCGGTCAGTATTGAGATCACTCTTGATGGTGGTCAGCTGATCAGTCGCCCCTTTAAGCTGCAGGTTTAAATTATTTAACTGGTTCGTGACGTAATATTCACTAATGGGTTGGCCATTCGGCTGGGTGAGCGAAGTGACACTTGAAACACCCTTCATCGTTTGTAATTTGGTGGTCAAATTATCCAGTTGCAGCAGGGCACGTTCGTTATCTAAGCGCGTCTTAGATTGGACGTAAATGGTAACGGGCGTTGTTTGACCAGCACCGAAGTGGGCGGAAACCACTTTATTGCCTGCCACCGCATTTTGTGTTGTGGCTAAAGTGTCCGTGGCAGAGAAGTTCAGTTTGTCATGGTAAGCGTATGCAAACGCACCAACCAGGTAAGCCACGACTACGATGCGATTGCGGGTTGCCACAAGCCGAATTTGGCTAACCTGTTCCAGAAGCCGTATCCCTTAGGCTGTCCGTCAACGGCTGGCCAGAAGAACCGGTCGCCTAACAGGGACAAGAAGATCGATGAAATGGTGATGACACCGATCATGGTGACCAACGCCACAATGGCGAGACCACTCATTGAACGCAACGTGGAGAACTTGAAGAAGTAGAACCCACCGAAGATCACAGCAAGGGTTAAGCCCGTAGCGAGCGTAAAGGTTCGAATCGACCGGATACTGTTTTTGACAGCCGCTTGCCGATCGACACCAGCCACTAGTTGCGCTTTAAAACTTCTGAAGAGATAGAAGTGGCCAATCAGCCCGTAAATAACGGTCAACAACATGACCATTAGTGGCAGATATTCTGAATATGGGAAACTTGTGCGTGATGCAAGATTGTTGATAATGCTGAGCGAGACTGCGTACATCATCAACATTGATAGGGTGGAGATCACCGGTGCAATCAGAGACTTAAATACGATCCCGATAATGAGCAGACTCAGGATAAAGACAATGACCGTTGCCACAGAGGTTGCCTGGCTGATCTTTTCGCTGGCGGCACTATTGATGATCTCCGGACTAGTGACGTATGTGTTCAACCCAGTCGTTTGGATTTGTTCATCCAATTGTTTGGCAATCAGATTCATGCTGCCTTGATCCTTAGAAACAGCTAACTTAACGATCTCCGTTGACCCGTCCTTTGACAGGAACTGGTCCTTAGCGGTCGGATTAGTCTCCATTGTGCGGACGTCTTTAATGCCGTAAGTGGCTTCCTTGCCTGCAAGTCGTTCCATGGTCTTATCAACGGCGGCTAATTGTGTCGTCGTTAATTTGCCCGATGGGTTATTGAAGACTGCAGTGACGTTATATGTGTTGGAAACGTTGCGCCCCCATTTTGATTGAATGGCCGAAGCAACCATTGGCTGACTATTGTTCGCCAATTGGGGCTGGCCGTATTCTTGAACTAGATTACTCGTGTTAGGCAGCATGACGATGGCCACGAAGATGGCGATCAACCACACTAACAGTGAGAAAATCCGGTTTTTATGTAAATTGCGTATCCACTCGTTCATTGCACTGTATCTCCCTTGATAGTTACATTCATCATTATGTTTTGTGTAAATAACCTTTTTTCATTTTAACATACACTTTTATTTGATTGCAGAGGAACCCAAGAATTTGTTTGAATTCTTACAAATGATCCCTATTGACCCACCTCAGGGGCCATTTAGAGCCTGGTGGCGGTTAAAAGTCATATTGGTTTTATTATGAGCCGTCTTCGCCTATAATTAAAGGTCTATATTAGGAAGATGGTTAACTTTTTTGCGTGGGTAACAGCCAATTCTGTCCCCCACAGCGACGACAGGAGATTCTTTAAATGACATATCAAAGTCCATACGCTGATCTGAATACCCCCAACCGATTTGCGTTGGCCCTCAAGCTGGCAAGCCAGTATCATTTAGATGTCAGCCAAATCATGTTTACCTATTTAAAGGTTGCAGAAATTTATTTAAAACAACAACCTGGTGGTACGATCCCACCAGCGATCCAACGAAAGATCGATGACCAATTTACCAAAACGCTGCAACAGTTAGCAACGGGAAAGGACGCTTAATATGTGTACGAGTATTTATGAGATTGCGCTTGATGGCACGCACGTCCTGGGTCGCACGATGGATTGGCATAATTTGGGTGCGGGTCCAGTCTTTGTGCCGCGCGCGTATCAGTGGCAGTCAATTTTTGATGATCAGACCTATGAAAACAAGTATGCGATTCTCGGCAGCGGTGGTGCGCATGACAATGAAATCGACATTTCAGATGGCATCAACGAAAAGGGGTTAACTGTTCAAAAATTGACGTTTACTAACGGTGCCCAGTTTGCTGCGGAACCAGATCCGGGAAAAATCTCGATCGCACCGTTTGAGTTACCTCTTTATTTGCTGGGCCACTTTAGCTCGGTAGCAGACATTGAAGCACACATTCATCAGATTCAGATGATGAGCGGTGAACACGCTAAGCACGCGTATGGGCATCCTGAACTGCACTTTGTGGCCATGGACAACTGGTCGCATTGTTGCAATCGAGACGTCGACCCAGCCGTTGCGCATTATTGAAAATCCATTGGGTGTGTTGACGAACGCCTATAATTTTGAACGCCAACTTAAGCAGCTTGATCAGTACATGACGTTTACGGATGACTTTGTCGAACGGAAGGTGCCGTTAAACACCGCGCGTGTGACGACTGGTAATTTTTCTGGTAAAAAGGTACCGTCTGGGTCATACACCCCCGGCTCACGGTTCATTCGTGCTGCGTACTACAAGGAAAGAATCGACCGGTCAGCTGATGAGAACGAAGCCATTGTGAGTCTTTGGCACCTCTTAAATAGCGTGAGTGTGCCTAAGATGCTTGATTACCAGCAAAACTATTCCGTTTACCGGGCGGCAACCAGTCCGGAAACTTTGAGTTACTACTATGAACCTTATAATCGGTTAGGCGTCCGTAAGTTGCAGTTGACAGACGAGATGATGACGACTTGGACGGAACCGCACTTTTTTGATAAGGATGATCGGTTGGCGATTTCGGTAATTCGGTGAGATTTTTTGAGGCTTTTTGTCGGGGATGGCAGGTCGTTGATTTTTGATAGTGTGGTGAGTGCTTTTTGCGACGTTGGTCTCGTTTCTATTGCTGAAACATTCGTAGGGCAAGGGGGACGTGTAATAAGCTCTGGCTGAAATGTTAGGAT
>NZ_BBAG01000065.1 GCF_001311135.1 Secundilactobacillus paracollinoides DSM 15502 = JCM 11969
CTATATATTATTCCGGCATAGCTCAGTTGGTAGAGCACCTGACTGTTAATCAGGTTGTCGACGGTTCGAGCCCGCCTGCCGGAGTCAGTAATATTGTAATGCCGGCTTAGCTCAGTTGGTAGAGCATCGGTATCGTAAACCGAGGGTCGGGGATTCGAGCTCCTCAGCCGGCACTTGATTTACTTGATGAAAGTCACTAGATAATCTAGTGGCTTTTTTGTTTGCCAATCGAATAAATGGTATAGTACATTTGAAATATTGGTATAGATATAGAAAACCTGTTGTTTATTGGTTTAATTAAGATTTTAAGCTTGTGGTATATAGAAATTGGTGGTACCCTATGTTTGTGAACAAAAACGTAAATGATAAACGATAAACAAACTGTTGGGGGTAATCATCATGACAAAAGTACTTATTGTATGCGGTAGCGGCATTTCTAGCCAACTGTTAAAAGAATCTGCAATGCGGTCCACCGAAGCTTACCATACAGATATTACATTTGAGTCAACAAGCTTTTTAAACGCGCCACAGGAAATGGACGATAGCGACCTGGTATTAGTCGCACCTCAAGTTTCTTACCACTATGAACAGCTAACGGCTGCTCATGATCGGGTTGAACAAATTCCTGATGATATTTATGCTTGGTTGAACGGTGAAAGTCTGGTTAAATTTACCATGCGCGAATTAGATAAAAATAAGGTGAATGAATAGTTAATCAGTTAAATTGCCATAATTCGAAAAAAATTTCATTCCATATTAACGGCGTTAAGTCGCGGAATCCGGCTTGTTTCTAAGAGAGACTACGTTGCGTTACCTTCATTAAGAGGGTATAATACTCTGTATGTTTCAATTAGAAAATTATGAGTTGCGGATTACCCGCGGCTTTTTCTATTCACTTTGGTAAATAAATGGGCTTACTTAAGTGAGAGATGTTTGGAGGTATCAGGTTTGGAAAACCAAAACGATAACAAACTTGACCGTTCATTCTTTGGCCAACCGCATGGCCTGTCCACATTGTTCTTTACTGAAATGTGGGAACGGTTTAGTTATTATGGTATGAAAGCAATTCTGATCTACTACATGTACTTCTCAATTGCAAAGGGTGGCCTTGGCATGGACAAGGGCCTGGCTGCCAGTGTGATGTCAATATACGGCTCTTTAGTTTATTTGTCTTCTGTCTTAGGTGGTTTCCTGAGTGACCGAATTTGGGGTTCACGACGGACTGTCTTCTATGGTGGGGTTTTGATTATGTTTGGGCATATCTGCCTGGCTTTACCATTTGGAAAGATTGCTCTGTTTATCTCCATTTGTTTGATTACGATTGGGACCGGTTTGTTGAAGCCTAACGTTTCTGAAATGGTTGGTTCTCTCTATACCGAAGAAGATGTTCGTCGGGATTCTGGATTTACCATCTTCGTTTTCGGGATCAACTTAGGGTCATTGATTGCGCCATGGGCAGTCAGCAAGATGTGGACATCATTTAATTTCCACGCCGGCTTCTCATTAGCCGCTATCGGGATGTTCTTTGGCCTGATTTTCTACCTGCATGGTGGGAATAAGTATTTGAGCAAGGATTCACTTTATCCTGATGACCCGTTGGAACCAGGGGATGCTAAGAAGTTATCCTTCCGAGTGACGATCGGGGCAATCGCGTTCATCTTAATTCTCTTGATCATGAAGGTCTTTGGTGCTTTAAACATCGCCAACTTTATTACGCTCTTGAGTATCATTGCCGTTTTGACACCAGTTGCATACTTCGCAATGATGTTGACGAGCAAGAAGGTTACAAAAACGGAGAAATCTCGTGTTTGGGCCTACGTACCGTTGTTCATTGCAGCTGCGATTTTCTGGTCAATTGAGGAACAAGGCTCGGTTGTGTTGGCAATGTTTGCCCAGTCGCAAACGCAAAACCACATTGGTGGGTTTACCATCAACCCTGCTAACTATCAATCATTGAACCCGTTATTTATTTTGATCTACACCCCAATCTTTGCCACCCTTTGGACGAAGTTAGGCAAGAAGCAACCATCATCACCACTGAAGTTTGCTATCGGGATGATTTTTGCTGGTATTTCATACTTGTTCATGGTGATTCCAGTCAGCATGCATGGGACGTCAGCACTTGTTAGTCCATGGTGGTTGGTTGGGAGTTGGGCAATCATTGAAATTGCCGAATTACTGATCTCACCGATTGGATTGTCGGTCACGACTAAGTTAGCGCCGGCGGCATTCCAGTCATCAATGATGAGTATGTGGTTCTTAGCTGATTCAGCTGGCCAAGCGGTCAACTCACAAATAGTTAAGTATTACACCCCAGGGACTGAAGTCCAATACTTTACAGTCATCGGGATTGTCTCTATCGTCTTTGCCATTATCCTGTTCTTTATGGTTAAACCAATCAAACGCCTGATGGCAGGTGTCGATTAATACAAATCACAAAGAGTTGTGTTACGATATTTCGTGACGCAACTTTTTTTATGCGGTCTAAAGAACCGGATTAACCGCGGTTAACACAATGGCTATCAAGCTAGAGAGGTGAGCAATAATGGTCAAGATAGCACTCACAAGTGACAATCATTTTGATATTAATCAAGTTGATGTTTCTGAGATGATTCAATTACAGGGAACCTGGCTGATGCAACGTGGCGTCAACATTTATTTGATTGCGGGGGACCTCTTTAACCACTTCGATAAGAGTCTTGACTACGTGCAACGCTTGCAGGCGTTTGTTCCTGACATTACGGTCCGGTTTATTGCGGGGAATCATGATATGGTGAATGGCGTGTCATTCGATGAACTTGAACAACCGCTTGATCCAACGTATTTGCACAACCAAAGTATGGATATTAGCGGCACTGATTGGCGGATAGTTGGTAACAATGGCTGGTACGACTATAGTTTTGCGGACAGTCTGCATCGCTCCGAGGACCGATTTGCCCAGTGGAAACGAGCTTACTGGTTAGATAGTGCGATTCCACAACCATTATCTGACCCTGAACGCATGCAGCTTGTTTTAGGCCAGGTACGCGCGCAATTGGCGCTGGCTGCTCACGATCATAAACGAGTGTTATTTATGACGCACTTTGTCCCACGCCCGGAGTACTTGCATATTACGCAGGATGACCGATTTTGGAATATGATGATTGCCATGCTTGGTAGTCGTCATTTGGGGGATCTCCTGGCTGAATATCGGGTTGAACGCACTTTATTTGGTCACATGCATATTCATCCTGCGCCACGGCTGATTACTGGCACGACATACTATGATCAAGCGGTCGGGTACGGGACAAAGCGGCGGCATGAATGGCTGACAGACAGTTTCCTTAAAGAGTGGCAATTACGAACCGAATTGTGACCCTTTAACCGGCAAACTGCAAAAAATGGTTGACGATTAACCCTGTTTTTTGGTATTATAATGAAGTTGATTTATTTCAGGTCATCACTTATGGATGGGTAGCGAAGTCTGGCTAAACGCGGCGGACTGTAAATCCGCTCCTTCGGGTTCGGTGGTTCGAATCCACTCCCATCCATCTTTATTGGGGTATAGCCAAGTGGTAAGGCAACGGGTTTTGATCCCGTGATGCGCTGGTTCGAACCCAGCTATCCCAATTCAATTCGGTTTCGGGTTGACTAATTATACAGACTATTGTATGATTATAAATGTTCTTTTTAATAGTTTCTTTTGGATGGGTAGCGAAGTCTGGCTAAACGCGGCGGACTGTAAATCCGCTCCTTCGGGTTCGGTGGTTCGAATCCACTCCCATCCATTCTATTATTGGGGTATAGCCAAGTGGTAAGGCAACGGGTTTTGATCCCGTGATGCGCTGGTTCGAACCCAGCTATCCCAACTAGATCAGTCACGGTGTGTGACTGATTTTTTTACCCTTTTTTCGTGACTCATTGAGACTAGTGGTCTAGCTCGAAATTGGTACAGAACGGTCCAGCTGAACTGGATACAAGCAAACGGCATTTTACAGAGCGGGCACAGTGTTTTATGTAACCGCTATATTAATGAACAAACCGCCGATAGTCGCCACACTTTTTTGGTATAATAGAATTAGCAATAATACATTGAGCATGCTCAGTAAAGAGGGGTCGAACATGAAAATTGGCTTTATCGGGGTCGGTGGTATGGCTCAGGCTATTATCACAGGTCTGTTGAAGAAGGGGACGGTTGCTGCATCAGACATTCTGGTGCACAGCGCCCACGAGACGTACAAAACGGTTGCAGCAAAAAAAGGCGTCACCGCTATTGCTGATAATCGCGCGTTAGTTCAGCAAAGCGACTATGTTGTTTTAGCCGTCACACCGAACGTTGCAGCTGACGTGCTGCATGACATTGAACCAGTTCTGGACGCCAAGAAACAGGTTTTGATTTCAATCGTTGCTGGATTGGAACTGAATCGTCTCGAAGAATTAGCGGGCTACGATCTGCCAATTCTAAGGACGTTGCCTAATCTCAACGTGGCTATCTTGGCCGGGATGACAGCAGTTCATGGTAATGCGCAATTAACCGGCGAAAAAGCCCAAACGGCAATCAGTTTGTTTGATGCTATTGGGAGTACGACGGTTTTACCTGAAGCTGATTTTGCGACCTTTTCTGCCCTTGC
The DNA here is from genome assembly GCF_001311135.1 of Secundilactobacillus paracollinoides DSM 15502 = JCM 11969. Taxonomy (GTDB): domain Bacteria; phylum Bacillota; class Bacilli; order Lactobacillales; family Lactobacillaceae; genus Secundilactobacillus; species Secundilactobacillus paracollinoides. The sequence continues at coordinate 4,611 of NZ_BBAG01000065.1, forward strand.
TGGGTCTTCACCCGCATACGTTTACCTTTTCATTGATGCGCTGAGCCGAGCTGGCGTTAAATACGGGTTGACTAAGGCGCAAGCAACTCAGATTGCCGCACAGGCGGTGACGGGGTCAGCGCAAATGGTTTTGGCGTCCGATGAAAATCCGTTTGCACTGATCGATCAGGTATCGTCACCGGGCGGCAGTACGGTGGCCGGATTACTGTCTATGGAGGAAAATGGGTTTATGACCGCCGTGGTTAAGGGCATCGATGCGACAATCAGTAAGAATAACGAAGAATAGACTTTTGGTCTATACCGGTGTACAATATAGTTGTTGACCTGATGACGAATGATTTAGGAGGAAACGACGATATGAGTACTGTGTTGAAGCACGCTACGATTTACACTGGTGAGGACGTTATTACTGACGGTTATTTACGGTTTAATGAACAAATTGAGGCGGTTGGCCCCATGAGCGAGTACCGGGCACTGCCAAATGATGAGGTGACCTTCGTTAACGGGAAGGTGATCGTTCCAGGCTTCATTGATGTGCATACTCATGGTGGTTACAGTTTTGACGCAATGGATGGCGATGCTGACCAAATTAACGAAATGGTGAACGACATGGTTAAGGAAGGCATCACAACGGTCTTTCCAACCACGATGACCCAGTCGACAGAAAATATTAATCACGCCATGTCAGGAATCAAAGCAGCTGCTGCCAAAAATCCTGTGATTCAGGGTGTCCACTTGGAGGGGCCGTTTATCGCGGCCATTTACAAGGGTGCTCAGCCAGAAAAGTATATCAAGGATCCTGACGTTTCACTGCTTGATCATTGGAACGAGTTGTCGGGCGGGTTGGTTAAATTGATTACGTACGCGCCAGAGGACGATGGGGCGGCTAAGTTTGAAGACTACTGTCTTGCACACAAAATCGTCCCCTCAGTTGGCCATAGCAACGCCACACGGGCACAAATGCTAGCTAGCCGTGCAACCCACGTGACACATTTATATAACGCACAACGTGAATTTAAACACCGTGAGCCGGGTGTTACCGGCCACGCAATGCTTGAAGATAATATGTACGCTGAATTGATCTGCGACGGGTTTCATATCGTCCCAGACATGATCAAATTAGCGTATGAACAAAAGGGACCAGAACGAATCGAGTTAGTGACTGATTCTATGCGGGCGAAAGGGATGCCTGAGGGAATCAGTGAACTTGGTGGCCAAAAGGTCATTGTTAAGGATAAACAAGCACGATTGGAATCCGGTAATCTAGCGGGTTCTGTGCTCCGCTTTGACGATGCCTTCCGCAATATCATGAGCTTTACCGGCTGTGATATTGCGGATGCCGTCCAGATGGCGTCCGTTAATCAGGCTGAAGAATTCGGCCTGACACAAAAGGGAACGCTTGAACCAGGTAAAGATGCTGACTTAAACGTTTTTGACCGGGCCCTTAATCTACAGACTACTTACAGTCTCGGCCGGAAGTTTACAACCGACGAAACTGTTTAGTGAGATCAGAAAGGTCGTTGGTTTTATGGGATCACCAGTTTATATTCAAATTCATAATGATATTAAGCGCTCAATTGAGAGTGGTAAGTGGTCCGTTGGCGACCGCATTCCCTCAGAACGAGAACTTGCTGTTGAGTTTAACGTCAGTCGGATGACGTTGCGTCAGGCGATTCAAACATTGGTTGAAGAAGGCATCCTTGAACGATTCGTCGGGTCGGGGACCTTCGTAGCGAACCAAAAGGTGCAAGAAAAGATGTCCGGTGTGACCGGCTTTACGGATGTCATGCTGGCTCAGGGTAAGAAACCATCTAGTAAGACGGTCTCTTACCACGTGATGAGTCCCTCGTTAAGCGAAGCCGAAAAGCTGAAGCTTAAAGACGGCGATCAGGTCTTGCGGATGGAGCGAATCCGTTATGGCGACGGGACACCTATTAGTTTTGAAGTGGCGACGATTCCAGCAACGGTGGTTGAAGGGTTATCTAAGCCGGAAGTAACGGACTCGTTGTATCGGACACTGGAAACTAAGAAAAATCTGATTCCGGGACGAGCAAAGCAAAATGTGTCGGCATCATTGGCCTCAGAACGAATCGCCGAATTTTTGGATATTAAACGCGGTGACGCCATTCTGCGTCTCTGGCAAATCTCCTACCTTCAGGATGGCACACCATTTGAGTATGTGCGGACCAGTATGTTGGGGAGAGGTTTGAGTTTTATTTGGAAAAGTAAAGAGTGTGGAAGAAGACGGTTAAAGACCGGAGCATAAGGGGAAGTTGGTATAAAGCCTGGGTTTGGCTTTGTACCAACTTCCCCTTATGTGCAGGTCTTTGTCTTCAGGAGCACGTTTCGGCACGGTAACAGTAGAAATACACTCAGATAAATCAAACAAAAGTAAACCCAAACAAAAAAAGATTGAGAAAGCGCAACCCACTTTCCCAATCTTTTTCTTTACAATAACCACAAAACACAACACCCTGTTGTCAACGCAGCAATCAATCCAGCTCATCACGCTTCTGCCGCCGAACGGCTCGCAAATATCGTGGTAAAGCCAACATCCGTTTAAACCGCGTGGGTTCACTCAACAGGCGATAAAGCCATTCAATATGATGATTAATGAAGAATTCCGGCGCCCGTTTTGTCATGCCGCTCAGCACATCAAAACTACCACCGACACCCATCCACAGACCGTTATTTTGGTGGCGATAATCGGCAATTAATTGTTCCTGTTTAGGAAAGCCCACAGCCAAAAATACCATGTCAGGTTGCGTTTCGGCAATATCCGCTGCAATGGGTGCGAAGTCATTGAAATACCCGTTACGCATGCCTTTAACGGTTAAATTTGGATAGTCGTGAGCAATAATGGGGGTTAGGGCGTCAATCACTTCCTGCTTGGCACCAACAAAGTAGGCTGATTTGTGCGCGTCGTTCCCCCACTTTAGCAAGTCAACAAGCACATCATAGCCCGTAATACGTTCCGGCAGGGTTGTCCCTAAAATATCAGCACCCTTGATGATACCGATGCCGTCTGGTGTCACGTAGTCTGCATTTTGGAGGAGTGACAGGTAGTGGCAATCCGTTTGCGCATACATGACGATTTCCGGATTGGCCGTTACCACAAATATATTTTCGCGTTGAGAGACACGTGTTTCGACGGCTTTTAGAAAATGACGCTGCGTCGTATTAATGAAAGGTACTTGTAAAATTTCAATTGTCTTAAATGTTGTGGCCAAAAAAATCACCTATTCGTTTTATATTGTTTGATATTCATCAGTTTAAATGACGACACTCGTGTTTAATGATAAAATAGTGACTAATTAACGCAATAAAGGAGAAGCAGACATGGCAAAGCAGTATCCAGATGATAGTACCACATTACACACGGATGCATATGAGCTTAGTATGATTCAGACCTATTTTGAGAAAGGGATTCAAAATAAAAAGGCCATTTTTGAAGTGTATTTTCGAGATATGCCATTTAAAAACGGATTCGCCGTTTTGCGGGCCTCGAACACATTATTCATTATATCGAAAATTTACGCTTTACCGATAGTGATATTGACTATTTAAAAGAAAACGAGGATTTTTCTCCAGCATTCCTCGATTATTTAAGGCAGTTTCAATTCAAGGGCACGGTGCGGTCCGCTGTCGAAGGCGAGCTAGTGTTTCACAACGAGCCGATCATGCAGATTGAAGGGCCATTGGCTGACTGTCAGCTGGTTGAAACGGCGATTTTAAACATTGTAAACTACCAGACACTGATTGCAACGAAGGCTGCTCGAATTCGTTCAGTTGCGGGTAACGATGGTATTTTGGAGTTTGGGACGCGACGGGCACAGGAATTCGATGCGGCCATTTGGGGGACTCGCGCCGCATACATCGGCGGATTTGATGCAACATCGAACGTTCGCGCCGGCAAGCTGTTTGGCATTCCGATCAGCGGGACCCACGCCCACGCGCTGGTTCAGACGTATGGCAATGATTATGATGCGTTTAAAGCCTATGCGGATACCCACCGGGATTGCGTTTTTCTCGTCGACACATACGATACCATTAAATCCGGTGTGCCGTCAGCCATTCGGGTCGCTAAAGAAATGGGCGACAAGATTAATTTCCAAGGCGTCCGGATCGATTCTGGCGATATGGCGTATCTCTCTAAGCGCGTGCGGGAACAACTCGACGATGCTGGTTTTCCAGATGCGAAGATCTATGCGTCAAACGATCTTGACGAAAAGACCATCATGTCGCTGAAAATGCAGAAGGCTAAGATCGACGTTTGGGGTGTCGGGACGAAACTCATCACCGCGTTTGATCAACCCGCCTTGGGTGCAGTTTATAAAATGGTCTCGATTGAGGATGACCACGGTCAGTTAAAAGACACGATCAAGTTGTCTAACAACGTTGAAAAAGTGTCGACACCAGGTCGTAAGCAGGTCTGGCGGATCACCAAAAAGGCCGATGGTAAATCGGAGGGCGATTTCGTTGCGCTGTGGGATGAAGATCCTCGCAATGAAGACTCGCTGTACATGTTCCATCCTAACTATACGTACATCAACAAGACGGTGACCGATTTTGATGCGCGGCCAGTACTCCAACCGATTTTTGAAGACGGCCGTCTCATTTACCAACAACCGGATCTGGATGACATCCGGGAGGGCTGTCATGAAAATCAAGAATCGTTGTGGCCAGAGTATAAACGCGATCTTAATCCGCAAAAATACCCAGTCGACTTGTCACAAAAGTGTTGGGATAATAAAATGAACTTGATCAATCGCATTCACGAGTACGTTAAGAAGTTGGACTTTGGCGATTAGCCCGGCGTTAGATGCCATCCTAGACTGAGTCAGATAAGGAAGTAACGAAGTATGAGAAAATTACAGGCAGAGATTATCGACGCGTTGAAGGTCAGTCCTTCAATTGATCCAGAAACAGAAGTCCGGCGTAGTGTGGATTTTTTAAAGGCCTATCTTAAAAAAACTGGCCTTAAAGGATTAGTTTTAGGTATTTCTGGTGGACAAGACTCCACGTTAGCTGGTAAACTATCAGAACTAGCATGACGGAACTTCGTCAGGAAACTGGATCAGACGCCTACAAATTTATTGCTGTTCGATTACCCTACGGTGTTCAAGCTGATGAATCAGACGCCATGAAGGCCATCGAGTTCATGGGTGCAGACCAGGTGGAACGGGTGGATATTAAACCCGCCACGGACGCAATGACGACCGCAGTCGAGGCTAATTCAGAAACGATCAGTGACTTCAACAAAGGCAATATTAAAGCACGTGAACGAATGACAGCGCAGTTTGCGATTGCTGGTGCCAATGGCGCAGCAGTTGTTGGCACGGATCACGCTGCCGAAGCGGTGACAGGCTTTTACACTAAGTTTGGTGATGGTGCCGCGGATGTGACGCCACTCTGGCGGCTGAATAAACGCCAGGGTAAGCAGTTATTAGCCTATCTGAAGGCACCAGAGACCCTTTACACGAAGGTGCCAACGGCTGATCTGGAAGATGACCGTCCGGCATTGCCTGACGAGGTAGCACTTGGTGTTCGGTACGATGACATTGACGATTATCTAGAAGGCAAAACCGTCAGTGATCAAGCAGCGGAAACGATTGAAGGCTGGTACGTCAAGACCAGTCACAAACGTCATTTGCCAATTAACGTTTACGATACATTTTGGAAATAAACTTTAAACCAACCGGTTGTAAAAGATACCCCCTGTCCATTAAGACGGCAGCTCGTACCATTTTTGCAGCCGGTTTTGATATAATAAAGATGAGGGAGTAACCAGCAGGATTCTTCTGTGACCGACCCGTCAGCAAGGGATGCAACATCTCCGGGGAGGTCTTAAACGGTGAGACTTATAACGTCTAGTTTAAGTTAAACAGGAGGATATTTTTATGGCAGACCAACCATGGTACCAACGGGAAACTGACGACATTTTTAAGGCACTCGACACGGGCGAACAGGGGCTAACTGATGATCAGGTGGCTCAGCGGAGAGCAAAATACGGTGAAAACCGCCTCTCTGCAAAGAAGCAATCCAGTCTTTTAGCCAAGTTTGGTGCCCAATTTAAGGATTTCATGATCATTGTGTTGATCGTCGCAGCACTGATTGCCGGTGCAACAGGTGAATTAGTCGACGCCATCATCATTTTGGCCGTGGTACTGCTTAATGCGGTGTTTGGCGTTTTTCAGGAATCTAAAGCTGAAGAAGCAATTAATTCGTTAAAGGAAATGGCTGCACCGATGGCACATGTTGCTCGAAATGGTGGAACAGTAACCGTTAAGAGCGACGAACTCGTGCCGGGGGACATTGTTTATCTTGAAGCGGGTGACATTGTCCCGGCAGATATGCGGTTGTGTACCGCCAACACCATGAAGGTTGAAGAATCTGCTTTGACGGGAGAGTCAGTGCCGGTTCAAAAACAGGCCGCCGTCTTAACGGCATCTGATCTGCCGCTAGGTGACCGCAGCAACATGGCTTACATGAACGCCAACGTCACAACTGGGCGCGGGACCGGTGTCGTGGTCGCTATTGGGATGCAGACCGAAGTTGGTCGAATTGCTGGGATGTTGGACGCAGCAGAAGAAACCAAGACGCCGCTACAGGAGAACTTAACGCAGCTTGGGAAATGGCTGACCATTTTAATTCTTGCCATTGCCGTGTTAGTCTTTGTTATCGGCATGCTGCGGGGACAAGAAACGATGATCGACATGTTGCTGACAGCTATTTCGTTAGCCGTGGCAGCCATTCCAGAAGGATTGCCGGCCATTGTAACGGTGACGCTGGCATTGGGTACGCAGCGGATGGCTAAACGCCACGCCTGATTCGCAAATTACCAGCAGTTGAAACGCTTGGCAGCACGGACATTATTGCGTCTGATAAAACCGGGACACTGACCCAAAATAAGATGACGGTCGAACAAGTCTATGAAAACGGCCAACTGACGCCCGCTGCTGAGGCTAAGGTGACAATGACAGATCCCATTGCATTGGCGATGGTGCTCAACAACGATGGGCAGCCGGACGGTGACACCTTACTTGGTGACCCGACGGAAACCGCATTGATCCAGTACTACATCGATCGCAATAAACAGCCGCTAGCCACCATTGCGAGTCATCCGCGGGTCGCTGAAATTCCGTTTGATTCTGAACGGAAATTAATGACCACCTTTAATGAAACAGCCGATCATCAACTCACGCAGTACGTGAAGGGGGCGCCTGACCAACTGTTGAAACGGGTGACCCGAATCGCTGATCGTGGGCAGGTTCGCGCAATTACGAATGCGGACCGGGAAGCAATTTTGGCCACCAACCATGATCTGGCTACTCAGGCATTACGTACTGGCCTTCGCTTATCGCCCGGTTGATGCGGTTCCTGAAAAACTCACGAGTGCGTCAGCTGAACAGGATCTGATCTTCATCGGATTGATCGGGATGATTGATCCTGAACGGCCAGAGGTGGCCCAAGCTGTTACTGAAGCACAGGCAGCCGGCATTCGACCAATTATGATTACGGGTGACCATAAGGACACGGCTAAGGCCATTGCAGTCCGGTTGGGCATTTTGTCAGAGACACCAACGGCGGATGACGCCGTAATTACCGGAGCAGAATTAGACCAACTCTCTGATGAGGCCTTTGCAAAACAGGTCCGGCAGTACGCAGTGTATGCGCGGGTCGCGCCAGAGCATAAGGTCCGAATCGTGCACGCTTGGCAAAAACAGGGTAAAGTAGTGGCCATGACTGGTGACGGTGTGAACGATGCGCCAGCACTTAAGACCGCTGATATTGGGGTCGGAATGGGAATCACCGGGACTGAGGTCTCCAAGGGTGCGAGTGATATGGTGCTCGCGGATGATAATTTCTCGACGATCGTTGTTGCGGTTGAAGAGGGCCGAAAAGTCTTTGCGAACATCCAAAAATCCCTCCAGTATTTACTGTCTGCCAATATTGGGGAAGTTCTCACCTTGTTTGTGATGACACTGCTTGGCTGGCAAATTCTAGCGCCCGTTCAGATCTTATGGATCAACCTGGTGACCGACACATTCCCAGCCATCGCGTTGGGATTGGAGCCAGCTGAACCGGACATTATGAAACGCAAACCGCGGGGCAGACAGTCAAACTTCTTTTCTGGCGGGGTGTTTGCTAACATTGGGTACCAGGGGGTATTAGAAGGCGTCATGACGCTTCTAGTATACTGGCTGGCCGTAACGTTCCCCGTCCACACGAGTTCTGAAATGATGCATGCTGACGCGTTAACGATGGCGTTTGCTACGTTAGGACTGATCCAGCTGTTTCATGCGTTTAACTCAAAGACCATTCATCAGTCGATCTTTAAGGTTGGCCTTTTTCGCAACAAAGCGTTTAACTGGGCCATCCTAACGGCGTTTATCCTCTTGGCGGCAACCATTGTTGTACCAGGGTTTAACACGATCTTCCACTTAACACCGCTGAATGGTGTGCAATGGGCTGTGGTGCTTAGCGCTGGAATTGCCATGATTCTTATCGTGGAAGTGGTAAAATGGGTACAGCGTCGATTAGGCCAAGAATAATACCCCGTGGTTTACGCCAGAAAATTGCTGCAGGCCACGATCAAAAAGGAGATTCACACAATGAAACCAAATAATATGACGGGTTATTTACAAGCCCTGACTAAAATTATTGAAGCCACTGATAAAACGGGTGGCGAGATGAACCCCGACTTCACGAAACTAAGTGATGCGATTGATAAGGATAAGGTTGCAGATCTTGATGAAGCAACGTTAACGGCAATTAAGGCCACGTTCCAAAAGGGGACTGATGCCTATACTGACAATCTGAATCAGTTGCAACAGGCTAGTGTCCCAGTTCGGTTACTTGGCAAACACAAGCAGTTAGTTGCCGCTTACCGCAACTATGCGGATGCCTGCCAGAAGATGGTTGATGCCATTGATCCAGCAGCACAAACTGTGGATACTGAGGCGTTCGACGCTTCAGAAAATGAACAGGAAAACATGATGGATAAGGTGACTTCTGCCACTCAGCGGATCATGTCTTCTGTGATGTAACCGAAACCGTTTTATAAATGAATGAGAGCTGCTCGGCACTTGTGTCGGGGGCTTTTATTTTTTGGGGAAGTTGATTTTTTTGTGCGGATTGCGCGGGTGTTGCGTAGTTAGTGTTGAGGGGAGAGAATTTCAATTAAGGCCTTTTAAAATCAAGGTAGTTGCATCGTGGTGGACAATATGGTCGTGCATTGAAATAAGCCTGAATTATTCATAGTTCATAAAAATCCCGTCAGTTTTCGTATTTTTTCG
>NZ_BBAG01000066.1 GCF_001311135.1 Secundilactobacillus paracollinoides DSM 15502 = JCM 11969
AAATTAAAGTTAAGAGAATCAGAAGACCGAGTGAAACGAGGTCAATGCGCACTTACACATAGAATGAATTCTATGTTTTACTAACCCCAAAATCCTGTATTAGAAGTCGCCGATGGCGACAACAAAGTCAAGCCCATAGAATCAAAGTAAAGAGGTGACTAACATGGCAATATTTCATATGAGTTTTAGTAATATTAGTGCTGGTAAAGGACGCAGTGCCATTGCCAGTGCCGCTTATAGAAGTGGTGAAAAATTATTTGATGATCAAGAAGGTCGCCGATATTTCTATGCCCGATCGGTAATTCCAGAAAGCTTTATTTTAACCCCCAAAAATGCACCAGAATGGGCCAGTAATCGAGAACAATTATGGAATGAAGTTGAAAAGAAAGATCGTAAATCAAACTCACGGTATGCAAAAGAATTTAACGTGGCTTTACCGGTAGAATTAAGTGAATCCGAACAGAAAGAATTACTGACAAAATATGTGCAAGAAAATTTTGCCGATCAAGGTATGGTAGCTGACGTAGCAATTCATCGCGATCACCCAGACAATCCGCATGCACATGTGATGTTAACCAATCGCCCATTTGACCCCGATGGTAGTTGGGGATTAAAAGCAAAGACGCAGTACATTAAAGATGAAAATGGCAAGCAACTTTTAACCAAAAGCGGGTTTCCAAAACAAAGAAAAATTTGGTTGGTTGATTGGGATAAAGAGGAAAAAATTAATGAGTGGCGGCATAATTGGGCAACAAGTGTTAATCAGTCTTTAGCACAAAAAAATATTCCGGATCGGATTAGTGAAAAATCGTTTGTCGATCAAGGGATTCAAGAGACACCTACCCAACACGAAGGCATTAACAGCCAAAGAAAAAATCGAAAAGCATTTAATCAACAAGTTAGAGCGCAAAGAAACGCTCAAGCTAAATATCATAATCTTGACGAAAAGATAAGAAATCATGAACATTTTGACGCGTTAACTGACGAGCTATCTTTCTCTGAAAAACACACAATTAGTCATCTAAGTCAGCAATTGAAAACCTATGTCGATTTAGAACATTTAGATGATAAACAGCGCATGCTATTTAATTGGAAAAACAGCTTATTAATTAAACATGCTGTTGGTGAAGATGTAACCAAACAACTACTGACCATTGACCAGCAAACGACATCACTAGCACAAGCTAATCAGTTGTTAAATAAAGTGGTGGAACGAGCAACGAAAAAGCTTTATCCGGAACTTAATTTTGAACAGACAACCGCGGCTGAACGACGGGAACTGATTAAAGAAACTAATAGTGAACAAACGATTTTCAAAGGTGGCGAATTGGCAGAACGGTTAGCGGATATTCGAAGTGACTTATTAACCCAGCAATTATTGACGTTTACCAAGCGGCCATATACCAGCTGGCAGTTAGTTAATCAGCAGGCCCAAACAATTGAGAAGCAATTAACCATGGTACTAGCCAAACATGGTCACCAGTTAGACGATTTGAAGCCTACTGATCGGGGCATGCTAGCCGCTTATCAACCTAACGAACTCGAATTCATTTCTAAAGCGGTGAAAAATTTACGGGTCATGCGGGAAGTTAAAGCCGTAGTGCAAACCCAATACAACAGCATTCTAACGACTGCTTTTCCGGACAGTGACCTGGATAAGCTAGAGACGATTGATAAGGAGCAAATTTATACGGCTGTGGTTTACTATGATCCAGAATTAAAGCCATTAGATGCAAACCAGGTTAGTCAATTACAACAGCAGCCACCGGTAGTCTTTACTAGTCAGCAACACCAAGCCGGGTTGAATTACCTGTTAGGTAAAATTGAATTAAAAGATATTCAGGATCATCGACTGCAACGGGTCTTAAAACATGATGGCACCCGGCAACTGTTTCTCGGTGAATGTGGCCAAGATCCTAAGCTTGATCAAAAACAAATTGAAATGGTACAAACCCGTTTGAAACAACAGGCAATGCGGTTTGATCAATATAAGCAAGCTCAAGTTAAGGACTATCAGGCCATTAATTACCACCCAACTAGCCCGAAAAATTACCTGATGAATATTTTGGACGAAGCCTTAATGACCACTTTATATGCGAAAAATACAGACTATCTAAGAAAACAGCAACTACGTGGACTAAAGGAGACCGAGTGGGCAATGACGAAAAAGCAGCGGCAACACCAAACTAGAAACCGGCATGAAGATGGAGGGTTGCACTTGTAACCTAAATGTAAAAAAAATAAATGGTGTAAGTTACACCTTTTAGTGCTAAACTATGACTAAATTAAGAAAGGAGAACTTACATGTGACAGGCAATCAGGAATGGTACAGCCTAACGCAAGCTAATCATAAGCTGGGGCGTGGCCGAAATTATGTCAGCAACTGGATCAAACGACATCCAGAGTTCCCTGATCAATTTTTGCTTGGTTCAGGTACCAATAAATTAATATCTGATGAAGGGATAGAGTGGGTTAAAAACCACATAAAAAAAGAGGGCGTCCTCGTCAGCAGTAGAGTTGCTAACGGGGATCAGCACCTAGAAATACGCCTTCTAGGTGTCACCCTCCTAATAATCCATTTTACAGGGCGGGATAGGGGAACGTCCAGAGAACAATTATCCCGATTGATTTAAAGGAGGTGATCCAATGAAAGTAGAAAGCTGGCAGGGCATTAATGGCAAGCTAATTCATAATGGCCAGAAAGCTATCGTGGTTAAAGACGAACAAGAATTGACGGATCAAGACAAGTTACAAGACCGATTGAAACAGGAAGGTAAACCAATTGACGAGGTACGGAAAGCATTAATCAAAAATACCGTTAAGCGTCAGATTAAGACCGACCCATTAAAAATCAGTAGTTGGTTTAATCGTCATCAAGACAGCAAGAACGCCAAAAAAACTGAAAAGCTAGTTAGTGATAAGCCAACTCATCAATATAAGCAAATCAAAAACGAATTAACTTTTTTTGGTGAAAGCTTTTTAGAAGGTTTCTTAGGTTTCTATGGCTTAGAAGTTGATAACGCCTTAGGCCGTTATGAACATAACTTGCATGTCCTAGAGACCCAAGAGTTAGGCCAGTCAGAAAAAGAGTATTACTTAGCCACGAGTGAAAATGGCCACGTCAGATTAGCCACCGACCCATTACCAAGCCAGCAAATTGCCGAGGAACAATTGAACAAGTTCTATCAGCGTGAGCCAGAAGAAACGCAGGCAGAACAAATTCAATTACGAACATCAGAAGACGATAGGAAGGAGGAATAACATGTCAAAATACAGAAAAATGAAAGCGTTAGCAACTACTGGAGCTACTGCGATTTATTTGGGGCTGATGAACGCCCAGGTTGTTTTGGCGGCGGACGGCGGCGAAGTTAAAAGCAAGCTAACCAGCGCTGGTAAGACGATTCAAGGTATTTTAACTGGGTTGGTCGTTTTAGTCGGGATTTGTGTCGCGCTATTTATTATTATCAAAAGAATGCCTGACGCAGACGATCCGCGAGAGAAATCAGAGGTTTATCATGCGGTTGGTCGGGTGGCTGGTTTAGTGGCCTTAGCGGCAGCCATTATCTGGCTATTACCTTGGGTTTACAGCTATTCACTTAATTTAAAAAGGAGCCTGCCAAATGAAGAAAGGAAAAGAATTTATCTTCCCAGAGAACGTAGATAAAGATTACGGGATCTGGAAAGACTACACCTTGAAGGATTTTGGCTATGCGGCGCTGGCAGGACTAGTGGGCTTAATTTTTATTGCGATCCCACCCTATAGTCTGATCTTAGTCCTGATAAAAATAGTGATTGTTGTCTTAGCCATGACGATTGTCATGGCTATTTTAACAATTCGGCCAGTTTCGGCGCGGAAGAATATTAAAGTACGGGATAACTTTAAGTTGAAACGCCGCTATGCCAATGGTCAGAAACTGTTTTATTTAAAACCGAAGAAGCGAGGTGAACTAAATGCGTTTGAAGAAGAGCAAAACCGCCAATAAAGCAGCCAAGCTCGATTGGGATTACCAACCGCCTAAAATCAATGGTGGCAAAGAAACCATTGATGACATGAGTTTAGTGGTGGGTATGTATGGTAACTACGAAGTTACCAAAACGGGTAATCTCGTTGGGATTTTGGAAGTTAGTGGGATCAATCTTGATCTGCTTAATGAAACCGAACAACAGGACGTTTTTGAGGACTATGGCGCGTTTCTCATGAGTACCTTAGGTGAAGGTGTTGATGACACGCTACAGTTCTTAGAACCGACGATTCCCGTCAATATGACGGCTTATCTCAATGGTCTCAAACGGCGGTATCTCGCCTTACAAAAAGACCACCCGGAGCAACAGTTCAAAATCCAACTCATAGCCAGTTATTTGGACCACTTTACTAAAGTCCAGGAATCCAAAAACATGACAACTAAGCAACATCTGCTAATCGTTAAGGTACCGATTAAAGACAAGAGCGTTAAAAGCTTAAACTTAGCCGTCACTCATTTAGACGAAAAGATCGAACAGGTTAAACGGGATATTGAAAATGCGTTAACGGACTTTGATGTGACGGCCAAAGTTTTGACCAGTCAGGAAGTCCAAGAGATTTTAAAGAACTTAATCAATTTCAATGGATAGGGGGAAACAAAATGAATTTTGGCGATAAGGTCATTGATTTGTTCATGCCAACCAAGAAAGAAAGTAGGCAAAATAGTGAACCAACGGTTAATAAACAAAAACCGGAGGTTGAAGACTTTACCAAGCTGATTGATCGCGATAGCTTGCATTCACTATTCCCGTTTATCTGGGAACAGTACCCCACCTACGTCCAGTCGGGCGAGAATTTTATTCGGGTGTTAGCGATTGCTGACTATCCCAAGCGGGTGTATGGCAACTGGTTGTCAGAATTGAAGCGCAAAAAAGGCGTTATCGATATTGTGCAATATATCGACAGCGCCAGTAACAATTCAATGATTACCTATTACAAGAAGACGATTCAAAATAAGGAAGCGCAGAAGTTAAATACGTTCGACCCGTATAAAAAGAAGATTCTGCAAAATTATATTGATTCAGCCAACATGCAACTAGATAAATACCTTGATAATTCTACCACATTTGTGTACCAACATATGCTCATTTATCTGCGGGCCAACAGTTTAGCAGAACTAGACGATTTAACCGAAAACGTCAAGAACACCTTGATTAAGCTACAGATGAAGCCCTTAGTGCCCGTTAAAGCGACTTTCCAAGCATTTTGGTCAACCATGCCAATTAACGAGAACCTCATGGGAGATTACACCTATAAAGAGAGTAATACCGAAGTCGCCAGCAGCATGTTTCCCTTTGACGACGCGGAGATTTTGGACTTGAAGCCTAGATCTGATATTGAAGGGGTTAACAAAGATACCAACAGCTTAATTGCCGTAGATATGCTGGATCGCAACAAGACGCTAAATCAAAATCAAGTCATTATCGGCACCTCGGGGGTCGGCAAGACCACCTATATGATTCAGAAAATCTTACGCTACGCCATTCAAGACTATCAACTCTACATTATTGACCCAGAAAACGAATATACCAAGATTGTTGAAGCCCTGGGTGGCGCAGTCTTGCACCTAACCTCGAATGCTAAGTACAAAATTAACCCGCTCCAAATTTTCTCCGAAGAAATCCTAAGCGCCGATGAGGCGGTCACGAACCTTGATTTACTAGTTAAAGATAAAATCCAGCGATTAAAGGGATTCTTTGAAGTCCTTAAAACCGGGATTACCCAAGTTGAACTGGCAATCCTTGATGATGTCGTTAAACAAGCTTACGTCAACAGTGGTGTTTTGAAATACAGCCGCTTAAAAGAGATTAAAGACGATCAGTGGCCGACCTTATCCAATGTTTATGACGAGTTGGAGAAACTGGCTGATAAGGACGCAGATAAGTTCAGTCGGGTTAAAGACTTCTACTACATCTTAGGCAGCTATACCCATGGTTCTAACAGCCTATTTGACGGGCACACCAACGTTAACTTAAAAGGGAAAATCATTTCTTTTGATCTAAAACCACTACAAAGTGAACAGGAAGTCCAATCAGCGGCTTATCTGAATACCTTCCAGTATTTGTGGGACGAAATCACCAAAGATCGGCATAGCCGCAAGAAATTGTTTGTCGATGAATTTCACTTTTTGACTTTGCACAAAGCGGCCGCCACCTTTTTCCATCAAGCATACAAACGTTTTAGAAAATACAATGCCGGGGCCATTGCCGGAACGCAGCAAATTCAAGATGTGATCGAAGGCACGACAGATACCGGGCAGAACATTGGTGAAGCCATTATTGGGAACTCCTACACCAAAGTGTTCTTTGGTCTTGACGGTAAAGGCGTTGATGATGTGATTACCAAATTGCGTATGACGTTCTCGGATAAAGAAAAGAAGCTACTAGAACGCCGTAGACAAGGCGAAGCCCTGATGATCTATGGTAGCCAACGCGCCTTTATGCGTGTCGAGTTGACCGAAGAAGAACTACGGCTAATCGACCCAGAAGCTTACCAAGAAAAATACAATCGTGAGACAGCCGAACAACCGGATTATCAAAAGCGCGTGATCTTAACTCCCAGTGAAATTGACGCTTTAACTACCACCGAGGAGGAAGGAGGGACTTTAAATGAGTAAATCAAATCAGCTATTAAATATCGAGGTTGGCACGTTCAAGCGACAGGGAAACAAGTTAATTCTCGAACTCAATCGCAATCAGTTTCGATATGACCAGTTGAGTGAGCTAAACGAATTAAAACAAACTGATTCCAAGTTCTTGCAGTTAGTTAACGTGGTTGAGCAAGACCAGAAGGTTGTTTTAACTTATACCTTGCCGGATAAGGTCAGATCATTAAAGGAATTACCACATGAAAATAAAGCAATCCGGTCAGCGATTGCCAAGGAAATCATGACGCAAAAGGTGGTTAACGATAGCCAGTATCACGTTGCGTTGAACCCAGCTAACCTGTGGTATTACCCAATGCAACATGTTTGGTACGCCTACCGGGCCAATGAACTCATGCCTTATGATGACAAGCATAGCAATTTAGCCAAATACAAAGCACTGATTCTGTTTTGCTTGACGGGGACGCCCTACGAACGGCTACTAAGCAATCCCCAAGAAGCCTTGGCCAAACACCCGGATGACTATTTACAACAAGTAGCTAAAGCTACGTCGTTAAATGAGTTAACGGAAGTGGTTAACGGGATTGAGGACTTTGTGAGCTATCACGAATGGCAGGAAGTTGAAACGGCCCAGCAGAAAACCAAGCAACGATTATGGTTGAGTATGGCCGGGGTGGCGATTGTGGCCGTTTTGGCCGTTGGCTTAGTCCATAAAAGTGACGAACGGCAATATCAAAGCTTAGCTAACCAGAACCAAGCCCAGGTCACGCGATTAAAATATAGCGGTCAAATTCAAACTGCTTTAAATGATCGGAAGTGGTCGGAAGCGCAAAGTGATATGCAACGGGCCGGCTACCCTGCAACTAAGCAAGTCAGTGTCTTTTTAAAGCATCGTCAATACCAGCAAGCTTTAAAGGTTGACCCGAGCCAATTGAACAAGATAATCAATGCGGCTTATACCAACAAAGATAGCGGGCAGATTTCCGATTGGCAGTTACCAACTAAGGCGACGAGTAAGCAAAAAGATCAATTGAAACTCGAAAAAGCGATTGTTAATTATGATACCAATACGCTTAATAACCAATTATCCTTTACGACGAACGCTGATGTTTTATTGAGAATGGGACAAGCCTTCCTAGCCCATAACGATACGCAAGATGCCCAGACCGTCCAAACCAAGTTAGCCGGCGTGAACAGTCCTAAAGCTAAGTATTTAAAAGCCTTGTTAAGTCTCAATGCCGCTAAGAACGAAGTTAGCGACGCCCAAAAGAAGTTGGATGACGCCAACAAGATTGATGGCAGTAAAGATAAGGACAAAGACAAGAAGGTGGATTCGGCTAAGTCTGATTTAAAGAATGCCCAAAACGATCAGCAAGCGGCCCAAAAAAAGGTCGATCAGGCCAAGCACAAAGTGGTGATTAAATGCAGGTATTGTCATTTGAATATAAGAAAAAGAAGTGGAAGTTGATTGCTTATATTGTGGGTGGCGCCCTTCTGCTAATCATCTTGCTGATCGCCGCGATTACTGGTCAGCTACAAGAAAACAGTTGTGATAACTCAACCACCATAGAGACGCAATTAGATAGTAAGAGCATGACAGAAAATGCCAAAAATATCTATGCGCACTGGAAACAGAAGTATGGTGCCACGCCACAAGCGGCGGCTGGTATCTTGGGGGTCTTACAACTAGAAAGTCGGCTTGATCCCAAGTCCGTTAATTCAAGTTCCGGGGCCACGGGCTTAGCCCAGTGGTTAGGTGGTCGGAAGGATAAGTTGGAAGACTTAGCCCACAAAGAAAACAAACCAGCGACGAATCTTGGCGTGCAGTTGGACTATCTCGATCAAGAATTGAACAGTAGTTACTATGCGTCAAACAAGCAGATCTTTAAGTATACGGATGTGCACAAAGCGACAAAAGCCTGGTTAATGGATTACGAGGGCATGAGTAAGAACCCGGAACAATGGTATCTAAGCCAAAGATACGGGTATGCCGATCACTGGTATTCCGTGTTCGGGGCGAGTGATCCCGTGGCCGGTAATACGTTAGATAATGCAAGTTCAGGAGATCTGACCGAGCTAGGTTGCGATAGTGACCCGAGCTATTCCGGTGGCAGCATTGTTAAAAACGCGGAAAGTATGAAAGGTGACTTCTATTATGTTCAAACCCACCCTAGCCCCGATTTAGGCAGTGATTTAAAGAATCCTAACAAAACCGGCGGAACCGATTGTTCCGGTTTTGTCTGGTTAGCCCTGAATAAGGCTGGTTACAAGGTACCCGCAAATATTGGCTGGTTTACCGGCACGATGGCCAGTGACGCCAAAGGCAGCCATCAATATCTGAAACAGATTAGTGAAAATGACGCGAAAGCCGGCGATATTGTGATCGTCAATCAAGGTGTGGGAGCCGGCAACAACGGGCATACTGCCATTCTGCTAGGAAAGTGGCAAGGCAAAGCCACCAAAATCATTGAACAAGGTGGCGTAGGCGACAAGGTTAACGAAAGCACCTTTGGCACCGCCTTTTATAGCTTACTAAGTGGTAGCGATGTGACGTTAGCTCGGCCAATCAAGAAGTAAGGAGGACGAGTAAATGAAACGCAGCATGGTTTTAAGTATTGCGATTGGTAGTTTGATCTTAATCATGTCATTAGGGGCGAATGCCTATCAACATAGCCAAGTTAAGCAGGCGCAACAGCATATTAGTCGTTTACAAAAACAGAAGCGCCAAGTTAACCAGCAATTGACTAAAACCAACCAACAAAAGCAGTTATTGAGCACCCAAATTGACAGTTATAAGACCTACCAAAATAATAAAGACAAAAGTCAGGCTGAACTTAGCTTTAATACGGTGGTCACCAAGTTCTTTGATGTCATGAATAACTTCAAGCCCAAGACCTACGGACAGCGTAAAGATGGCGTGAAAGACTTGATTTCCGACAATCTATATCAGCAATACTTTTCAAATAAGGGCACGTATGGTGATAGCAATAGTGTTTCAGCTAAGTTAAATCAACTGAACCTGTATACGCAAAGTAAGCAGGGGCAAAATATGAAAGGCTTGGCCGTTGTCAGTTACGAAAGTAAGAGTGGCGACAACGACTGGCAAAAGGCGACGGTACTTTATCAAGTGACTTTCGATACCACCACGGATCGAATCACTGATGTACAGAATCTTGGGAACAGTTTTAAAGCGAGTGACCTTGATTAAAAAAGTAAGCAAAGCCCTAGCGGTGATCGTGGTGATACTTGCAGTATTAGGCTTTGCAGGTCATAGCTATGTGAACCATGTTGAGAAAGAGAAAACAGTTGTGACGCTGGCTAAGCACCCTAAAAAAGTGTTGTTCTTCTATCGCGATGATTGCCCGGATTGCCAAGCTATTTTTCATCAGATTTATTGGCACAACGCAATCAGTCACAACATCGTCTTGATTAACATGAACCAACCGCAGAATCGGCATTACATTCAAAAATATCAATTAACGTCAGTACCAACCTTGATCCATGGCAAGCAACGATACTCCGGTACCAACCAACAAAGGATTAAACAGATAGTAGGTGATTAGATGAAAGACAAATTATTAAACAGCGTTAAAGTCAGCTGGCCATATCTACTAACGCTAATCATTGGCTTGTATTTAGCGGAGATTTTAGCTGGATCAGTCATGGCCTTGTCGCACTATAAGCTAACTTTTGCGGATCATATGCCAACCGTATTAAAACAATTAGCCTTGCACCCCTGGCACTATTACAACTTGTATTTGGGTCAAAAGAACCCGGTATTAATTATCGTCAGTATTGCTGTGGTACTATACACCGTCTATTTTGCCTTGAAACGGAACAGCAAGCATAAAGCTTGGGAAACTGCGGACACTGAAACCCACGGGAGTGCGACCTGGGGGAATTTAAAAGAATTAAGTGACCATTACTTTAGTATCAATGCCAAAGACCTCACCACAGCATTTAACAAGAGTACCAAGGCAGAAATTCTCAAATCATTAGTGGATCGAGAAAAGTCAGCGAAAGGGGGAGATTAACATGAATGGGACGATTTTAGGGATCGTGGATAAACGGATTGTTTACCAGAATAACAGCACAAAACCCAATCGGAATATCTTTGTGGTTGGGGGACCTGGATCATATAAGACCCAATCAGTCGTCATTACCAACCTGTTTAACGAAACGGAGAACAGCATTGTCGTGACCGATCCGAAAGGTGAATTATACGAAAAGACGGCCGGTATCAAACTAGCCCAGGGTTATCAAGTACATGTCGTCAACTTTGCCAACATGGCGCATAGTGATCGCTACAATCCTTTTGATTATATTCAACGGGATATTCAAGCCGAAACCGTGGCAACAAAGATCGTGCAAAGTGAAAATGCCGAAGGTAAAAAAGACGTGTGGTTCAGTACCCAAAGACAGCTTTTGAAGGCTTTAATCCTGTTTGTCATGAACCACCGGTCACCAGAACAACGAAATTTGGCGGGCGTAACGCAGGTCTTACAAGAAAATGACGTTGAAGCCGAGGAAAAGGGTGCGGATAGTCCGCTAGATACCTTGTTTCTTGAGCTAACTATGACTGATCCAGCGAGACGCGCTTATGAGTTAGGTTTCAAAAAGGCTAAAGGAGAAATGAAAGCCAGCATTATTGAAAGCCTGTTGGCGACCATTTCGAAGTTTGTTGACAAAGAAGTGGCCAATTTTACCAGCTTTTCAGACTTTGATTTAAAAGAGATTGGCAAAGCCAAAGTAGTACTGTATGTGATTATTCCGGTCATGGATAATACCTATGAAAGCTTCATCAATCTGTTTTTCTCACAATTATTTGATGAATTATACAAATTAGCCGCCGATCATCACGCTAAATTGCCCCACCAAGTCGACTTTATCCTTGATGAATTTGTCAATTTAGGGAAGTTTCCCAAGTATGAGGAGTTCCTAGCGACGTGTCGGGGGTACGGCATTGGCGTGACGACAATTTGTCAAACCTTAACCCAGATCCAAGCCTTGTATGGCAAGGATAAGGCCGAGAGTATCTTAGGAAATCATGCCGTTAAGATTTGCTTAAATGCCGCTAATGATGTGACCGCTAAATACTTTAGTGATCTGTTAGGAAAATCAACGGTGAAAGTGGAAACGGGTAGTGAGAGTACCAGTCATAGCAAGGAAGAAAGTCACAGCAAAAGTGATAGTTACAGCTATACGAGTCGTTCGCTCATGACGCCCGATGAAATTATGCGTATGCCCGAAGATCAGAGCTTATTAATCTTTAGCAATGCGCGACCAGTCAAAGCTACAAAAGCGTTCCAATTTAAACTATTTCCAGGGGCTGATCATTTGGTTAACTTGTCACAGAATGAGTATCAAGCCAACCAGAAGCCAGCCAGGAAACCCACTTTAAGAATAAGGTAGATAAGTGGAATCAGACAGTTAAAGCACAGCACCAAGCCAAAAAAGACGATCAAACAACCGATGACGAAGAAGACAAATTGCAGGATAATATCGATCAAGAATTAGAGTCTAGAAATAAGAAAATGCTTGGATAATGGGGGACATATTAATGAAAAAATATTGGAAATATATAATCGCTGTGATGACAGTGTTGCTGATTGTTGTTGGTCTTACCGCTTGTGGGAAGTCTACAGCACAGGATTTGCAAAGTAATAAATGGTATCTCAACCAAAAAGGACAAAGCTACAAAACCCAATTTAATAAAAAAACAATGATTATTGAAAGCCCCTTGATGAATGTAAATGCCAATTATTCAGTCAGTAATACTTCTGGTAAAGAATATTTAAAAGTAAATACTGATGATGAGAAGAATCAAAAATTTGAATTAACTCAAATTAGCGATGGTTATAAAGCTAAAGCAATAAATAAAACTGCCAAATCAGATGACGGATTAGGAAGCTTTGAATTGCAAAAAAGGAAGTGATAGATATGTTTGTTTTAGGTGATATTTCAGGACTGGTTCAGGGAGCGATTGCTAAGTTTTTTGAATGGGCACTGTCTGGTTTGTTGGACGGCTTATTCAACATCTGCAAGGCCATTATTGACCAAGCCAATCAAAGCTTGCCAATTGTTAAAACGTGGTATGCCATCTTCCTGTCCTTTGCGACATCGTTAGTCGTTGTGGTCGTCCTTGGCCGCATTGTGATGACAATTCTAAAAGAGGCAGATGAAAGTACAGATGTTACTTGGGCTAATATCATCATGGACGGGATTAAATCAGCGGCCGTGATTCCGGTTTTCGTGTTTTTACAGGGCTTTATTCAAGGTTCAATTACCTTGCCCCTGCTAAAGTATATGTTTAGTTCTGATCAGAAATTCACTGCTAAATCAATTACCGGCATGAATAAAGTTCCTGGGCTAAAAGATGTTGGCATTTCGCTACCCTTACAGATTTTGTTTCTGCTAATCTTCACTGTCGTAACCGTCGTGTTCTTTATCAAGATGTGTGTGTTTGTGGCTGATATGGCTTGGTATAACCTGACAATTCCTTTAGCTGCAATGAGCATGGCGACCGAAAGCTTTGATTACAGTGGCACGTGGTGGAAGAAGTACATTTATTACAATGCTTCTATTATTAGCCAGGTGCTTTGTATGTCACTATCAGTATGGTGTTTCACTAATATGGCTAAATACGGGTTTATTGCTTTTATTGCTTCAATCGGATTCTGTTTTCTGGTGGTCAAAACACCTGACGCCGTTAAAGACTTTTGGGCTTCAACCGGTGTGACTAAAAGTGCTGGTATGGGTGCCATGAGAATGTTTCAAAATTATTTCCGTAACCACTAGGAGGAAAAATAGTTATGAAGAAAATCGCACACTGGTTATTGGAAAAAGCCAAAAAAGATATGCGAACCGAT
>NZ_BBAG01000067.1 GCF_001311135.1 Secundilactobacillus paracollinoides DSM 15502 = JCM 11969
AAGGACAGAGAACCACAACAAATTCCAAAACAAAAAAACCCCCAACCAAAATCCAAATCGATTTCGGTTGGGGGCTTTTTTAATAAACTTCCAATTCAGCAGACAATAGGCTAAACGCCGAATACCTACCCTAAACTATGCTCATGCCCCGTCTGCTTCACCGCACTATTCACCCGCACAGTACTTTCGGTAACATTAAGTTTTTCAAACGCAGCTTCCTGCTTTTCTTCAGCCGCAACAACCTCATCATCCTTAGCTTTAAGGTTAAACACCCGCCAAAAGATCAGTGCCGCTGACCAGGTAATGATAAATAAGACGACCAGACAGATTCCTAAAATATTGAAATTCAATGCCTGCGCAAATTTAATGACAGGGTTCTGCCACTTCAGGTACCCGCCAATTGCCTGCAGCACATCCACGATACCCACAAAGAACGCGGCAGTGACAGACAAACCGGTTAATGCCAGGTTGTAATATACTTTTCTGAACGGTGATGAAAAGACCCAACTATAGGCCGTACTCATAAACAGCCCATCACAGGAATCCATAAAGCACATGCCTGCGGTAAATAGGATTGGGAAGGAAAAGACCGCAAACCACGGTATCCCCTTACTAGTTGCGACAGCGGAAGTTGCTAAGACAGCAATCTGAGTCGCGGTGTCGAATCCTAAACCGAATAAGAACCCAACGCAGACCACCTGCCAGTTATGGTTAATGATGTTGAGCGCTTTCTTAAACGTTCTGAAGATCCGAGTATCAGTCGATGCCTGCGCAGTGGAAAAGTCGCCCTTGCTGATTGCTTTAAAGGACCGCCAGATACCGACCAAAATAAAGAGGTTGATCGTCCCAAGCAGCAGAAGCATAAAGCCCGCAAATAAAGTCCCAAACACCCCACCAACATCTTGAAACTTCGGTAATTGGTTCTTAGACCACTCAACGAAGAAAATCGTTATCAGCGCCATAATCACAACTACCAGTGAGTGACCAAACGAGAAAAAGAACCCAACGCCGTGTGTGTTTTTGCCATCGTTGACCAGTTTTCGCGTCATGTTATCGATTGCGGTAATGTGATCCACGTCAAAGGCATGTTGAAGCCCAAACGTGAAGGATAAGAATGCCATTGCTAATAAGGATGGATACCGGTCAAGATAGGTAAAGACCAAGCCCCATCCAACCACGAATAGAAATAAGACATACCCGCCGAACTTAATTAGATCTGGCTTTAATGGATAATGGTTCGTTTGTGCTTCCAATTGAGAGACCTCCGTGTCGGATAACGGGAAATCATTGTCGCCCGTTACCCTTTAGTTTGGCTCACGCAAATAACTGTTTATTAATTCACAAGCAATTTAATAATGGCACCTTTCGCGCAAGTCCTTTTTGACACGTTCAATGTACCACCCGTCATCCAAATTATTTTGCAGGGGTCGTTTTCACCCGTGATTATTGAAAATAGCGCTCATTTTGACTAATATGCATAAAGCGCTTTCAGTTGTGTTGATAACGTTTCGAGCCGATTAATTAGTCTAGTAGCATCATTTTGTACTATTCCGGATAAAATTATCGTAATTAAGAACCGTATTTTTATGTTATCGCAAAATACAACAACTTTTTAGGTACCTTCAGACAGTGATTTCAACTTTTAAAATAGCATCCGATCCCCTGCCAACCCCCGATATAACAGGGATTTCACTCCACTGTAGTATTCTGACAGTATTCTTTGTTCCATCTAAATCACCTTCAGTAAGTCGGAAATAACTTGATAATAAGTTCACGATTGGCGTTTTAGCCAAAAAATAAGTCATATTTTGTACAGAAAAAAATAATCAAACCAGCAATTCTGTTCGAATTTCCAGTCTGATTCTTTTAAAGATTCTCGTTTATTTTACCGAACCAACGTCTGATATTCCTTGTGCGTTTCAAAGAAAGATTTAGCATAACTGCACTCAGGAATGATTTTAAGCTGGTATGCCTTAGCCATTGCAACAACCTTCAAAACGAGTTGCTTGGCAATCCCCTTCCCCTGCAACTCAGGGTCAACCGTGGTACTTGTAATCGTAACCGTTTCTGGCGTATCAAAATTGAATTTAATTTCTGCCGTTACCTTGCCGTCAGTGTTTTTATGATAATAGTGCCATCACCAAGTGTTAAGGGTAACGGGTC
This sequence comes from Secundilactobacillus paracollinoides DSM 15502 = JCM 11969, assembly GCF_001311135.1. Taxonomy (GTDB): domain Bacteria; phylum Bacillota; class Bacilli; order Lactobacillales; family Lactobacillaceae; genus Secundilactobacillus; species Secundilactobacillus paracollinoides. The sequence continues at coordinate 2,164 of NZ_BBAG01000067.1, forward strand.
TGTACTATCATCCAAAAACTCGCCAACGCTCTTGGAAAGCGAGGTCAGGTAAAGCAATTTGGTAAAGGCATCAATCGCTGATTGTAAAAACCCAATTGTTGCTTCATTTTTGATCATATCATTCTCGTCGAACAACTGATCTGTATGGGCAATATAGACTTCTGGGCGTTGAACCGGAATAATGTCCAGCGTCGTAAAGGTTTGCCGTAAATGATGGTTGGCCCCGTATCCACCGGCGTTACCGATTGAATCTGACACGACCAATGCAACCCGACCACCAAAATGATTGATCGGCCGCGAACCGATATCCATGGCATTTTTCAAAGCCCCTGGAATTGAGCGGTTATATTCCGGAGTGACAATCAAAAGCCCATCCAATTCGTCTAGCTGGTGCCGGAAATGATTCCATTCTGGAACACCGTTCGGATCCAAATCATCGTTAAATAGTGGCAAAACGCCAGTATCTAAAAATTCAGCTTCAATGTTACTAGGAAGTAAGGATACCAACGCTTTGGCCAGTTTTTTAGAATAAGACCCCTTGCGCAAGCTCCCAACAAAAACACCTATCTTCTTCAAGAAAACCACCTCAAAAATATCTTAAATTGACGTTGAGCGTCGAACACATCAGTTGTAAGCACTTACATTATAAAACGTCCAGTGTCAAAAAGCTCGTTTTTGAGCATGTTGGACAGAAATGGAGGGTTTTTTCAAAATAGTGCAAGAGAGCGGAAGAAAGCGGTTAGAGGGCGGAGCGTAAGCCAACGCTGGCAAAAAATTCTGGTTCTGAATTTTGCCAGCGTTGGCTTACGCAGTAGCCTCTGCTTTCCGGGAGCTCGTTTCGGCACGGTGGCCTAGAAAGACTTCACCCCAAACCCAAACACCCAACAAAAAAGCATCGCCATCCCCCAAAACAAAGGAGCCAGCAACGCCAATTCAGATAAACCTGTTAATACCCCTGATTATACCCCAAAGATAAGCCTGCCCGCTATCCCCATCAAAACTAATCTTAGTCACACTAGTATTCCCAGGCTCCGGCAACGCCATCACATTCCCCGGTTGAACTGCAACCATCGCAGCGGCCTTAACAGTAAACCCGTGCGTCACAACGATAATCGACTGATCTGGATTCTGAGAAGCTAGGTCGGTCATAAACGCCTTAACCCGCGCAACCACTGTATCAAACGATTCGCCATGCGCTAATGCCACGTAACTGGGCAGGACATCGTGTAAGTGGTGGTCGAAGACATCGGGATATTGTTTCTCTAAATCTCGGTTCTTCTGGCCGTCCCAGTCGCCGTAGGAAATCTCTAACAGCCGTTCATCGTAACTGACAGGTAACTGCGCCTTCTCGTTCAAAATAGCAGCGGTCTGGCGCGTCCTGTTCAAGGGGCTCGCCACCAACTGGTCTGCAAAACTAATGTCAAAATGGTCGCGTAGATTTGCTGCCTGCGCTAGTCCAGTCTCGTTTAGTTCCGTGATCTCAGTGTTCATTGTCCCCTGTTTGAGTCCCTGAATATTGGCCGTCGTTTGCCCGTGACGGATGAAATAAAAGTCGGTCATAGTGTGCCTCCGTTTTTCTTATTCTGCTGTTATTATGGCATAGAATTTCAGACAAGTCTGCTAAAACCTGTTGACATTCCTAAATTCCTCTGTTAAATTTTAATTAAAGAAATGGAGGCCGATTACGATGAACGCACACAACATGAACAACCAAACATCCTCCTCCTGGTCTACAGTCCCATCTATGTAGGCCCCTTTGGCAACGCCAAAAAAGGCTTCACATAGGTGATTCATATCACACTGTGAGGCCACTGAATAAGTGATGATAACCGCCCTCGCAGTGAAAACTGTGAGGGCTTTTTTAATCTATCTGCTCATAAAATTCTAATTGGAGGCTCAACTAATGACTGTTTACAACTTCGCCGCTGGTCCGGCGACCCTACCAAATGACGTGATCAAGAAGATTCAAACCGACTTACCATCCCTGGAAGGCTCCGGATGAGTATTTTGGAGATCTCCCACCGGTCGGCCCTGTTTGACAACATCATTAACACCGCACAGGATGATTTGCGCGACCTGATGGCCATTCCTGACAATTATGAGGTCATGTTTTTCCAAGGCGGCGGTACCGGCCAATTCGCGGCTGTGCCGATGAGCCTTGCAACCACGCATCATCGCATCGCCTTACTCGATAGCGGCCACTGGGCAGACCGGGCAGCCAAGGAAGCTGATAATTTAGGCTATACCGTTGATACTTTAGCAACCACCAAGCCTGACCACTACCAGGAACTCCCCGTCCTTCCAGCGCCGTTGGCCCAAAACACCTACGACTATCTACACATCACCACCAATAACACGATTGAAGGCACCGCCTACCACACCCTGCCTGACACCAACGGTACCGTCCTGGTCGGCGACATGTCCTCCAACATCACCGCCCAGCGCTACAACGTTTCAGACTTCGGGCTGATCTTTGCCGGCGTCCAAAAAAACATTGGGCCAGCGGGCACCGTTATCGTCATCGTGCGCAAGGATCTCATCAAGGAAGTGCCCCATATTCCAAGTATCCTGAACTATTCGTTGTTTGCTAAGAAGAACTCCATGTACAACACGCCGGCTGTCTTTTCCATCTACGCCACGGGGCTTGTCCTCAAATGGATCAAGGAAAACGGCGGGGTGGATGAAATGCAGCGGCGCAATGAAAAGAAGGCTAGCCTGCTTTACGACTACCTCGATCATTCAACCCTGTTCCACAACCACGTTAAACCAGCTGATCGTTCGCTGACCAATATCCCGTTCATGACTGGTGACGACGACCTGGATAAGGCCGCCATCGCCGACCTGACCGCCCACGGCTTAATGAGTTTAAAAGGCCACCGAAGTGTTGGCGGTTTGCGTGCCAGTCTATACAACGCCATGCCGTTTGACGGGGTTCAAGCACTGGTCAACGAACTCTATTCATTTGAAAAAGCACACCGTTAACCCACATCCAAGGAGGAATTCACTATGTATCAAGTAAAGACGTACAACGCCATCGTCCAAGCCGGCTTGGACCGGTTCACCGACCAGTATCAACTCAATCATACCGACGACGCGGACGGTTACCTCATCCGCTCAGTCGACCTGCACGACCACGTTTTCCCGCAATCACTTAAGGTCATCGCCCGTGCTGGTGCCGGCTTCAACAACATTCCGTTAGATCAGGCAACGGCCAACGGCACCGCCGTGTTCAACACACCTGGCAGCAACGCCAACGCCGTGAAGGAATTGATGGTCGCCATGCTGATTGCCTCGACTCGGAACCTCTTTGCGGCCGCCGATTACGCTGCTCATAACAGTGGTGCGGATATTTCAAAACGGACGGAACGTGATAAAACCAAGTTTAACGGCGAAGAACTGTTAGGTAAAACGCTGGCTGTTATTGGTGTCGGCCACGTTGGTTCCCTGGTTGCGAGCGCTGCGAACCATCTTGGGATGAAAGTCATTGCCTACGATCCCTACCTCACCTCTGACGCAGCATGGCGCATTTCCACCGACATCCACCGGGCACAGACCCTTGATGAGGCCATTAAACAGGCTGATTTTGTCACCGTTCACGTTCCCAAGAACAGCGAAACAACAGGGATGATTGGTGCCGAACAGCTTGCTGAAATGAAGCCAGGCGTTGCCCTCTTTAACTTTGCGCGCGGCGGTATCGTGGATAACGCTGCAGTCGTCAACGCCCTTGATGCCGGCAAAGCCCGCACCTACTACACCGATTTTGGCAGCGATGAGATCCTCGACCGTGATGACGTTGTGGTCACCCCGCACATTGGCGGGTCAACAGCTGAAGCCGAAACTAACGGTGCCATTCAGGGTGCCGAAACCATCATGACGTTCCTAGAAACTGGGAATATTTTAAACAGTGTGAACTTGCCGAACCTGCAAGTCCCATTTACGACGCCGTACCGAATCACCCTGATCCATAAAAACATTCCGAACATGGTCGGCCAAATCGCAACGTCACTGGCCAACGCCAACATCAACATTGAGGGCATGAGCAACGCCGCCCGCGACGACGTTGCCTACACCGTCATTGATGTAAAGCATCTGCAGCAGGAAGTCGAAAATGACCTGATTGCCCGTTTAAGCGCCATCGATGCCGTGTTCCGCGTGCGCATTCTAAAGAACCCAGCGCTAGTCTAATACCGCCTTCAACGCTGCTAAGTCAGCACTTGCCGTTGCCTGCATTTTAGGGAAACGGCGAACGTAGGACGGATGATACATGGCGCAAATGCGGTACTCGCGCTCAGTCCACTGATAGGTCTGACCATCCCAGTACCGAATCGCGTGGCTGAAACAACGCCCATGCACATCGCCAATTTTTACCTGATTCCCCAATAACCGCTGTAATCCAGTATTGCCTAATGGCACAAGGAGGTCGTGGTCCTTTGGTAACCTTGCAAGTTCACCATCCAGCAAGGGTGCAAAGGCCGCTTCCTCCTTTTTGCTAGGCTTACGATCGCGTTTTCGGCCGTTAGTTTCGGTAAAGGGGCGTCCCCGCACCGCTCCCGTCATATAAATATCGTTGCGCGTGACATCGAGAAATGCTAACCACTCGTTGAGTTTTTGCCCAGCCGGTCCCATAAACCCGTGGCCCGTCTGCGCTTCGACTCGGCCTGGTGCCTCACTGACCAGCGTAAACGCAGGTGTGAGACTCCCCTCGCCCGGAACAAAGCCTTCTAACCGCGGATTATCAGCAATCAACTGTCTTGCGGTCGTCATTTCAGTTGCTGTTAGAAACGTTGGCATCATCATAAACCCCTCTCTGTGCACACTGTGGATAAGTCTGTGCATAACCTGTGGATAGCTTGTGGAAACTGTGTGGATGTGAATGTATATTTTGTTTGATGGTGTGACAAATACGTTTATTACTTTTCACGTTGCGCCGTGCCATACTAGTTATTCCTTAGCTTATCCAGTAGTTGTTATTAACGCTATTCTACAGATTTTTACAGTAATTCACAATCCACGATGTTATCCACAGGTTAGGGAGATAACAGTGCATAAATGGTTGAACTATAGGAAAATAAAGAACCTCCATTCAAAATCGCAAGCCGATTTTTGAAGGGGGGTTCTTTATTTTGTGTGTACTGTTTTTAGGTTGTGGGTGATTACTTATGGCCCCTTTGAACTTTCTAGGCATCCTTGCCGAAACGCGTTTCACAAGGCACGGGGCTAACGTGTAAGGGACTCTGACCAAAAAGTCAGGCCCAGACTTTTCGGTCAGAGTCCCTTACACACCGCCCCTAAACCGCCTTGTTCCACGCTCTACTCTATTTTAACTGCCAACTCCCCCCGCTTCACATCCGTAGTAGACAGCGGGTTCGCCCAGATACTCGTAGCCGTCACATCCTGATACGAATAAATATCATCGAACGCGAGACCGGCGTACATCAGATCCGTCTTATTTTTCGAATGTGTCAACCCGAGCGTATGGCCCAGTTCGTGCGTCAGCACCCGACTGTATTCAACCGTCCGGGCTGTCCCGGCAGCCGTCGCATCGATCGTGGCGTCCGCTTGGGTTGTCGTCACCCCAGTCTCAGGGGTGCGGGCGTAATTGCGTTTCATGTATTTATCAATGAAGCTTAATTGATCCGTATAGTACGATTTATCAACTTGAATGGTTTTTGTTGTCGGTAACCACCACGCCATTTGATTGCCATCATTTGACTTGCCGTCACTGAGTTTCACGACCATCGTGTGGTAGTTTTTGGATCCCACATAGAAGACTTTGGTACCCAACTTCGCGTTCCAGTTGGCCATCGCAACCTTCAAGCTCTGATGCAACGCCTTATTCTGCGTTTGGTCATACACCCATATATGCCCGGCTTTGTTGTAGGCCGTTTGATAACTCAGATCAATGCCGTAACGGGTAATCAGTGCAAGTTCATGTCGCGCATAATAGCTGGAAGTATGGGCTAGTACCGTTTGACTTGGTGCCGGTGTCGTTGCCGCCTTAGCCCGTGTGGATGCCCCCACACTGCCAAACAGCAACAGGCTTGCCCCAACGAGCAGTGTTGCTTTGAGTTGTCTCATCACGTTCACCTTCCTTTAACCGGGATTAGAGCTGACGACCAGCCGCCCCCTTTCTCAGGGGACAGCCGCTAGAATACAGTTTTAAGAAATGCCACCAGATCATCCGCCAGTACCCGTCCCTGCGGACTATAGGTCATGACGTGCGGTGCATCGGGATAGTGATGGTAGCTCACCATCGTCTGATCCTGCAACGTTTCTGCTAACCGTGGACCAACCGTGCGATAGATCAATTCATCCGCATCCGGTTGGGCGATAAATGTCGGTTGTTTAATAACGTTCAGCTTGTCATGGATTGGCACAGTATAGTCCCCAATGGCCCGCAACGTCAAGTGAATCTGTTCTGTTAAAAACGCCATTTTTGACGTGAGCGTCTCACTTGGTGTCCCAATTTTTTCGTACCACGCCCGCGCGTCCTGCAAGAACCGGTCAGCGACTCGACTCGTATCAATTGGAAACAACGGCGTGGAAATGGTGCCACCAGCCACAATGTTTGGCAGTTCTTCCATTGCTTGATGGCAAACAACCCGCCCAGTGATTCGCCGAAAATGGCAATCTGGTCATGACCGGCCGCCTTTAACTGATTAACAGCCAACTGGGTGTCCGCCCACCACTGCGTCGGATTGCCCTGAAGGAAAATATTGGCTGGATCCGCTGTGGCATGTCCCGAGAACGCCGGTCCCACAACAGTGTACCCGGCTCGCTGGACGTTTCGCCCTAAAATTTGGACGTCCATTGGTGACCCGGCAAACGTGTGGAGGAGAATCACCGCGCTGTTGCCACCCTTAAAATTAAATGGTTGTGGTAATGTCACGCCCAACCGAATCACCCCTTCCCGTTATTGATAGCGGTTTCTTATACCCTTTATTTTACTCTATTAACGCCAGAGTTTGTAGCCTCGTGATTAACCACGATGATATCAAAAAAAATAACCTCCCGCGGCTAGCCAACGGAAAGTTATTTCAAACATCTATTCAGTGACCTCATGGCGACTCTTTTGACCCGCCAAAATCGTCCGCACATCATCCAGTGCAATTTCAACCATGTTGGCGACTGCCGCATCCGTGTAAAAGCCAACGTGGGGACTCACACTCACATTCGGCATGGTCAGTAATTTTTCTAACGGTGCGTTGTTTAGCGGTTTACCGCGCCAATCTTGACTGAAGAGCCGACTGTCGCCTTCAATCGTATCAATGCCGGCGCCCGCAATTTCGTGGGTTTCAAGGGCCGCCACCAAGTCGTCTGCCACCACAACGGGACCCCGTGAAGCGTTGATGAAGAACGCTGACGGTTTCATTTGCTTAAACACGGCTGCATCGATCATGTGCGTGGTTTCCGGCGTCAGCGGCGTGTGCATCGTCACAATATCGGCCGTTTGGTAAACGGTTTTGTGGTCCGTATACGTCAGCGTGTCGCCGAGTTCAGGTCGGTGGATCGGGTCAGCCGCAATGACGGTCGATCCCAGCGCGCGGAAGATCCGGGCAACGGCACTCCCAATCTTGCCCGCACCAATGATACCGATGGTCAGGTTATGAATTTCGTTGGCCTCTAATCCGATCCAGCGAAAGTCCTGCTGGCGGCTATTGGCATGGGCGATTCCCAGGTGCCGCACGAGGTACATGACGTGCGCCAAGACCAATTCGCTCACTGACCGTGGTGAGTACGCTGGCACATTTGTGACCACTAAGGCATTTTCCGCAGCTAGTTTCAGGTCAACGATCTCATAACCGGTGATCCGCAACGTCAACTGTTTAATGCCGAAATCGTGGAGTTTTCGGTAAATGACTGGATCATCGATGGTAACGTGCTGCTGCACCACGATGCCGTCGTACCCTTTCGCGAGGTCAACGGTATAGGCCGTTAACGGTACCGTATTCGTGGCCACCTGAAAATCCGGGTGCAGACTCTCCCAGTGTTTGATTGCTGCTTGTTCATCTTCGCGCACCGTATACATTAAAATTTTCATGATCAACTGCCCTCTTTATTGGCTTTAGTCTTGATTGTCGGTAACGTACTGTTGAATCCGTTTGATAGCTTCCTTCAAATTTTCTGTGCTGGCCGCGTAGCTAATCCGCACGTAACCTTCACCACCGGGGCCAAACGAACTGCCGGCAATCACGGCAACCTTCGCCTTGCGCGCCAGATCATAACAGAAGTCGACACTGTTTTGAATTAAGCCGGCTGGAATCTTGGCGAACAGATAGAACGCGCCGTTTGGACTCGCACACTCAAAGCCAGCCTTCTGCAGTCCATCGATCAGAAGATCCCGACGTTCTTGGTAAACGACCCGCATTTTTTGCCCGTCATCTGGTCCGCTTTTGAAAGCTTCCTCAGCAGCTGCTTGGGCGTTTGTCGTTGCTGAAGTAATGGCAAACTGGTGCACCTTCGCGATTTCCGTCACAACGTCAACTGGCCCGCATAGCAGGCCGATGCGCCAACCGGTCATGGCATGCGACTTCGAAGCGCCGTTTAACAAAACGGTCTGTTCTGGCAGGATCGATGCCATGGAAACGTGCGTGCCGTCATAAGTCAATTCAGAGTAAATTTCATCACTGATGACGAAAATATCATACTGCTTGATTACAGCGGCAAGCTTCTCTAGATCATCTTTCTTGTAGGTCACACCAGTCGGGTTGTTCGGGAAATTCAGCACAATGGCTTTAACGGTATCCTTGTTGGCTTCGATCGTTGCATGCAATTTTTCAGGTGATAACACAAACCCGTTATCCGATGTATCGACAAAGATTGGTGTGCCACCATTTAAGATGTTCACTGGAATGTACTGTGGAAAGATTGGGGTTGGAATAATGACGGAATCACCGGGGTTCAAAATTGCGGTCAGGGCTGAGAAGATCCCCTCAGTCGCACCAGTTGTTACAAGGACTTGGGTGTCTGGATCATAGTTCAGATCGTACTTGCTGTTCAAAAAATGAGTCGCTGCTTGCCGTAAGCCTTCAGTTCCACGGGAATCGGTGTAGTGGCTATCGTTGTTTTCAATGGCCTTGATAGCTGCCTGCTTAACGTGATCCGGGGTGTTGAAATCAGGCTCCCCCAATGTCAATTTGACGATATCTGGGATCGCAGAGATCTCCTGATTAAACGCTAAAATGGATGACGGTTGGATCTGTGCTAATTCTTTCTTCATTGTCTTTGATAAACGACTCATTTGAACCACTCCTTAGATAGTAAAGACCCCTGCAGTCACGGCACGACTGCAGGTCTTATGGTCTCATCCCACACAGTCAGTCCCTGATCTGTGTGGTCGGTTTGCATTTAATGACAAAATGCTCTTGGCTCCTCACAGATCAGCTCTGGAAAAACCAAAAGTAATAACGACTATTCAGTTGAGTGATAATAGGTAATTGCATTATTAAAAACTCCTCAGAATAGATGATAGGTCTATCATAACATTTTCATCTTACGCGTCAAGGTCAGGTTAAGGGAATGCTACTGCAACGTTAACTTGCTATGCCGTTTCATTCCACAATTTGGCACTCCGCCGTAGTGGCTCGCGATGAAGCTAATTCGATTGTCGCTGTGCGCCACTCGAATGGATCTCCATCAACTCGCACATCAGTAACCGACCAAAGAACGGTCGCTAACTGATGTCGACACCACGACTCCGTGCCAAATTGTTCCATTTCACTCATATTAGCTAAATTTCATTTTCTGGTTAAGTCTCACAATAGTATTAAACCAGTTTCTGCAGAATCCGCCCTCGACTGCCATTAAGTCCATTGATAGCATTGCTTCTAACCATCTGCTTCCTGATAGTGTCGACAAACTAACTAGTTTTCCCATGACTCTATGTGGCAGATAATTTCAATATTAAAAATCTTTACCGTTGGAGATATGTAATAGCACCGGTCTGCATAGCCAAATACCATAGCGAGGCTACATCGCCATCCTATCACAGTCTCCTTTACATCCCTGTCACAAATGTAAGTAGACTGTAAACTGCCTGTTTTCGAACTGTTTTATTGTTACGTTAGACTTAGGGTATAGCATTAAGACAAGAAAAAGGGGTATTCCATGAAAAAACATCGTTTAATGAAAAGTATCTTTGCAGGGAGTTTAGCGCTTGTGAGTGCGCTGACGATTGGCAGCTCAGCGTTTGCTTCAGCCACCAAGATTGCCGACGTGTCACAGTACCAAGGGTCGATCAACTGGTCGAAAGCCTCAAAGGTGATCAAGATGGCAATCATCCGTGTCAAACACGGTAACCCTGGCGATTCTGACTACACGTTGGATTCAAAACGCAATACCAACGCCAATGGTGCCAAGAAGTACGGGGTTCCATTTGGCCAGTACGACTACGTCGAATTTAACAGCACCGCTGACGCTGTCAACGATGCCCGCCAGTTCTACGCCCTTTCGAGCACCAATGCGAAGTTTTTTGCTTTGGACAACGAACACCGCGTTTCTAGCGCCAAGGGTAAGGAACAAACTTATGTCAACGCTTGGCTTTCAACCATGCGGAGTCTGACGAACAAGCCGTTGGTCTACTACTCATACCAGAGCTTCGTCAGCTCCCACAGCATCAGTACCTCAAAATTTGATGGTACTTGGATCGCCAACTACTCAGCTAAGCCAAACGTTTCGACTGACTTGTGGCAATACACGAGTTCAGGCAGCGTTTCCGGTATCAGCGGCAACGTTGATTTGAGCAAGGTCGTTGATAGCAAGACCGTTTCCAGCTGGTACAACTACTCAAATAAGGCAACTTACATGAGCAGCATTTCCTCCGGCACCAAGGTTTACGCTACCCGCGCAATCAATCGTTACAAGACGGCCAATCTGACGGATAAGGTTGCCAGTGTGAAATACAACACTGCGTTAACTGCCAAATCAATTGTGAAGTCTTCAAACGGGACTGCCCGAATCCAGTTGAGCGATGGCACTTACATCACTGCTAATAAGGCATATGTTCAAACTCGGTAAGTCGATAAAATAAAACGACTCTCGTTGTGAATCCTATTTTGGATTTTCCAATGAGAGTCGTTTTTTTCTGTTTCTTTTGCGGGTTGTCTTACTTGGCTTCATAGCGGAAACGCGTTCCAGGAGGCAGAGGCTACTGCCTAAGCAACTTCGGGCGCAAATGCCAAGCCCGGGCATTTCTGCTGTCTTTCTTGGCATCATAGC
>NZ_BBAG01000068.1 GCF_001311135.1 Secundilactobacillus paracollinoides DSM 15502 = JCM 11969
TTTTGGTTCAGAGTCCGTTACATGGCCGCCCCTTAAGCGCCTTCTTCCACTCTCTGAATCTTTAAATAAACCTGAACTTCAACATATGACTATCACCTTTACGTTAAATATTTGCTATAATAAAAGCCGACTATTACTAAATGGAGAGGATTGGATTTCGCGTGGCAGAGCAGAGCTTAGTGTCTAAATTAAACGACAAGCAAAAAGAGGCCGTTATGCAAACGGAGGGCCCGCTTTTGATCATGGCTGGGGCCGGTAGTGGTAAGACGCGGGTCTTAACACACCGAATCGCTTACCTGATCGAAGAAAAGCACGTGATGCCCTGGCACATTCTGGCCATCACGTTTACCAACAAAGCCGCTCGTGAAATGCGCGAACGAATCGTGGGATTATTAGGACCTGACGGCAATGAAGTCTGGGCCTCAACCTTCCATGCCTTGTGTGTGCGTATTTTACGGTCACACGCTGATAAATTAGGCTATAACCGAGCCTTTACAATTGCGGATTCGAGTGACCAACGCACCTTAATGAAGCGGGTGCTCAAGGAAATGAACGTGGACACCAAGAAATTTGATCCCCGTTCCGTGCTATCCGCAATTTCAAACGCTAAAAATGAATTAAAAACGCCGAAGCAGTTTGCTCAGGAGGCCGGGTTACCGTTTGATGAGATCGTTGCCAGAGCTTACGACAATTATCAACGGTCGCTGCAGCAAAATCAGGCCATGGATTTTGATGACCTGATTATGTTGACGATTCAACTGTTTCAGGAAAATCAGGATGTTCTTGAGTCTTATCAGGATAAGTTCCAGTACATTCACGTGGATGAATACCAAGATACCAACGATGCCCAGTATACGTTGGTGAATTTACTAGCCAAAAAGAATAAAAACCTCTGCGTTGTCGGGGATGCGGATCAAAGTATCTACGGCTGGCGGGGTGCCAACATGGAAACCATCATGAACTTTGAGCGTGATTATCCAAACGCTCACGTGACCATGCTGGAACAAAATTACCGCTCAACGAAGACCATTTTGGACGCGGCGAACGAAGTGATTCAAAACAACGAATACCGGCGTGATAAGAACCTCTGGACGCAAAATGGTGAGGGTGACAAGATCACCTATTACCGTGGGCAAAACGAAAATGACGAGGCCCGCTTTGTGGTGGCGTCCATTCAAGACCTCATGCGTGAGCAACAGTATCAGTATGGTGATTTCGCCATTTTGTACCGAACTAACGCGCAGTCCCGTGTCATGGAAGAAACGCTGGTCAAGGCGAACGTGCCATACACGATTGTCGGCGGACACAAGTTCTACGACCGTAAAGAAATTAAGGACTTACTGGCCTACATTACGCTGGTGGCTAATTCTGCTGATACGATCAGTTTGGAACGGGTCATTAACGAACCTAAACGGGGCATTGGTGGCGGTAGTTTAGCCAAACTGCGTGATTTTGCGGATGAAAATGGTTGGACTGAAATGGAAGCAGCCGAAAACGTTGACGTGTTAAACGGCATTAGTTCGCGTGCCCGCAGTGCCATTGGCGGGTTTGCGACCACCATTATGAAATTACGTGAAATGGTCTCAACAAGTACCGTGACCGAATTAACGGAACAGATTCTTGATACGACCGGTTATATGGCACAGTTAAAGGCCTCACGGAGCCTCGAAGCTGAGACGCGCATCGAAAACATCGAGGAATTTCTTTCTGTGACCAAGAAGTTTGATGACGGGTTCGATCCCGAAGAGAGTGATTCTGGCGACCGAGTCGTTGATTTCTTAGCCGATTTGGCACTGGTTTCTGACCAGGATGATGTTGAGGAAGAACCGGCTCAGGTCACGTTGATGACGCTGCACGCCGCCAAGGGACTGGAATTTCCGGTCGTCTTTCTCATTGGGTTGGAAGAGGGCGTCTTCCCACTAAGCAGATCAGCGGCGGATAATGACGAACTCGAAGAAGAACGGCGGTTAGCCTACGTTGGTATCACGCGTGCTAAGAAGAAATTGTTTATTTCAAACGCATACTCCCGCTTGCTTTACGGGCGGGTCCAACGCAATCCTGAATCACGCTTTATTGAAGAAATCAGTCCAGATAAACTGGATAACAAGAATCAAGTGGCTGCTGGCGAATCCAGTCAACCATTGAAAACACCGTTTGACCGGCGAACTGCTGGTGCAACCCAATCAGCCTACAAGACACCGCGGCGCAACACGCGTTCCAAGGCGGAAGTGGTTAATTCTGGGACCGGTGCTGAAAAGAGCAGTTGGACCATTGGTGATAAAGTGACGCATAAAAAGTGGGGCACTGGAACCGTGGTCAAGGTAACGGGGACTGGGGAAGACATGGAACTTGACATTGCCTTTCCACAGGAAGGGGTTAAGCGACTCTTGGCCGCCTTTGCCCCAATTGAACGGGTGTAATGATATTGGAGGCGGATCGTCATGGCAGACAAACCAGTGGATCAATTAACGAAGGATGAGGCAGCAACTCTGGCCGCACAGTTACGGCCGCAGTTAACTGCCTGGGGTCAAGCATATTACACGAGCGATGCGCCGGATGTTGAAGATCACGTATACGACGCAGCGTATGCCCAACTTGTGGCCATTGAAGCGACCTACCCGGACCTGGTCACAGCGGATTCACCAACCCAAAACGTTGGCGGGTCAGTACTGACCGGGTTTACGAAGGTAACGCACGACATTCCCATGCTTTCAATGGGGGATGTCTTCTCAGAGGACGAACTGGCTGGCTTTGATCAGCGGATTCAAGCGGATGCGGACGACCGAATCGCTTATAATTGTGAATTAAAAATTGATGGGTTAGCGATTTCGTTACGGTACGAAGACGGCTTGCTTGTCCAGGGCTCGACGCGGGGCAACGGGTGATCGGTGAGGATATTACGCAGAATCTTAAAACGATTCCCTCAATTCCTCAAAAACTCAACCGCCCATTAACCGTGGAAGTTCGTGGTGAGTGCTACATGCCAAAGGACTCGTTTATGCGGTTGAACGAACGGCGGGAAGCTGAGGGCCAGCCAGTCTTTGCGAACCCCAGAAATGCAGCGGCTGGTAGCTTGCGGCAGTTGGATTCACGGGTGACCGCTGACCGGAAATTAAGCACGTTTATGTATAACGTCGCCGATTTTGATCCCATTGACGCGCGGACTCAGAGTGATATGTTGTTAGAACTGACGTCACTTGGGTTTACGACCAATCCCACAAATCGGGTGGCTGAGTCACTTGATGATGTGTTTGCATTTATCACTGAATACACGGGCAAACGAGATGACCTGCCGTATGGCATCGATGGCATCGTGATCAAAGTGAACTCTTTGCCGCGGCAACGGGCGCTCGGTGCAACGGTGAAGGATCCACGGTGGGAGATTGCCTACAAGTTCCCACCAGAAGAAGCACAAACCATTGTGCGTGATATTGAGTGGACCGTTGGCCGTACCGGGGTCGTCACACCGACCGCTGTCATGGATCCGGTCCAACTTGCTGGCACAACGGTGGCAAGGGCCTCCTTGCATAATCCGGATTACCTGGTTGAAAAGGACATCCGTGTCGGCGATACCGTGCTGTTGCATAAAGCGGGCGATATCATTCCGGAAATTTCGAATTTCGTTGCCGCTAAACGTGATCCCAACAGTGCGCCTTACGTGATTCCGACGCACTGTCCTTCCTGCGGCGCTGAGCTGGTTCACCTTGATGATGAAGTTGCCTTGCGCTGCATCAATCCCAAGTGTCCAGCCCAGTTGGCAGAACAGTTAAATCACTTTGCCTCACGAAATGCGATGAACATTGATGGCCTGGGACCGCGAATCATTAAACAGCTGTTTGAAAAGGCGTACGTGACGGATGTTGCTGACCTTTACCGACTCACGTTTGACCAGCTGGTCACGCTTGATAAATTTGGCGAGAAGTCGGCTACAAACCTGTTGACGGCGATCGATAATAGTCGGGATAATTCGCTGGAACGGCTGTTATTGGGTTTGGGTATCCGTCACGTTGGTGCCAAGGCGGGCCGCTTGCTGGCAGCTGAGTTTGGCGACATTGACGCGTTAATGGCTGCGGATGAAGAATCGATTGCTGCCATTGCGTCAGTCGGTGATACCATTGCTGATAGCGTGGTGACCTACTTTGAAAATGCGGATGTGCAAACGTTGATCGACGAGCTCAAAACGCTTGGGGTCAACATGACCTATACCGGTGCACCAGCTGAACCAGCCAACGCTGATGGGTTCTTCAACGGTAAGCGCGTTGTTTTGACGGGCAAGCTGACGCAGATGAGCCGACCAGAAGCAACAGAATGGCTTGAAGCACAGGCGCCAAGGTCACTGGCAGCGTTTCTAAAAAAACGGACCTGCTGATTGCTGGCGAAGATGCCGGCAGCAAGCTCACCAAGGCCCAGTCCTTGTCAGTGCCGGTTTGGAACGAGGCAAGATTTGCCAGTGAAATGAGCGCTGACACAGCAAATGAAAATGGAGGAAATCGTGATGAAACGAATTAAGGCAGTCATCGCCATGGCCGTTTGCGGTCTGTTGCTGAGCGCCTGTGGTAACTTAGGCAGCACTGGAACAACGTCAACGAGTACGACGTCCAGCAAAGGGACGCAACTCACAGGCCAGGCCAGTGCTGGCCAGTATCAGGGTGTCATTAAAAACGGCCGTTACCGCACCAGTAAGGCTCGGGGCGTTAACGTGTCGCAAAACGACAATACCTACAATTTGAAGAGTTTTGAATCAGGGCTGTTAAACATTTCTAAAAAAGTGTTCTCAACCAACAAGTACGTTTTCCAAGAGGGGCAATACCTCTCAACAAGCACTGTCACAAACTGGTTAGGACGAAAATCAAAGTCCAATCCAACGGGGCTCAACCCAGTTAACAACGGGTCAACAAGTCCAACTAAGCGGAATCCAATTTACCTCCAACAAATGGAAGAACAGGATTACCTGACTGAAAGCGGTAAGAAGTTGAAACTATCCGGGGTCACCATTGGTCTTGGACTGAATTCAATTGACTACTACACCAAAACTGCGTATGGCTCGACCTACCAAACTGACATTAGTAATGCGACAGTTAAAAAGGAAGGGCAGCTTATTGCAAACCGGGTGCTAAAACGTCTGCGTCAAAAGAAGGCACTGAAGAACGTGCCGATCACCATTGCATTGTACAAGCAAGCCTCTGATGACAGCCTAGTGGGTGGGACCTTCTTTGCCTACTCGGTCAACAAGGCCGGGACAACGTCTGTGAAGTCGTGGACACCGGTGAGCGTGAAGAACTACGTTTACCCAACGACGTCATCGAGCGCGAAGGTTGGGAACTCAAACGATGAGACCGACTTTACCAACTTTAAGAGTCAGATTGAAAACTTCTTCCCGAACGTTGCGGGTGTGACCGCCCAGGCGCAATACACGGATAAGCAGCTGACAGGCATGAACATTTCAATTACGACACAGTTCTATAGTGAAACTGAAATTATCAGCTTTACCCAGTATCTGAAACAGGCAGCTGAAAAGTATCTGCCAAGCGGTGCCCCAGTTGACATCACGGTGTCGTCAACGGAGGGGATCCAAAGCTTCCTGAGTCGAACTTCGAGTGGGAAGTCGTTTTATTCGCATGTGTTTAGTAGTTATTAGAGAGCAGAGCGCGGAACAAGGCGGTTAAGAAAGAAAAGAAATGCCTGAACTTGGTATTTTTGCCAGAGTCTCTTACATGGCCGCCCCTTGCCTTGTGGAGCGCGTTTCGGCACGGAGGCCAAGAAAGACCAGAAATGCCTGAACTTGGCATTTGTGTCAGAGTTGGCTTAGGCAGGAGCCTCTGCCTTGTGGAGCGCGTTTCAGCACAGTGACCAAGAAAGACCATAAATCAAAGTTCTGAACGAAGTCACCTTGCAGCACAAGCGCTACACCAACGAAAGCAACAAATCACATATCAAATGAGCCAAAAAGAAGCCAGAGACGACCAAAGTCTCTAGGCTTCTTTTTACTGAAATAACTATTAATACTGAAGCGCACCGCATTCCAGCGATAAACTTCTCTTCAAAATGGCTTAGAAAGATGGCTCCAAACAAAAATTATTTTAGAAACACCCGATCATTTCACCCGCACACCACCATGTTATATGATTTTTCTAAACTTAACCATAAACTGAAAATAACTCAAGAATCTGCGAGTTAATGTGTTAAAATATTTTAGTGTAGCGTTAATTTACCCTTATCGTGAATAAAAGAAATTCTTTTGAAAGAAGGAGAATCGATGACAAGTCGAATTGACCAAGACCAAGTTCAACACGTCGCTTCATTAGCCAAGTTATCCTTAGATGATAACCAACTGAAGTACTTTACGACGCAGTTAGACGACATTATTGGATTATTTGAAACGTTAAGCGAAGTTGATACGGATGGGATCAAACCCACTTCGAGTGTCAGCGACCAGATCAACGTCATGAGAGAGGACGTTGCTGATAACTGGGGTCAGCGAGACGAATTGCTGGCAAACGCACCAGAGGCTGAAAATGGCTACATCAAGGTGCCCGTTATTATTGACGAAAGCGAGGACGAAGATAGGTATGAATTATTTTGATAAGGATCTGACTTCTCTTCACGACGACCTCGTTAATCAGAAGATCAGTGCAACCGACTTAACCAAGGCCACGTTTGACAACATCGATACGACCGATGCTGACGTTGCAGCCTTTTTAAACTTAAATAAAGATGCTGCCTTGAAGAAGGCAGCTGAACTTGACGCGCAAGGTATCGATGCGGACAATTTATTGTCTGGGATTCCCGTTGCCATCAAGGATAACATTGTGACTAAGGGCCTCAAGACCACTGCTGCCTCAAAAATGCTTGAAAACTTCAAGCCAATTTATGACGCAACGGTGACTAAGAAGGTCAACGAAAGCGGCATGATCAACGTCGGCAAGACTAACATGGATGAATTTGCCATGGGTGGGTCAACCGAAAATTCTGCTTTTAAAACGACCAAAAACGCCTGGGATTACACCCGCGTTCCTGGTGGCTCATCAGGTGGTTCAGCAGCTGCTGTGGCTTCTGGCCAAGTGGTTGCTGCGCTGGGTTCAGATACCGGTGGTTCGATTCGCCAACCCGCTTCATTCAACGGCGTGGTCGGCATGAAGCCGACCTATGGCCGTGTTTCTCGTTGGGGTTTGATTGCCTTTGGGTCAAGCTTGGATGAAATCGGACCGATCACGCGGACGGTTAAAGATAACGCGCTGATTCTGTCTGCCATTGCCGGACATGATGAACGCGATTTGACTACCTCAACCAAGGACGTTCCTGACTTTGCTGCCGACTTAAACGCCGACACCAACGTGAAGGGCATGAAGATCGGCCTGCCTAAGGAATTTTTGGGCGAAGGGGTCGACCAGGATGTTAAGGATGCCATTTTAGCAGCTGCAGACAAATACCGCGAACTGGGTGCGACAGTGGACGAGGTTTCGCTGCCACATAACAAGTATGGGGTTGCGGCCTACTACATCATTTCATCTTCTGAAGCTTCTTCAAACCTACAACGATTTGATGGTATTCGTTACGGCTATCGTGCTGATGACACCAAGAGTCTTGAAGACGTATACGTCAAGTCCCGTTCCGAAGGGTTTGGCGACGAAGTGAAGCGCCGGATCATGCTGGGGACGTTCTCATTGTCTGCTGGGTTCTACGATGCCTACTTTAAGAAGGCTGCCCAGGTTCGGACACTGATCATCAACGATTTCCAAAACGTTTTAAAGGATCACGACTTCATCATGGGACCCGTTGCGCCGACACCAGCTTACAAGATCGGTGAAGACGTTGACGACCCGATGACGATGTACATGAACGATATTTTAACGATTCCAGTGAACTTAGCTGGACTACCAGGCATGTCCATTCCAGCCGGTTTCTCAAACGGGTTGCCAGTCGGCATGCAACTGATCGGTCGGCCATTCGACGAGACAACGCTGTACAAGGCAGCTTACACCTTCGAACAAGCTACCGATTTTCACAAACAAACACCAAACGCAGGGGGTAAAAACTAATGAACTTTGAAACAACGATTGGGCTTGAAGTCCATGTTGAGTTGAAGACAAATTCTAAGATTTTCAGTCCTTCCCCCGTTGAATTTGGGGACGATCCAAACAGTAACACCAACGTCATTGACTGGGGCTATCCAGGCGTTTTGCCATCTACCAACAAGGGCGTTGTGAAGTACGGGATCATGGCTGCTTTGGCCCTGCATGCGCAAGTCGAACAGCACCCGCACTTTGACCGGAAGAACTACTTCTATCCTGATAACCCAAAGGCCTACCAAATTACTCAGGCGGATACCCCAATAGGCCACGATGGCTGGCTTGAAGTTGAAGTCGACGGCGAGAAGAAAAAAATCGGGATCGCTGAAATGCATATTGAAGAAGATGCTGGGAAGAACACCCATGAACGGGACTATTCCTACGTCGACCTTAACCGTCAAGGTACCCCGTTGATCGAAATTGTGTCGAAGCCAGACATTGCGTCACCCGATGAAGCGTATGCTTACTTGGAAGCCTTACGTCAACGCATCCAGTTTACTGGGATCTCTGATGTGAAGATGGAAGAAGGGTCGATGCGTGTCGATGTTAACATTTCTATCCGCCCAGCCGGTTCCGACAAGTTTGGGACGAAGACAGAGTTGAAGAACTTGAACTCCTTCAACTACGTGCGCCGAGGGCTGGCCTTTGAAGAACAACGCCAGCAACGTGTCTTGATGTCCGGCGGCGAGATTCAACAAGAAACCCGTCGTTTTGATGAAGCTTCTGGTCAAACGATTTTGATGCGTGTCAAGGAAGGCTCAGACGATTACCGTTACTTTCCAGAACCAGACCTACCATCCCTTGATATCTCTGACGACTGGATTAACGAAATTCAGGGCGAAATGCCAGAAATGCCAGGGAAGCGTCGTGAACGTTACATTAACGAGCTTGGCCTGACCGACTACGATGCCATGGTCATCACCCAGACTAAGGAAATGTCAGACTTCTTTGACGCCACCGTTAAGTTGGGTGCCGATCCGAAGTTAACATCTAACTACCTGCAAGGGGACGTTAACGCCTATCTGAACGAACAGCACGCTGATCTGCAAGATACTGAGCTGACACCTGAAAACCTGGCTGGCATGGTCAAGTTGATCAATGACGGCACCATCTCATCTAAGATGGCGAAGAAGGTCTTTAAGGCTATTACTCAGGGTAAGGAACCTAAGGCCTTTGTCGAAGAGAAGGGCTTAGTTCAATTATCAGACCCTGCTCAATTACAACCCATCATGATGACGTGTTGGCCAACAACCAACAATCCATCGAAGACTTCAACAATGGGAAGGACCGTGCTGTTGGGTTCTTGGTTGGTCAAATCATGAAGCAGACCCACGGGAAGGCTAACCCACAAGTGGTTAACAAGTTGCTGCTGGCTTCCTTGAAGAAGTAAACTGTTCTTTTAAAGCGTGACGTAATCAGACTGTTGCATTCCGCAATTTGGCACGGAGCTGAAGTGGCTCGCGATGAAGCTAATTCAGCTGTCGCCTTGCGCCATCTGAATGGATCTCCATCGACTCGCACATCAGTAACCGACCAAAATACGGTCGCTAACTGATGTCGACACCACAGCTCCGTGCCAAATCGCTGCATTTCACTCACTGTGAGCTTGCTGTTAATGTTGCTTAAGCTTTTAAATAGAGCTAAGAATGGTTTGAAGAGAGATCCGCTCTTGAATCGAATCGACATTAAGAGTGGCGTTTTCCACAAGCATGCAGTCGTTGGCGCCACGAATTGAGACGACAGGTTTCTGTGACTGATATCGTGGTGGTCAATTCTCACTTAAGTAGCGAAGTGTAGCTGGTTGGCATTGCAGGCAGTAGCGACCCCACTGCAGCCTGCAGGGCCAACCAGCGAAACGCAGCGGCAGTAAACAGTCCTAGTAAAAAACATCAAGTAAAAAGATACAAGAACGACGGAGGAACCATAATGCGTAAACGGGCGCGTGTGATCTATAACCCGTCTTCGGGGCGTGAGGCGCTGAAGAAGGATTTGATCGATATCTTAGATGTATTTGAACAAGCTGGCTATGAAACCAGCGCCTTTGCGACCACGCCGGCGCCAAATTCGGCGCGGGACGAAGCAAACCGGGCTGCACGAGACGGGTTTGAACTGCTTGTTGCAGCTGGTGGTGACGGGACCATTAATGAAGTTGTTAACGGGATCGCAGGGCTTAAAAAACGGCCAAAGATGGCGATTATTCCTGCGGGAACGACAAACGACTACGCGCGTGCGTTGCATATTCCTCGCGAAGATCCGCTGGCGGCCGCTAAAGTGGTCCTCAAGCAACAAACAATTAAGATGGACATTGGTCTGGCAGCTGACAACTACTTTGTTAATATTGCCGGTGGTGGACGCTTAACGGAGCTCACGTACGATGTGCCATCTGAATTAAAATCGCTGTTTGGCTACCTTGCCTACCTGGTCAAGGGGGCAGAATTGCTTCCTCGGATCAAGCCGTTTGAAATGGATCTCAAGTATGACGGTGAAGATTATAAGGGCAAGGCGTCGATGTTCTTTCTCGCCCTGACCAATTCGATTGGTGGGTTTGAACAGATCGTGCCGGATGCTTCCTTAAACGATGGGAAGTTTACCATGATCATTGTGAAGACCAGTAATCTGGTTGAAATCATGCGACTGATCACCATGGTTCTGAATGGCGGTAAGCACATCAATGACCCTAAGATCATCTATCGTAAGGTCAGCAAGGTTAACGTCAAACCAGTGAATGGCTCACGCATCATGATCAACCTTGATGGTGAATATGGTGGCGATGCACCAATGACGTTTACCGATTTGAAACAACACATTGAATTTTTTGCGAACCTTGATGATATTCCAGACGATGCTGTTGAAGAAGAGAGTCCGGAGTACATTGAAGCTGAGCGGAAGTTCGTTGAAGGGGTCGGCGGCTTGCCGGAAGACGAGCGCGATCCTGAACAAGATGACGATTCTGAACAATCATAGTATGAATTTGAGGGATTTTGCTGTATGATACGTAAGGCAGTAAAATCCTTTTTATTAGTTATGGAGTATATACATGAAAGAAAAAGCACCAGTAGAAAAAAATGAAACATACACCGCTGACGTTGTGGACTTGACGTACGAGGGGAACGGGGTCGTTAAAATTGACAACTATTCTCTGTTCGTCGGCAACGCACTACCCGGCGAAAAGGTGAAATTTGTTGTGACGAAGGTCGGTAAGAACTTCGGTTACGGCCGCGTTCTTGACCATCTGACGACCTCACCTGACCGGGTGGACACCAGTGACAAGGACCGCCGTTTGGCGCAAGCGGGCATTGCCCCCTTGCAGCACATGACCTACGACGCACAATTGCGTTTCAAGCAACACCAGATTGAAAACTTGCTGCAAAAGGGCAAGTTGGCCATTGATGTGTTGCCAACAATTGGCATGGATAAGCCGTATCACTACCGCAACAAGGCAACGATTCCAGTGCGCTTGGTTAACGGTAAGCTCGAAACCGGCTTCTTCCGTCAACATTCACACACGCTTGTGCCGCTGGAAGATTACTACATTCAAGACCCACGGATCGATAAGGCACTTATCGTTGTCCGCGATATTTTGCGGGACAATGGCTCATACCTTATGATGAACGCACCCACCGTGGCTTGATTCGAAACATCATGATTCGTCAGGGGTACTACAATGATGAAATGATGGTCTGCATCGTCACCAACTCGACGAAGTTGTCAAACAGTCCAGCGATTGCTGAAGCGATTCGTGAGGCCTTGCCAACTGTCGTGAGCGTGGTCCAAAACATCAATAACCGGCCAACCAACGTTATTATGGGACCAAAGACCAAGGTGCTGTCAGGGAAACCAGCCATCACCGATAAGTTACTGAGCAACAAGTTTGAAATTTCTGCCCAGTCCTTCTATCAGTCAATCCGCAACAGACCGAAAAACTGTATGACCTCGCTATTGAAAAGGCTCAGTTGACGGGGGAGGAGACTGTTATCGATGATTACTGTGGTATCGGAACGATCTCACTTGCAATGGCCCGCCATGCGAAGGAGGTTTACGGTGTTGAAGTTGTGGCAACCGCTGTGGAAGATGCCAAGAAGAACGCCAAGCTGAACAAGCTGGACAACACCCACTTTGAAACCAACAAGGCTGAGTATCAAATGGCTAAGTGGCAAAAAGAAGGCTTAAGCCGGACGTGATCGTTGTTGACCCGCCACGTAAGGGGTTAGACGAGACGTTGATTGAAAGTGCCAGTCAGATGGCACCTGAACGAATCGTGTACGTGAGTTGCAACCCAGCCACGCTGGTTCGCGATATCGAACGGTTTGCGGATGCAGGGTACGCTGTGGCTGATCCAATTCAGCCAGTTGATCAGTTCCCACAGACACCGCATGTTGAATCTGTTACTGTGCTAAACAGAATAGATAAATAAGAATTCTGTAAATATATAGTTTAGTTAGGATTCAAATAAAGACTATTTTTCTTTTAATGAGAAAAAATGGTCTTTTTTGTTGGGCTTAATTCAGAAAATAGTCGTGATTAATCATGCACATTAATAGAACACATTAATGAAACTGTTAAAAATAATCAATAATTTCTAACTGTAATATAAATGTAATATTAATAAACTTGTATTTAAAATGGTTAACAATATGAGCATCTGCTGAAAACTGCACTCGTTTCCATCGTTGCCGGGCGTGTTATTTGCACATTATCAGTTTTCACAAGTCCTTGCAAGATAAGATTACAAAATGACTTTCATGAAAAATGGGGGCTTGCATTTCATACAGATAGCGTCTAACATACAAATCGTTAATTAAATGTTGTTTAAGTTTAATTCAGCACATCGTAAATCTTAAGTCAAAATTTAAACCTCATATTGGTCGGGGGACCAATGTGGGGATCAAATTTAGATAACTGAAGTTGGAACTTAGTTGTCAGTACTTGAGACTTTCGGATAGGATGGCACGACTTGGCGTCAGGTTTAGGGACCTGGTGAACGCCCTTTGGAGTCGATGAAAAAGCGATATCATAACCGTCAATTCATCACTGCCAATTTTAAGGAGTTCATCGAACCTATATGACTATCAAACGTTTTGAG
>NZ_BBAG01000069.1 GCF_001311135.1 Secundilactobacillus paracollinoides DSM 15502 = JCM 11969
TTCTTTAGAAGACTTAAAAGATGGCGGCTATTTGACTGACAAACAATTCAATAAGGCCACTGCCACATTAGTGATTAAGGATAATCATGTTGACCCAAAAGCGAATAGCAAGTCGTAGTGCGTTTACGTTAGTTGAATCGTTAGTGGTTATGGGGATTGTCGGTAGTTTACTAATTTTAAGTATGACTACACGCCAGGCGTTTAGCCATCATTCGCCACGAGCGGAACAAGCCTTTTGGCATACTTTGAACAGTAATTGGCAGGAGGCACAATACGCAGCTAAATATCGTAATCAGCGTACTTCAATTGCGTTTCATCAACATGAGGTCGTCTTTAAAAGTGGGCTTAAGGAGGGGCAACCAACTAAGCTGCACCAACTGGATTATCCAAGCACACTCGTTGGACCCGAGCACGAAGTCGATATCTATGCAGATAGTCATGCTGATCCACAAAGACTGCAGTTTCGATCAAAACTTAAAAATGGTAATTGAACATTAACGGTTCAAATGGGATGGGGGTTATACAGACTTGAAAAGAAATAAACGCTCAGGTTTTATTCTAAGTGATGCTTTAATTGGGCTGGTACTGATTGGATTAGGTGTTTTGACATATGTTGGGTTACAACAGGTAATGATGCAGCATTCTCAGGAAAAACAGTTGCGTGTTCACGCGCTTCGTCAAGAATATGAGTCCTTAGCACCCAAGCTAGAACAAAGAATGCGAGATTCAAAGCAGGAAGAGACGGCTAAAAATAAAGCGTCAGCCAAGCCTGATGAGGCATCATCCCATTCAGAAAGTGCTAAGGATTCTCAAGTTTCAGAATCGTCGAATCGTGACACATCGTCTGAGTTGCCGGAAACGGAAAACGAGTCAACACTTTCAAAGCTTCCTGAACAGCCAGAAGAAAAGGTCAGTGACTCGAAATGAAACGAAGTGGCTTTACGTTAGTTGAAACGATTATTGCCTTGTTTGTGACAGCCTTAGCATTGTTGACGCTCCAGATGGGTTATCAGTGGGTCAATAACCATCAACAACAGCGAAATGCGGAGCAATTAGATTGGTATGGCCTGTTAGGAATCATTGAAGGTGGCCGCTATGAATTTGATTTCGACCACATCGATGGCGATGAAGCTTTTGTTCATAGTAATATCGAAAAGAAGGATTACATCATTCGGTACCGCCCAAATATGGATGAGGTGATGGTAACTACCAAGAGTGGCGGTTATGTGCCGTCAATGCAACATGTCACCGATCTTAAATTCACTGAAAATAACCACCATCTCGCTCTCAACATGACCACATCGACCCACCAAAAATTCGCTGCCACCACCATCATAGGAGCAAAAGAATGAAACGAAATGGCTTTGTCACTTTAGTTGCTGTTGTTTTTCTCGGGTTATTAATGGTGCTGTTGCTATTAGAGGTCCAGGGGTATGCCCAACAGCAGCATGCTTACAACGACCTTATAAAGCACTATTCACAAGCAATCAGTGCGCTTCCCCATAAGTAAAGACGGGCTTTAATTTAAATTGTTTGCTTGAATTAGTGAGCATTTATTTGTAAGATAGATTCTGTGGATAATCCTTAACACAGAGGAGGTTGACAACACTGGCTCTGAAAGAAACTGAAGCACTGTTTAATGTGCTTGATCAGTCGGCCCAGTTGTTACGTTCGGCATTGGATACTTCGTACGTGGACGCCTTTATTGAATCAGGCGATAACCTGATTGCAGGCAATGTCCAGGTTGAAGACGGCAAACCGGCTCGGCAGACTGTTGAGCAATTGCAAGCGCTTTATGACGACGTACATTTGGACCAACTGGAAACTGAAAGCATCCGTCAGGCAATCCAGCTTGGCATGCTTAAGGCAATTAAGGAAGACGAGATTCAGGGTAATCACCAATTAACACCCGATACGATTGGAATGGTGATGGGCTACCTTGTGATTCGGCTGGTTGAACATCAGCAGAAGCTCGTTGTTCTTGATCCCGCCGTTGGGACTGCCAACCTGCTGACGACCATCATGAATCAGCTTAGCGATGCCACTCATCATGAGATATCTGGTATCGGAATTGACAATGATGATTCAATGTTAGCGGTGGCGGACATTAACGTGACGCTTCAACACGCACCGGTAGAACTGCGGCATCAAGATGCACTGGGGGATCTATTAGGCACCTCAGCGGATCTGGTTGTTTCGGATCTGCCAATTGGTTATTATCCATTGGATCAAAAAGTGACCAACTTTAAGACACGTGCCAAGGAAGGTCACTCTTACGTGCATCACTTATTGCTGGAACAAGCCATGCAATCGGTGAAGCCCGGCGGATTTGGCATCTTTTTGGTACCAAGTCAGCTCTTCCAATCAGCAGAAGCAAAGACGTTACTCGGATGGTTGCAAGATAGTGCTTATTTACAGGCCTTTTTTGAACCTGCCGAAGGATCTCTTTGCCGCGAATGAATCAGAAAAAGCAGTTTTGTTACTGCAACGACATGGTGGCGACGCCAAGCAGGCCGGCAAGGTGATGCTGGGAGAATTCCCATCGTTTAAAGATCAGGATGCTTTTTCGAAATTCATGGCTGAAATTGTTGATTGGGAATTGAATGACTTACTTGCGAAGTAAATAAAAAGGAGACTTTTAAGACATGGGAAAGACACTTGCGGTTAATGCAGGAAGCTCAACATTAAAGTTTAAATTATTTGAGGTACCATCAGAAAAAGTGCTCACAAGCGGCGCTATTGAACGAATCGGTCTGGGTGACTCACTCGTTTCCATTAAGTATGGCGACGGTCAAAAATACGAGAATACTCAGGATGTTAAGGACCATGAAGAAGCATCCACATCATGTTGGATCAGCTTTTGAGCCTGAAGATCATCGCAAGTTACGATGAAATTACGGGTGTTGGTCACCGGGTCGTTGCCGGTGGTGAATTCTTTACCGATTCTGTCTTGGTTGATGAAGATGCTTTAAAGAAGATCGAAGACTTGTCTGAGTACGCACCACTGCATAACCCAGCTGAGGCAATGGGTATCCGGACGTTCCAAAAGATTTTGCCAAATGTCCCAAACGTGGCGGTCTTTGATACGTCATTCCATACCACAATGCCACAAGTCAATTACATGTACGGGATTCCTTACGAATACTACGAGAAGTTTGGTGCCCGTAAGTATGGGGCCCATGGGACGAGCCACCGTTACGTTGCTGGCCGGGCAGCTGCAATGTTAAACAAGCCGCTTGAAGACTTGAAATTGATTACGTTGCATATTGGTGCCGGCGCTTCGATTACCGCCATTAAGAACGGCAAGTCATTTGATACGTCAATGGGCTTTACCCCGTTAGCTGGTATCATGATGGCCACCCGTTCCGGTGATATTGATGCTTCATTAGTCACTTTCTTGATGGAAAAGTTGAACATCAAGGACCCTAATGACATGATCGACATCTTAAACAAGAAGTCAGGGTTAGTTGGGGTTTCAGAATACTCAGCTGATATGCGTGACCTTGAAAAGGTTCAGGATGAAAATCCTAAGGCACACTTAGCACGTGATATGTACATCAACCGGATCGTGAAGTACGTTGGCCAATACATCGCTGAATTAGGCGGCGTGGACGCCATTGTCTTCACAGCCGGTGTTGGTGAAAACGATATCCCGATTCGCCAAGAAGTTGCTGATCAATTATCCTACTTCGGCATTGGTGTTGATTCTGAAAAGAACAACATTCGTGGCGTTGAACGTGATCTTTCAACGGCGGATGCTACTGTTAAGACCTTGTTGATTCCAACAAACGAAGAATTGATGATCGTTCGTGATGTTGAACGGTTGACTAAATAAGCTGTACGGCTCTATTGAGTTGGGAAGTCTGGGAATTTTTCCTGGGCTTTTTTTGGTTTGGGCTGGTTTCTTTTGGGAGATTAGACCTTTTTGGGGATTGTTGGGTTTCAGATTTCTTCTTATTTTTGTAGGGTGGTTCTTTCTCTGTTATGTAGCTGAAACGCGTTCGGCAAGGCACGGGGCTGACATGTAACGGACTCTGGCCAAAAAGTCAGGCCCGGACTTTTCGGCCAGAGTCCGTTACATTCTGCCCCTAACCCGCCTTGCCTCACGCTCTGATGAATTCTCTTCACTTCACCTTGAAAAAACCTCATCATTTTCAAAGACACCGGTATAACGCGGTTCTTCGGTGTTTGTCGTTGAATAATCATGTTAATTTGGTCCGGTCCATTAAAGAATGCTCATTTTGCCGTGTATAATAGTGATTCATAAGGAGTGAGCGACATGGCAGACAAAGAGACATCAACAACTGAATTTTCACGAGGGTTGAAAAACCGTCACGTGCAGCTGATTGCACTGGGCGGCACGATTGGGACGGGGTTGTTCCTTGGTGCCGGCGAATCGATTCATTCCGCTGGACCGTCGATCCTGCTGGCATACCTGCTGGCTGGGATCGCCTGCTTCTTGCTGATGCGTGCACTAGGAGAACTTTTGTTATCTGATTTGAGCGCGCACTCCTACATCAAATTTATTACGAAATACTTGGGAGAACGCTGGGGCTTCGTTGCCGGTTGGACGTATTGGGTGTGTTGGCTCACCATTGCGATGGCCGATCTAACCGCGGCGGGCTTGTACATGAAATTTTGGTTTCCGCATTTACCACAGTGGGTCACAGGGTTGGTGATTCTGTTGATTCTACTTGGCATTAATTCCATTACGGTAAAAGCGTTTGGCGAAACGGAATTCTGGTTTGCCATTATTAAGATCGTTGCTATCATTGCGTTGATCGTTGCTGGCGTCATTTTAGTTGCCATTAACTTTAAAACACCGGTTGGCCATGCGTCGGTCAGCAATTTATTCGCTGGGAAATTTTTTGCGAACGGTTGGAAGGGATTCTTCCTATCCTTTCAAATGGTACTGTTTGGATTTATCGGCATTGAAATGGTTGGGATGACCGCGTCAGAGACCAGTGATCCGGCAAAAATTATTCCCAAGGCAATCAATGAAATTCCCATGCGCGTCATCCTATTTTATTTGGGATCACTATTAGCGCTGATGTGCATTTATCCTTGGCACTATATTTCGCCATCGACGAGTCCGTTTGTTCAGGTCTTTTCCGCAGTGGGTATCAAGGCGGCCGCAGCCATCATTAACTTTGTTGTGCTGACCGCAGCCGCTTCTGCCTGCAACAGTTCGCTATTCACAACGGGGCGGATGCTGTTTTCACTGACATATGACGGCAAGTCGCCAATGGCTAAACGCTTTGGTAAGTTATCTAAGGCTCAGGTGCCAGTTAACGCCTTGTTGTTTTCGGCAGCCATCATAGCTGTCGTGGTGATCATGAACATGTTTATTCCAGGGAAGGTCTTTACGCTGATTTCAAGTGTGGCAACGACTTGTTTCCTGTTTATCTGGGGATCAATCGTGTTAGCGCACTTGAAGTATCGTCGGGAGGTCAAGGCCGCGCATCAGGAAGCACAGTTAACCTTTAAGATGCCATTTGCACCCTATTCAGATTATTTTGTGCTCCTGTTTCTTGCCATGGTCGGGGTTGTCCTGGTCTTCAAGACAGAAACGCTGATTGCGCTGATTGGTTCAGTCATCTGGTTGGTGGCGCTGTGGCTGGTTAAAACAGTTAAGGACCACGCAAGTTACCGAGACGATTTAGAACAGAATAGGGATTAGACTGAACAAAAGTCGATCGTTTTGATCGGCTTTTTTTCTTTACATGGAACAGTTTTGTTGCCGCAGTGAAAGGCGTATGATTGAAGTCAGAGTTTGTGCCCACAATTCGGGTGAACGCCAGATATGGCCACTCATGTTGCAGGCATGTTAAACTAGTCATGAAAACGATCCGTATCGGTTGTTTAAAAATAAAGCAGCAAAGAAGGGGTTTACGTGAAGTCTTATTTTACGGCGGACACGCATTTCTTTCACAAGGATCTGCTAGGTGATTCAAAATTTGCCCCGCGACCCTTTGCGAACGTAGCGGAAATGAACCAAACGATTATTGATAATTGGAACAAACGCGTCACACCTGAAGATACGGTGTACCATCTCGGCGACATTGCGTTGTATTTTACGCGACCCGAAAAGGTTTCTCATGAAGCGGTTCTTCAGGTGCTCAACGAACTCAACGGGCATTTAGTGCTGATCAAGGGCAACCACGACAGCCGGTCATTGTTTAAATATTTAGCGGCTCACAATTACGAGTATGGTGGCAGACCTAAGTTTACATTTCACGATGTTGGCGTTTTGATCAAGGTTAATCACCGGCAATATTACATGACGCACTACCCGATGATGATGGGTATTGTTAAACAGATCATCAACCTCCACGGCCACATTCATCATTACGCGGTGGGGATCAAAGAAAATATCAACGTTGGCGTGGACACGCCTGAAACGGACTATTTGGTAGAAAAACCGCCATTTGGGACACCGTTTTCCATGGCCGAGGTTGAAGAAATGGTGAAGGGAAAATATGATGACTTCCAAAAAAGACGTTAAGCAAGACCAAACGGAGTTGGTAGAACGAATTACGATCCTTCACACAAATGACTTGCATTCTCACCTTGAAAATTGGCCGCAGATCAGACGTTTTTTGAGTGAGGAAAAGGCGCGTTACGAAGCTGCAGGTCATACTGTCCTGACCTTTGATATTGGTGATGCGATGGATCGCGAGCATGCATTAACGGAGGCCACCGATGGGAAGGCCAACGTTGACCTCATGAATACGATCCACTACGATGGGGTGACGATTGGCAATAATGAGGGACTTGGCAACACAAAATCGCAACTCAATCACCTCTTTGATGCAGCAAATTTTGATGTCATTTTAGGCAATTTACTGACCGCGCCAAACAAGACGCAACCAAAGTGGGCGATGCCCGCAAAACTCATTGAAACAGCGGCACACACGCGAGTTCTGGTGCTTGGATTGACTGCCCCGTACACACTGACCTATCCGCTGGTGGGGTGGCAGCCGATTTCAGTGGAGCGGATGCTGCCACGGTTGCTGACCCAGTATGAGGGGCAGTACGACGCTGTGGTGCTGCTGTCTCATTTGGGCATCGACGTCGACCGCATGATTGCCAAGCGACACCCAGAGGTTGACGTCATCATTGGTGCCCACACCCATCATTTACTCGTCCATGGTGAACACGTGAATCAATCGTTACTTGCTGCGGCGGGCAAATGGGGTCAGTATATTGGCACGATTCAACTGACGTTAAAGGACCACCACATTTCGACTAAAGAGGCCTCAGTTGTCAAAACGGAGACGCTGCAGCGTGCAACGACCGACCGTGATGAGATCAATGGCTATGTGACCAAGGGCGAACAGCTGCTCGCTGCCCGTAAAATTGCGACTTTACCAGTTGCCATGGAACATAGTTGGGAGGGCCATTCACGGCTCACCAGCGAAGGATTGGCGGCCTTAGAAGATTACGCGCAAACGGATGCAGCCATTATTAACGGCGGCCTGTTTATGACTGATCTGCCGGCTGGTGAAGTAACCGCCAATGATTTTCATAACCTGTTGCCCCACGCGATGCACGTCATGCGCGTGACATTAAATGGGTACGACCTCTGGCGGTTGATTCGGGAAATGGAAAAGAATCGCGTTTTTCTCAGTCGTTTTCCAATTAAGGGCATGGGCTTTCGCGGTAAAATTTTTGGCGCAATCAACTATTCAGGTATCAGTTACGATGCGCATGATCAGCAAGTGTTGTACCGTGGTGAAGTGCTTTCGCCAGTGCGGCACTACACCGTTGCGATGCCGGATCACTACCTGTTCATTCCGTTTTTCCCGACGATCAGTATCGTTGGGCAAAATGAAATTATGTATGGTAAACTATTACGGAACGTTTTAAGCGATTATCTTGCAAAACGCTACCCACTTCAAGCGGGGAAGGAGGCTAACAATGGATAAAAAAACACTTCAAGAATTAATTGAGGAAACCCGCACGAGCAGAGCTGCTGGCGGCGTGGTCGTCAGTGAAGACGAGACCCACTACCAGATCAATGACCACCCGTACGAATTGCTGACGAATTACCGGGATGCCTTTGACAAAATGGAACTGAGCGACCGGTTCAACGCCTATTTTTCAAAGTATGACTACCTTGTTGGTGACTGGGGATTCGGTCAGTTGCGACTCCGCGGTTTTTACAGCGAAGAACGCAACGTGCCCATTGAGGCTAAGATTACGGCACTGCAGGATTACCTGGATGAAAATTGCAGTATCGGGTGCCCGTATTTTGTGCTGAAGAATCAGGATGTGCGGGTCGTTGAACCTAAAAAGCGCAAGCCGCGCTCATCCAACAACCGTCGTCACCGCAATGGGACTCACAATAACGGTACCAGTAACCAGACGAATGACCGCAGCTCACAGTCAGGCGACCAACGTGGGCACGAACAGAGCCGTAATTCGAATCGGTCAACTCATTCACGGAAAAACACGTCGAACACCAATGGCAATGGGCAACACCGCAACAATCGGAATAACGCCCATTCAAACCACCAGTCTAAACGGCAGACCGCCTATGTGACTGAACAAATCAAAGAGGTGAAGCAGACGCCGTTGAGCAAACGTGACGGCACTGTTAAAACGGTGGGCCATAGCAAGCACCGGCGCTTTACCATAAGAGAAAAGAAGGACTGACGCGTTTCATGACAAAACACTACGACGGGTACTTTATTGACCTAGACGGGACGATCTACGCAGGCAAACGCCGTATTCCGGCAGCTAAACGCTTTATCGAACGGTTACAGAACACCAATACCAATTTTATGTTTGTGACCAATAACACCACAAAATTGCCCGCTGATGTTGTGCGCAACTTAGGCGATAACCACGATATTCACGTTACAGAAGATAATGTGTATACGGCCGGGTTAGCAAGTGCCGATTACGTGGCACAGATTGCCCAATCAGGCCAGGACAGTGTTTATATTGTCGGTGAAATTGGGTTGATCCAGGCCTTTTTAGACCGCGGGTTTCACTTAACGGAGCACGATCCGGACTTTGTGGTGGTGGGCTTAGATTCCGATGTCACCTACCACAAACTATCGTTGGCCATTCTTGCCATTCGGGCGGGGGCAACGTTTATCGGGACCAACCCGGATTCAAATATTCCGAACGAATTGGGCATGTTACCGGGCGCTGGTTCGCTGGTCGAGATGGTTGCGTATGCCACCCAGCAACGACCGGTATATATTGGGAAACCCCGGTCGATCATTATGGCAAATGCGTTGCAACGTAGTGGCCTTAGAAAGGATCAGGTCGTGATGGTGGGGGACAACTACCGCACGGATATCACGGCTGGTTTGGACTTTGGAATCGATACACTGCTCGTGTATACCGGGTTGTCAACACGCGCGCAAGTCGCTCGTGAAGACCGGCAGCCGACTTTTGAATGTGATTCACTGGATGATTGGGAGTTGGTGTAGATGTTAAGATTGCGGCGATTTATCGCATGGACGGTAGTTTACCTAGCGTTGGTATCCTTGATTATTTGTTTGACCATCAACAGTTTTTGGCTGTACCGGTTGAATTTGAATTTCAGCACGATTCCGCATCAGGTAGGCTTGTCAGTGTCCCGACTTATGACAAACTATCACCAGCTTTTAGGCTTCCTAGAACTGCCGTGGATTCATCACCTGAACATGATGGATTTCCCGACGTCTCCTAGTGGACTGCAACACTTCATCGATGTTAAACACCTGTTCTTATTAAATAACGTGATCCTGATTGTAACGATTATTCCGGCAGTTATTTTTACAGTCCGGTTAGTGCGGCATCGGCAGGCATGGCTGTTTATTCGTACGTTTCAAATTGCGGCGGTGATCCCGGTGTTCTTTGGGTTATTGATGCTGGTTAACTTTAATGGGTTCTTTATTGCATTTCATAAGGTCCTGTTTCGCAATTCTGATTGGTTGTTTAACCCTCAATTTGATCCGGTCATCAATGTGTTGCCTGAAAGTTTCTTTGCGCAGTGCTTCGTGATGGCGTTTGGCTTGTTCGAGATCGTGATGGTTCTCGGGATTTGGTATGGTAAATATCAGTTGACCCATGATGATGATTAAAAAGGCGTTCATTGCGGATCCGGTTATGGATCGTGCGATGAACGTCTTTTTTGTGATGTTATTAAGGCGTGGGACGGCAAGCCTTGGCTTGTGCTGACGGTACTGCTGAGGAATGTCGTTACCTGTTATTTTCTTACTTGGAGACATTGATGAAATGCTTTGGAGGAAGCTGAAGGTTGCACACATGGCTATTTTGTGTAAATTTCAAGTCATGGAATTTGGTGAGGGCCGTTTCTGTCTTTCTTGGCTGCATTGCCGAAACGCGTTACAGAAAGCAAAGACTGGAGCAGAAGGCGACTCTGATACAAAATCCAAACCCCGGATTTTATATCAGAGTCGCCTTCTGCTCCAGTCTTTAAACACTTTCTTCCACGATCTACTCTTCTCCCGCCGGCGCCTTTCTTCCCTTCAGGAAGCCAACGGACGCTGGGATCATGGAGACCACGATGATGCCGATGACAACGAGTGAGAAGTGGTCCTTCACAAAGCCGATATTGCCGAAGAAGAAACCGCCGGCACAACAGAGACCCACCCAACAAATGGCCGCAGCCACGTTATACTTGATAAAAGACTTATAATCATAGTCCGATGTAGCTGCTACAAATGGGGCTAGGGTGCGGATGATCGGCATGAACCGTGCTAGAAAAATGGCCATGGCACCGTGCTTTTCAAAGAAGCCATGCGCCTCGTTAAGCCGTTGCTGGCTGAAAACGCGACCGAAAAGTTTGTTTTTTGTTAGGGCAACACCAACGTGACGACCAATGAAGAAGTTCAGTGAGTCACCGCCGATCGCGGCTGCCAAGAAAATCACGATAAAGACAAGAATACTGAGATGATAGTCAGGGTTTGCTGCCAAGCTGCAGCGGCAAACAGGAGTGAATCCCCAGGCAGGAACGGCAAGATAACCGCCCCAGTTTCAACCAACACAATAAGAAATAAGATGCCGTACGTCCAACCGCCAAAGGTGTTGACGATATTAACCATATGCTGGTCAATGTGGAGGACGAAATCAAAGAGGGTCGTTAAAAAGGTCATGTAGGCAATAGTCCTTTCAGGTCTAAGATAGTCAATGTGCTTCAATGCTGAGGTCATTGTATCAAATCACCAGCAGAATACCAGTATTTTGGGAAAACTTAGAAAAAACGCATGAAGTAATAGGTTAAGACACCATCAAAGTTGATTTTTAATCTTAAACATGGATAATAGAATAGATATCAGAAACATAATGGAGGTTTTGCTGGTGAGTTTTCCACAACTACATCTTGATACAGTAAATGGTCCTAAGGTGGTCATGCATACATCGTTAGGCGATATTAAGATTCAATTATTCCCTGAACAAGCACCCAAGGCAGTTGAAAACTTTGTGACGCTCGCAAAGGATAACTACTATGATGACGGCGTTTTTCACCGGGTCATTAATGATTTTATGATCCAAGGTGGCGATCCAACAGGTACTGGTATGGGCGGCGACTCTAAATGGGGGACGCCGTTTGAAGATGAATTTTCTAAGGACGTTTATAATCTGCGTGGCGCATTATCGATGGCCAATGCGGGTCCGAACACGAACTCAAGTCAATTCTTCATCGTTCAAAATCAGCATTTGTCGGAACAGTTAAGTGAGCAGATGACGGAAGCCCATTTTCCAGATGAGATCGTTACCGCTTATCAAAAGGGCGGGACGCCGTGGCTGGATTTTCGGCACACGGTGTTTGGTCAAGTAACTGATGGCATGGATGTGGTTGATGCCATTGCGACAGTGAAGACAGACGGTAGTGACAAACCACTTGAAGACGTTAAGTTATCCTCAGTGGAAGTCATTGACGATTAGTATTGAAAAGTCTTGAAGAGTGACTGGTTCAGTGAATCTGCTGAGGCAGTTATTTTTTTGCAGAGATGTTTCCCCTAATATAGAGGTAACAAGGTGGTATAATGCATTTATCGGACTTTTGTCATACGGGTAGTATCCGTGTGATTTCAGACAGTTAGTTATGTTAGGAGGAGCAGTATGTATCATATTGGTGATAAAGTAACGGGTACGGTTACCGGGATTCAACCATACGGTGCGTTTGTTGACCTTGGTGATAACACACAGGGATTAATTCACATTTCAGAGTGCCACTATGG
Organism: Secundilactobacillus paracollinoides DSM 15502 = JCM 11969; assembly: GCF_001311135.1. Taxonomy (GTDB): domain Bacteria; phylum Bacillota; class Bacilli; order Lactobacillales; family Lactobacillaceae; genus Secundilactobacillus; species Secundilactobacillus paracollinoides. Next base: position 12,207 of record NZ_BBAG01000069.1, read on the forward strand.
GTTTGTAAAGGATATCCATCAATATCTTACCGTTGGCCAGACAATGACGGTTGTGATTTTGGATATTGATGAGTTTACTGGGAAAATATCATTATCGTTGAGATGCCTGGAGGAACCAAAGGCAACGCAGATTGATCAACCAGATAATCATCACAAACATTATTGGACGAGCCGCAACGTCCATGAAGGGTTCACGCCGATTGCTGACCGCCGTCACGGATGGGAACAAGAGGCACTTCGTGAGTTCGTTCGCAAATAAATGAATCTTTTTCAAATAAGTGCTTGACCGACTGTTGTTTTGCTGGTATTATTTTACCTGTTGTTAAAGACGACGTCACAGATTGAACGCATAATTATTCAAGTGGCCGTTGTCTCGATAACGCCATTCACTTGTTTAACCGATTCGTTAAACATTTGGTTGAATAAAGATTCAAAATAATGGTTGACATCATTTTGGATCTTAGCTATACTAAATGAGTTGATTCAAACAAGTAGACCTTTGAAAAACTGAACAAAGTTTTGTTTCACAAAAGTGCGGGGCTCTCA
>NZ_BBAG01000070.1 GCF_001311135.1 Secundilactobacillus paracollinoides DSM 15502 = JCM 11969
TTTTTTTGTCCGAACAGCTCAAACCGGACGTTGCCGTTCTGGATATCGAGATGCCCAAGTTAACCGGATTGGATGTTGCCGATAAGATTCATGACAGTGAGTTACCAACAAAAGTCATTATTTTAACGACCTTCGCACAGAAGGCTTACTTTGAACGCGCCATTGCTGCCCAAGTAAATGGTTATTTGCTCAAAGATAGCCCCAGTGATGATTTGATTGACGTTATTCGAAAAGTGATGACGGGCCAAACGGTTTACGCCCCGGAATTAGTCACGAATATGGTGACAGCTGAAAGCAATCCCCTCACCGACCGCGAACTCGCTGTTTTGGCGGCAGTCGCCAGCGGCTTATCGTCAAAACAAATTGCTGCCTCGCTATTTCTCTCAGAAGGAACCGTTCGTAACTATTTGTCCGCTATTTTCAGTAAGCTCGGTGTTCATAATCGAATTGAGGCCGTGCAGATGGCTAAGAAGAATAAGTGGTTGGAATGACTGTTTTATCAAATCAAAATTGCCCTTTTCTCAACAAATTGAGAAAAGGGCAATTTTGATCTGCTTTTCGTTTTAGGTAAAGCTTGAGAGGCGTGACTTATTTTTGTAACACCTTAATACGACTGAACTGTAGCCCCAATCAGCCCTGGCCCTGTATGCACGCCCAATGACGGTGAGACCTCACCAATAAAATCAACTGGCCGACCAGTCGCTTCACGAAGTTTCTCTGCCAACTTTTTAACTAAAGATGGGTTTTGCCCGTGGGCTACTCCTAAACGATAGTGGGTGCTTTTTAAACAATCCTGTTTGACTTGTTCAACCAACTTTTGAATCGCTTTTTCTTCAGATCGCGCCTTAAAAAGAGGGTAGTAGACGCCTTCTGGATCACATGAGATCACCGGTTTAATGTGCAAAACCGAACCGACAAGGCCTGCCACTCGGCCGATTCGACCGCCGGCACTGAGGTACTTCAAGGTTGGCACGTAGAAATAAATCCGACTTTTGACGATTGAGGCACGAACTTTTGCAATCACGTCCTGAAAAGATTCCCCTGCATTGATCAATGATGCGGCATAGGCTGCTTGGATGCCACTGCCAATGCCGATGCTTTTTGTGTCAAGAATGGTTACGGTGTCAGCGGGAAAATCTTGCGCGGCCAATTGAAAGACGTTGTTCGTCACAGACAACGCGCTCGAAATTGTGATACCGAAGATCTGCTGATAACCAGCCGCGAACAGCGCATCCATCGCTTCTTTGGCAGCTTGTGGTGACGGACTGGACGTCTTCGGCAAGGTTTCCGCCGTTGCTAACGCCGAATAAAATTCATCCGGTGTGATATCAACTGCATCAAGGTAATTATGCCCATTCATAGTAATATTCAGCGGTACGACTGCAATATTTTTATTTTCATCAAGAACACTTTGAGGGACATCAGAACCCGAATCAACGACAATTGCAATTTTTTTGGTCATGTTCTGCCTCCTTGCGGCTTTAATAACCATATTATATGGTTTCTAAGACTAGATGTAAATAGGTTCACCACATATATCTTTTTTCGTTCATGTGAATATTCAGCCAGTTTTGCCAACAAAAGTCGCTTCCACAGCAAAAAGAGAGTCAACCAGTCACGGTCAACTCCCTTTTGTCCTATTTCCGACGAAGTTTTGTGGTTACATCGCAATATCCCCATTCTTAGAAACTTTCATGAAGATTAGCAAGGAAATCACTGTCAACGCGGTCAAAATCGTTGATAGTGCAGCTGCAACGCCGTAATTTCCACGAATAACTTCGGTATAAATGGCTACTGTCATTGTCCGAGTCTTGACGTTGTACAACAGAATGGATGTGGATAATTCTGAGATCATCGTGACCCATGAAAGAATGGACCCATACTAATCCCTCGTTTTGAATGCGCTTACGCATATCAAGCTTACACGAGCCGATCTGTTCTGTCAGGCATGGCGATTTTTATGGACTTTGTTCCGGGCGATTTGGCCGCTTATTAAAGCTTCTTAACCAACACCAAACAAGGATTCCAAGCATCCCATAATGTCGGGAAAACTTCCAATCGCTCAAATCCCACTGACTCGTAAAAACGGATGGTTTGATCATATTCAGGACCTCAATTTATCCGTAAATAATTTATCAACGTCTTTTAAAGCCGCTAACTGTCGATCTAAATGTTGCTCCTTGGAACTCACACGCGCATAACCGATTTTAGCCATTTCCAGTTCTCTTTTTGGACAGTTCTAATGAACACTTGTAATTCCTAGTATAGCACAGAATCAAAAAAAGCCAATAGGGTATACCCTATTGGTCGCTTTTGATCCATTATCAATGGCTTTTTAAATTAGGGCCTAGTACTTTTGGAATGGAAATACTTTCCAACACCAAAAATTCTAGACCCAAATAATTTTACAATCTACCATGGCTAAAATGTTAAGCATGCGCGATTTCGACTACTCCAAGATCGGCAACATCTTTGAACTAGACGAAGTCACCCCTAAAATGGCAACTGAAGAACGCCTTGATGATTCTGGCAACAAAATCATGGGCAATGATGGTACACCGCGGAAATTCAACACGGATGAAATTGTCGGCTATAAGTATTCCGTCACGATTCTGGAAGGTGAACATCGTAAGAAGTCCACTCAGATCACCGTTGCTGGTCTCGACTGTCCAATCAACAACGCGGAAATCATGAAACGTGACAGCGTGAAATGCCGCTTTACCGGTTTAGAACCAAGCATGGTCGGCAACCCAATCTAAACGGGTAGTCCTTTTTCTCGCAATTCTACTTGGTCAGTTGCCGATAACGTTCAAACAGCATGGCGACGGTATCACTCTCGGTGGTGCCTTTAATTGTCAGCCATATGCCCGCATAACGGCTCGATCATTATCTTGGTGGGCTTTGCGCAGTTCAGGAACTGTCGCCAACGGATCATAGAGATCAGCTAAGCTACTATCCGGGTAAAGTTTACGGGCATCGAGAATCCCCTGGGCTGTTTGTTCAATCTGCGCCTTTTGCTTATCATCAACTTCTGGCCACGGAAAATTTGCATAGACGGTTGGCGAGTAACTGTAATCGCTCTTCATTCTACCAGCAACCGCACGCATCCACGCCATATGCACATTAGAAGTCATCACACCGAACATATACAGACTGGCATTCGGAACGAGATACAGCTTGTTGCTGGCAATAACCGCTGGAGACATCCACCCCATCGGCACATAACGTCGGTTTTCGCTCGAAACCTCAGGGACCGCTAGATAGTTTGAATCCGGTTGACGAATTTCAGTGAATAACATGGGCATTTCCGCCAATGCTTTAACTGACGGTGTAGGACTTTTCAATCTTGCTTCGGTGACGGCCGCTAACCGTTCCATAATTGGTGGAACAGAACGAAATTGACTTGGTGATACACCCTTTAACCAAATGCAGTACCGCTCAACATTATTGATAAAGTCTCTGGAGCCAACATAACGTCGGATATAACTTTCTGTTTGCGGGTACTGCTTAATTAACGCCGCTCGTTCCGCTGGAGAAAGAATTAAGTTACCCCCGTCTGTTGGTTGGCTTCCCTTAGACATCACAGGAAAGTTGGCACCGGAAATACTAGTCTTTCGACGTGGCTGTGGGAATACATCAGTTCCCGCGGTAAGATACGCATTGATATGGTCAACCAGCTTCATCTGCCCCCCTTCAAACAGACGCTTCTTCTCCTTGCGTGGGTAGCCGGTGAAGCCAATGATGACCACATGGACTTGCGCCTTCTCCTTGGCCTCACTGCTCCAGCGGAATGTCCGATAGGCGAATTGAATTTCAATGCCCTTCTCGAATAGTTTTGGCCAAAGCGTTGGCGCTTGCTCACCTTGCGTGATCGAGTTAGTTGAAACAAAGGCGACCTCGGTCGTCTTACCTTGAATGAAGTCAGCCGCTTTGTTGTACCACGCCGCCACATAATCCAGCTTGCCATACTTGGTAAAATCATGGAAAGCAATATCCATGTCCGCTGCTTGCGCGCGTGTCCGCTTTTCGTGACCATAAAATGGTGGATTACCAATGATGTAAGTAATTCTCTCGCCGCCGACTACCGTTTCCCAATCGAGACGGATGGCATTGCCCTCTGTGATGTTGGTGTACGTCTTCAATGGCAAAAAGTCCATATTCGCGTAAACAATCGCCGCCGTTTCTTCCATCATCTGCGATTCAGCAATCCACAGCGCTGTCTTGCCGACGGACACCGCAAAGTCATTGATTTCAATACCATAAAACTGTTGAATGGACACCTTGATCAAATCGTCATCAACTGCCAACATGCTTTCATTCCCGTAAATCAAGCTGATAACCTGGTTTTCGAGCTTCCGCAATGACAAATAGGTTTCAGTCAGAAAGTTACCTGACCCACACGCTGGATCAAAGAAACGCAACTTACCGAGCCGGGCTTGAAAATCTGTCGCGCGCTGAATCATGGTCTTACGTTGCTTAATTTGCTTGATTTCAGTCAGCTCATTTCGGAGACCGTCTAGGAACATTGGATCAATGACTTTATGAATATTTGCAATCGAGGTATAGTGCATGCCACCTTCACGTCGCGTGTCTGGGTTCAAGGTACTCTCAAACACCGCACCAAAAATTGTTGGGCTGATCTCAGACCAGTCAAACTCCTTGCTGGCTTGATCTAGAATCAAAGCGCGCAACGAATCGGTGAATTGTGGAATCTCAACTTCCTCATTAGTAAACATTCCGCCATTCACATACGGAAACTCAGCCAACTTTTCTTCCAGATATGGGTCGCGTTTATCGATTGGCGTATCCAGCACACGAAACAGGTCTATCAAGGCCGTACGCAGGTGCCGCGTCTCAAATTCATTGAGATAGTCGTGAAACATACCATGACGGCCAAAAATGCCAGCATCTTCAGCGTACAAGCAAAACACTAGACGTACAGACAACTCGTTAATACTACGCTGACTGCTGGCATTAGTAGGATCACGATACTGCGTGAACAGTTAATCGTAAATCTTGCCGACCAACTCACCAGCTTGCATTGAAACTTCCATCTCTTTGTCGAGATGCGGATTCAACTGATCGACGATAAAGTCCAAACGGTAATACGCAGTCGGTAAGTCCTTAGCTGGATCACTGCCGGCTCGCCATTAGGTTGCTCCATATCATACACGAAGAACTGGGTAAAGTTGCTCGTGATAATCCAGCGCGGCCGCTTAGAGTACGGTAAATTGGCGGAATATCGTTTTGCTTGCTCAAATGGAGACAGCAAACTGCCGTCAGACTGCCGTATGCCGTCAAACAAGCTCTTATTTCGGCCTTTCTGTTCAATCAACACCTTGGTTGTGTCAATGAAACCGTCAATAAAGCTGGTGTGATCCAGCATTACTCGGTCTTCAAAACTGATGTACTCACCAGGATTATGAATATCATAGACAGTCTCCAGCAAGTCCAACCAGAAGGTCTGACTATCCTGTCGTTCATTACCACGATCTTGCCAACGCTTGACAAAGGCCGTGGCGGCTCGTTTTTGATCTGCTTCCTTCATGAAACAGCCTCGATTCGTCAGTATTATGTTTCAAGTATCACGCATCAATCATATAAAGAAAAGCGCCAGTCTCGAAGTTCCGAAAACTGACGCTCACAAACATGGGGACATCGCTATATTCTAAGTGAATTCAACCTTGAGCTTCTTTCCCAGTGCAAAGGCAATCTTGCTCATGGTATCAAAGCTAGTGTTCTGGCCATGCTCGATGCGCGCAATCGTTGATTGCGGCACATCTGCCCGCTCGGCTAGTTCCCGTTGGGTCAAACCGGTGCGTTCGCGCTCGCTCATCAACGCCACTGCGCTCTCAAGTTTGGCAGATTCGGCATCAAAGCCTGCCTTGAATTCAGGGTCCTTAAGTTGTTCAGCGAGATAATCGTCAAAAGAAATGTTCTTTGCCATGTTACTTACCTCCCAAATTATCGTAGTATTCTGTCCTGAGTTCTTTGGCATGATTAAGTTCAGACACCGGCGTCTTCTGGGTCTTCTTCGTGAAGCCATGCGTAATCACATAACGCGGACCTTCAACGTGAAAGTACAAGCCCCGCTGGATATTCGATCCTGTTGTCCGAAGCTCAAAGATGCCATCTGATATTTTTCTGATCCACATTTGGCGCGCCGCCACTTGCAAACCAAATTTCTGTGTCTTGGCAATGACGGTGACTAGCTTCTGCTTTTCCACTGGCTTCAAACTATCTAAGAATTCTTGGAATTCATTGTGTCCACTTGGACGCGTGTAAAACTCGAACTTAGGATTTTCCATGTGTTTAGTATACACCTAGCGAGCCACAGTATCAATATATGCTATCAGCTTCTAAAATCCAAATTTCAAAACTTCTTAGTCTCTAAATGAGTGAATTAAAAGACCACCACGTTCGGGAACATTTGTTCGAAAATCGACCATAAAAGCCTTCTACTCTGCTATAATACGTATGAATCAATAAAAATTATATAGATAAGGCGGAACACACATGAAGAAAAGCCTGCCACGAAAAATCATCTACTTTGATGAAACCTCCGCTGTAGATTTATTACAGGTTCGTCAAAAAGGACATCTGACGAGAACCGAGGAAACAATTCGATCTATGACTGGGAAAATTGGCGCAGATGCTGACATAAAAGCACAACTAGACGAAGATGTCGGAGTCAATAAACTGGTGAATCATATCTCTGGCTTATCCGCCGGCATCAACTCAATGATGGGAGCAAATGGATCTCTCAACGGAAGTAAAATTGCCAGAACCGTCATTGAGAATTCTTTGCTTTATGATTTCTTAGAGTCCGCAGAATCAAAACGGGGAACGCCATTATTAGATATTAAGGAAGATTACGCACTCTCAATTCCGAAGGATTCAATGACTTACTTCGCAACTATAGCGCCCCTAACAGAGATGATGGAGGGACATCAACAGCTCGACAATCCAGATATTACCATGGCAATTTCAAAAATGAACAGTGGCATCCGAAACTCTAAAGGTTACTACGAAGTGGTCGGAGAAAAAACTGATTCAAAATTTGGTAAATCCATCACCACTCAAAAGGTATTTCGTTTTAACATTGATGCTTTTAAGAACAATTATCGTATTCAGGATTTGCCTAAAATGAACTTAGTTCTGTATGCTATTCACGTCGGTACAACAAAGCTATCCCAACTCGATTTTGAAACAGAGTTCAATCTTGACAGTCAGCAGTCCGAAGTCGGATTTAGCGGCTTAGCCAAGCAGGCTCAATCCCATCAGGATGCTGATTCTAACGACGAAAAATCGCTTGATGTTTTCGATGTCGTTTTAGCGGGGGTTCGCTAATGGCAAATATTCAACTATTCTACGGATCGAGCAAAGATTTCCGCTCCCTACTTAATCAAAATCAAGTAGAGGACAATTACACACCATTTATGGAGCTGATTCGTCAATATAATGTAACGGTCCGCGCCAACGATACTATGGGCAACAAAGATGCCGAATTTAGCCGCGATAAAATTGGTAATGTGGTAATTTTTGCTGATGACTTTGCATCGGTCACAGAACACGTAATCTCAAATTTCTCGAATATTGTACTACTAGGCCACGACATCGAAAACTTGTATATTCAGAATCCTCCGAAACGAGTTGAATACTCCATCAGATCCAACTTTGATGAGGATGAGATTGTTGAATTAACGTCGCCATATTTTTCTCCAAGTACGACCGAGGTCACAAAACTTTACTCTCAGCTACTAACCGGAAAAGTTATTGGACAAAACAATGCTAAACACGCATCGTGCGTAGGATTGTACAAAGCGGCATACCATCACCAGAAAAAGCCCACTGTCATGATGTTCTACGGACCCTCTGGCGTAGGTAAAACTGAATTAGCTAAGAATATTAGCAACTTCTACCATGGTAAGTTAACACGAATTCAGTTTTCAATGATGCAAACCGAAGAAGCCTTCAAATATGTTTTCGGTGATGAACATGCTCGGCCATCCATGGCTAGGGACTTACTATCGCGCGAATCAAACATCGTCCTAATCGATGAATTCGACAAGGTGTCCCCTAGCTTATATAACGTATTTTATCAAATGTTTGATGAGGGTATTTTCGAGGACATCAATTACAAAGTGGATGTATCTAGTTGCATATTCATCCTAACGTCTAATTTCAACGATGAGGAAACTATTGCATCCACGGTGGGCCTTCCAATATATTCAAGAATTGATCAAAAGATTAAATTTGAAAAACTAACCAAGGAGGAAATCTCCACGGTCATCTCAAATGCCTTCAAGCGAATTCTGTCAGAACTCACCCCTGAGGATCAGAAATTTATTAGCGCCTCAAAATTAGAAGAACACTATCAAGAAAATTTGCAGATTTTTTCAAACGTTCGCATGCTTGATTCATTTATCGAAAATGACGTATATACCATGTTGCTCGAGCAACCAATAACAGTTAACTCAAGTTCAGATGAATAGTAGTGCCCGATCCCACAAAAAGAGCCATATCTCAAGCAATCTGCTATGAGTATATGGCTCTTTTTGTGGCGGATTTTGGCAGGAAACCAAGTAAATTCTACCTATTTCAACCCGTTTCACTTCGTCTGAAATGCCGTCAAATCAAGCTTTTCACTTCAAGTGATACCTGCATTTTATTCCCACTCGATAGTAGATGGTAAACCTCTGGGCGTATAATTTTAGTTAACCTCAAATTATTTTACTATGAGTATAGTGCTGAACAATGGGTATAATAGCTAGGGTTCCTCACGATATTGATAAAGATGCATTTAATCAAGAGTTAATCAGATTTAGAATTATAACGTAATACGCATGGTGCTAGTTAATTTTTAACCAGGTACGGTATAAAAGAAAAAGGTCTGACCCGAAGGCCACACCTTAGTTTATCATGCTTTATTGCCTAATGGGAATCTGCTGACACGGCTTTTTTGGTAATGCCGTTGTCGCCGGCTCCCCTTCGACCACTTCCACCGAACGTTGCAGATTACGAAGTTGCCGAACCGCTCGAATCCATGATGGAATCAAAATCGCACAGGAACCTAACCAAGCCAACGGTTCTGCGGAAACGGCCCCAGCATAGCCAAATGCTTTAACCATGACCAAAGCGGCAAAGACCCGCATGGTTAATTCACCAACACCGGCAAGCGTCGGCAAGACCCGTCGTCCCAGTCCTTGTAGCGTATTGCGAATAATGAAGAGCACGCTCAATAGCAGGTAAGTACTCCCGATAATATTGAAGTAGGTCTGAGATAATTGGATAACATGTTCGTCTGCCGTTCCAATAATCAGCGTCACAATGGGTTTCCCAAAGAAGATCACCAAGGCTCCGGCAAAGACGGCAAAGCTACCAGACAGCCAGAGGGTTTTCTTAACCCCTTCCATGATCCGCCCATACTTACCAGCACCAAAGTTCTGTGCGGCAAAAGTAGCCATGGTTACCCCAAATGAGGACATTGGTAGAGAACACAATTGATCGACCTTAGAAGCAGCCGTAGAAGCAGCCACAGAGTCGGTCCCTAACGAGTTCAGGGCGGCCTGCATCACCATCGTCCCAATCGCAATGATCGATAGCTGAAAGCCCATGGGCATCCCTGTTGAAAAATGCTGCCACAATTCATTAGCACTCACTTTGAAATCATCCCGCGTAATGTGCAGCAACGGAATTGAGCGAATGATGTACACCACACACAACAAGGAAGCAACCACTTGGGAAATGACCGTTGCCCAGCCGGCACCGGCAACCCCCATGTGAAAGACTAAAATAAATAATAACTCTAAAACAACGTTAACAACGGTCCCAATGACCAAAAAGATTAATGGCGTTCGGGAATCCCCCAGTGCACGAATAATATTAGATAACAAGTTAAACGCCATAGATGCAAAGATTCCGGCAAAGATGGTACTAATAAAGATCCGCGCATTGGCAAAAATACTAGCTGGTGTCTGCATTAATTTTAAAATCGGGTCGACAAATGTTAGTGACAGAACCGTCAAAACAATCGTCATCAAAATTGAAATAATGATGCTCGCCGCAAAAGATTGCCGGACGCCCTTATAATCCGGGCGCCAAATCGTGTAGCCGTAATAATCGCTAATCCCGCCGTCAACCCTTGGGCAAACCCAATAATTAAAAAGTTGATTGAACCAGTGGCCCCCACAGCGGCAAGCGCCTTAACACCAAGGGTTTGGCCAACCACCACTGTATCAGAGACATTGTATAACTGTTGGAATAGATTACCAATCAACAGTGGAATCGTAAAGAAGAAAATTAGTTTCAGGGAATTACCCTTGGTCAAGTCGCTCATGTGCGGACCTCCTTTGAATTTTTTGTCAATCAAATTGACGCAAGAAAATTATCATAACGCCTAACCAGACGAATGTCAGTCTTTTTGCTTGAAGTCTTTGCCATTAAGAAATAATCTTACAAGCTTCTTAAGATTTTTTGAAGACCCATTTGTGTTGAAAACGATTGCGGCAAGCAATTGTTATCTGTTTGTCATTTAACTCACTTGTTGACAAGTGTCCAATTCAAGAATTTAATGGACTTATCCACTATTTTTTTATAAAAGAGGTTACTCATGAGGTAGATTGTAAAATTTAAGTTGAACATATTAGTGGACAGAAAAACCCATAAAGGTCTGGACTTAGGATGAAAGTGTGGACACGATTTGATAGAATTTCTACTAGAGAGGATCGTGTCTTATGAGCAAAAGAAAGAGATATTCTGTCGAATTCAAGAAAATGATCGTTCAGCTGTATGAAAGCGGGACTGGTCCCCTGTCAATAAAATAGACAATTTAAATAGAAACTTTTTTGTCCTATGCCACGACTAAATTTTGAATTTGAGTTTGATACTCATCTTCAAGTTGCCTTGGTGATTTGAATCCACAGTGACTGTGAATTCTAACTGTGTTGTAAAACGTTTCAATGTACTGAAAAACTAGTCGTTTAGCTTCGGAGTATGAATGGATTTTAAACCGATTTATCCATTCACGCTTAATCAAGGCATGAAACGACTCAATGCAGGCATTATCCCAAGGATAAGCTTTCTTTGAATAGGCCAGATTGCTAGATACTGAGGATTTTTATGTTTCTAGAACATCGATTGCTGAGTATTAGTACCAGCAAGATTCACATTTCATAGTATGATAGAGGCAGTTTTTATAAAGGAAGTCTTGATATGGAAAGTCTTACTCGTCGTGAACAGTTTAATGCTCTGGTTCAGGCACAGTCAACAGTGATTTCAGCACTCCCATACTTAATGGGATGTGCATTTGCTTATTTCTATTATGATCATTTCAATCTTGGTGACGCTCTTCTTCTTTTCATTGCGGTGATCTCTTTTCATTTAGCAGTAAATGGACATAATCAATATACCGATTATTGGCGCTTTAATCAGAGCGGTTCAAATTCTGCAAACAATATCATTGCCAAGTTTAAAATTCATCTTTCATGGGCCAGGTTAATCATCAGCCGTTTGGTCTTACTTTCAGCTGCGATTGGGGTTTATCTCACAATTAAAACTGGATGGATCTTACTCTTGATTGGGGTTCTAAGTTTTGTGGTCGGATATGCCTATTCAGGTGGTCCGTACCCCATCTTAAAAACACCTTTTGGAGAGTTGGCATCCGGAATCACCATGGGCTATAACATTACCCTACTTGCTATTTATATCAATATTTATAATCAGCCTCAATTAGATTCATTCTTTTGGCTCAAGGGATTTGTGATTGCCCTTCCTGCAATTCTCGTAATCAGTAATGTCATGTTGGGTAATAACATTTGCGATCGTGATGAGGACATTCATATTGGAAAAAGAACCCTTGTGTATTACATTGGAAGACATAATGCGATAAAGGTCTTAACTAGTTGCTATGTTCTCAGTTATATCATGATTGTGGTTGCCGTCCTTTTACATTATTTACCTTTCTTTACCCTGCTCAGTTTAGTTACTATTCCAATTGTTTCTCAACGAATTCATACTTTCATCAGTCACCCAGATAAAATGACCACCTTTTTCAACATTTTGATCAGTTTGCAATTCATCCTAATCAGTGAAATTCTGTTTACGATCGTTGGCATTCTAATGAACTTTAGGTAATCAATGTTCGATTATATTTGAAGTTTAATCCAGCAATCATCAGGCACCTCTAAATTTGAGCTGCTTATGAATTAACTAGTCATGAAGTGAACAAAACGCTCTTTT
>NZ_BBAG01000071.1 GCF_001311135.1 Secundilactobacillus paracollinoides DSM 15502 = JCM 11969
TATTGAAAAGAGTGTTGTCGATACGGCTCAAACAGCTGGTATTTCTATGATTCAAAGTATTACCGCAACGCACACTGCGGTGACCACGGCACAAAAAAATGCGGCGATTAACGCAATTATTAGCTCAGGAAATACAAAGAAGTTGGCTATTCAAAATGATGTGACAATTGTGGCTAACGACAAAATTAACGCCTATGCTGCCATCGATAAGATTGTTTCAGATTATGAAGTAAAAATTAACGCAGTAACTAAGACGGCAGATCTTGCCACACTACAATCGGCTGGAATTACCGCCGTTAACGCGTACACCGTGACTGGGACACCCCAAACTGACGCAACGAAGACATCATCAACTGATGACACAGTAAAGGCAACGACTACAACCAAGAAGTCAACCTCAACCAATAAGTACGTTTACGCTACTACCAGCATCAAGGTCTATAAGAGTTCTACTCTCAAAGGTAAAACAATTGCCAGCTATGGTAAGAAGACGCGTCAAAACCGGCCGACCTTCCAAATCCTCAAAGCAATCAAGAACAGTGCTGGTAAGACCGTTTACCAAGTAAAGGACCTCACCGTTAATAAGAAGGGTTACATTACCAGCAGTTCAAGTTCGGTTGGCAATCTTTATTACCAAACAAAAGCTGCTAAGGTAAAGGTCATCGACAATAAAGGTGTTAACCGCTACAAGAAGAGCAACCTGTCTGGTAAGACCTATCACTACAAGAAGGGTGCCATTATTAAGGTGAAGTCAATTACCAAGTACAAGAATGCGACACGCTTTAAGTTAAGCAATGGGCAGTACATCACTGCGAACAAGACGTTTGTGATTACTGTTGGCTAAAGTTTCACATGCACGTAGTTTAGAATCAAAGGGGAATCGTTAAATGTCAAAGAAGAAAATATTCGCGATCATCGCTAGTTTGGTCATTATATTTGGCCTGGGCTTCGCGGGCTACAGTGCGATGCACAAATCTGCAAGTAACAATAGCTATACTACGCAGAAACAGGACAAAAGTAAGACCAGTAGCTCTGAAAGCAGTAGTAGTGCACCCGAGAAGGCGGAAAAAGCTGTTTCCTCTAGTGCCAGCTCTGCCGCAACAAGCAGCAACGGTACGACCACTACCGACGCCAGCGGTAAGGTATCAAAGCTTAAGGATGGTAACAGTACTGGGACGACCGGTACAAACGGATCAACTGGTACAACCAAGAGTACGACTGGCAGTAAGAAGAGTGGTGTTAAATCTGTAACCGCATCGGCTACTACTCATAAGACAACCGCTCATGCTACTACGTCACACGCTGCAACCTGCAGCTTGATTGTCCGTGGCCCAATTAGTTCGGGAAACAAAGTGTTGCTTTCAGCGTCAAATATTCGTATTCACAGTGGTGATAAGGTCAGCACTGTTTTGAAGCGAGTTACTGCTGAGAAACATGTCGCACTTTCTTACCAAGGTGCTGGTGCCAGCATTTATATTCGGGGTATCAAAGGCCTGTTTGAATTTGACAAGGGTTCCGGCAGTGGTTGGTTGTACTCAGTGAACAACAAGTTCCCAGGTTATTCAGCTGGGAAGTATAAGGTGAAATCCGGCGACAAGATTCAGTGGCTGTACACTGAAAACCTTGGGAAAGACCGGGACGCACCACAGGTTACACAAAAGTAGGGTTTAAATTGAATTGAACAGGATGTTAGGAGGAACAACATGGTGAAGGGTAAGAAACTACTGTATGGGTTACTCAGCGTTTGCGCCACAGCGTTAGTAGGTGTGTCATTATCTGGCGTAACCACGCCAACTGCTCACGCGGCAACTGCTAGTTACACGAAAGCAATCAACGCTGGGGCTAGTTATATCAAGACAAAGACCACTAAGAGTGATCTGGATGCCTGGGATGCTTTGGCTGTTAAACGGTCACCGTATGGTATGAGTTCTAAGGCGAAGGCAGTATTCAAAAAGGAATTAGCTGCCCACTTTAAAAGCTTAGACGGTCACTATTCTGCTGTCGATTATGAACGCAGCATGATTGGGGCATTGTCTATTGGCAGCAACCCAGAGAAGTATGAGAGCACTAACCTGGTTTCCGGTATTATCAAGACCGCACCTAAGTCTAACGCTGGAATTAACGGTAAAATTTGGGGCATTATTGCACTGAGTTCCAAGAACTATGGCAGCAAAAGTAACGCCGCTGTGAAGACCTTGGTTAGTCAGGTCGTTAAAGCACAGAACTCTGCCGGTGGTTGGGCAATTTCAGGAACAGCTAGTGATGTTGATGTAACTGGGATGGCCCTGATGGCTTTGAGTATGCACAAGAGTTATTCAGGCGTAAAAACAGCAATCAGTAAAGCAACTAGTTTGTTGAAGAACAAAGCCTATCAAAAATCTGGTGATTTCATCATCGCCAGCGCTTTCACTACCAAAGCCAACTCAGATTCAAACGCAATGGCTTTAGCTGGGTTATCAGCTGCCGGTGTCAACACGGATACTTATAAGGGTACAAGCAGTATTACGCCTGTAAAGCGGCTGATGAAGTTCCAGAAATCAACGGGCCAGTTCCGCTGGTTATGGAATAGTAATACTGGTGCGTTGCACATGTCTACACAACAAGCAACCTATGCA
This sequence comes from Secundilactobacillus paracollinoides DSM 15502 = JCM 11969, assembly GCF_001311135.1. Taxonomy (GTDB): domain Bacteria; phylum Bacillota; class Bacilli; order Lactobacillales; family Lactobacillaceae; genus Secundilactobacillus; species Secundilactobacillus paracollinoides. The sequence continues at coordinate 2,616 of NZ_BBAG01000071.1, forward strand.
CTAGAACAGTATCGGAACTACAAATTACACAAGGGTTCGATTTTTAGCTTCTAGAGTAGTCAAGAAATCATTAGGGAGATGTCAAAATGAAGTTCAATAAACTTGTCAAAGTACTTGCAGGTGTGATGCTACTTGGGGGCGGTCTATTTATCGGCGCTAACCTCAATACTCCTGCCGCACAAACCACAACGGCACAGGCGAAGACTAAGAGTACCAAGGTCGTTAAGGTCACCTATAAGAAATTAGCCAAGAAGGCTTATCACGTGACAAAGGGAACTTTCTACAGCACCAGCAAGTTAACAAAGGCGAACCACTATGCTGTTCACTATAAGAATACAACATTCTACACTTCAGAACAGGGAACGGTTAAGCGTGCTAATGGCAAAAAGGCCATTTACTATTACGTCAAATCAAGTAATGGTAAGGTCAAGGGTTGGATTTGGCACAGCTATCTGATCAAGGGTAAAGCACCTGCTGCCAAGAAGACAACGACCACTACGTCAACGACAAAGACGCCAACAACTAGTACCACAACTAGCGGATCCACGACAACACCACAAGCACCGATTACATCTCTTGTCGGTGAATCTACTAGTTCATCAGACACTGAACAAGCAACTGTTAATGTTTATGGACCTTTGAGTCAAGGAAATAAGATTTTGGTTTCAGGCACTGTTGACTTTACTGCTGGAGCAACTGTCGCAAGTGTACTACAGACTTTATGTAACAATTCAGGAGTTTCAGTAAGTATTAGTGGAACAGGAACTTCGCTTTATGTTCGCGGTATTGATAATCTTTTTGAAAAAGACACGACTGCAACGAGTGGGTGGATTTATAGTGTTAATGGCACATTTCCAAGTTACAGTGCAGGTGCCTACAAAGTTCAAAGTGGAGATGTAGTTCAATGGATGTACACGGAGACGAAAGGCGATCGAGGCTGGACAGGTCAATAGGGAAAAAGCCGCACCTTGTCTTTGAACAACTGAATCCGTGGGTCACGTTCACCTATTACGTGGTGACGATTGCTTGCTCCATGATCTTCATTCAACCGATTTTTCTGCTGGTTGAACTGCTGCTCATTTTGGCCGTGAACTTTATGTCCAAGAGCAACAAACAGGTCTGGGGCGTGCTTGAGGGGAGTCTGTTTATGATGGCATTCATCATGATCTTGAATCCCCTGATCAACAACCGCGGGGCCCACGTGATCTGGTCCTTTGGTGGAACAGTCATTACCGTTGAAGCTGTGGTTTACGGCTTCATGATGGCCGTTTCGCTGATCATCGTCTTGTTGATTTTCATTTTCTACAACAAGATCCTGACCAGTCAAAAATTTATGTATTTATTCTCACGGATCTCACCGAAACTGACGCTGCTGACGATGATCACATTGCGGTTCGTCCCACTTTTCATTCGTCGGTTCAAAAATATCACCCAGGTCCAATCGCTTCGTGGTATCGACGTCAGTCAGGGGTCCGCACGCAAACGCAGTATTGGTGTCATGAAACTAATGGAAGTGTTGCTAGTAAGTTCCTTTAACAACGCGTTACAAACCGCTGATTCGATGAGCGCCCGCGGGTTTTCCAGCGGCGCTAAACGGTCCAGTTACCAGCGTTACCGGTTTACGAGCCAGGATGTGTTCTCGCTGTGCTGGTATCTGCCGCTAACCATCTTTTGTTTCTACATGGCGTCTAAGGGCGTCGGTCGGATGGTCGTTTACCCGTCACTCGGGACGGCTGGCCTGTCCGGGATGGGCATCGTCGTGTTAGTAGGTGTCATTCTTCTATATAGTTTTCCAATCATTTTAGAAGCATGGGAGTGGCTGTGGTGGAACTTATTAAAACTGTAGGCTTAAATTTTGAATACGCGTTAGCCGACCATAAGAGTCTAAACGACGTCAGCCTCAGCGTTGACAGCAGTGACTTTATCACCGTTGCCGGCAGCTCCGGCAGCGGCAAGACCACGCTGTTGCGCCAAATGAAGCCGGAACTCTGGCCGGTGGGCAAACGGACCGGGGAGATCTACTTCGAAGGTCAGAAGATCTTCAAGCTTTCCGCGGCCGACAGTGCCCAAAATATCGGGATGGTGTTTCAAAGCCCTGACGACCAGCTCGTGATGGACAACGTCATTCAAGAATTAGCCTTTTCATTAGAAAACATCGGGTTGCCGGCCAGCACGATTCAAAAACGAATCGCCGAACTGGTCAGCTTCCTTGGCCTGCAGGACATCCTGTACGAAAACGTGCAGAATTTGTCTGGCGGTCAAAAACAGATGGTCAACTTGGCTGCTGTGCTGATTCTCCGGCCGAAATTGTTGCTGCTGGACGAACCGACGGCGCAGTTGGACCCAATTGCCACCAAGGATTTTGTCTCGTTGCTGAAACGCATCCACGATGAACTCGGGATCGCCATCGTCATGAACGAACACGTGTTAGACGATGTCCTGCCGCTGTCCAACAAACTGTGGATCGTTAAGGACGGCGAACTGGCGTATTCTGGCGAGGTGAGTTCGGTTCTCAAACAACTGTGGGATGAACCAACCCTACGCAGTTTTGTGCCAGACGTGCCGTACATTTTCTTGAACACGGGTCTGACCGACAAGATGCCGCTGAAACAGTTGCTGCTGACGGTGGTTGCTGGCCGCGACGTGTTGCAGGAGACGCAGACCAAGTTCGACGAAAACTTAATTCAGCATGCCACCCATGATGATGCTGACGCGGTTGCCAAGATTTCCCACATTTCGTTTGAGTACGATAAAAACGGTTATTACGTTTTGGACGACGTGAATTTAACGGTGCATCAGAACGATTGGCTGGCGATTATCGGCAAGAACGGGACCGGAAAAACGACGCTGCTGAAGGTCATGATGGGGCTGTTGCCGGCACGGCGAGGGTCCGCTAAATTGCTGGGCAAACGGTTGAAGTCGTGGGAAAAGGATAAGGACACGTTCCACAAGGAAGTGGCCTACCTGTCCCAGACACCGTCTGAATATTTCAGTTATGATTCGATCACTGAAGAGTACGTCGAACGCGGCAAACAGTTGGGATTGGATGATCCTGAAGATGCCGCAAAACGGATGCTTGAAGAGATGACCATCAGCCACATCGCGGGGCAGAACCCGCACGATGCCAGTGGTGGCGAGCAGCAGTTGATTGCGCTCGGACTCCTTTTGTTGTCACAGCCGAAACTATTGTTGCTGGACGAACCGACGAAGGGGTTGGATCCGATTCGGCGGATGGCGCTTGGCCGCATCCTGAAGAACCTGCAGACCGACCATGGGTTGACGATTATCATGGTCAGCCACGATATGACCTTTAGTGCTAAGTTCGCAAACCAGTGCGCGTTGCTGTTTGACGGCAAAGTCGTTTCCCAAGACGAACCGCATAAGTTCTTCGAGGAAAACTTCTTCTATACGACCACGATCAACCGGATGCTGCGGTATCAGCTGCCCGACGTGATCGACCGCGAGGAGGTCATTCAATGACAACCTTGATGCATCACATCAAACGAAATGGCGGTTACCTCATATCGCTTGCCGTCATGATCCTCTGCCTGGTCTGGATCGTCTACTTCAACGGCGACCAACATTACCTGATCTTGAGCTTTGCCTGCCTGGTGGTCAGCATGCTGCCATTTTACTGGCACTTTGAAAACCGGCAGTCAGAGGCGCGAGAAGTCGTGTTCATTGCTGTGCTGGTAACGATCGGTGCCCTTGGCCGGGTCGCACTGGCGGCCATTCCTGACGTGAAGCCCACCAGCTTTATCGTCATCATGGCCGGGTTAGTCCTCGGTCCAGAAGCGGGGTTCATTGTGGGCTCCACCTCTGCTATCGTTTCCAACATTTTTCTTGGGCAAGGGCCTGGACACCCTGGCAAATGTTTGCCTGGGGCATGATGGGCGTCACCGCTGGGTTGATCCGCAACTTCAAATGGGCGCACAACCGGTACTACCTCGCCGCACTTGGAGTCGTTTACGGGTTTTTGTTCGGCTGGATCATGGATCTCTGGTACGCACTGGTCTACGTCTCGCCACTGACCCTTAAAACGTTCATTGCAGCCTATGTTGCCAGCTTTTACTTTGACCTGACTCACGGGATTACGACTGCTGTTTTGCTGTTTCTGTTCTATGAGTCCTGGTACCGGATCATTACGCGGTTTAAGTATAAGTATGGGTTGGGCGATGTGCAGGATCAGTTGGATAAGAGCGATTTCTAGTGGTGTTTGGGAATTGTCGGAACGCGTTTCAGCTATGTTGCCGAGAAAAACTGTTAAGTTCGCTGCATTGCGCGATTTGACACTCCGTCGTGGTGGCTCGCGATGGAGCTAACTCGATTTCCGCTGTGCGGCTCTCGAGTGGATCTTCATCGTCTCGCACATCAGTAACCGACCAAAGAACGGTCGCTAACTGATGTCGACACCACGACTCCGTGCCAAATCGCTCCATTCCGCTGACATTCTGCTAAATTTAGCTGTTTGTTAAACATCGAATGCCAGTCAAAGCTGGTTCCTAGAGAATCCGCCCTCGACTGCGTGATACCTTGTTTCAGCGAAGCTTGGTACAGTGTTAGTGGATGCGATAATGTCACTGACAGTTTCTAATGAATTGAATTTAATTTAAAGGATGGTCTCTGTGTATCATGCAGACCCATTCTTTTTGTTTTGACCGGCTTTAATTGTGAAGTAAAAAAACAATCCTCGCCATCGAAATCGACATCGAGGATTGTTTTTTGATTTAAAAGTGAACGGTTTGTAAGACCAGTTGCACCGCTAAGATACCCAGGGTCAGGTAAACGATCATGTGCTGCATGCGCACATAGCGGTTATATTCCTTGTGCCGCTGTTCGTCTGACTTATGGGTAAAGTCTTCGGCCATCAGCACTTCGGCCTGCAGGAGGTCCGTATGCATCAGGTACATGGACAGCAGGGCAATCAAGTACTCGCGGTCATCACCGTCCGGCAATCGATTTGCCTGGTCGTGCACCACGTCCAGCTGATCCGTTGTCAGCGGCTCTTTTGGCATGTCCGTCATGAGGTATTCTGGCATGCTGGTGAGCTTTTGGTACTCCTGCCAGAGGATTATGCACGATGGTGTTAAAGAACCGTCTCGGCAGCCAAATACGGTTGCTGGTAATCAACCTGCTTGTCAGCCACGCCAGCGACCCGAACAGCAGGATGAAAATGACCATGCTGATAATGTCCGTGACGTTGCTGGTCCCCACTAGGGTGATGTGCGCAATTGATGGCAGACAGGCAACGAGAATCGGAATGATGTATAGGCGCATCAACGCAAATGCCGTTTGGCTTCGGCCTTCTTGCGACTGCAATGACGTCCTGATCGCACTGAGATACTGCGTCATCATGGTAAACTGGCCCTCATAATCCTCATAGGACACGATCTGCTTGGCAAATATCCGCACAAAGTAGAAGGCGACTACTGCGTTGATGATCAACATAATCATGTTAAATTGAAATTGACTCATTGTGCCTCCCTTGGGTTTACATGTGGTTCTAAGTTCGTTGCATTGCGCGATTTGGCACTCCGCTGTGGTGGCTCGCGAATGAGCTAATTCGATTTCTGCTGCGCAGCTCTCGAATGGATCTCATTCGACTCGCATATCACTAGGTGGCCGAAACCCTCGCCCACCAAGTGATATCGGCACCACAACTCCGTGCCAAATCGCTCCATTTCACTGACCGTGAGCTAACTGCTAACAAGACATAAATACCGAAATACAGTCAAAACAAGTTTGTGGAGAATCCGCCCTCGACTGCGGTTATCCGATTGTCAGCGAATCTCTCTACGGTTGTTGTTCAGTGGGTTCGGGTCGATTGCGATGTGTAATGTCCTCAGAGTTGCCAATACCTTGAATGCTAGTCAACAGCAAGTATCAGCGCAGTGGAGCCGACCGGCGGAACGAAGCGGAAGATAGCTGCTATTTCAAGACACCAAGTGCAGACATCTGAGCGCCGATCCGCTCGCCCCATTCCGCATGGGTGCGGTGGGCGAGTTCGTTGACGATGAAGTCGGGTTGGACGCAATCGACGACTTGTTGGATGGCGGGGTCCTCGAATGGCAGGTGCATGTCAATCTTGCCGATGCGGTCGTAGACTTGGGCGAACTGGTCGAGGTAGGACGCGTCCTTGTTAAACGGTAGGTCCTTGGCCACTTCAGCGAAGTAACCGGCCCGTGTTTTAACGCTGCAGTTGATGTGCATCCCCTTGATATAGGGGAGAATCTCAGCGTTGTTGGATAACACGTGCAGGATGTAGTCGCTGGCTTCTTTTTGCGTCGTCAGCTCCAGATTCGTATTTGTCAGGTGGCCGGTGTCGAGCACGATGCCGACGTTTGGCACTTTGACGGCGTCCAATAGGGTCGTTGGGAAATCCGTATCCAGCAGATCCATACCGCCGATGGTCAGGTTTTCAAATAAGAAATCGTAATCCATCACGTCATGGTAGCGGTCGTACAGTGTGTTGACGAAATCAATCGTGTCGTCCAGAATGCGCTGTTGCTTGGCCGGATCGGTGTGCAGCGCGTCGAAGTGGTACAGCTCATCTAACGTTGTGTCGCCCACGTGATAAACGACGTACTTGACGCCCAGCTCGTGTGCTTTAGTCAGCTGCTGACCGTAAACGTCGATGAGGCCTTCCTTGTCCTTTGCTTGGTAAAATTGCGTCCAAGCATCCTCGGACCCAAATTCGGTCATGAGGGCGTCATGGTTGTTTTCCCACAGCGGCATCCAGGTGGGATAAAAACTTAAATGCAGACCCTGCACCATATCTGGTTTGATTTTTGGCGACACATCGTTGCCCACCAGGATGCCTTCGACGCCCTGGCAGTTGTATTGTGTGTAGAAGTCCCGTAGTGCCTGTTCGCTATCGAATTCATCGACCGATTGGCGGTTTAGGGGCATGTTGATTAGATAGTCCATGGTTTTCTTCTTTCATACTTTTGGGTTGCGTGGTGGTTTTAAAACTTTCTTGGCTACCACGCCGAAACGCGTTTCGGGAAACTGAGACCGGCCGCGTAAGGAACTTAGTGGTAAATCCAGAACCGTGATTTACCACTAAGTTCCCTTACGCTCTGGTCTCACCCGTTTCCCTTCACGCTCTAAATTATACCCTAACCCACCCTCAATTTAACCCCTTACATTGGGATAATGACTTGCTTGCGACAAAGTGAGCGACTATGCTACAATTTTACTAACGAGTTGAGAAGTAACGGTAGTCGGCGAAGTAAAACCATTAACCGACGCTTAAAATTAAGGAGTTTATGATGTTAAAAAAGCAACTGGTGTCGCTGGGTATCGTGTCGTGGGTCTTGTTTTCCGTTGTTAATCTGCTAATGTCGTCAAAATTTGTTAAACTAGGTCAACAGGTGACGACAAGTGATATTATGAAGTCACTCATTATTTCAGCGGTGCTCTACTTCGTGCCAATTGTGATCGGTGCGATGGGGCATAACGCTGGCTACTATGTATTAGCGTTGGTCATTATCATTTATTCGGTCGGGCTGATCAATGTCATTTTAACCATGTTTTATGGCAGCAGTGCGAATATGACGATTAAAGCGCTGATGATCTTTGCCGGCATCGCCGTCCTTGTGTTCAACGGGTACTGGATGATCCTTGCCTTTCGATACCGGCATAGTCTGGATAATGTGCGCGACGAAAAGAAGTATCAGGAATTGAAACGACAACAGGAACAACAAAAATAATAATCGAGGTCTAATATGGATATTGCGGTAGCAGACTTTATTGAAAAGGTAGAAACAGAACAGGTCACGAGCCAAACGTTTGAGATCACGCGGGGTGCGCTGGACCAGCAGGGCGACAAGGCGGTACTGACACCGATCGTTGAATTCGTTGCGGAAACGGTGAAGAAGGGGGAGCTGGCGTCAGCAATCCTCTCCTTTACGGATGCCGAAATCGAATTTCGCTTGGAGACCAGCATCATCAACCTGCCATTGCGGTACGTGAACACCATCAAAAAGATGTTGTCTGACGAAGACGATATGGCGGTCAACATTTACAGTGTGCTGGAGTCGCCAGATGTGAACCAGTCGTCATTGCGCATCGATAAGGTGGCCTCTGTGGACGATTTTCAGGCGCATCAGGATGTCATGGCAGAATCCATTGGCGAGTGGCTAGATACGCAGTTAGCTGCGATTAAGACCAACGAAGAACATCGGGCTGAAACGGATGCCTTGAAGGCCAAGGAAGAGACTGAGTCTGACAAGAAACCGGCTAAGAAGACGGCCGCTAAAAAGACTGCAAAGAAGACCACGAAAAAGGAATCTTAGTGAAGTTTAGCTTCACAAGGGTGACGAAACGTGGTACTCTGGTTTTATGCGATGAGTCGAGAATAATCACGTCGTCAGTAATGACGGTCTGCGCAAGCGGCTAGGTGATTTTCTGGCAGCGGGCACGATTTTCCCACCGTATTTGTGGGTGCCATGGTTCAAAGGAAATGTGGATTTCTGAGAACTCACTTAGCGATAAGGGGCTGCGTTTGATCCTCACAACCAGTTTACTGGCTGTGAGGATTTTTTTTGCGCTCATTTAGTTCAGTTGTATCTGTCCGTTGCATTGCGCGATTTGGCACTCCGCAGTGGTGGCTCGCGAATGAGCTAATTCGATTTCTGCTGCGCAGCTCTCGAATGGATCTCATTCGACTCGCATATCACTAGGTGGCCGAAGACCTCGCCCACCAAGTGATATCGACACCACAGCTCCGTGCCAAATCGCTCCATTCCACTGACTGTGAATCTACTGTTGACCACAGTTAAGTATCGAAATGCAGTCAAAACTAGTTCGTAGAGAATCCGCCCTCGACTGCTAATACTCTCATCGTCAGCTAATCTCTCTGTGTTGGTCGTGTTTCTATCAATTAAGATGGGTAGATTTAGTCACTCCGAAGGTCATGATTGTAAAATCTAAGACAGTGTTGGTGAATGTTAGCCGGTTTTACGATGTTGCCCAGTGAACCAATATAACTTTACCAGCAAGTATCAGCGTAGTGGAGCCGGTCGGCCCTGCAGGCAGTAGTGTCGGTGGTTGTTGGCGAGGGTTTTGTCCTCGCCTACAACCACGGGAGACGGAGGAGATCCTTGAATTTCTGCCAAGAAA
>NZ_BBAG01000072.1 GCF_001311135.1 Secundilactobacillus paracollinoides DSM 15502 = JCM 11969
GTAAATATTCTTTTGAACACCTGTTTATGAACATTTATGCAATCCCAGTCAATCCTCCCGATCGCTATAAAACAGCCATAAATCGCTACATTTAGCTATAATATCAGACACAAATCCACCGTATTTAAATTGACTTACTTTCCAATTTAAACGTAAGCGCTTATACTGTGGCCAGAAACCTGAAAGGACTGATCATAATGACAAGCTTTGACCGACGAGATCCACAAACTGATAACTTACTGACACCAGAAACAAGTGCATTTTTACTAATAGACTACCAACCGACACAGATCAATTCGATCAATTCAATGCCCCATTTTGAATTAGTCCAGCGCATCTCTGCGGTCACCAAGCTCATGAAGGACTTTGAGGTACCAATCATCCTATCAACCGTCAACGTCGCAACTGGCCGTAATAAGGACACAATTCCACAACTCAAGCGCATTACTGGCGACATTCCTTCCTACGACCGAACCACCATCAATGCTTGGGAAGATAAGGAGTTTCTCGGTGCTGTTAAGAGCGTCAACCGTCCTAACCTCATCATCGCTGCATTATGGACCGAAGCCTGTCTCACCTTCCCAACAATTGACGCGTTAAAGGAGGGCTACAAAGTCTTCCCCGTCGTGGATGCCGTGGGTGGGACGAGTGAGGTTGCTCACGAGGCTGCTCTCCGGCGTGTTGAACAGGCTGGCGCCACCCCCGTTTCCTACGCCCAACTCGCCTGCGAATTCCAGCGGGATTGGAGCCGTGACGAGACAGTGAATACATTCTTTAATGACTTAGACCAAGCCGGCATCTTCTTGGAACTCTAACAAAATAAAATCCTGCACCGATTGGCGCCGTCACAAGGCGCTAACCTACATACCTTCGACACACCATAACCTTTGCCTGACAATGCAACATCGTCGAAGGTCTGTGCCTCTTGTTTCACATTGTCACATAGTGTCTTTGTACCGTCACCTAGTAGTACCAACGGCTTACTCACCCCCGAATAAGCGTTGGTGGGTGACGTTTTTAGAGTGTGAGGAAAGGCGGGTTAGGGGCGGTGTGTAACGGACTCTGACCGAAAAGTCCGGGCCTGACTTTTTGGTCAGAGTCCGTTACACACCGCCCCGTGCCTTTCCGAACACGTTTCAGCTAGATAACAGTAGAAAACGCCGCCACTTAATCATTAGTACATAATAAGCACTAAAAAAGCGGATCTGCCTTTTCACAGACCCCAGCCCCCTGACCTTTCCGAACAAATGTATCTCCAAAAGCAAAAAAAAGAGACCGCCCATCACCCCAGACAGTCTCTTTAACACGCCAAAATAAACCTAATCCCGCGCCTGTTTCCGCGTTTGATAACTCAGAAAGATCCAAGCAATCGTCCCAAAGAACACAGGTCCAATGATCGTCCAGAACGCAGTCACATAATCGTGCGTAATAATCGGGTAAGCACAGGTAAAGCCAATGCCCCCAACAAGGACGATCAACACAATGGTCACAATGATGTTCGTCAGCGTTTTATTATTGTAAACATGGAAACTATAGTCCAGATCTGTCCGGCGTTTAAAGAACGGAAAGGCGCCGATCAGAAACAGATATGGAAACGACGTCGACACGTTCGACATATCGGTGAGAATCATGTAGAACCGTTGGGCCGTTGACCCACCAAAGGCAATGAGAAAGATCAGCACACAGACAATGGTTGCCTGCGTCCACATCGCATAGCTTGGCATTTCTTTGCCGTTTAACTTGGTCATTTTCTTAGGCCAGAACTTTGGGTTGGACCCCATAATAAACGACTTCAGCGGCGAGTAAATCAAGACGGAGAACGACCCCAGGTAAGCAATAAACATGCCCAGTCCGGCGAACCTTGCAAACAAAGCCCCAATGATGCTAGCCGTGTGTGCAGATAAGTTTAAGCTCGTCGCTAAGGATACCCCAAGGTTATTCATCAAAACATACGTAATGTTCCCAAGGTTCACCTGGTTGCCTGATAGCACCTGGTGCCAATTTGTGCTGACACCCCAGAGGAAAATCGAGAGCGAATAGGCAATCGTGATGGCAATCGTTGAAAAGATCAATCCCCGTGGGAACGTCTTTTCCGGCTTATCCAAACTATCAGTCACGCCACCTAGAGATTCCGCGCCAGCATAAGCGAAAATGGCGTAGACGATAAACGAAATAAACGCAATCGGCGACTGGAACTCTGGATTAGGCGAATGAATGAAACTCCCAATACCGTGAATCGGTTGGGCCAACTGGCCGTGGTTTGCGATCCAAACCGTTAGACTTGCGAGCACAAAAATCGCGGTGAGCAGCGTGACGAAGATGCCCCCAATGGAAGATAAACGCGCAATCATATCCATCCCGTGACTCGCTGACCAGGTAATGAAGATGATCCATAGGATGGCCAGCACCCCGATCACCTGGGTAGAAGCGAGCCCCATGATGTGCCAACTCGGCGTGGCATCATGGCCGGCAAAAATCGTTGAAAATGGAATCCAGACTCTCGAAGCCGTTGAAACCATCCAGATGATCCAGGACGACAGCCAGATAAACGTACCGATGAACGCGAGTCGTTCACCGATGGACTCGGCCAACCACGAATAAATCCCCCCGTGGGCGTCCTTAAACGCAGACCCATACTCAGCAAACATCAGCGAACTTGGCAGCATGAAAAATAACGCCGCAAGGATATACCAGATAATGCTGGCGTACCCCATCTGATCAAAGGCAATGGTGGTGTTGGCGAATCCGTAGATCGTCGTAAACACCATCAGAATCAACCCGATCAGTGTAATTTTCTTCTTTCCCATAATCTTACCTCAACCTCAACATAGAATAAGTGCATGATAATCCTCTTTAAATGTACCCTTTAATGTATAACTACTCAATATTTATGAAAGAAGATTTAGTTTCTCATGTGATTCAAAGATTAAGTGCTTGAGTATATCGTTGATATTATGCAGTTTTAAATAACAAACAGTTTAACCGTGATTGTATAATATTCCAATTAAGCTGAACAATGATTAGGTACTTGCATAGATTAATCGGGTTATTCATCATTTCACAATTCAAAAAAAGCACTGCGATGACCGATCATCGCAGTGCCTTTTAATTAGGATCTCATTGACTTCATTTAGTCATGTTTCCGTTTCTCAAACCCAAGCCAGCCGGCCATTGTGGTTGCCAGAGCCAGTAAGCCAAAAACCCCAGCGTTCTCCTGTGTTTCGGAGGTCTGCGGTAGTTTGTGATACCGTCCCATCCGTGAGTCGTTGGCTGTACCAGCCTGAGTGGTTGCCGACCCAACGCTGTTTGCGGTTGTGGTCAACCCAACGCCATTCTCAGGGGTTCCAGATTGCCCGTTACCAGTTGCTGTATTACCAGTCGTAGCGGTCGTTGTGCCAGAATTGCCACCAGTCGAGTTCCCGCCATTTGGTACAACAGCAGGCTGCTGCCCGGTCGTAACGTCGCCTGGATTGGTCGTTGTGGTACCCGTGTTGCCATCAGTTCCAGTGCTAGTCGTATCACCAGGTGTGGTCCCGGTATCTGTTCCAGTCCCATTTCCAGTGTCGGTCCCTGGATTTGAATTGTTGCCCGTATCAGTACCGCTATTACCATTACCGTTGCCGTTATCAGGCGGGGTAACGGCATCCTTTTCGTAAACCACGGTCAGTTCAAGGTTGCTATCGCCGTAGTGGACGGTCTGCGAACTAGTTGCCTGGTCAGAATCTGTGCTGACGACCACGTGGTAGCCTGGAATCGTTGGCAACGTAACACCAGCAAGCGTCCGGCTTTCCGGTGTAATGGTAACTTCACCAGTAGCTGCATCCGTCGTCTTGGTAAACCCAACGGCCACCGTGACTTCAGGACTCAACGTGTTGCCGTTTTGGTCAACGAACGTCACTTGCTTAGCGACTACGTCAGTCTCCATTGCAGGCGCATCCTTTTCATAAACCACGGTGTAGGTAAGGTCAGGGTCGCCAAATGCGACTGTTTCTGACTTTCGTGCACCGGATAAGTCGGCACTTTGGACAACGTGGTAGCCGGTGATGGTTGGCATCGTGACAGCATCTAACGTGCCAGGATCCGGGGTATAAGTGATGTCACCAGTCACAGCATCGACACTCTTTGTGATTCCAAGGTTCTGGGTGACTGAAGGTGCAATCGTGTTGCCATCCTGATCAACGAAGTTAACGGTCTTTGAGACAATATCCGTTGTCACTGTTGGATCATTCTTAGTGTAGTAATAGGTCACTTGCTGACCAAACGGACCATAAGTGCCAGTTGCGTTTCCAACCACTTCTTTAAGTGTATAACCCGTGAACGATTCAGCAGTCGTTGTGTAGGTTCCTAAAGAGTGTGTCTGTGTAGCCGTTGCCCCAGCATTTGATACTGTTTGAGTATCCAGTGATGTCGTACTGCCGTCTGGATTGATTGCGGTGTAGTTAACGGTTACGTCTGCATTTGGTAAGAAATAGAATCTGATATATTCACCATTGCTGCTCATGACTCCGCTGGGATCACCTTGGCTGGTGACAAGCGTGTATCCTGTAGCCGTTTTGGCATCGAGAGCAGCCTGAAGGCCATTGTTATACAAATTATATGTCTGACCAGTGGCACCTGGATAAGTGGTTGCCACACCACTAGTCGGCGCTGATGGTGCTGAGGTGTAATCTTCATCATCTGAAGTAGCTGTATTCTTGTACAAATATTGTACAAGAATTGGATTACTATCTGTGGCACTCAGTTGTGTTTGGTCAAACGTCCCTGTTGCGTCCGTTGGTGTTGAAACTAAGGTGTATCCTGGAACCACAACAGATGCCAAAGCTGATGTATCATAGCCGTTAGCTGGATGAGTCCCATCTGAAGCATTCATCGAACTGCCAGGTAGTGTTTGTTGAAAAATAACATCGCCAGTATCTTCATCCACCATTTGCACAATGACATCAGAAAGCGGGACGTAATACAAGGTTACAGACTGCGCACCTGCTTTGTTCTTGGTTGCTGCAAGCGTAGAAATATCACTAATCAAGACATAACCTTGCAAGTTAACCGCGTTATTTGCAACGTTGACGTCTGAACTCAAATTACCATAAGCATATGCTTCTGTGTTTGTCCCATCTAACGTTGGCTTTTTGCCGTTAACTGCTGCTTGAAACGGATTAGGCACACCAGTAATCGTCTCGCCAGTCAACGCATCAACATAGTGATACGTAATAATACCAGCTTCGCCAGTTGGTACTGTTGTAGTTGAATCAGCAGTCATTTTGGCAACTAAATCGTCAGCAGTGATTCCTTCCGCCAACGTATACGGCACATCAACCGCCGCGTCAACCGCCGTAATCATCTGCGCGACCCCACTTGCTGCGTAAGTGGCAGCCGCCTGAGTCTTCGCATCAGCCAGCGTCGCGGCATCCGTGGCGCCCAGATTTGTGACCGTTACTTCATCAGGGTTATCAGTAGTCGATGATGCCGGTGCTTCCGTATCTGGTTGCGACTGAGTTGTTTCCGTTTCAGCTGGCGTGACTGCTGCTTTCACATCAGTTGCCGCCGTTGTTGAATCGGTTGCCGTTTTTGCTGAAGCAGCAGGTGCAGTCGTATCTGTAGTGCTCGTCTCGCTTGCCTGCTTCTCAGTGCTGGTGGCAGCCGTTGAAGTTGTTGCAGCAGTTTTCGCAGTGGTATCAGGTGCTGTTGTCGTCTCTGAAGCTGTCTTCGTATCACTAGTAGCAGTTGTCGTTGTGCTTGTTGCAGCCTCAGGAGTATCTGAGGCACTGCTTTCAGTTGTTGAACCTGCAGTGCTCTCAGAGTTGCTTGTTAAAACGGCACTGTCACTGGCCGTCGTCGAAGTGGTACTACTTGAGTCACTAGTCGTAACCGCGGTCGTATCCGCATCAGCCGTCGTTGTGTCCGCTTTAGCTACTGAAGCCCCCGCGACACCAGCTAATCCGATCGACAATGTTGTGACACCAGCAGCCAGCCAACGTTTACCGGCCTTATAAAGTTTTGGCCGAACAATAATCGTGTTTTCATCATGCATTAATTTCCGATACTCTGATCGTTTCATCATTATGATTCCCCCATGTCTACCTACGCCACAATACACATCAAATTATTGTCAGTAACCAGGATAATCATCCAGTGGTTACTCCTCCAATGTAATTATAACTTGTTTACAAATCGTTAAGGTGATGTATGAATTAAAATGATTATATAGTTTTCAAACTAACCCAACAATTTACGGTGATTTATTTGTAAAAATAGCCGACTCCGCTAGATAAATGTGGCGTTACCTGAACCTCTTCAATGATTGCTTGCTCGCTGGATTTGAAACTACTAAAATGGTGCGACTATCGCGTCATAATTATAGTTGTTTCACAGCTTTCTTAGACAATTTTAGCGAATTGTATTATCATCTTTTGGAACACGTGCATCAAAATACATGTAATCATTATCTACACAATCGGTGCTATCTGTATTTCATGATTCAGGTTTCGACACCGATTAAATTGATATATAATAACCATAAAGGCGGGACTATTAATAAAAAAATTCTATGAAGCCTTGCGTAATACAAATGCATGACATTTTCGGTTGTTCGCTTGTCGCTCATTTGTTTTCGCGCTAGAATCATGACTACTTAAACTAAAAACGCACCTTATTAACGACTTAATTTAAAAAAGCACCACCTTGATCTTGACACTAGACGACACTTAGGGGGATTTATGTCATGAACATGCAAGAAATGCTGCGCCATACAAATGTGGCCGGCAGTTTTGCCCAGTGTAAGATGGGCATTGAACGCGAGGGGCAACGCGCCACGCTTCAAGGGCAATTAGCCACAACTGACCACCCACAAACACTGGGTAGCCGGGCTTATCACCCCTATATTCAAACAGATTTTGCGGAAACGCAGCTGGAATTGATCACGCCGATCTGTACGCGGACGACAGACCTGACCAACTGGCTGGAATTGTTGCACACGACGGCTGAAACGGCAATGGCCCCCAACGAGGTACTTTGGCCGATCAGCATGCCGCCAGCGCTGCCTAAGGACGAGCAGGACATCCAATTGGCTAAGCTGAGTGACCCGCACGATGTGGCATACCGGTCACATTTGGCGGCAGTTTACGGCCGTCGCAAGCAAATGGTCAGTGGAATCCATTTCAACTTCGAATTTGACCCGGCGCTGGTAAAACAGCTCTTTGACCAGCAAAATGACATTCCTGATTTTGGCGACTTCAAGACAGCCCTCTACTTTAAGGTGACCCGCAACTATTTGCGGTACCAGTGGTTGATCACCTACCTCATGGGCGCATCGCCAACGAGTGAACCGGGCTATTTTACGGATGATGACCGGCCAACAAAACCGGTTCGCAGCATCCGGAACAGCCACTATGGCTACACCAACGGCCCAGATGTGCACGTGTCATACGCGGACATGCCCCATTATTTAGCCGACTTAGACCGGCTTGAAGCGGCTGGTACACTGTCGCAGGATAAGGAATTCTACGCTCCAGTCCGACTACGCGGTGGCCATGAAGTTCATGACCTGCGCACGGCTGGCGTTGAGTATCTGGAATTGCGTAACATCGACCTGAACCCCTTCTCGCCATATGGCATTAATAGTGCCCAAATTACGTTTTTGCGGTGCTTCTTACTGACCTGTTGTGGCTGGATGAGGAACAACCCGCAGATGACTGGGTAGCTACGGGGACGGCCGCCAACGATGCAGTCGCGCTTGAAGATCCCACGACGATTTCCGCCAGAGTTGAAGAAGGCGAAATGCTCGTGAACACAATGGAAGAAATGAGCCATGCGTTGCAGTTGCCGCTTTCCGCAACCCTCTTTAATGACGCAAGGTACACCCTGCATCGTCCAGAAAAAACGCCGGCGTACATGCTGTACACACAGAGTCAGCTCAGCAGTCAGGAGCGGTTTGCCACCGGCATTGCCATGCGTAATAAACAGTCTGCGAACACGGCTACCGACCGTTTTATGGCCACAAATGTCCAGCTGCGCATCCTGCTCATCAACGCTGTGAAACGCGGCATCACGGTGACGTTTACCAACCGGACGAAAACAGCATTCAAATTAAGCTTCAACGACCGAACCATCTACGTCAGCGACCGCGGCACCAGCAACGATGGTGACCACTGGCAACCAGTGACAACTGAAAATCCATTGCCGGTGACGGTGGCGCATGCGCTGGATATGAGCTGGCGTGGCGAAAAGCACGAGGATGAGGAATAAACCAACTGTTCTCAGTTTTGTAGCAACGAATACTGATGTCAAGTCTTTCATGGCTGCTTAGTACCATTCGATGAACACCAAGGGCATTCTTAACTACGTGATGATGACCTAAGGTGCTCGTTGAGGATTTTTATGCCACATTGAATGATCACTACTATGTAGCGGAGTGGAGCCGGTTGGCATTGCAGGCAGTAGTGAAAGCATGAGTTGATGACCGTTTTTGGGTCATTTACTCATGCGGGCGTGAGGGAGATCCACTTTTGGCAACGCCAAAATTAGCTTCCTCGCGACCCCACTACAGTCTGCAGAGCCAACCGGCGGAACGCAGCGACAATTAACAACTCCTAAAATAATTAAATTAAAATGAGAATTCCTCTTGACGTTTCTCATCAAGGTGTTATGATAATGTCAACTTGATAGAGCAATGCGTTTACGAGGACAACGTTCAGCCGCTATACAGCGATCCCGGGTTGGTGCAAGCGGGAAATAGGCTGAACAAATCACCTCTAGGCATTTAGCGCGAACTTGAGTAACGCTAAACGGAGTCACACTCCGTTACCAAAATGGATCTGTGAATACGCAGATCGTAAGTCCTGTTCGGTGACAGATGGGAAGCTAAAAGGTGGTAAAGCACATAAGGGTGCCCTTTAAGATCATGACTCATGGTCTTTGGGGCACCCTTTTTCTATCAAAATATAATTTTGGGAGATCATACATATGAAGTTTACAGTTGTTGGCGCAGGCGCCATGGGATTACGTTACGGGTTATTGTTACAGGATGCGGGCAACGAAGTCGATTTTGTGGATGGCTGGGAAAAGAATGTCGAAACCATGCATGAACAAGGCAGCGTTTACGTGTCACGAGATCACGAAAACAAGCATCTAGTCCCGCTGAATGTTTACTACCCTGAAGGCTATACGGGCGATCCAGACTGTTACGTGTTCTTCTTAAAACAGATGCAGTTGGCTGACATGCTGGAACGGTGTGCGCACTTCTTCAAGCCAAACCAGTACGCCTTTACCTGCATGAACGGGATGGGACACGTTGAAAAATTATTGAAGTACTTTAAGCCGGAAAAGGTCGTTGCTGGGACCGCCCTCGTGGCAACTGTTTTAAACGGGGCTGGCGACGTCGACTTTATCGGCAAGCGCGGTGCGGGATCAATGAAGCTTGCGAACTATACCGAAAAACCGGACGAATTCACCCACAAACTGGTTGAACAGCTCAAAAAAGCCCAGTTCAATCCAGAGTTGACGACGAACTTCCGTGGTACCCTGATGGCCAAAGTCGTTTTCAATTCCGTGGTCAACACGCTTTGCACGATGTTTGAAATGACCATGGGCGAATACGCTGACTACGAAGGCGCCGATGAGATGAGTCGTCAGCTGATCGATGAACCTACGACGTGTGTGAGCGCGATGGCGTGCAGATGATCACCACTCGGCAGGAGGAACTGGACAGCGTTAACTACGTCAGCAAGGTTGCAATCCCCTCCACTACCCGTCTATGTATCAGGATATGCATAACTACCGGCCAACCGAAGTCGACTACATTAACGGGTATCTGGTTAAACTGGGGCAAAAGCACGGGTATAACGCCAAGACTCACGCGTTCTTGACTCACGAAGTTCATTTGGCAGAACGCGGCAAGCAACGGGAATTGAAACGTCTCCAAGCGGCCAAGGAAGCCACTGCCGTAAAGGCCTAACCCGTAAATAATATCCTGGTTGTCAGCAACACTCGCGCAGGTCGGCCGCTTCGATTTGAAGCGAATTGGTGCGCGGGCCTTACTGGCAACCAGTGCGCAATCGTCCAGCGCATCCGTTTTCTGAATGGACACGTCCAGCGAGGTCATCAGGCATCCTGTCCAACTCGATGATGACTGGTAAGCTGGTGCAACCCTCGTGTAGCGGGACGCAACCTCGTACTACATATGCCGCTACCCCGTGTGTCATTGCAGCACCCCCTAGCACTGACGATTACGACAACCACGACTGAAGTCAGCGTGCCAACAGCTGCCACACAATGATTTCAGTTCTATCTAGCTTGCATGGAGAGCGTTTTCTCGGCTATAATAGCGATATTATTTAAACTGAGGAGCGAAACCATGATCAAACAAATTAACCACGATGAGGGTTTCCTGAAGCGCAAGGCCGTTAAAGCCACGCGCCAGGATGCCGCTACCGTTACCGACCTGATGGACACGTTACGGGCCAACCAGGACCGGTGCGTCGGCATGGCCGCCAACATGATTGGCGTCAACAAACGCATCATCGCCGTTCAAATGGGCATCCTATCAGTGCCCATGATCAATCCTGAAATTACGAAGACGTCTGATCCTTACACGGCTAAGGAAGGCTGTCTTTCACTTGTCGGGCAGCGGTCAGCCAAACGTTACGGTACGATCGAAGTGACATTCTTGGACCAAAAATTCCAGGAACACACCCAGACCTTTAGTGATTTTATCGCGCAAACGATTCAACACGAAATCGACCACTGCAACGGCATTATCATTTAATCACAAACCGCTTGATCTACTATGTATTTACCGCTTGATTTAATAAAACACCTCAGACTGTCAAGGTTGCTGACGATCCGAGGTGTTTTTTGTGTCAAAAAAAGCACCACTAGACCGTTTAATCTGGTGGTGCTGGGTATGGTTAGAAACTGATTACTACTCCTATGCAATATGACGACCAATACAACTGCGCGTTATCGTTTACGATAACTCCCCGGCGGCGGCATCGTTTTGACCATAATCGGTTTCCCCTGATTATGGGTCACATTCGTGTTTCATGAGTTGCCTAACCCACACAGTTAACGGTAATCCCCACCGAAACCCGTGCTATATCTGAAAGTGACAAGCAAATGGTGTTATGGCAACGCTGCTCGTTAAACTCAATAGTATAAACCAGCAAAACGGTGCAATAAACACACGCTTACTAAGAGTGACTGACATCTAATAAGTTGTGTACAATTAAATCGATAAGAAACACTTAACTTATAAAGCATTTAAATGCAAGCATTTTTTGAACATTGTGTCGGTTTTTTATTTTTTTTTAGAATCGCAGGTTATTTTAAGGTTCAGTGATTAGAATATGGCTTGTTTGTTTTTTTCGATGGTTTGTTATTGATTTATCACAGCACGAACAAGTGCAACAGATATTGGACACTTGTCTGTTTGCGAGAAATGTGTATAATTGTCTTTCTACTGTTTCGTGTTTTTTGAAACGGGAACATTTCCTATAGTTTTGAATATGCTTCTGAAGTGCTCTTGTGTGAGCG
>NZ_BBAG01000073.1 GCF_001311135.1 Secundilactobacillus paracollinoides DSM 15502 = JCM 11969
AGTCGGCTTACATGCAGCTTTCTGTTTTCCGAAACGCGTTTCGGCGTGGCTGCCAAGAAAGACTCAATAAATGCCTGCTTAAATCAAAATAACCCAAAAAAGAGGTCACACAAAAGTGGCCTTTTTTGTTGGTAATAAACACCTGCTTGTGAACGCTAAATCCATACCTTTCCAGCCATATCCGAACCCTTTCACAACTAAGTGTTCTTGCAACAAATAAGCCAAGTGCAATGCTAAAATAAGGCGATGAGTCATTATAGGATTGGGGGTCGGGGTTATGCTGCACACCTTAATGCAATCGATACGTGAGTATAAACGGCTGACGATTTTGTCGCCTATTTTAGTGGTTGCTGAAGCGGCTATTGAAACGTTTATTCCCTTTTTGATGGCGGCCATTATCGACCAGGGCATTCGGCCGGGAAACTTATCGCTAGTGGTTCACGTTGGCCTGTTGCTGCTGGTCATGGCCATGCTATCGCTGGTGATGGGCGCGGGGGCCAGCTGGGTGTCCAGCCAAGCAGCTGCTGGTTATGCCAAAAATTTGCGGCAGGATCTGTTCTATCATATTCAAACCTTTTCGTTTCAGAATCTGGATCGGTTTTCAACGTCAAGTCTGGTGACTCGGTTAACGACGGATATTACGAACATTCAAACGGCGTACCAGATGCTGATTCGAATCGCGTTTCGGGCACCATCGATGCTGATTTTCTCGATTATCATGGCGTTTACGGTAAATGCTGAGATGGCGTGGTTGTTTGTGATCGTCGTGCCATTCCTGGCACTCGCTGATGCTGATCGTCAGCAAATCACGCCCGCTTTTTCGGCAGGTCTTCAAACGTTATGACCAGCTCAACCGGGTTGTTCGCGAGAATTTGCGCGGTATCCGGGTCGTTAAAACGTATGGTCAGCAGGACGCTGAAACGGCAAAGTTCAAGACGGCTTCTGGCAACATCTTCAAGGTATTCTCCAAAGCACAACGCATCGTTGCGTTGAACATGCCGCTTATGCAGCTGGTCATCAACACCACGATGCTGCTCCTGTCCTGGTTCGGCGCCAAACTGATTGTTGGTCAACAGCTGGAAGTGGGCCAGTTCGTGAGCTTGTTTTCCTATAGTACATCGATTCTATTTAGTCTCAACATGCTGTCAATGATTTTCTCGCAGCTTTCCGTCTCTCAAGCCTCAGCCGAACGGGTCGTTGAAGTGCTCAATAGCGATTCGGCTATCGTGGACAAACCGACAGCGTTGACCAGCGTCGCAACCGGTGACATTGACTTTGATGATGTTTCCTTTCGGTACCCGGATACCAAAACGGATCAGTTGCAGCACATCGATCTGCATATTAAGAGCGGCCAGACGATTGGTATTATTGGTGAAACTGGGACCTCTAAGAGTACCCTTGTGGAACTGATTCCGCGTCTCTACGATGTCACCGCGGGTGCGGTTCGTGTGGCGGGCAACGACGTGCGGGACTATGACCTCAAAACGTTGCGGGACAACGTCTCAGTTGTGTTGCAACGACCACGCTGTTCTCCGGTACCATCCGCGATAATCTCAAGTGGGGTGACGCTTCTGCCACGGATGAAGAGATCCAGCACGCTGCCAAGTTAGCACAGGCGGATGGCTTCATCCAAACGTTACCGCAGGGCTATGACACGCCGCTGGAACAAACCGGCCAAAACGTTTCTGGTGGGCAAAAACAGCGACTGACAATTGCCCGGGCGTTATTGAAACACCCCAAAATATTGATCCTGGATAACGCGACCAGTGCGACCGACACCAATACGGAAGCAAAAATTTGGCAAGCCTTTCGCAATGAAATGCCGGATGTGACCAAACTCATCATCACCCAGCGACTAGGTGGTATCGTGGACGCCGACCAGATCCTGATCATGGCTGGCGGCCGGATCGCAGCAGCGGGTACACACCGTGACCTTCTGGCGACTAATGAGTGGTACCGGCAATTGTATGAGACGCAGACTAAGCGGGGAGGTGGCCAACATGACTAACGCAACGTCGAAAATGACGACAACACCGCAACGCCGCCAAACGTTTAAACGGTTGCTGACGCTGATATTCAGTCAGTATAAGGGGTGGCTGGTCGTCGCCTTTATTGCAATCATTATCAGCGCCCTTGCGGGGGTTGCCGGATCTCTGTTCATTCAACGACTGATCGATGATTATGTATTGCCTCTGATGCGCAGCTCGCATCCTAATTACGGGCCATTACTGGAAGCCATTCTCATTATGGCGGCACTATTTTATACGGGGGTCCTTGCAACGGTCGCCTACAGTCAGATTATGGCCGTTTTAGGACAACGGATCCAAAAGTCGATTCGGGACCAAATGTTTACGAAGATGGAGTCGCTGCCATTACGCTACTTTGATGAAAACGACTACGGCAATGTGATGAGCCGTTATACCAATGACGTGGATACGTTGACGCAACTGATCACCCAAAGCTTCCCACAGTTTATCGTGGCGACGTTTAACGTGGTTTTTGCACTGATTGCGATGGTGAGTCTGAGTCCAGCTCTTACCCTGATTTCGTTGCTGATTTTTGCAACTAGCATCATTATTGTGCGTTGGTTGACGGCACATTCCAGTAAATATTTCCGGGCTCAGCAGGCGTCCATCGGGAGTCTAAATGCCTTTATTGAAGAGATGTTAAACGGGCAGAAAGTCATTAAGGTCTTTTCTCACGAGGACGCTGTTAAGTCTGAATTTGACCAGTACAACGACGACCTGCGAAACGATGCGCGGCTGGCTAACGGGTTCTCGACAATGCTGTTTCCAATAATGGGCAATCTGGGTAATTTGCTGTATGTCTTGATTGCGATTGCTGGCGGGGCACTGGCTATCACGCACGCCAACTTATTGACGCTGGGAACAATCGCGGCGTTTTTGCAACTCAGTCGGTCGTTCAGTCAGCCAATTGCTCAAATTTCTCAACAGTTAAACGCCATTATTCAGGCAATGGCCGGCGCTGGCCGAATCTTTCAGTTGCTCGATGAAGCGCCAGAGGCCGATAGCGGTACTGTAACGCTGAAGAAGCAGGGCGAGGACTGGTACTGGCAGGATGGCACCACCCAGAAACCAGTGCGCGGTCAGATCAGCTTTAAGGACGTTAATTTTGAATATGCGCACTCGGATGCCGGACTACATGATATTAGTTTTGACGTTGACGCGGGCGAAAAGGTTGCCCTTGTGGGTGAAACGGGTGCGGGTAAGACAACGATAACCAATATGTTGAACCGTTTCTACGACATTGACAGCGGTCAGATCACCTATGATGGCATTGATATTACCCGAATCAATAAGGCTGCATTACGACAGTCAGTAGCCATTGTGTTACAGGAAACGCATTTGTTCAGTGGGTCGATCGCGGACAATATTCGGTATGGGCGGATGACTGCAACGGATGACGAGGTGGTTGCTGCGGCAAAATTAGCCAATGCTGACAAGTTCATTGAAACACTACCCGATAGATACGAAACCCAGATTACTGGTAACGGCAGCGAACTATCGTCCGGCCAACAACAAATGTTGTCGATTGCCCGGGCCGCAGTGTTGATCCGCCAGTGATGATTCTAGATGAAGCCACGTCTAACATTGATTCGCGCACGGAACAGCTTGTTCAAGTTGGGATGGATAATCTGATGAAGGGACGGACCACGTTTGCCATCGCGCACCGATTATCGACCGTGTTTAATGCTGATCTGATTCTTGTGATTGGCGATGGGCGGATCATTGAGGCTGGGACGCATGAGGCGTTGCTGGCTAAGCGTGGGAAGTATTATGAGTTGTATACTGGGGCACTTGGGGCTTGATAAGGACTATAAAAATAAGCACCATAGCAGACTACCTTATCGTTAATAGGGTGGTTTTCTATGGTGCCTATTTTTTACTGAGTGGTGGTGCTTACGGCTTTCTTGGCAGCGTAGCCGAAACGTGTTCCAGCAGGCAGAGGCTCCTTCCTAAGTAACTTCCGGCACCAAATCCAAACCCGGGATTTGATGCCGAAAGTTACTTAGGCTCCGCCCTCTAACCGCCTGCTTCCACACTCTAACAAAAAAAGCCCGTAAAACAAACTGCTTTACAAGCTCCTCTAATTACTTCTTGTTCTTGAGCCACTTTTGTAAGTCGGCTACTTCTTTTTGGCGCTTTTCGTCCTTCTTTGCATTAACGGGACGACGGCCTTGTACTCCATGTGGATGTGCTTTTCTCATGTGTCTAACCCTCACTTCAAAAAAATATTAATCAATCATTTAATTATTTTACCGCAGAATGGGGGTGAAATGCAAGGTTGGATTTGGGTTCTCTGGAGGTTTACTGGCTTTTATTTTGAAAAGGCAACGCTGTGTTACTTTTTTATAGGAGATTTTCTCCTGCACACTAAGAGGCGAATGACTAACCGTTGATACATTCTGCCATAAGTCCCACCTAAAATTATAACGGTTTAGTTAATTATCAATGACACCAAATCTGGGGTGTAGACGGTGTGTTATGATGAATTTAAATTGTTTTTTGGGGTGAACACTATGCAGGTAGTTATGCGCCGTTGGGTGAAATGGTGGCCGATTATCATCATTTTGATCAGCGGGCTGTGTGTGCTGGGAATTGCACACGATGACGGGATTTATAAACAGTCAATTATGAAAATAACGGCCGTGAAAACAACGGCTAATGACAAGCAATCCGATCAATTTGAAAATAAGGATCGGCAAATAACGCAACGGGTGACCGGAACGATTACGAATGGTCGAGATAAGGGTGAACGTCTGACTATTAATAACACGTATATGAAGTCGCAAGCTACGACGCAGGCGTACTATAAGCATCAGCATGTGTTTTTGACCCTGCACCGGCACGACGGTAAAATTACCAGTAGTACGATATCAGTCTTGAAACGAGATACGTCGTTGGCGTTCATGGTGTGGTTGACGCTCAGTGTGCTGCTGATTCTCATGCGGTTCAGTGGGGCCATGGCCTTTTTGAGCGTGGTGGTCAACGCGGTGTTGTTTGCATTTGCGGTCAATTGGAATGCGGACACACAAGGCAGCAAGGTGCTCTTCATATTCGGGTTGCTGGCAGTCGTTTTTGCGGCGTTAACGTTACTGATCGTCATCGGGCCGAACCGGCAAATGGTGATGACGTTGATAACGACCATATGCGGGACGGCGATATCGATCGTTATCGCGTTGCTAGTCTTCATGTTTACTAATGAAAAGGGCGTCTACTATGAATCCATGCAGTACGTCACCCAGTTACCCAAGCCATTATTTTTAGCTGAAACCTTATTGGGGTCGCTGGGAGCGGTCATGGACGAATCCACGGACATCATTGCTTCACTGACGGCCTTAAAGGAAGAACGGCCGGATGTGACCGCCAGCCAGATCTTTAAGTCTGGACGGCAAATTGGCGGTGAGATCATGGGACCGCTGATCAACGTGCTGTTCTTTATCTTCGTGGCGGACACCTTACCACTCGCGTTGCTCTATTTTAAAAACGCAAATTCGTGGGGATACACGTTTAATATGACCATGTCACTTGGTGTGATCCAAAGTCTCATTAGCGGAATCGGTATCGTTTTGACGGTCCCGCTGGCCTGCGGAATCACAAGTATCATGTTAGGGGGGAGCAAGCCATGGGCACGATTACGGCATTAGGATTAGTGTTATTGATTTCAATGGTGCTCGTGAGCGGCATGCAGGGGCTACAAGCATTTTTAAGCCTGCTGTTTAACTTCGGTGCACTCTTCTTCGCCATTGTGCTGATGGCGTTTCATTTAAACCCAATCGTGGTGACATTGGTCACAAGTGTCATTGTGTTAGCGATGACGATCTTTCTTGGCGGCAGCATGATTACAGTACGGAGGTGGCGTTTTACGCGTCACTCATTGTGCTTGTGGTGCTCGTGCTGGTAATCGTTCCGGTAGAACATTGGGCACAGATTCAAGGGTTCGGTCAAGAAGACAGTGAAGACCTGGAAGGGATGTCTAACGTGTTGGGCATCAACTATCTGCAGGTGGCAATGTCGACCGCTATCCTGAGCACGCTGGGTGCCATAGCGGAGGCGGCAATTGCTATTTCCGCAGGGTTGGCTGAGATTTTGGAACAGCACCCGCAAATTGAGCTTAAAAACCTCCAGGGTGCCGGCTTACGGATCGGTAAACAAATTATCGGGACGACGTTTAATACGTTGTTCTTCGGCTTCTTTGGCGGTTTCTTGGCCCTGTTCATCTGGTTTGCGAGCGTGCACTACTCGTTAGGCGAGATATTGAATGATCGCATATTTGTTGGCCAGATCTTGATGGTCCTATTCTCAATGGTGTCGGTGATTGCAACGATTCCGTTGACGACAACGGCGATGATGTTTCGGGTGAGGAGAATGAGGTAGAGCGTGGAAGAAGGCGGTTAAGGGGCGGAGCAGAAGGGACTCTGGTCAGAAAAGTCCGGGCCTGACTTTTCTGACCAGAGTCCCTTCTGCAGTAGCCCCTTGCCTTCTGGAACGCGTTTCAGCTACGAGGCCTAGAAGATTTCAACGCTAAAAACCAAAAAACGTCCCCTGCTAAGCATCTCAAACGAATGCATAGCAGGGGACGCTTCCTACACGTAGGAACTATCAAACCAGCAATACAAACCAATCCAACCGATAAACAATACCAACCAAAAAGGAACGCCAGCCTAACGCTGACGTTCCTTTTAAGTTATTCTGATTAATTTGAGCTTGAGCTAGAAGCTGTCGTTGAGCTAGCCGTTGTGGTGCTGCTTGAACTAGAATCCGTTGTCGCACTTGAACTTTATGCAGCCGTTGTCGTTGACGGTAAGTCAAAGGCATCGGAGTAAGCCCAATATTCTTTAGCGCCCTTAGCGGTACTGGTGGTAAAGCGATACCAAGTGCTGCCTTGAGGATCCCGGATACCCTTCATGTTGATGTACACGGTCTTACCAGCCTTAGCGCTGATCGATGACCACTTGTACGTCTTCATGTTGGTGTAGGCGCCCTTAACGTGATTGTAAAGCTTGTACTTGCTGTATGAGCTAGAAAGGGTAGCCTTGGTAGACTCACTCGTGTAGGTTGCTTTGTTCAAAGACGTCGAAGCAGCGGATGATGACGATGATGAAGTCCCGCTGTTGTAGTAAGCTTTAACCAAGGTGTAGAACTGAGCCATGGTATAGGCTTGACCAAACAGTCCCTTTACCATCATAGGCTGCATCATTTGGCTTCAAGTTATATTCATGAAGCAGGTATGCGGTATACCAAGCGGCGTTCGCAATTTCATGTGCAGAGGCTGACTTGCTGTGGACTTCGATCTGTTCGAACTGAACAAACCGAGCGTTACCAGGGTAACCAACGCCCCAAGCAAGGTAGTTGGTGTTCGCAATGTTGATGATACGACTGGCATCAACGAAAGAGTGCACGAAGGCGTTATTGTAATTCTTCTTCATGTAGGCAATTTCGTTGTAGATGGTTGAACTTGGGTTAGCCGTTTCGTGAACAACGACCCCTTCAGGCTTACCGTAGCCATTACGATATTTGTTTTTTGGAAAACCACTCCAGATACTCTTTGTAATTGAAGCAGGTTTGATATCTTGACTAGAAATATAGTCATTCAATTTTGACGAACTTGCATGTGCAGTTGTCGCGCTATGTGTGCCGACCAACCCAACCGTAACGAGGGTTAGCAAACCGGTCATTAATAATGGTAATTTTTCAAATCTATTCATCCCTCTAATTTTAGTTTCATTTATTTTCTGCATGAACGGCTAATTCATTTTCTGTGGGTTATCATACCGAGTATTTGATTGAAAAACAACAGGGAAGCTTGGAGTGCGGGCTTATATTACAGGTGTAGGGGCTGTTTTGACGGGAAAAGGTGGGGAAGGTTTCAATCTTGTTAAGAGTAAGTAACAAAGAACGCAGAGAGCGCGGAAAAAGGGCGTTTAAAGAGCGGAGCGTAAGGGGACTTTGTCGAAAAGCCCGAACCTGGCTTTTTGACAAAGTCCCCTTGCGTGCAGCTCTTTGCCCTTAGGGAGCGCGTTTCGGCTATATAGCAGAGAAAACCAGAAGCCAAAACAACCCTATAAAAAATACCCACAACAGCCTCCCCTTACGTACAGCTCTTTGCCCTTCAGGAGTTTCGGTAATATAGTCGAGAAAAGCAGAAGCCTAAAAAACACAAAAAAAGCACCCAGCCAAGTCACCCCTTAAAGGTAACAATAACTACGGTGCTAATCGAAAACAAACCTATAGTGCCTTAGCCGCAACACTATCATCAGGTGCTTCCTTCGCCAGTTTTGCTTGGCACTCATCACACAGGCCATAAACTTCAATGTGGCTGCTGGTGATCTTATACCCAGACTGACGCGCGGCTTCGGTCTGAATCATTTCTTTAATTTTTGGAAAGTTAGGGTCGAAAATATCGGTTACTTTCCCACAGTTCTCACAGATAGCGTGATAATGGGGGCTACCAAAGAAGTCGTAGCGGACACCGCCGTTCTCATTTGGAATTTCAATAACGATCCCCATCTCCACAAACAGATTGAGCGTGTTGTAAATGGTTGACAGACTCAAACTACTCATTTGTGGAGCCAGTTCTTGATAAATGACTTCCACAGCCGGGTGGTTATGGTGCGTAATCAGGTAATTTAAGATGAGTTTGCGTTGTGGCGTGATACGGACATGTTTGTCCCGTAAGGTCTTCAGCGCAGTATCAAGGGCTTCGTCTGCCAAATGCGGTTCCTCCTTTGAATTATTATTAACACCATCATAAGTCAGATGTTAGAATAATTCCAATATAACAGATGCTTTTTTAAGATTATTCCAAATTAATCGTATTTTTAATTAATTTAGACTATTTAACGTTAATTTAATCAACAGTTCGCTGCAACGTTGTGCCATTTAGTGCAAATCCGTTCTGTATAAGCAGGGATTTTAATGGGTCGTCAGCTGAACTAATCAGCGTTTGACGATGTAATTCCTTGTCAGCAAATGCAGCGGTGTGGTCGCCTAATTCACGCACCACCTGCGCAGCATCAGCATCCGGCGTTAAGTTCAACAGTAACGTGGCTGTATCCGGGGTATCGTTTAACTGGGTCAGGCCAATAATACCGTCAAACTGTTGGCGGGCCTTATCCTGAATGCCCCAGATCAGCGCCTGGTTTTGCATCACCGTGCTCATTTGCCGGTTCACGTAATCAGCCGTCTCAACCACTGTCTCACCAGCATGGGTCTGCTGGCGCAACTGGTTAATATCCGTCAGCTTAAACTGGGTCAGCCAATCCAGCTGGTAGTGGGCGGTCATAATGGGATGATATCTTTCAAATTGAGCCAAAATTGTCGGCTCCTTCCTTACTAAAAGTACGATAAAAGTTAGTGTACCACATCTGTGTAAAAATGTAACTTAAATGATTAATTCATGTCGCTTTCATGGTTTATGATATAATGAAAGGGTTAACAAACTTGTAAAAATAGGAGATCGATGACGATGATTGAAAAGCTTCTAGTCGGAACTTATACCCATAAAAACAGCGAAGGCCTCTATGAACTTGAATTAGATACTGACACCAAAAAATTACAAAACTTGACGCTGGTTGGCCGGTCAGGGAACCCAACGTACTTAGTCCAATCTAAAGCCAACAAGGTTTACGCAATTGATGCTGAATCTGCTGATGGCAAGAAAATTGGCGGGTTAAAGGCGTTTGACGCCAGCACCCGTCCATTTACGGAAATTGGAAAATACTTAGCGGATGGGACTTCACCAGCCTACGTCACGGTGGATGAAGCGCGTCAACTTGTTTATACTGCGAACTACCACATGGGCGTTGTAACGGTGTACAAAATTGCGGCAGACGGTACGCTGACCCAGACGGATCAAGCGCAACATACAGGTAATGGTCCGCGTCCTGAACAACAGGATGGCCCACACCCGCATTTTGCTGATCTGACGCCGGACAACCGCATCGTTGTTTGTGATCTTGGAAATGACACTGTGTACGTTTACGACGTGACCGATGCCGGTAAGCTGACAGAAGTTTCCCGCTTTAGCTGTGAGGACGGCTTTGGCCCACGGCACATTGTCTTCAACCCAGAAACGGATAAGGCATATTTAGCCGGTGAACTTTCAAGCAAGGTATCAGTGCTGGACTATGATCGGCAAACAGGAAGCTTTAGTCTTGATCAAACAATCAAAACGATTCCAGACACATGGACAGAACACAACGGAGCCGCAGCGATTCGTATCACTAGCGACCACAAGTACGTCTACGTCTCAAACCGGGGCTTCAACTCACTGGCAACGTTGGCAATTCAATCTGATGGCAGTGTGAAACTCATCGACCAAACGCCAGCGGAAGGTGATTTCCCACGGGATTTCAACTTCAACAGCGATGAATCCTTTATCGTGCTGGTCAACCAGAATACAGACAACGCAACGTTGTACAGCCGAGACGCCGCATCAGGCAAACTGACGGTGGTGCAAAAGGATGTGCAGGTGCCGGAAGGGGTTTGTGTGAAGTTCGAGTATTAGAGCGTGGAGGAAAACGGTAGGAAGCGGAGTGTAAGCCAACTCTGGTAGAAATGCCCGAACTTGGCATTTTTACCAGAGTTGGCTTACATGCAGCTTTCTGTTTTCCGAAACGCGTTTCGGCTTAAGGACAGAGAACCACATAGAAATGCCCGAACTTGGCATTTTTACCAGAGTTGGCTTACATGCAGCTTTCTGTTTTCCGAAACGTGTTTCGGCACGGTTGCCAAACAAGACAATAGAAGAAACAATCTAAAATAAACGCGGTTTTTTATACCGATTATTAAGCGCACCTAATCTCTGGTACAGCACTCTTGCGAGATTGGTTGACAGTGCAGAGTTCAAATCTATACTACCATTTAACAAAGTATCATTTTTAAACCCAAAAAATACCAAGGCAAGGGGAACCCCAAGGCCTTCGGTATTTACCTTGTCTT
>NZ_BBAG01000074.1 GCF_001311135.1 Secundilactobacillus paracollinoides DSM 15502 = JCM 11969
GTTAAAGTTAAGAGAATCATAAGACCGAGTGAAACTAGGTCAATGCGCACTTACACGTCATCTTTGATGACGTTGTGCTAAACCCATTAAAACCTGTATTAGAAGTCGCCGATGGCGACAACAAAATCAAACCCATAAACCCAAATAAAGGTGGTGACCGACATGGCAATTTTTCACATGAGTTTTAGTAATATTAGTGCTGGTAAAGGACGAAGTGCGATTGCCAGTGCCGCTTATCGAAGTGGTGAAAAGCTATTTGATGATAAGGAAGGTCGCCACTATTTTTATGCCCGATCGGTTATGCCAGAAAGCTTTATTTTGACGCCAAAAAATGCACCAGAATGGGCCAGTGATCGAGAGCAGTTGTGGAATGAAGTTGAAAAGAAAGATCGTAAATCAAACTCACGGTATGCAAAAGAGTTTAACGTGGCTTTACCGGTAGAATTAAGTGAATCCGAACAGAAAGAATTACTGACAAAATATGTGCAAAAAAATTTTGTCGATCAAGGTATGGTAGCTGACGTGGCAATTCATCGCGACCACCCAGATAATCCGCACGCTCATGTGATGTTAACCAATCGCCCATTTAACCCCGATGGTACTTGGGGACAGAAAACAAAAACCGAATACATTTTAGATAGTCATGGTAATAAAACTAAGACCCTGCAGGGAATGTAAGAAACCGAAAAATTTGGTTGGTTGATTGGGATAAAAAAGAAAAAATAACTGAATGGCGGCACAATTGGGCGGTTAGTGTCAATCAAGTTTTAGAGCAAAAAAATATTCCCGATCGGATCAGCGAAAAATCCTTTGAAAATCAAGGAATAGATGAAGTTCCAACTCAACATGAGGGAATCAATAGTAAGCGGCATGAAAGAAAAGAATTTAATCAACAAGTTAAGGACTATCGCAAGGCCAAAGCCAGTTATAAAAACAACCAAGAAAAAGCAATCAATAGAGGTCATTTAGATAGCCTAAGTAAACACTTCTCGTTTAATGAAAAACGGGTAGTTAAAGAGCTAAGCCATGAACTGAAAACTTATATCAGTTTGGAGAACTTAGATGATAAGCGGCGCATGCTATTTAATTGGAAAAACAGTACCTTAATTAAACATGCGGTTGGTGAAGATGTGACTAAACAATTATTGACAATTAACCAACAAGAAAGCTCACTCAAAAAAGCAGATGAACTCTTAAATAAAGTGGTCGACCGCACGACGAAAAAACTTTATCCAGAGCTTAATTTTGAACAGACCACGCAAGCTGAAAGACGAGAATTAATTAAGGAAACCAATAGCGAACAAACAGTTTTCAAGGGTAGTGAATTAAACGAACGTTTAATGAACATTCGTGATGATTTGTTGACACAACAATTATTGACCTTTACCAAACGGCCATACGTTGGCTGGAAGTTATTAATGCAACAGGAAAAGGAAGTCAAAATCGAACTGAAATATACGCTGATGATTCATGACGATAACTTAGAAAGTCTAGAACACGTCGATCAAGGGTTACTAGAGAAATATTCACCAATCGAACAGCAAAAGATTACTCGCGCAGTCAAAGATTTGCGAACAATCATGGCTGTTAAGCAAGTTATTCAAACGCAATACCAGGAAGTTTTAAGAAGGGCCTTTCCCAAAGGCGATTTAGATGGATTGCCATTGACTAAACAGGAACAGGCTTATACAGCGTGATGTACTATGATCCAACTTTAAAGCCATTAAAAGTCGAAACAATGGAACAATGGCAATCAAATCCACCACAGGTTTTCAGTACCCAAGAACATCAATTAGGGTTAGCTTATTTGTCGGGACAGCTTAGCTTAGATCAGTTAGAAAATCATCACTTACAACGGGTTTTAAAGCATGATGGCACTAAACAACTCTTTTTTGGCGAATGCAAAGTCGATCCAACGATTAAGAACAGCCAAATCGAGAAAATCCAAAAGCAGTTAAAAGGCAACAAGCCAAGGACGACCAGTACAGAAAAGCAAATATGGGGCATTATCAACCGCTAAATTATAAGCCAGTTAGTCCAGACTATTACTTAAAGACGGCCTTTAGTGATGCGATCATGACTGTTCTATATGCTCGTGATGAAGATTACCAACGGCAAAAGCAAGAACGTGGACTGAAAGAAACCGAGTGGGAAATGACGAAAAAGCAGCGGCAACACCAAACTCGTAATCGGCATGAAGATGGGGGCATGCACTTGTAATCGAAATAAAAATTGCACCGTTAAGCCTGGTTAAAAGTGGCAGAACAAGGTATAACAAAAGCTGAATCATAAGGAGTGAACGAACATGACCACTGTTATCTTAGCTGAAAAACCTAGTCAAGCCCGTTCATACGTCCAAGCCTTTCAAAAGCGCACAAAAAACAGGGTTACTATACGGTTAGTGACCCTGTTTTGCCCGATAATACGCTTGTCACGTATGGTCTCGGACATTTAGTTGAACTAGCCACACCGGATAAATATGATCAGAAATATCAGCAATGGGCCCTATCTAATTTACCGATTTTCCCCAACAAATACAAGTTTGTGGTGTCAGCTAGTAAAAAAGCTCAATTCAAGGTCGTCAAAGACTGTTAACGAAGGCCGATACCATTATTGTTGCCACCGATAGTGGCCGAGAGGGTTCTAATATTGCCTGGTCGATCATGAGCCAAGCCCAGATTGACGTTAAAAAGAAGACCATTAAGCGTCTATGGCTGAATAGTTTGGAAAAAGACGCCATTATTACCGGCTTTAAAAATCTTGGTGACTGGCACAAAGACTATTTGGCTTATAAAGAAGCCCAAACCCGTCAAATTAGTGATTGGTTGATCGGTATGAATGGTAGTCCCTTATATACTTTGTTATTAAGACAAAACGGGGTACGCGGGGTGTACTCAATTGGTCGCGTGCAGACGCCAACCTTGTATATGGTCTATCAAAGAGACCAGGCAATCAAAAACTTTAAGCCGGAACCCTATTTTGAACTAAATGCGGAAATTTTAGCCAATCAGCAAAAATTTGTCGCAAAATTAGACCCCTATCAGCGATTTAAAGACGAAGCAGGGCTAATGACATTCATGCAAGCTAAACACGTTCAGAAAGGCTCACAGGACGGTTTTATCAAGACGTCCAAAAGCAAGGCAAAAAACGAGCTAGTCCCCAACTATTCTCGCTATCTAGTCTCCAAAGTGCCATGAATAAACGTTATCACGCCAGCGCCAGCCAAACCTTAGCGGCTATTCAAAGCTTATACGAAGACAAACTGCTCAGTTATCCCCGCACCGATTGTGCTTATATCACTGATGAAGAATTTGATTATTTAGTGGCTAATCTGACGAAGTATCTGGGTTTGGTCTCTAAGCCAGTCGCTTTAACCAATACCACCCCAAATAAGCGCTATGTTAATGGAAAAAAGGTTGAAGAACACTACGCCATTATCATGACTAAAGTCGTGCCGACGAAAGAAAAACTAGCCAGCTTGCCTAAATTACAGCAACAAGTCTACGACCTGGTTTTAAGAACAACGTTAGCGATGTTTGCTGATCCGTACGAGTATGAAGAAACCACCATTATTACCCAAGTTGGCGATGCTAATTTTGCCACATGCTTTGCAGCGAAAACGTTGTTTGCGAAGAATCAAAATAACGGTGCGCTCGCTAACGTTTGGCAGTCTAACATATGCTGTTTTATGGCCATTACAAACGACCTGTCGTTGAGCACAATACGGACAAACATTAAGCTTGTAGGAAAGAGTTCCATAAACTCTAAGCGCATCGCGCTTAGTATCACTAACATGCAAATGAGTTATATTTTTATCTTTAATTTGAAGTAAAAGTTTAGTAGACTGGTCTTGGGACATACTGTTCACTCGCTTTCAATTGGTTTTCGTCGACTTGATTGTAGCACAGGGCAGTATGTCTTTTTATTTTGTTTTACAAAAAAGGCGTCGATGGATTTTATCCATCAACACCAAATATCATAGAGCAGAAATTTCTGGTATTGGTGGTCACACCAATACCAGAAATTTTACAGCCATCATTATCTAGGGACACTATGTTTTCCTCACTTTCAATTGATTTGTGGTGATTTAATCGTACCATGTGAGGACATAGCGTCCTTTTATGATGGAATAAAACAATAAAAAACTGGCATTGGCGTGACCACCAATACCAGAAATTTCACAGCCGAAAATGATTTACGAAAAGACAGCCCACTTTATAAATGAGTTGTCTTTTCATTACTTTGGGAATTGATCGCCTGGACGTGTTAATTTTTCTATACCATGTTGAGTGCCAACTATAACATAATTAACAATATTCAAAAACAACCCGTGTTCTACCACGCCAACCATCTTTATCAGTTCGTCAGCTAACTGGAAAGGATGGTTGATTTTACCTAAATGTAAATCAATAATCTCATTTTTGGAATCAGTCAAGACACGGTTACCATCTTTTGTCCGAAACTCAGGATGATAACCTTTAGCATCTAATTTGTCATAAACATGGCTTGATCCAAAGGGAATGACTTCCAAGGGTAAGGGAAAAGTGCCTAGTTGGTTAACCATTTTACTTTCATCAACAATCCACATATTTTTTTTAGAATTAGTAGCAACTATCTTTTCCCAAAGATGAGCGGCTCCTCCACCCTTTATACCATTGAAATTACTATCAATTTCATCTGCGCCATCAATCGTTAGATCAACCTGCATCACATCATCAATTGACTTAACTATTATTCCAAGATTTGAGGCGTGGTCTGCAGTGAAATTTGAAGTTGAAACACAAGTAATATTAAGCTTTTCATTCTTAACTCGGTTTCCAAGGGCATCAACAAGAAACTGCACTGTGGTGCCGCTCCCTAACCCAACAACCATATTATTCTTCACATATTTTGCAGACTCTTCACCAACAAGTTTCTTTAATGCATTTTGATCCACTTGTATACCTCCCAACGAACAAAGCTATTTAGCTACAGCTTCAATATCAGCCAGCATCGGAATAGAAGGCATTGCACCCATTTTTTGTACAGTTAATGAACTAGCGTGCTGTGCAAAATTAATTGCATCTGTCATGTTACTAAAATCTGGCTTCAATTGTGAGCTCAGCGCCCCGATAAAAGTATCCCCGGCAGCTGTAGTATCTACAGGCTTAACCTTAAAGGCTGGTAAAAACTCGTGACCACTTTCATTAGCATAAAAAGCACCTTTGTCTCCAACTGTAATGATCAAGCTGGCAACACCAAGCTTCTTGAAAGCCTCATAGTTAGCAAGCATAGAGGCTTCATCAGTGATCTCAATCCCAGTTAAAGTAGCACTCTCTGTTTCGTTGGGCACAATAACATCAGTAACTTTTAAAAGCTCTGGTAAGATTGTTGCCGCTGGTGCTGGATTCAAAATAGTCGTAACCCCGTTATCCTTAGCAACCTTAAACATTTCCAATGCGGCCTCTTGTGGTGTTTCAAATTGTGCCACCACAAAATCTGACGACTTAATTTCGTCAGAAGCAGCATCAACATCCTCTTTTGTTACGCGCTGATTAGCACCCCCATAAACGATGATGCTATTCTGACCCTTTTCATCTAAAAGGATAGTTGCTGCTCCAGTACCCGCCATATTATCTTCGGTGATTTTTTTTGTATTAACGTGATCTTCATTTAAACAATCAATCATGTAACGACCAGAGTCATCCTTACCGACTTTGCCGATAAAAGTGACTTCCGCACCAGCACGAACTGCTGCAATTGCTTGGTTCGCACCTTTACCACCTGCGGCACTACTGCGTTTCAGGCTGGCAATTGTTTCACCAGGTAATGGAATATGTTCAATAGTGGATGTAGTATCAACGTTAATACTCCCTAATACTGTTACTTTATTTGACATGTTTTGAACTCCTCTTATAAATTGTTTAATAGGTGTTGGTCAACAATTTGTGCTAAAAGGTTTTACTTTAAAAATCTATTTGTTGTTATCTTAACAAATAGACATGCTAGCACTATCAGAAATCGTTTTCAAGGAGAACATTTATCAAATAGTCGAGATATTAACGACACTTTCCCGCTGTATTAGTCTTACTGGAAGCTCCACAACTTGATGATTAATGTCTGGATTGTTAATTCTATTAATTAACAATTGCATGGCCAATTCCCCCATTCTCGCAATGGGTTGTTGAATGGTTGTAAGTGCCGGTTCTACGTAAGTGCCTAGGTCGATACCATCGTATCCCATTACAGAAATATCTCTGGGTACTTCTATACCTAAATTTTTTAAACCGCGATACAATCCGATGGCCATCTCATCATTGACTGCAAAAACAGCAGATGCACCACTGTCTATGACCGCACCAGCCACATCATACCCGCCCAGTTTCGTTAGTGGCGTAAAAATAATAGAAACCGTTTCATCAGGATTAATATTTTGATCAGTTAACTCTTCTTTAAACCCAGTAATGCGTAATTTAATGTTATCAGTCGCATCATCTGGAACTATAATAACAATTTTTTTATGTCCCATTGAAAGTAAGTACTTAGCAACTAGATGTCCCCCTACCTTATCACTTGTTCTGACCTGATCACCGTCTGAAAGAGGATTTTGATCCATAAGCAAATAAGGTGTACGATTTTTTTTCAGAATACCGTTAATCGTATCTTTGGTAATCGACGAACTAGCAATAATTAGACCGTTTGTTCCGCGAGCTATCAGCTGCTCAACGTAGTATTCTTCAAGTTTAGGATTGTTGTGGCCACTAAAATTAAAGGGTAAATAGTCAAACTCTCTAGAGACTCGTTGAATACCGTCAATAAAACTGCTAAAAAAGGGGTTTCCAATATTGGGAACAACAACCCCAATGGACTTTGCTTCATTCAAAATAAGGTTGCGCGCATTAAAGTTAGGAACATAATTCATTTTTTTCGATAACTTTTGGACACGGTCAATTGTTTCTAAACTAAATCGATTACTTTTTCCGTTCAATATTTGAGATACCGTCGTGACTGATACATCAGCGGCGGCAGCCAATTCTTTGATAGTCGTTTTATGTGTCATAATCCACTAACTCCTTAATGAAGTTCTTGCAAGCGATTTCAACTTGTGCTAATGTACTAGTCAGGTTGTTGGTTCAATAAATTTAGTAAATGGTTTTATCTCAATTATATTGCAAGGAGGTACTAAAATCTATTATGAAAAAAACAACTGTTATTAACACTGAGTTATCTACTGTCATCGCTGGTATGGGTCACATGGATTGGCTAAGCATTGGTGATGCTGGGATGCCTGTTCCAATGGGAACAAAAAAGATTGATTTAGCATTAACAAAGGAAATTCCAAGTTTTATCGATGTCCTCAAAAATGTTTTGAGTGAACTCGAAGTACAGAAAATTTACCTAGCTGATGAGATCAAAACCGACAATCCAGATCAATTGAAAGCAATTACTGATTTGCTGCCTAATGTAGAGGTTGAATTCATGCCCCATTCAGAACTTAAGAAGAACCTCGCAAAAACTCACGCATTCATTAGAACCGGTGAAATGACAGCTTTCTCAAACATTATTCTTGAATCTGGTGTGACTTTTTAAGCAACATTTCATTCGCTTTGTGGGTAAAAAGTTTTAGTAAATCCTTTTTCCTTTGTTTCGATCAAAACTTTGAATCTTTTATCTGAAGGAGCTAAAAATATGGATGCATCCACTGAATCAAAACATGGATGGACTCAACTATCTGATGGGTACTTAACTAAGACCCCCATCTTCCAGTTCATCGTTGTTTCTCTTATCTTCCCTCTTTGGGGTTGTGCCTCAAGTCTGAACGATATTCTAATTACACAGTTCAAGACCGTTTTCTCTTTGAATGATGCTTCAACTGCCTTTGTTCAAAGTGCCTTCTATGGTGGTTATTTCTTAATTGCCATTCCCGCTTCACTAGTTATTAAGAAGAACACTTATAAATTCGCTATTATGACCGGTTTAATTTTTTATATTATTGGCTGTGCCCTATTCTTCCCTGCTTCTCGCATTGCAACTTATAGCATGTTCCTTGTAGCTATTTTCGCTATTGCCGTTGGCTTGAGTTTCTTGGAAACTTCATGTGATACTTACAGTTCAATGCTTGGACCGAAAAAGTTTTCAACCATTCGCCTGAATATCTCTCAAACCTTGGTTCCACTTGGCGATATCGCTGGTATCTTACTTGGAAAATATTTGATCTTTGGTAAAGTTGGCAACTTAGCAGACAAAATGGCTGGCATGCATGGTGCTGCCCGTGTTGCCTACGGTGAAAAAATGCTTCAAATGACCTTACGTCCTTACAAGTATATTCTCATTGTTTTGGTCGTTATGCTCATTATTTTGGCTGTTACTCCCATGCCTCGTTCAAAAGCGACTAACAAGGACGCCAAAGAAGCCGTTGAAGAGCAACCTAAATTGGGCGAATCAGTTAAGTATTTGTTAACCAACTCTCGCTTTATGAAGGGTGTCGGCGCTCAATTCATCTATGCTGGTATGCAAACCACTGTTTGGTCATTTACTATCCGCTTGGCTCTTAATTTGATGCATATCTCGGACAGTGACGCTTCATCATTCATGGTCTGGAGCTACATTGCTTGGTTCGTTGGAAAACTGGTAGCTAATTCATTTATGAGTCGCTTCTCAAGTACTGGTGTTCTAACATGGTTCTCATTCTTAGGGATTTTAGCATTGATTGTTACATTTACTGTTCCTAACGTAACAGCTGTGTATGGAGCCATTGCAACAAGCTTCTTCTTTGGTCCAGCATGGCCAACAATTTACTCACACACTTTGGATACCATCAAAGAAAAGAAGTATACCGAAACTGGTGGTGCTTTGATTGTTATGTCTCTGATTGGTGGTGCGATTATTCCATTGATTCAAGGTATCGTTTCTGACGCTACCGGTTCAATGCAATTTTCATTCATCGTTCCAGCTATCTGCTACGTAATTATCACACTTTACTTCTGGTCAGAACATCGTATTGATAAGCGTTCTGGTGCCTTGAAGTAAATATTTGCCCGAATTAAAATATTTACTCATAATATACCCCACATTACGAGTGAGGACGACGTGCTAAATCGATTTAGCACGTCGTCCTTTTTTAATTTAGCTCATAGGATGAAGTACCACCGAATTATTTTTAGAAAACACTCATCTTCCATCCTCATTCCTAAATTGCATTTTCCCATTGATCCGTTTATGAGTCACTTTTTTAATAATTTTCACCACTGTAAACAGGCACCATTTTAAAGCGTGGTAAACATTACGTCTTTGCGTACCTTTTGTGCCATACTAATGGGATAAAAACTGTCAAGCGACGAAATTCCATAAACTTAAGTGCAGTCTATCGATTATTATATTATTGACGACATTAACCAAACTATCCAGTTGTGCAAGTAACATTTGCGTGACTAATGCTAGTAATTCTTGCTAGGATTGCCTTAGAACCTTGATTATGATTTAGGAGGAGTGAGATTTGAACTTTAAAGACGATATCAAGACCTTGCGCAGGCAATCTAATTTAACCCAAGAAGCGTTAGCTCAACAATTACATGTGACCCGCCAAACGGTTTCAACTTGGGAAACTGGCAAGAACATGCCAAATTTAGAGACCCTGCATGCTTTGAGTCACTTGTTTAACATCTCACTCGAAAAACTTCTATTTAACGAGGAGATTGCAATGAAAAAAGATAAAGAACCCTCTTTGGCCATCCAGATAGATCATGATGTTAAGCTTAAAAGTCGTTATCGTCGTTGGACTTTTGGTTTAGGTAGTTTGATCGCACTAGCACTGGTTAGTATTGGCATTTTATGTTTGGGATATTATAAAGGTATTGGGACGATTGATCGCTTTGATCCGTTTTTATCCTATAAAGTCGGGTACACTAAATTACCTAATGAAAAAGAAATTTCGCCTAACAATAAGGCAACCAATGGTTACTGGACCGCTTGGTTCACCGATAATACGATGGGGAATGAATGGACCAAATTAACCTTAACGACGGGGCTTAATCCTGGGGTCAAAGATCCTTATGTGATGGCTTATCATAAGGGCAGTTATGTTAAAGTTGCGCGTATCGTTCCTCGCACCTACATTAATCAGACTTATGTTAGCAACATAGCAGCGCTAGATGCCTTGTTAAACCATAAGGGCAATACAGCAACTAACAATCATGATCTTAAAAAGTATAAGACCCAAATCCACATATCCGACACTGTCCAACAGTTAGTAACTGAATAGAGAACCACCAAGTTACAATTCTGCAAGCAGTTTTAGGGCCTATAGTCGCAAATAACGCCTATAAAAGAGCAAGCATAGAATCATTGCTTGCTCTTTTTGCGTTTCATCAACATAATTATTTTGAAATCAGGAGGGTATATATGAAATTTGGTGATCGTCTAAAAAACGCAAGAACAGACTTGAATCTTACTCAGGAACGAGTTGCTAGAGATTTTTTTATTACTAGACAAACTATTTCTAGTTGGGAAAATGAAAAAACTTATCCTGACATCGCTAGCTTGATTAAGTTGAGTGACTATTACCATATTTCACTAGATACTTTGTTAAAGGAGGATACAGGTATGCGTGAGTTTTTGGAAAAGGAAGAAGTTACGAGACAAATAAAACCAATTTATCGCGATCTTATAGTTATTGATTTACTAGTCTGTTCATTACTAATTGGAGACTTTTTTAATCTAATACATTTAGGTGTATTTATGCTGCCAATATTTTTCTTGTTATTGTGCAGTGTATCTGCATTAAACAAGTTAAGAGAGTTCGATAATTCTAGTTCTCTTGGATTAAAATATGCTTGGCAAAAATACTTATCTGGAGAAAAAGGAGCCAAATATTCACTTATTATGCCGATAGTATTTATCATTTCAGGAGTCATTGTTGTGTTATTAAAAGAATTGTATATTGGTGGAATCTTTAGAGTGTTT
>NZ_BBAG01000075.1 GCF_001311135.1 Secundilactobacillus paracollinoides DSM 15502 = JCM 11969
TTTGCAATATTTTTTGCAGTAAAAAAGGATCCAAAATATAAGAGAATTAGTCCAGTAATATTGTTATAGCCTTTTAAGCTTTTGACCGTTATTTTATTATCAAGCAAGGAGAAGCAAATATGAAATTAGTAAGAGTAAAGATACATAATTTTAGAGGATACAATGATGCTGAGGTAAATATTGATGATCAAATGACTACTATAATTGGTAAAAATGATGTTGGAAAGTCCACAATTGTGGATGCGCTCGAAATATTTTTTAACAACTCTGTAGTAAAAATAGATAAAAATGATCTTAATATTCACGCCGAAAATGATCAGTCAGTTTCAATCTCTTGTGAGTTTTCCTGCCTTCCACAAAACATTATTATAGATAGTACTCAGCGTACTAATCTAAATGATGAGTATCTCGTCAATAGCAATGGCAATCTTGAAATAAAAAAAGTTTATGATTTTTCCAAAAAAACAATAACCCCAGAGATATTTGCGATTACAAAATATCCAGATAATCCAGAACTAGCTGACTTATTATATTTAACACATACTAAATTAGTTTCAGCTTTAAAAAAATTGCCTAACCCCATACAAAACTCAGTGGAATCACTTGTGGCCAATGCTCCAATTAGAATGGCAATAAGGTCTGCATATAAGATACAAAGTTTTTCGACAAAAGAAATCGACTTAAAAAAAAGTCGACGGAAAAAGTTTATGGAATAAAATAGAAGCTTCACTCCCGATATATGCTCTCTTTCAATCAGATAGACCTAGTAACGATTCTGATTCGGAGGTTCAAGATCCTATGAATGTTGCAATCAGAGAATCACTATCTAAGGCAACCAAAGATCTTGAAAATATCCAGAACAAGGTAAAAGAGGAGGTAACAGAAGTAGCTAAAGTAACCATTTCAAAATTGAGAGAAATGGATCCAGAAGTTGCTAAAGGACTCGAGCCAGTTTATCAAGGGGATCCTAAATGGGATAAGCTTTTCCAGTTTAAAATAGAAGACGAACAAGGAATCCCTCTTAATAAAAGAGGAAGTGGTGTTCGTCGTCTTGTTTTACTCAACTTTTTTAGGGCAAAAGTCGACATGAACAATGAGGC
Organism: Secundilactobacillus paracollinoides DSM 15502 = JCM 11969; assembly: GCF_001311135.1. Classification (GTDB taxonomy): domain Bacteria; phylum Bacillota; class Bacilli; order Lactobacillales; family Lactobacillaceae; genus Secundilactobacillus; species Secundilactobacillus paracollinoides. The sequence goes on from NZ_BBAG01000075.1 coordinate 1,101, forward strand.
ATTAATGACTAATGGCTTAATTTATGCAGTTGAGGAACCAGAAACAGCACAACACCCTGACAATCAAAGAAAAATTATGAAATCGTTGCTTGAATTAGGAAAAAGAATTAATTGTCAGATATTAATAACAACTCATTTAGCAGAAATTGCTAAAATGGCTCCTAATTCCGGTGTAAGATTAATAAAACGAGAACATGGTGTTACGGAAGTTTTAGATGATGAAGATGCATTGTCAATGGCAGCTCAAGAGGTTGGATTATTTGCTAACGTGTCGGCTGCCAAAATAGTTTTTTATGTTGAGGGGCCTTCTGATGTTACCTTCTTTAGAACCTTATCCAAGGTTCTAAATCAATACGACGCCCAAAAATATCTTGACTTTACAAATACTCAAGAATTATTAATTGTTCCTATGGGCGGCGGAAACCTTTCTCAGTGGGTTACTCTAAAATATCTTAAGTCATTAAACTTGCCTTCCTTTTATCTTTTTGACAGAGATATGAATCAAGCTCACAAAGTAGAAGTCAATGAATTAAAAGATGACCCGCATTGCTTATTCGCTAGTCTTACTGATCAACGCGAAATCGAGAATTATGTTTCACCTGCCACAATTGAAAGGTATTTTTCAAAAATAGTTGGAAATGGGTTTAATATGCCGTTTCTTGATAGTAACTCTGATGTATCAAAAACACTCAAACAGGCTGGCATAAGAAAACGCGAACCTCACCTTAAAGAGACACTGGCCAGTGAAGTCACTTCAGAAATGACAGTAGAAGAATTTTTTGCTAATGATAGATCTGGCTTCATGAGTAAACTCCTTGAAAAGTTGTCACATGAAGTCTCAATGAGAAGAAATTAGAAACATAAAGTCTTAGAAAATATTCAAACACCAAAAATTTAGTAGAATCACATACTGATATAAAATTCATTAAATTTATATCAAAAAAGGTCATTAGGGTATATGGTATCGGACTATCTTAGCTTCTTAATATTTTAGATACTAATTAGAATTATTTAAAATATGTATTAATTAAAGAGAGTAGCATTGAAAAACCAGGAAGAAAATGTATTGAAAACATATTAATTGGGGGATCTAATTATGGAATTATATTCTGAAAGAAATGGGAAAAGAGACCTGAAACAGCACACATATTGTATAAACGAAAATATGTACTCTCTATTACTTAGTTGCTGTACAAAATATAAAAAGAACCTTACCAAAATTTTTCAACTACCATGTCATAATTCATTTGTAGATAAAGACTACATTAAGTTTAATGAAAAACTTTTTTCGCAAAGGATTAATAGTAAAATACCATCACTTTTTCGAAATGAATCAGGAGCAATTGCTGCTCCTAAATCTGGTGATAATTATGATCAGTACGCTTTACTAGACTTAATTGAATTCTTTGGGAAAAATATTAAAGATGTGCGCGAAGCATGGAACAATGAAAATTATAGAAATTACAAAAATATTTATATATATGATTCCTCAAAAGTATTTAATGAGTTTAAAGATTCAATTAATGAATTATTTTCGGAAGCTGGATTACTGTATGAGTTAAACGATGAAAAGATTATCGAAAGACTCGTTGATGATGATGTTCTAACACCGGAAATAGAAACTAGTTTTGAATCTCTAACAGATAAAACACTACATGATCTTTTAGAGAGTGCTATTGACTTCTATAGAACTCCAAATAATTCAGCTCGTCAAGAATCACTAGAAAAATTGTGGGGGGCATTGGAGAGACTCAAAACATACTATGAATCACTAGGCAAGAAAAAATCAGCCGAAAAAATAGTGGAGAATATGGCTCATGAAGACGAATACTTCCGTAAAACATTTAATGACGAATTTACATTGCTGACGCATATTGGAAACACTTACAATATTAGACATCATGAAACTAGTCAAAAAGATTTACCAGATAAAAATTATTACGATTATTTATTCAATAGGTGCCTATCATTGATTGCTTTATCTGTTAAGTATTTATTAAAATAACCATAGTCCTACTTAGCAAATAAGTAAATAAATTTTGTTGTTTTCAAAAATTTTAAGAATCACACTAAATAACGAGTAATTCTGATTTAGGGTTATATGGTAGATTGCAAATTTATCCTAATACATGCGATTATGTGGTTTCGATATATTGTTATTGGTACATTCTTTGTCTTTTCACAACTCTGGTATCTGTTCTCACTGAGGTAGATAAATGCTTACTTTACTGATTAACTTATTTATATTGGGATGCGGAGTCGTCTTGCTAGTTTTCTCTTTTAGTTCTCAGAGAAACATATCCAGCAATCTTTAAGTAACTGGGCAATGGATTCCTTTATAATCGGGCCTATATTGGGATGGGCTGGCAAGAAGATGAATATTAAGTCTCCTTACCGTAAAGCTCTAATTATATTAGGAATATTTATAATCAGCATTTCTATATTTAACTTAATAAGCGCTGGGTAATTGCAATATTCTGCTACACAAGAGCTACATGAGTTGGTAATGTCTACTAAATGCATGTGAAGACCTCTTTAGGTTCTTTTGGCTTTAAACTATGGTAATAAATAATTTATTTTGAAAATGGTTTTAGATCATTTCTCAAAGCAAATTATTCCGATTTTCATAGCCGTTACCTATTCGGTAACGGCTATTTTTATGGGTAGTTAAGAGGGGCGCGGTGCTCCCCTCTTAACTACCCATAAAAATACCCGAAACGATCTTAGGAATCGTTTCGGGTCACTTATTTGAATTGGATTTTAGGCTTTGTGTAAATTTTGGTTTTATTTCGCACTAACTTCAAGCGCTATGTTGCACTAATAGAACAAAAAAAGACTATTTCGCTAAATGAAATAGTCCTTTTTATTACTTATTTTACTCCAATGACTAAACTATCTCGTGCAGCTTCCACTACTTCTGTCGTGATAGTTTCAAGGTTATTGATTTCTAATATTCTTTCGATTTGGGTGAAAAGTCTTTGGATAAGTCGAAAGTTTCCACTGGTAATTTTAATAATACTAGTGACAGCTTCATAATTAGCAAAATCTTCCAGTTGGACAGATAATCCTAACTCTTCCCATTTGTATTCCAGAATATGGTGGATCTCGTCTTTACTCAATCTGTCAAATTCATGGGCAAAACCTATTCTCGAGTAGAGTTGAGGATAACGAGCCAATCGCTTTTCTATACCCGGCATTCCAATAAAGATCATAGCCACATCTTTTTGGTCATAAATATCTCTTAATTGTTCTAAATGCTGTACTTTTAATCGATCTATTTCATCAATAATAATGAGATCAATTTCTTCATACACATTCGTTGAGTATTTTTCTTCTGCTCCTAACTGAAGAACTCTATACATACTTTTAACCATACCCATTTTACCACCGATCATATCGATTTCATTCGTCATTTTAGTCGCCCGTATGGCTGGAGCGGTGTAAAATATTGTTTTCGCTTCAAGGATTTTTTCATCTGCATTCATTCCGATTTCTTCCGATTTTTTGTAATCAATTTGTTTTTCGACCCAATTCCAATTTGAATATTGCTTAGCGGATAAAGTTTTCCCAACTCCGGGTAATCCATAACAAATTCCGATATATTTGTATTTGATACATGCCTGACAAAATTCTACAAAGCGTTTATATTCTTTTGTTTCAATAAAATAGGGTGTTTTATTCATTGTAATACCTCTTAATTTTTGACTTCTTAGAATCTTTTTTGTTTACAGGATTATCTAACTCTTTCTGCTTAGATGAAATAAGTTCTTCCGCAATATTATTTCCAGAATGGAGCTGATTTTCAAGGTTTTTCCGTGCTTTATTACGTGCCGCAACAATCTCTTTTAAATCGACTTCGTAATCAGAAATTTCAGGAGAAATTGCCGTACATAAATATTGGTCTTTGTAAAATACACGAATCTCAGCAATATCTCTTGGATCATATCGAATGATAACAGTTTCACCTACATAAGCTGCTAAATTGGTGTCAATATATCTTAAACCTTGGAAGTGAATTCCATCAGAATGAACTTTTCTTGGCTTTCCAACATTTAATAACAATAAATCTAAACTTTCTAGACTATCTGGTTGATGAGGAAGAAATCCTGAATTATTCCACATCTTTATAGGTTCCTGTTTTGTAGTGCCATGCACTCTATGGTGATAGTCATATATAATAAAATGCGCTAATTTCTCATCAAGCTCTTTTATCGTAAGAAGATTTAAAGTATTTTGATTCCCAATGTAACCTGGTAAATCTTGCAAAAATAATTGATTAATTGTTAAAAAGAAACGTTCTATTTTCCCCCGTCCTCTTGGCATACCTACCGTAGAAAAAATAAGATTGATTTTTAAATCAATTGCGACTTGCTCCAAATGATTTGAAGTGAAATCACTTCCGTGATCGGTATAGAAAGTTTCAGGTATACCACATATTTGCCAATCAGAGTTGCTTTTTTTCCATATTGCTTGGTGTAAAACTAAAGAAGTTTGAATAGCAGAAGGAGCTTGAAAACTAAGGAAATACCCTGCAACTGCTCGGCTATAATCATCTAAAATAATTGTTAACCATGGCCTCTCAGGCTTTCCTTTTTCGTTTAAAACAAGGATATCCAAGGGAGTGTGGTCAGCCTGCCATATTTCATTGGGATAATAAGACTCACGACGATAAACCAAATCATAATTATTTTGATATTCTTTTTTTCCTTTATGAGCAAGTTCCTTTAATTGTGGCGACAGATTTTTAGCAATCGCATATACTTGATTGTAACTAGGCGGGGCCCAATTTTTCTTTTTACAAATTTTACAGACTTTCCGATGAATAGAAGTTAAGGTGTTTTTTTTGTTTTCAAATATAAGCTTTTTAATTTCTTCTTGTACATTTTCTTCTACTTTAAAGCTTCCTGAATCCGAGCGCTTTCTTCGGATCAATCCTTTCAACCCTGATTGTTGATATTGATTTACCCAATGGTATAAAGTTCTTTTTGGAACCCCTGATTCTTCAGCAATATTACTCAAACTTTCTTCATGCTTAAGATAAGGGGCAATCACTTGATATTTATCCATCGCATTTTGTCGTAGTTCTTCTGAATATGAAGTTAATGGAGGAAGTTCTTGGTTCATGAGAACACCTCTTTCCCACGATTAAATAAAATTAATCGTCAATTTTTATTTATCCAAGTAACGATAAAGCGTTGACTTGCTGATTCCTGTCATCTCAACAATTTCTTTCACACTATATTCCTCACTTTTGTACAATTTTATTGCTCGTTCAATATCTCGTTGGTTCACAGGAGGACGCCCGCCTTTTCGCCCTCTAGCTCGAGCACTTTTTAAACCTTCTTTTGTGCGTTCAACAATCAAATCTCGTTCAAATTGACTAAATGCTTGAAACACAGTCATCATAAGTCGCCCTTGGGGAGTGACCGTATCAAAATTCTCTTTTAAGCTGATCAACTTTACATTATGTTCTTCAAAGTAATTTACAAGATCAATTAAATCTTTTGTGCTGCGCCCCAAACGAGAGAAGCTTTCCACGATAACTGTATCATCTGGACGCAATTTATCTTTCAGCCGATTTAATTGCGGACGGTTAGCTTTGGTTCCCGTCATTTTTTCGGTCAGTATTTCGTTGCAGTTATGTTCATTGAGCAAATCCAACTGACGAGACAATTCTTGTGATCGTGTACTTACCCTTGCATACCCATATATATACCCACTCATAATCCTCTTCCTTCTCTATTTTGATTTTCTCAATTGTATCATAAAGGGTGGGTAAAGATACGTAGATAAAGAGAAAAGTTTTGGCACTAAAAAACCCTTCTTCTAGTCTATAAAAGTTGTTATTTAAAATCGTCCCATAATCGATTGTTTTTGATACTAACTGATTTATAAAAATATGCCTCTAAAGTTTCCAAAACTTCAGAGGCATATGAAAACGAGAATTAGTTAATATTTGAAACAGGTTATTAATTTTTGATAGGCTTAGAATTAGACCTTAACAATCGAAGCCCATTCAGAATAACAACCAATGTACTTCCTTCATGAATAATGACACTGATTGCAATATCCGTTAAGCCTAAGAAACTAACGACAACTAAAAAGGCAACAACGGCCATTGAAAAAATAACATTCTGCCAAATGACACGATTCATTTTCGTAGATATATTATGAGATTGTACCAATTTGGATAAATCGTTTTGCTTTAAAACTAAATCCGATACCTCTACTGCCACATCGGTCCCATCTCCCATAGCGATTCCCACATCTGCGTTTACGAGAGCGGGGGCATCATTCACTCCGTCTCCAACCATGGTAACTACACCGTATTTTTCTTTTTGTTCGTCTATAATTCTGGATTTGTCTTCCGGCATGACATTCGCAATCACTTCATCTATTCCTAATTGTTTAGCGACTGCTTTACCCGTCATTTCTGAGTCACCAGTAATTAATGTGGTGTGTATGCCTTGTTCTCTGAAATAATCAATGGTTTCTTTTGCATGCTCACTCGGAACGTCCATAAGGGCAATAAGGCCTATAACCTCTTCATCTACTGCTACGTATACGACTGTCTTACCTTCTGACGCCCATTCATTATTTAAACGACTATATTCATCTGAAACATCATCAAACGAAGTCGGTTTTCCTATACGATAATTTCTCCCTTTGTAATCTCCCGTCAATCCTTTACCAATTTGGTTTTCTACTTCAATAGTTAGTTTGTTTTTTTGCTCAAACTTTCTTAGAATAGCATCTGCTAAGGGGTGATTGGATTCTTTTTCAAGAGCTACTACGATATCAATCATGTTTTCTTCGTTCACGGAATCAGCAAAATAATAATTGGTTACTTCAGGTTTTCCTTTGGTCAAGGTGCCCGTCTTATCAAATGCAATTGCTTTAATATCGGCTAATTGAGACAGGTAAGAACTACCTTTTGAAAGGACTCCTTTTTTGGCTAAATTAGAAGTCGTCGATAGCGTTGCCGAGACAGTAGCTGCTGCTAAAGCACACGGTGAAGCTGCAACTAAAAGGACCAATCCTCTATAGACACTTTGTGACCATGTCCAATCAAGTAGAAAAGGAGCCAATAACATGAATAGAGGAATGGCAATTAAAACAACTGTGACATATTTCGGTTCAAATTTTTGGATAATACTCGCAGCTTTTGTTTGGTTATCTTGGTTCTGATTCACTAATTGTAAAATTTTTGAAAATACTGTATCTTTGTTTTCTTTGGTGACTTTCATCGTGAAGGTACCTGTTCCATTGATTGTACTCCCGAAGACGCCATCTCCTTTGGATTTCTCTTTCGGGATACTTTCTCCATTAATAGATGACTCATCAATGGACGTAGAGCCTGACAAAATGACGCCATCAATGGGGACTTGATCGCCATTCAATACTTGAAGTTGATCTCCCACTTTTAATTCACTGACGTCAACATTTTTTGTACTGCCATCAGGCTGGATTAACCGGGCAGTCGTTGGATTCATTTCGAGTAATTTCGTGATTTCTCGTTTACTTCTTCCTTCTGCATAATCTTCCAAAAAATGTGCACCAGAAAAAATAAGAATCAATAATGTACCTTCCCAAAAATTCCCCATTAAAGAAGCGCCAATGGCCGCTAATCCCATCAAAATGTGAGAGTTGGGCATGAACTTTTTTTGAACTTTGGAGTTCTCGATTGTTTCTCCAAGGCCTTCAAGAATAATGACATGATATCCTGCACTGATTGTAGCGATTGAGAATAAAATATTTCGCATTAACTGATAATCTTCATTCAAAAATAAAGCGATCACCGCTAAGGCTAAACCAATAAAGTATAAAACGACTGGCATTTTCCCATGATCATGGTCGTGATCGTGGTTGTGATTATGATTATGCTTTTCTTGAGACTGTTGTTCTTGGATAGTTTCCACTTCTATTGCCTCCCTATATAATTTATAATTCCTTTGTTTTCCATCATTTACTTCTTGAATCACATAAATTTCTGCTATTTCTGACTCCTTTCGTTTATTCCAAAAGTAAATCGTAATGAATCCACTTTACATATGACTAATTAATCATATGTTTGTATACTCATTTTATATCGCTATATACATTTTGTCAAGATAAAGAGAACGCCACTTCTCTTTTATAAACAAAAGATTAGCATTGTTTCGCTCATATGGTAATATAGATATGAACGAAAGGTCATATGAAAGGAATAAAAACACTATGGATATAAAAACAACTTCTCCAATCGATAAAGGATCTATTCTGTCAATAAGCAAACTATTTAAGGTGATTAGTGATCCTACACGATTGTCGGTTCTCTTTCTTTTACAGAAAAAAGAGTGTAGTGTTGGAAATATCGCTATTTCTCTGGACATGGAACAGTCCGCTATTTCTCATCAATTAAAAACGTTGAAAGACGCACGCTTAGTGAAATCAAGAAGAGAAGGAAAAAGTATGCTTTACAGTTTAGATGACCTTCATGTTTTTAGTATTCTCGAACGAGTCTTAACTCATGTTAATGAATTAGAAAAATAAAACCAATTAGTATGTAGCATACAAACTTAGGAGGTTTTTAAATGTCAAAATCAGATAAAGACCATAATCACTCGAATCAGAATCAACCGAAAAAGAATATTAAAATTGCTTTCTTCATAAATCTTATTTTCTCTATAAGCGAATTTTTCTTTGGCTTTCTTTTCAATAGTGTGTCCATTATGTCCGACGCAGTTCATGATTTAGGGGACTCTATTTCAATTGGATTCGCTTGGTTTTTTCAAGGTTATTCAGAGAAAAAACAAGATGAACGGTTCACTTTTGGCTATAACCGCTTTTCTTTACTGGGCGCGCTGATAACTGGCGTTGTGCTAATTAGTGGCTCGTTTTTTATGATCTATCGTAGTGTGCCACGTTTGATTGACCCACAACCCGTAAATTATAGTGGCATGTTCTGGCTTTCTCTCGTAGCTATTGCATTGAATGGATATGCTGCGTGGATTTTAAGCAAAGGCACATCCAAAAACGAGAGCATGTTGAACCTCCATATGCTGGAAGACGTATTAGGGTGGATTGGAGTCTTGATTGTGAGTATTCTAATGAACTTTACCGAGGCTTATCGATTGGATCCTATCTTATCGATTTTGATTGCACTTTATATCCTCTACAAAACCGTTCCTGAATTTTTCACCACAATGAAAATTTTATTGAATGGTTCGCCTGAAAATGTAAACGTAAAGAGCTTGGCGGACTCCATTAAAAATGTTCCTGCTGTAAAAGACCTCTCACATTTTCACATTTGGTCACTGGACGGGGAAGAAAACGCCCTTATCGTCACGGTTCTTATAGATTCTTCCGATATAAACAAGGCTAGGGAAATCAAAGAAGAAATTGCAGAGCTTGCCCATACATCGGGTGTAAAGAATCATATCACAATAGAAATAACTACAAGTAAAGACGAACTGGAAAAAGGGTATGCTTATGGCAGTTAAAGTATTTATATATTGAAAAAAGGACTATTTTAAATCGAGTAGGAGACTAGTCAATTAATGGCTAGTCTCCTACTCGATTTATTAGTGCAAAGCACCCCTTAAATTTAATGCAAAATAAAATTACAATTTACAGCTTTGTTTCAAGACGTTTCTGGACGATCCGTTAGAGTATACCCTAGTGGCCATTTTTGATTCTGTGCTATGCTAGGAATTACAGATGTTCATTAGAACTGTCCAAAATGAGAACCGGAAATGGCTAAAATCGGTTATGCGCGTGTGAGTTCCAAGGAGCAACAT
>NZ_BBAG01000076.1 GCF_001311135.1 Secundilactobacillus paracollinoides DSM 15502 = JCM 11969
CTGCGTCGTTACTGGCGTCATTGGATCTTGACCGTTTGGTGTTTCCGTAGTCGTGATTTCATTAGTGTCGGTATCAACATCAACCTGCGTTTGGTCACTATCCGGCCACGTCTTGTCGATCTTAACCACGTTACCATTACCATCTTTAGTTGTGGTTGTTGTCCCACCGTCAGGATCAGTTACTGGTTCACCTGTAACAAAGTAATCACTTGGATCAACACTGATTGCATCACCAACCGCTGTCTTGAAGTAGCTGACTGTGCCTGTTGGGGTCACCGTTTCACCAGTTGTTGAAGGTGCCGTTGGGTTGCCAGCCGAATCCGTCCCAGTCGTGTCATGACTCAATGTCACACCATCTGGTTCATCATTGGTAACCGTTGTCTTGCCAGTTGTTGAGGTTTCGCCTGGTTTTGTTGTTACTGGTGCCAATGGATCTTGACCACTTGGTGTTTCGGTAGTTGTGATCTCATTGTTGCTGGTATCAATGTCGACCTGCGTTTTGTCACCATCTGGCCACGTTTTATTGATCTTAGTGACTTTATCATTACCGTCTGTAGTCGTGGTGGTCCCGCCATTTGGATCATCCGTGGTTGTCGTCACAGAGTAATCGCTTGGATCAACACTAACTGGTGCTGCACTAGCCGACTTCGTGTAACTAGTCGTGCCAGTTGATGTGACTGTCTCACCCGTTGTCGCTGAGGTCGGATTACCGTCCGCATCTGTTCCAGTAGTATCATGACTCAGCGTCACACCATCTGGTTCATTGTTAGTCACGGTCGTCTTACCAGTTGTCGCGGTGTCGTTTGGACTGATCGTGACAGGTGCTAATGGTTCTTGCACACTCGGCGTTTCCGTCGTCGTGACCACATTAGTACTGGTATTAACTGCAACCTGCGTCTCATCGCCATCCGGCCAGGTTTTATCGATCTTTGTGACTTGCCCATTACCATTCGTAGTCGTGACAGTTGTGCCGCCGTTTGGATCATCAGTCGTCGTGGAAGCAAAGTAGCCATCTGGGTCAACGTTAACTGGTGCAGCACTTGCCGATTTAGCGTAACTCAACTCACCCTGTGCCGTCACAGTTTCACTAGTTGTAACCGTTACTGGATTTCCATCGGCATCTGTGCCGGTGGTTGTATGACTCAATGTAACGCCATCAGGTTCGCTGTTCGTCACCGTTGTCTTGCCCGTTGTAACGGCTGTATCCGTTGGAACAGATACTGGCCCAACTGGTTCACCGCCATTTGGTGTTTCAGCGGTGGTGACCACAGAGGTGCTTGGTTCAGTGTCATCAGGCGTAATTGAAACCTGCGTCTGGTCACCATCTGCCCATGTCTTATTGATTTGTGTCACATCTCCATTGCCGTTAACGGTCGTGGCAGTTGTGCCACCATCCGGATCCGTGGTCGTTGTCGTGACATAGTAATCACTTGAGTTAACGCTAACCGCATCACCAACTGCTGAATTATCGTAACTGACCGACCCAGTTGGCGTTACAGTCTCACCGATTGTTGTCGGTGCCGTTGGGTGACCTTCAGCATCCGTTCCAGTGGTGTCGTGGCTCAACGTAACGCCACCCGTTGGTTCATTATTCGTGACCGTAGTCTTCCCTGTTGTCGCGGTATCGCCTTGATTGATTATTACAGGTGTTAGTGGCTCCTGACCATTTGGTGTTTCAGTCGTCGTGATCACATTAGTCTCTGTATTGATTGCGACCTGTGTTTGATCACCATCTGGCCAAGTTTTTTCGATATTTGTGACCTTATCGTTTGCCATTTGTTGTCGTAGCAGTGGTGCCACCATCTGGATCATTTGTCGTGGTCGTCACGTAGTAATTACTTGAGGCAACGCTGACCGCATCGCCAGTATCGGACTTAAAGTAGGCCACTGTTCCATCTGGCAGAATCGTCTCACTGGTAGATGAAGGTCCCGACGTCGGATTCCCATCAGTATCAGTTGGCGTTGTGTCGTGAGTCAGCGTGATGCTGTTTGGCTCGCCGTTTGTCACGGTCGTTTTACCAGTAGTCGTTGTCTCACCAGCATCGATGCTGACAGGCGTCAATGCCATTTGGCCGTTCGGTGTTTCTGTGGCTGTTGCAACGTTCGTGTCCGTATCAACAGTAATGTGTGTTTGATCACCATCCGGCCACGTCTTATCGATGCCAACAATGTTGCCGTTATCATCCGTCGTTGTGGTCGTCGTGCCGCCATCCGGGTCCGTCGTCGTTGACCCAGCGTAAGTGTAAACGACTTGCACTGGGGTCAAGGCAATCGTGGCGTCACTTTGACCCAGTGCCGTTGTGAGGTCACTTGCTGAGACAGCTACGACAGTCGTTGGTGTCACAGTGTAATCCGTTTCTGCGGATGGCGTGTAGGCCGTCAAACCATCAGTACCGGCAACTGTCCAATCCGTGAAGGTCAAAAATTCACCAGTGGTACTATCGAATATTGCGCTTCTTGTGTAGGCGGTCGATTGGTTAGCCAACGTTGTGGTGTCGCCATCCTTCGTCCCGCCAACAAATGACGCATCGATTGCACGGCTGACAGTCTTATTCAAATCAGCATCCGTAATCGTCTTATTTGAAGCTGGCCCATCTGGTGAAACTGGGTCACCGGTGTTGATTGGTGTTGTGACGGTGGCTGTGTCATTTGCGCTGTACGTGATTTTAACATCGGCACTGCCGGCCACAAAGCTGTTGATTTCGTCGTTGGTTGGGGTTACTGCTGCAGCATTGCCTGACGCGGTGTAGCCGAGTACTTTGGGTGACGTTACTGCCGTGAAGCCATCGTTGGTGGCGTTGTCGTCATCACTGGTGGCTAACGTCCAATCGCCATAGCTTAGGAAATCACCAGTTTTTGCATCGATCGTTGCTGTCCGCGTATAGTTACCTGTTTGCACCACTTGTGCTGGTGTATCAGTCCCCGCATTTTCGTACGTAATCGTCCGTGAAATTGACTTATTTAATGCCGTCGCACTGACACCGTCTGGGTATTTAGCCCCATCCGGATTGCTTGAATCAATTGGATCTCCTAGATTCTTTGGATCCGTTGGGTCAATAGTAATTGTTGCATCTTGTGAGTAAATAATCGCAACATCAGCACTCTTGTCCACAAAATTAGAGATGTCATCATTTGTTAGGGAGACTGCTTCTGCGTCACCTGATGAGGTGTAGCCTACTACTTTCGGTGAAGTGACTGCTGTAAATCCGTCGTTTGTGTCGTTGTCGTCATCACTAGTGGTCAGCGTCCAATCGCCGTAGCTTAGAAAGTCACCAGTCTTTGCATCGATTGTTGCTGTCCGCGTATAATCGCCCGTTTGCTTAACACTTGCAGGATCATTTGGTTCTGCTCCTGTGTATGTGATGGTTCGAGAAATTTGTTTGTTCAGATCAGTTTGATCGACACCTTCTGGGTACTTAAGCCCATCCGGGTTGCTTGCATCGATTGGATCTCCAGCATTCTTTGGATCCGTTGGGTCGATTGTGATGGTTGCATCTTGAGCGTAAGTAATCGCCACATCATCACTACCTGCAACAAAGCTACTGATTTCATCATTCGACAATGTTGCCGCAGCGACATCACTTGACGCTGTGTAACCTTTCACTGCCGGTGAAGTAACTGCTGTAAACCCATCGTTGGTATTGTTATCGTCATCAGTAGTGGTCAACGTCCAATCACCATAACTAAGGAAATCGCCAGTCTTTGCATCAATCGTTGCTGTCCGCGTGTAATAACCCGTTTGTGTAACACTTGTCGGATTATTTGGTTCCGCGCCACTATAATTGATTGTCCGTGAAACTGACTTGTTCAATTCAGAATCGCTAACACCATCTGGGTACTTTGGCCCATCAGGATTACTTTGATCAATTAGAGTCCCTGGATTCTGAGGATTCGTTGGGTCAATTGTAATTGTGGCATCTTGTGAGTACGTAACCGAAACATCAGCACTGTGGGCAACGAAATTAGTGATTTCATCGTTCGTTGGCGCTGTCGCTGGTGCATCACCTGATGCAGTGTAGCCAAGGACTTCAGGTGAAGCAACGGCTGTAAACCCATCATTGGTGTCGTTACCATCGTCACTAGTGGTCAACGTCCAATCGCCATAGCCCAGCAATTCACCGGTCTTCTCATCAATTGTGGCGGTCCGAGTGTAGTTACCCGTTTGACTGACACTCGCTGGGTTTCCAGAAATCACACCAGTGTACGTAATCAACCGTGAAATTGATTTATTTAAACTGGTTTCATCAACACCTTCTGGGTAATTTAGCCCATCTGGGTTGTTGGAATCGATTTGATCACCTGCATTCTTTGGATCTGTCGGGTCGACCGTGATTGTCGGATCTGCAGTGTAAACGACGTTAACGTCCAATGACCCATCCGTGTAGTTGGCAATGACATCTGATGTGACTGCCAAAGCGGGAACATCAGCGATATTAGGTGTGTATCCTTTAATTGTTGGGGTTTCGTAACCATTGAAACTCCCATTTGCATAGTCGATGGGCGCCGTTGGTGAAGTGCTGACTTCCCAGTCTGAATAGCTAAAAGTGTACCGGTAACCTCATCGACAGTGGCAGTTCTAGTAAATAAAGCACCCTGTCCAATTGTATTGATTGAATCTTGACTACCGGCGTAACTATAGGTAATCGTCCGCATAAGAATCCGGTTAAGGTCGGCGTTGGCAACCCCATCAGGATACGTTGCCCCAGTTGGATTACTGGTATCAATCAACGTTCCTTGCGCATATGGCTTATTCGCATTCACCGTGATTATCTTATGAACTAAATTAACCGAAATCACTTGGTCGGTTTGATCAGTCACAGCATAAGTCACCGTGCTTGCCTGACCATTCGCGAGTGTGTATCCAGCAGGATCTTAGTCGTTGCATCGTAACTGATTGTCTCGTCTGGAGTACCAGTTGTTGTATCTGTGGCAACCACCTTATCGGCACCATCCGTTGTATCAACATAATTCACCTTGATGGTTTGACTGGTACTTTCTGCGTTGACAGTGTAATTGAGCGAGATCGTCTCACCAGGTGTCGCAGTCTTTAAGGCGTTTGGCACGTCCAAAGCGGTAATATTCATCAGTTGACCACCATTACCAAGCGTTCCGTTGGTAGTCCCCTCGCCTGTATAGGTGACTGCATAACCACTTGCTGCTTTCACAGTTGGCGTCCCCAGAATGGGACCAGCTAGCTTCCAATTAGTGTTAGCTGCATATGTGTACGTCCCAGTCACGTCGTCTTTAATGGCAGACCTCGTATAAACCGCACTTTCGTTACCGTTTGTGATCTGTACTGCGGTTGGATTATCACCCGCAACTACATTGACGTTGACAGTCACATGAGTCGCATTGTAGTCAGCCGTTCCAACAGTCGTATTATCCGGATCAATCGTTTCAGTTGCGTGAACCAAATGGACAACAGCATTATCCGAGTCATCGTCTGTCAATACACCAGTGTAGGCTGCGGCACCGTCAGTAACTGTAACGTTACTATCTTGTGTCGTTGCCAACGCATAACCGGTCGGAATGGCAATTGGTGTGTTCTGTGCCGGATCATCAACGAAGCCAGAAATGGTTTGGGTGTCCGTCAACGCCGTACTGTTGCCATCTGCGTCCTTATCGTCATCGTCGACGAAATCAACGGTGGCGGTTGCTTGAGCGAAGTAGACTACGGCAATTGAAGCGTATTGAAGCAAATCAGACTGGTCTGACTTTTTAATTGTGACTGGACTGCCAAATGTGATCAGCATCCCGTTACCAAACATGTCAGCAAGCATACTGCCGTTACCATTTGTTGCTGGCTTTACAGTGTCTGTTGTGCCATCGTTCATATTTTGAACGGCACTCACAGAAGTCTTTTCATCATTTACAGTTGCGACCACGTTGCTAACGTTTTCATCATTTCTACCGCCAGTTACATACGTATACGTAATTGATTTAATTTGTGATGTTGGATAACCATTAACAGCCACATCCGCTGTACTGGTATTACTGTCCAACGGATCAAGATTAATGGTTTGTGGCGCCGTCAGTGTGTTACCGTTTGTGTCGGTCACTGTGACGGTTACCGTTGCAGTATAGTGCGTCAGGTAAATATCAACCGATTTGCTTGTTCCAAATGTATATGGGATCGAACTTACTTGAGTTGGTCCAAGTTGATACTCGGTACCCGTAGGCCAACCAAATAAATCAACTGCGTAGTTCTGAGCAGAATTATCACTAGCCAAACCAGTTTGTGTCGCCGTATGAACAGTAGTATTTCCATTTTGCGTATCAATATAATTAAACGTAATTGTCGAAGTGGCAGCCGTTCCTGCAACGCTTGTAAACGAATAATTAGGGTTGGCTTGACCAATTTTTGTTAAACCAGCATCGCTCAATGTAACAGTCATCAAATCATTGACATCAGTCAGAGTATAATCAGAACCCTTTGTCAGATCACTGAATTTATAACTTGGTGCCAAGGAAGAACCGCTCGCAATATTAGCGGCACCAGTAACTGCAGGCACGTTGAAACTTAGTGAGACTGCTGGCGTTCCATCCTTAGCAACCGCCGTAATTACTGGCGTGACAGTCGCCGCTCTTGCCGTGACTGTCATTTCGGCAGTCATGTAACTAAAGTTGGCTCCATTCACATCGCCCTTAATATAACTGGCAAAAGTTGTGTTCAACCAAGCAACACCATCAGCGTTTAATTTTTCGATATAAGTCCCAACGTTTTGGTCTCCGCTGATCGGTGTAAAGTCAGACACGCCTGTTTGTCCAGTGATTGTTTTATAACCCGTTAGTACGTTATTTTTTGTGTCATAGTATTTGCCTTCAATTGTCAATTGTGGTGCAACACTAGTCACCGAGGTTCCATCATAGACTTTCGAAATCGGTACAAAAGAAAGTTGATTTTCAATCACAACCTGACTAGTTGCGGCACCACTCGCAAACGAAACTTGATAAAGACCACCCGTAGTCGTGGCAAGCGCACTATTGATTGCATCGATACCCGCTTGTGTCAGCGTATAACTGTACTGGTCGCTTGTTGTGCCATCATTAGCCAGCGTAAAGTACTTACTCAAGTTCGCACTAGTCCCCATGGCAGCCAAGTCATTCACAAAAGCCGTCTTTTGACTCGCACCAGCACCTGCGAAGTATGTTGAAATGGCCGTGTTGTTCCAAGCCAACCATGACAGAGACCCTGTTGTTGCGTTTGTCGCGTCAGAGTATTTTGTGACCCCTGTTGTTAAGAAACCAGAAGCGGTCGTTGTGCCATCATAGTTGGCAACAACTGCCTGACTTAGCGCCATCGCAACTGTTTGAGTGGCCAAGGTATAAGTAACCGTGGCTGTTCCAGTTGCTGTTGCTGATAAGGTCAAAGTCCCATTATTAATGGCTGACTTATAATTTGTGATCGTACCGGCTGTAATGGCAATTGTGTCGCCAGCATGGGCTGAAACGGCTGTCCCGTATGTCCCATTCTGAGCAGTACCACCGTTAACCGTGTAGGTGAAACCCGCAGTACTCCCTGTTGGCGCACCCGTTTGTGTAACTGTAAACGTCTGTGCGATTTGGGTATAGGTAACTGCAGCACTACTAGCCTTGTCTGCAGCTAATGTGATCGTATTGTTGTTAATTGAAGCGTTGTAGTTTGTGATTGCGGTTGGGGTGACGACAATTTTATCGCCAGCATGAGCGCTCACTGCCGTACCATACGTGCCGGTTTGCGCAGTTCCGCCGTTGACCGTGTATGTGTAACCCGCAGTACTCCCTGTTGGCGCACCCGTTTGGCTCACCGTAAACGTCTGCACAGTTTGGCTGTAGGTCACTGCAGCACTACCTGCAGCGGATGCACCAAGCGTGATCGTCCCGTTGTTCACACTGGCGTCGTAATTTGTTATTGTCCCTGGCGTGATGGCAATGGCGTCACCAACATGGGCAGTAACCGCCGTTCCGTATGCGCCAGTTTGGGCGGTGCCGCCATTCACTGTATATGAGTACCCAGTGGTATTTCCGGCAGGTTCACCCGTTTGCGTCACTGTGAATGTCTGTTCATTTGCGGTATAAGCCACTTTAATAACCCCACCCGCAGCCGAAATCACTGGGGTGTTGTTTGTCGTGTCCGTGTCGGTATCGTTAAACGTTGGTGCTGTGTAACCGGCCACCGTTGGTAATTGCGTCGTATCAATTGGCGCGCCGCTGACTCCAGTAATGGCTGCCGTGGCTGTCCCAATGTTGACGCCGTTTGCGTCCGTTGGCTGGATCGTGTAGCTCACCTGCTGGCCATAAGTGACAGTAACCGTGTTGATGGCGTTAACCGTGTCGTCGTAACTCACAGAAGAAGCTGGAGAAACGCTATCCACGTACCCATCTACCGTTGCGGGTGTTACGTTCAACGTGTCGCCATCGGTCAGATCAACTTCGACCCCGGCACCATAACTGACGCCGGTTGCACCATTCACCACTTGACCATTACTGTTGGTCACCGTGTAATCAAACGTTGCGGTACTTGGGGCACCAACTGATTTAACCGTAACTTGCCCAGCGTTAACCGTGACAACTGAATAAGGCACGTAAACCACGCCACCACTTTCAGGAATGGTGATTGAACTGGCGTCGGTTGGCTTCGTGTAGCCGTTAATTGTCGTCGGTAAGTCGATTGCGTCGCCAAAGGAACCGGTTAGGTCAGCACCAGTGCTAGTTGTCGTGATGGCTGAACCAATTGCCGTGTAGTTTGTTTTAACAACCGATCCACTGGCATCTTTGACAATCGTTTCGATAGCGGGTTGTTCGCTGTATGCCAACTCGTTTGAAGAAACGACCTCAGCGTAAAAGCTGACCAGGTAGGCCTGCGTTTGCGGACTGACATAGTTGGCCACATCATGCGGGTTGGTATCCGTTGTATCTGTACCGGTGTAGGTTGTGGTTAACTTATCGCCGTTCGTGTCGGTGAGGTTGTTGCCGCCGACTTCATTCCAAACTTCGTTGAGGTAGGTTGGATCGTCTAAAGTTGTGGTGCTTGTGATTGTCGAGTCAGTAGCAGCATCCGCTACACCTTGATCGTAGAAAGGTTTGATGTAGTGGTAAACATCCCAGACACCTTGTTGAAAGGTTTCAGTCATCACAGTATCGCTTGCTGGTATTGACACATTGAATTTTGAAACATCGATCTGGCTTGGTGTTGTATTATCCGTGATTCCTAATGCTGTCCAAACGGCATCAGGATCTGATGCACTTTCTGAGTACATTGTCTGAATCGCATCATATTTACCGACCATTGCGTAACCATACGCGGCACTGACAATCGCCTTTGAATATGCCAGATAAATTTGGTTAAACATCGAGAAATTAGGAAAAGCAATTGCGTTACCAGACAAGGTAGTATCGTTCCAACCTGTTGTTGTACCAGGTTCTGTTGCACCGACGTATTCCCCTAATGTGTCGTTGGAATTAATACCCACTAAACTCATCATTGCACTTAACAGAGAACCAAGAGAATCTCCCAGATTTTCATACATCGATTCGATATGGGTCACAATTGTGGATAACGAGTATGCGCCATCAATTGTCATTAAAGCATGGACCAGCTCATTGGAATTTTCGTCAATATTATTCAAAATACCCGTCGATGATGTATCTTGCATACCCTGCGTGTCGGACGCAGTATTCACAGCTGGTAAAATTTTCTCCAAAACATATGATTCGGCACCAGGCACAATTTCACTAATATAAGTACTTACAATATTATTAATAAATTCACTATAAATTCCGGACCAAAACTGCGTATTCATTCCTGAAGGCATAGAGTAAGTGGCCATCTGAGTATTTTCAAAACCAACCGAAGCTGCACCATTACCGGATGCGACCATCATAAATTGTGTTGAAAAAACATTTGCGGTCTTTTGGAAAACATCACCCACTGAAGTATCAGCACCGTCACCAAATTCAGTCATGGCTACCTGATCTGCCGTCGTCATATTATCCAAATTATCAACTAATTGATTAATATAACTGTCACTAGAACCATCAAAATAATAGTAAATTTCAGATAAGTAATCCATCAATCCAGCAAAGTCAGCGTCACTCTGATTGTTTAATGCCAAACTTAAACGAACATTACCTTTACCATACTTATTAA
>NZ_BBAG01000077.1 GCF_001311135.1 Secundilactobacillus paracollinoides DSM 15502 = JCM 11969
GACCTCGGCGGCTTTTTGGGCTTGCTGCTGATGATTGATTTGTTGCTTAATGGCTGCACTGCCAGTTAATTGCGTGGGAACATCAGCGATCAACTTTGCCACGAACTTTTTGATTTGGCTCAAAAAGTTATCCGGGGTGCGTTCTTCGGTACTGATTTGTTGTAACGCTTGCTCCCATTTAGCCGTCATTTCTGGGCTAGTTAGCAAGGGTTCGAGTTCGACCGCTTTACATAAAGTAATCCCTGCTTCACTGACGTGTAACTTGTTCTTTTCAGTGACGAGATAGCCGCGCTTCTTTAACACTTCCAGCACATTTGCCCGGGTTGCACTTGTCCCAATACCTTGCACGTCTTTGAGAATCGCCTGGGCTTCTTCATCATCAAGCGTTTTACCGGCGGTTTTCATGGCCGTAATCAGGGTACCTTCGGTAAAGGGTACCGGTGGTGTCGTTTCTTTTTGCGGCGTTTGCAGGTTTGCTTGGACTTGATCGCCTTGGTGAACGAGCGGTAAAGTTGCTGCTGCTTGCTGGTCGGCTGTGTGATCATCAAATAATGCTTGCCAACCTTGCTTCGTTGGGACCTTACCCGTTGCTTTAAAACTGGCATCGCCGACTTGAGTAACAATGGTGGTTTCCTCGTACTCATACGGATCAGCAAACATCGCTAACGTCGTTCTTAAAACCAAGTCATAGACTTGTTGCTGTAATTTAGGTAAGGCAGCTAATTGATCTTTAGTCGGGACGACTTTAGTCATGATAATGGCGTAGTGTTCTTCAACTTTTTTTCCATTGACATAACGCTGGTTTGGTGTGGTATTGGTTAAAGCGACTCGCTTAGAGACTAACCCCAGATACTTCGTCAGATTAGCCACTAAATACTCAAATTCTTCATTAGTGATATAAGCACAATCAGTTCGGGGATAACTCAACAACTTGGCTTCATATAAACTTTGAATAGCCGCTAAGGTTTGGCTGGCACTGGCATGATACCGTTTATTCATCGCACTTTGCAGACTGGATAGCGAGAATAGTTGGGGACTGGCACTCTTTTTAGCCTGCTTTTGCACGTCCTTGATTAAACCGCCCTGTGAGCCTTTCAGAACGCGTTTAGCTTGCATGAATGTCATTAGCCCTGTTTCATCTTTAAACCGCTGATAGGGGTCTAATTTTGCGACGAATTTTTGCTGATTGGCTAAATTTCCGCATTTAGTTCAAAATAGGGTTCCGGCTTAAAGTTTTTGATTGCCTGGTCTCTTTGATAGACCATATATAAGGTTGGCGTCTGTACTCGACCAATCGAATACACCCCGCGTACCCCGTTTTGTCTTAATAACAAAGTATATAAAGGACTGCCATTCATACCAATTAACCAGTCACTAATTTGACGGGTTTGGGCTTCTTTATAAGCCAAATAGTCTTTGTGCCAATCACCAAGATTTTTAAAGCCGGTAATAATCGCGTCTTTTTCTAGGCTATTCAACCAAAGGCGCTTAATCGTTTTCGACTTAACATCAATATGCGCTTGGTTCATGATCGACCACGCGATATTTGACCCTTCTCGACCACTATCGGTGGCCACAATAATGGTATCGGCTTTCGTTAACAGGTCTTTAACGACCTTGAATTGGGCTTTTTTACTAGCTGACACTTCAAACTTGTATTTGTTGGGGAAAATCGGTAAATTAGATAGGGCCCATTGCTGATATTTCTGATCATATTTATCCGGTGTGGCTAGTTCAACTAAATGTCCGAGTCCATACGTGACAAGCGTATTTTCGGGCAAAACAGGGTCGCTAACCGTATAGTAACCCTGTTTTTTGTGCTCTTTTGAAAGGCTTGAACGTATGAACGGGCTTGACTAGGTTTTTCAGCTAAGATAACAGTGGTCATGTTCGTTCACTCCTTGTGATTAAGTTTTTGATCTACTTCTGTTTTACCTTGTTCAGCCGCTTTCAACCAAGTTTCACGGCGCAATTCTTGTTGTTGCTCTATCGATTGTTGCTTCAAATAATGTTGATAACGGTTGATGGCTTTGAGATCTGCATAGGCTGACCAACGGAATAATAAGCCACCCAGCAGTAAAACTAAGGCCATTAGCGCAGTTCCTAAAAAATCGGTATGGTTTGCCGTGAAAAGCTCTTGGTATAAATCCATTAACATGAGGTAAATTCCCATTATATAGAAGACCATGCTAACTAAGTTATCAAAATAGTAAGACAACTTAGTCTGCCGTGAAGGTGTTGCAAAAGGGTCGGTTCGCATAGTCTTTTTGGCTTTTTCCAATAACCAGTGTGCGATTTTCTTCATAACAACTTCTCCCCCTCTAGTGGCTACGGAAATAATTTTGAAACATTCTCATGGCACCCATACCAGCACTCTTAGTCACACCGGTTGAGGCCCAAAAGTCTTTAACGGCGTCAGGTGTTTTGACCACCAGAAAGCCGAATCCGATTGAAGCAATAAAAGCAATAAACCCGTATTTAGCCATATTAGTGAAACACCATACTGATAATGACATACAAAGCACCTGGCTAATAATGGAGGCATTGTAATAAATGTACTTCTTCCACCACGTGCCACTGTAATCAAAACTTTCAGTCGCCATACTCATTGCAGCTAAAGGAATTGTCAGGTTATACCACGCCATATCAGCCACAAACACACACATTTTGATAAAGAACACGACGGTTACGACAGTGAAGATTAGCAGAAACAAAATCTGTAAGGATAGCGAAATGCCAACATCTTTTAACCCAGGAACTTTATTCATGCCGGTAATTGATTTAGCAGTGAACTGCTGATCAGAACTAAACATATACTTTAGCAGGGGCAAGGTAATTGAACCTTGAATAAAGCCCTGTAAGAACACGAAGACCGGGATCACGGCCGCTGATTTAATCCCGTCCATGATGATATTAGCCCAAGTAACATCGGTACTTTCATCTGCCTCTTTTAGAATTGTCATCACAATGCGGCCAAGGACGACCACAACGACTAACGATGTCGCAAAGGATTTGATTTTACATTTAGATTACAAGTGCATGCCCCCATCTTCATGCCGGTTTCGAGTTTGGTGTTGCCGTTGCTTTTTCGTCATTTCCCACTCAGTCTCCTTTAAACCTTGCGCCTGTTTTTGCCGTTCGTAATCTTCATCACGGGCATATAGGGCGGTCATGATTGCGTTACTAAAGGCCGTCTTTAAGTAGTAGCTTGGACTAACTGGCTTGTAATTTAGCGGTTGATAATGTCCAATATTTACTTTTCTATACTGGTCGTCCTTGGCTTGTTGCCTTTTAACTGCTTTTGGATTTTCTCGATCTGACTGTTCTTAATCGTCGGATCGGCTTTGCATTCGCCAAAAAAGAGTTGTTTAGTGCCATCATGCTTTAAAACCCGTTGTAAGTGATGATTTTCTAACTGATCTAAGCTAAGCTGTCCCGATAAATAAGCTAGTCCTTGTTGATGTTCTTGGGGACTGAACACCTGTGGTGGATTTGCTTGCCACTGTTCAATTGTTTCAGCCTGACATGGCTTTAAAACAGGATCATAGTACATCACGGCTGTATAGGCTTGTTCCTGTTTAATCAATGGCAATCCATCTAAATCGCCTTTGGGAAAGGCCCTTTTCAATACTTCATGGTATTGCGTTTTAATGACTTGCTTAACGGCCATGATTGCCCGTAGGTCTTTGACTGCGCGAGTAATCTTTTGCTGCTCGGTTGGTGAATACTTTTCTAGTAGACCTTGATCAACGTGTTCTAGACTTTCTAAGCTATCATCATGAATCATCAGCGTATATTTAAGCTCGATTTTGACTTCCTTTTCTTGTTGCATTAATAACTTCCAGCCAACGTATGGCCGTTTGGTAAAGGTCAATAATTGTCGGGCCAATAAATCATCACGAATATTCATTAAACGTTCGTTTAATTCACTGCCTTTGAAAATCGTTTGTTCACTATTAGTTTCTTTAATCAATTCCCGTCGTTCAGCCGCGGTTGTCTGTTCAAAATCAAGCTCTGGATAAAGTTTTTTAGTCGTGCGATCAACTACTTTATTTAAGAGTTTATCTGCTTTTTTTAGTGAACTTTCTTGTTGGTTAATCGTCAATAATTGCTTAGTGACATCTTCACCAACAGCGTGCTTAATTAAGGTACTGTTTTTCCAATTAAATAGCATGCGCCGCTTATCATCTAACTTTCCAAACTAATATAAGTTTTCAGTTCGTGGCTTAACTCTTTGACCACTTTTTTCTCGTTAAACGAGAAGTGTTTACTTAGGCTATCCAAGTGGCCTCGATTAACTACTTTCTCCTGCATATTTTTATAGCCATCTTTGGACTTACGATAGTTCTTAACTTGTTGATTAAATGCCTTTCTTTCATGCCGTTTGCTATTGATTCCCTCGTGTTGCATTGGTGTGTCAGCTATTCCCTGTTCCACAAATGATTTTTCACTGATCCGATCGGGAATGTTTTTTTGCTCCAAAGTCTGATTTACACTTGCTGCCCAATTGTGCCGCCATTCAGTTATTTTTTCTTTTTTATCCCAATCAACCAACCAAATTTTTCGGTTTCTCACATTCCCTGCAGGGTCTTAGTTTTATTACCATGACTATCTAAAATGTATTCGGTTTTTGTTTTCTGTCCCCAAGTACCATCGGGGTTAAATGGGCGATTGGTTAACATCACGTGTGCGTGTGGATTATCTGGGTGATCACGATGAATCGCTACATCGGCTACCATGCCTTGATCAACAAAGTTTTCTTGCACGTATTTAGTTAATAATGTTTTTTGTTCATCTACACTTAACTCAATTGGTAAAGCCACGTTAAACTCTTTTGCATACCGTGAGTTTGATTTACGATCTTTCTTTTCAACTTCATTCCATAATTGTTCTCGATTACTGGCCCATGCTGGTGCATTTTTGGGTATTAAAATAAAGCTTTCTGGCATAACCGATCGGGCATAAAAATAGTGGCGGCATTCTTTATCATCAAATAATTTTTCACCGCTTCGATAAGCAGCACTGGCAATGGCACTTCGTCCTTTACCGGCACTAATATTACTAAAACTCATATGAAAGATTGCCATATCAGTCACCTTCTCACTTTGATTCTATGGGTTTGACTTTGTTGTCGCCATCGGCGACTTCTAATACAGATTTTAATGGGTTTAGCACAACGTCATCTTTGATGACGTGTAAGTGCGCATTGACCTCGTTTTACTCAGTCTTCTGATTCCCCTAAATTTACTTATAGTGTATGCCTTCCGCTTCGCCATTTCAACTTTCATACTTTGACTTAACGTTCTCTGTATGATATAGTGTCGGTGATTATTTTTAATACGATTGGAGGAATCATTAGTAACTTAGAAAAACAAGAAGCCAAATTAAAACAGCTTAATCAAAAGATTAAAGCTGAAAAAAATAAAATTGAACAAAATCTCGGTAAGCAAATCATTAGATCAGCCAATTTGGATTATGGGACACTTACCACTCCACAGATTAAAATGATTGCTAAAAAAGTTGCCGCCTTTTTAAATCAAGCTCAAAATAACCGATAATAGTTAGGTGGTAATGACTATGCCTAATCAATATGAAAAACTAGTTGAGCAACAAGCGCGTTTAAAACAAAAAATTGAGCGAGAAAATTTTAAATTACGGCAATCTAAATACTACGAAAATCGGCAAGCCCGTTCTCGCCGATTAATTCAAAAAGGGGCTTTACTCGAAAAATACTTTCAAGCTGATAATCTCTCGGTTGAACAAACCGAAGAGCTTTTAAACACATTTGCCGATTACGTTAATTCCCATAAGCCGAATAAGCTCAAAAACGATCAACCTAGTAACTAGGCCGGTCGTTTTTATTTTCTGAATCATTCATGGGATTTCTAATTTTTAAATCTGGATTATTTTTAACAAAGTCATTTAGTTGCTTTTAAATGGCGGCTTCAAAGGTAATTTTTGGATTTATCCAAAGAAAGTTACGCAAATTATTTTTGATCACCTGGTCATGATCTCGTCTGTAAACTGACACAAATTTTGGCTATTATCATAGATCACGACATTATCAGCTTTGAATGCGACCGCTGCTAAATTATGATTTGATTGACTATAACGTTTTTCAACAACTTCATCTGGTACACCGTGCCCACCTTTTTGACCCGTTCATGAACCCGATTAATTGCTACTTTTTTGTTTTTTAACGCCACGTATAAAAGCGTGACCTCAAACCCATTTTGGTGAGCCCGCTCGATTAAATTTAATTGTGCCTTTTCTTGACCAGATAAGGTTGTTTCAACATGAATACTCTGCCCAGCATTTAAAGCCGCGTGGAGTTGTTTTATTTCTTCGCGCATTGCCCTAAAGTTGTCACGATTTTTATGCCAATGGCCACCCATTTTTTGGAGGATTTCATCGGTATTTAATCGTTTGGAGTGAGTAAATAATTCGGGTCTCGCGCGATATAAAGTGCTTTTACCAGCGCCGCTTATCCCAGCCACGATGATGTATCTCTTTGGCTCACTCATGTTAAATCACGAAATGCTTGTCATTGATAATTTGCTCTTGGTGTTTATCTAAGAGGTAAGTGTGTAACGCGTCAAACAGTTTGCGTTTATCAGGATCTGGATTATATGCCGCTTGTTCCCAAATGTCTTGAATATTGACTGCCCAGGGGTCAGCCAACAATTGATCAATTGTTTCGATTTCTTTGCTGGGTTTGGTCATTTAAAAAGCTCCTATCCCGTTTTTCCAGCTCAGCTATCGTCAATTCGGCCACTTAAGGCACCTATTTTTACTTCTAAGCGATTTTAAAGCAGTTTTAATATAAGTATGCATGTAACACTTAAAACGGCTTGAATAAGTCCATATGACGTTTAATTTCAAGAACGCTCATTGTCAGTGTTCTGTTTTTCGGGGTGTTTGGCCGCATATTCTCTAGCCGCTTGTTTATTCCACCAAACGCCAAATAGGTTTTGCATGGTGCCGTACAAGTAGTTTTCCACGTTCTTGATGTGCTTTTCATTGCTTCTTAGGGCG
This sequence comes from Secundilactobacillus paracollinoides DSM 15502 = JCM 11969, assembly GCF_001311135.1. Classification (GTDB taxonomy): domain Bacteria; phylum Bacillota; class Bacilli; order Lactobacillales; family Lactobacillaceae; genus Secundilactobacillus; species Secundilactobacillus paracollinoides. Next base: position 7,036 of record NZ_BBAG01000077.1, read on the forward strand.
TTAAAGTAGCGTCTCAAGGCTTTAGTCATCAAAGGTTTTAGTTCTTCGTCGTCAAGCGGGATTAGAACCCCAATATCCTGATGATCCTTTTCAACTCGGTACTTAGCATTTAAGATAATGCCAATGAAGCGACGCATCTGTTGCGGGGTGCGGCACCAAAAACTAAGTAGTTGCACAGCTTCTGGTTCTAAGAAAACCGGTAAGCCACTGTCTTCATCAGTTAAGAAGTCATTAGCATGATTTATGAGATCCTGGTTTTGTTTTTGAATTTCTGCTGGTGAGAAATGGGCTGTGGAAAAGTCCAACTTTTGAGTATCTATATTGTATCTATTACTATCTATGTTTTTAGAGTCTTTATATAGATTGCTTTCGATTTTCGAAATTACGCTCGTAGCAAGGGATTTCGGCGTTTCTTGTCCATATTCACCCCTTAAATAGACATCAGTAGCTTTCACATCGAGCTTGGAAAGGTATAAACGATTCGGTTCATTCTTTTTCGTTTTAGGATTAAATCCCATTTGAATTTGTTTTAATAGATTGGCTGTTTGTAATTCTTTTTTTATTTTAACGGCTTTTTCGGTAGCGAAGTTAAATAAGTCTTGTAGTTCTTGAACGGTAAAAATAAAGTAAACATGATTATCTTCATCAACCCAATGATTACGCAAAGAATACTCTAGCCGGTCTTTCAGTACCATATAAGCCAATTTAGCATCACTGCTTAAATGTTTATATTGCTCGCCATACATTAATACCTTAGGAAACTGGAAAAATAGGGCTCCATATACGTTATCGGCTTCATAGTAATTGAAATTTGTTGATTTTGTCAGGTAGATTGGGAAATTAATGTTAAAAGTTTCCTGAACTTTGTGAGTAACATGTCAAAAAACATAACATGGATAGCGACACATGACAAACAGTGGTATAATATGAGTAATTTTAATTGCAAGCTAATCTTATTTTAATGTTTGAGGAGGCTCTATATGAAACCAAAAATTGTTAAAAATCAAGACGGAACCATGCGATCCTTAAGCAACCGCCACGTCCAAATGATTGCAATTGGTGGAACAATTGGTACCGGACTGTTCCTCGGATCTGGTAGTACGATTAGTAAAACCGGCCCGTCAGTAATGTTAGTTTACTTAATACTAGGGTTATTTTTCTTCTTTATGATGCGGGCTATTGGTGAGATGTTTTATGCGGATCCTACACAGCATACTTTTGTTTCATTCATTTCAAGATATTTGGGGCCAACAATCGGACATTTTACTGGTTGGACTTATTGGATTGGTTTAGTATTTGTTTGCATGGCTGAGTTGACTGCAACAGCGACTTATGTCCAGTACTGGCTACCAAGCGTTCCTGCTTGGATTATTGAATTAGTTTTTTTAGGAATTCTGGTGAGTGTCAATTTAATTGCAGCACGATTATTTGGGGAAGCTGAGTTCTGGTTTGCCATGATTAAGATTATTGCTATAATTGCCATGATTTTAACTGGTGTTTTCATGCTCATAAACCATTCCGTCACCCCACTTGGGCACGTATCATTAACAAATATTAGTCATGATTACACACTATTCCCACGTGGTATTTTTAATTTTATTGCTGCATTTCCAATGGTATTTTTTGCTTTTCAAGGAATTGAATTTGTTAGTATTACGATTGGCGAAGCTAAATCCCCACACACAGTTATAAAAAAGGCGGTAAATGAAACACTATTGCGAATATTATTATTTTATATCGGTGCACTAGTTGTAATTATGATAATCATTCCTTGGACGTCACTATCAGCAAACAGTAGTCCGTTTGTTCAAGTATTTAAATTAGCTGGATTTCCGGCAGCTGCTGCCACTATCAATTTCGTTGTCTTAACGTCCTCTGCATCTGCATTAAATAGTTGTATTTTTTCAGCAGGCCGTCATTTTTATCAACTGGCAACTGAAGTTTCCAAAAGCAGTTGGATGTATAAGATGTTTGCTAATATATCAAGCAGTGGCGTCCCTGCCGCTGCAATTGCTTTTACCGCTTCGCTAGTCTTAATCACTCCGATTATGAGTTTAACAACTGCTATCAGTTCAGTTTTTACAATCGTAACCGGCGTGTCTAGTGATATGTATATTATTGTTTACACATTGACATTAGTTGCTCACAGAAGATACCGGGCTTCCACTGATTTTTTACCAAATGGTTTTATTATGCCATGGTATAAAATTACCAGCCCATTAACTATATTATTCTTCGGTATCATTTTCATCAGCCTGTTCTTCATCCCAGAAGATATTGTTGGGGCCGTTGGGGCAATCTGCTGGACATTAATCTTTGGTGGAATAGAATTTTTACGTCAAGGGAAAACGAACTTAAACAATACAAACTAAAAGATACAGGATAAAGGGGACTTATGGGGTGATACTCGGCATATCCACGTAATCCTTAATTACCCATTTTACTAAAAGTTGATTAAATCAAATTATTAATAAGCGGCTCATACCAACGTAGAGATAATCGTTAGCATGGGCCGCTAAGTTATTTTATAAGGGTATCAAACATTTGATTACCGTATAGCTCCTATGTCAAGTGGTAGATTGCAAATTCGGATTAAATTTGCAATCTACCATTAACACGGTTCTGACCATTTTAGGTATGCTAGGTGTAATTACAGACGTACAAATTGTAAACGTCTCACAGGACACGACAGGCACCTTAGAACATGTTACAAACGAGGTGGACTCCGCTAGCCAAGCTGATAAAGCACCAACTAGTGCGAACGTTTCTAATGTGACCTCAACTAGTGCTGAGATTAAAGTAGATGACAAAGCTGAATAAAGTAAAAAGGTCTATCCTCAATTGGGTAGGCCTTTTTATTGTGCAATTTTAAGCTAGTTAACATAAATGGGGCTTATCCCAAGTAAACCCTTCATGCCCTGATAAAACAACGATCCGTTATTTGGCCTTTGTGCAA
>NZ_BBAG01000078.1 GCF_001311135.1 Secundilactobacillus paracollinoides DSM 15502 = JCM 11969
ACGACGTATTCAGAGCTACTCACTATTAGTTTTCAGCCGCCGATATAGGTGCATTAATAGATCACGAAGGCGCGGGTCGTGTGCGTAGAGGTAGAGTCCATGAACGCCACGTTTCATGATGACGTTCATCGCGTTTAACAGCAAGGTTCTTTTAGCTTCATTGATTGTGGCACTATCTTGCATGTCAGGTCGGCGTTTAAAAGCTTCAGGATCTGTAATGAGATGCGTGTCAATTGCAAGATGGGACCCATCTCCAGCTAAGACGACTGGCGGCCCTAAAATAATGCCGGCATAGTTTAAGTCAAATCCCTGACACGTATATATTGAGCCAACTTCATTAATGGTTTCGGGTATTTCCGCCCAGGGAGTGGCGGTGTAATTATATTGATCCCAGGGCATTTTAAACGCGCCTTCAGTAATGTAATGCTTGCCGCCGTCCAGTATGGAGGGATATCCCGTGGTGGACAAAATGCGAGAAAGACCGACCTGGTTGTTTTTAATGACAATTTGTTGCCGCATTTCTTCAGCATCATCGAAAATCCGGAAGTCATAGTGGTTTTTAAAGGCGCCTTGAATTGGCAGAATTTCGCCCGTGGTTGTGAGCGCATCGATCCATTGAATGACACTTGGATCAGCCTGCATTCGAAATTGATGATGAAGCGTAAACCACTGCTGATGAAAGGGTGCAAGTAAGTGTTTTAAACGAGCCGTTGTCCAATAAGTTTTTAACCGCAAGACTTGGCGCTCATCAAAAACAATAATCAGGACGCGACAGCTTGCGATTAATTCTTGAAGCTGATTATCACCATAAAAATTATTATAGTGGTCTGGTTGTGATAGCAGCAAATGGGCTTCATCCACGATGCCAATATCAAAACCGGCTCCAGTTTTTCGACAGCGATTAATGAGCGAGGTTGGTCGTTGGAAATTCTTCTTGTACTCGTTGGGTAGGTCACCGGCAATGTTGCGATAGACTTTAAGTAGTTCCGGATGATTCACCAGAAAATAGTTTGTGCTGTTATACAACGGGCTTTCTGAATCGTGCGCAGCACTTTGAAGATCGTAGAACAGTTGGCTTAAGACAACACTTTTGCCAGTGCCAGCATCGCCGGTGATGACGAAGACACTTGGGGTGTCGTCTTGATAGTGCGCATCAACGAACGCTTCTGCAGCGGAAACGAGTTGCTGCTGTTCACTGGTGAGTTCTTTTAGTGGTGATAATTTGGCGTTAGCTGGTTGCTCAAGAGGGCACCTCCTAAATTAATGATATTCTTAGTGTAACGCAACCTAATTCATTGACAAAATTGAGGAGTCATTATAGGGTGTAGATATAGAGTTTACATTTGTAAACAATAAACGACATTGGGAGGTTAGATGATGAAAATGAATGGGGAACATCCAGCGGATATGTCAGAGATGGCTAATATGGATCAAGACACGATGACGATGCCTGGTGGCACGCATATGATGATGGATACGGGGAGTCTTCGGCGTAAATTCTGGGTCTCATTAATTTTAACGATACCCATAGTGCTCTTTTCACCCATGATGGGGATGAAATTGCCGTTTCAGATAACATTTACCGGGTCTGATTGGGTCGTCGCGGTTATTGGGACGTTCATTTTTATTTATGGCGGTCAGCGTTCTTTTCAGGCGCGCGCAACGAATTGAAGATGCGACAACCAGCGATGATGACGCTGATTACGATGGGCATTTCGGTGGCTTATGTCTACAGCATTTACGCGGTGATTGCCAACGATATTTTCCATGTAACGCCACTGTGACTGATTTTTTTTGGGAACTGGCGACATTGATCGATATTATGCTGCTGGGTCATTGGATTGAAATGGGCGCAGTGATGAACGCCGGTTCAGCCGTTGATAAGTTAGCCAAACTGTTGCCTGATTCTGCGCACTTAATTGGTGCAGACGGCACAGTCAGCGACGTTAAGGTGGCATCGTTGCAGGTTGGTCAGCGCGTCCAAATTCGGGCTGGTGAAAAGATTCCGGCTGATGGTACAGTCAACGACGGGACGACGAGCGTTAACGAGGCCATGGTCACGGGGGAAGCGAAGGCGGTCGCAAAGACAACTGGCGATACCGTTATCGGCGGGACGATCAATGGCACTGGAACACTAGAAATTACCATTACTGGTACCGGCGACAGTGGGTATCTATCGAAGGTGATGACACTGGTTCAATCCGCACAAGATAATAAATCACAAACCGAAACGATGGCCGACAAAGTTGCTGGTTATCTCTTCTACGCCGCGTTGATAGTCGGTGTTGGTTCGTTTATTGTTTGGCTGATGACGAGTAATTTAGCGGCTGCTTTATCGATTGCAGTGACTGTCTTTGTGATTGCTTGTCCGCACGCACTGGGGTTAGCAATTCCCTTAGTGGTGGCACGGGTAACCTCTCTGGCTGCCACAAGCGGGCTGTTGATTGCCAACCGATCGGCGTTGGAGCAGATCAATCACGTTAAGTATGTCTTGATGGACAAAACGGGAACGCTGACGGCTGGTAAATTTAGTGTGAATGACGTCCAGTCGTTTTCAGACGAAATGGACGATAACACTGTTTTAGCGACAATGGCTGCGCTTGAACAACAGTCGACGCATCCGTTAGCGACTGGGATTTTGAGTGCCGCAAAGTCGGCTAACCTAAACGTTACGGCTGCTGAAAATGTGTATCAGCAAACTGGTGTCGGCCTTGCTGGCGACCTGGACAACCATCATTATCAGATCGTGTCCCCGACATATGTTGCAAAACAAGGCTTAACGGTCCCAAAAATCGCCACGGGGCATCCTGGGGATACGATCAGCTACCTCATTGAGAATCAGCAAGTTTTGGGCGTGGTTGCCCAAGGTGATCAGATCAAACCAGAGGCACAAAAGATGGTGACGCAGTTGAAACAAGATGGGCTGGTTCCGGTCATGCTAACGGGTGATAATCGCCAAGCTGCTCAAACGGTCGCAGCCGTGCTTGGGATCGATGAGGTTCAGGCTGAATTGTTGCCAGAGGATAAGGACCGCCTCGTGACGGACTATCAAAAACGTGGCGGAGTGATGTTTGTCGGTGATGGTGTGAATGATGCACCAAGTCTTGCTCAGGCGGATATTGGTGTTGCGATTGGTTCCGGGACGGACGTGGCGATTGATTCCGCAGATGTAATCCTGGTCAATTCTAACCCGTATGACATTGTGAAGCTCATCCGACTCGCCAAAACCATGACGCGTAAAATGACGCAAAACATCTGGTGGGGCGCTGGGTACAACATTATTGCCATTCCACTGGCTGCCGGCGTTTTGGCGCCGATTGGGTTCATCTTGTCCCCCATGGTGGGGGCCGTCCTCATGTCATTGAGTACCGTGATCGTTGCGTTGAACGCGTTAACGATTCGCCGCGATTAAGAGTGACTTCAAAAAACACGGTTCAGCTGACTGGTTATCCAGTGCTGAAACGTGTTTTTTAGGTGATACGTAATAATTGCGGTTCTCATGTGATGAAATGATACAACACGTTAGTTTCCTGATACTTGGCCACTAACGCGGATGGTCGTCAGTTATCCTGCTCAACGCTTTGATAACTTGCTTCGTGGTAGTTATTTAACGGTCGCTGGAAGTAGACAAATGGTTTGAATCGTTCGTCGCGTTTCCAGACCGCGAAGTCTTCACTGGTATCCCAGACGGTCAAAATGATATTGTTTGACCGGTTATGTTCTTCCTTCATAAAGTAGATGGCGTGAAGCCCCTCAGGCATCTCGTCAGTTGTGACAAAGTGGTTGGCCTTTGAATTAAACACTTTTTGGTCATCTGGTGATAGATTGTCAAAATACATGAAATTGACAAACCGTCCCCAATCGGTTGTACCACGGTGAAGTTTAATGTCATAATGGACGGGTGAGGCAAATACTGATTCTTGACCAGACACATCTAACAAAGCAAGTTGCTCGCCTGACGTAGTGGTTTCCAGCAGGAGCATCGGCCGATCCGGATTCTTTGCCTGGACCTGTTCGAGAACGTCCTTACTGCCAAAGGTGATACTGAGTTGTGAAATCATAGTCATTCCTCCTTTACTTCATCATCCTTATTATACGAGTGATGTGCACCAAATGAAAACGTAAACAACTTTTTTATGTTAATTCTTATTTGAAAGGAAGTTATTCTCTTATGCAACTAACAGTCATTGGGTATTACGGCGGCTATCCGGCAAATGGTGTCGGCACGAGCAGCTATTTAATCGAGGCTGACAATTATAAATTACTTTTGGATTGTGGCAGCGGTGCGCTATTGAGTTTACAAGAAATCATGGATCCGCTGGCCCTTGACGCGGTGATCGTTTCCCACTACCACCACGACCACGTGGCCGATTTAGGGGTGCTGCAATACTACTGGCAGCTTCATGAGGAACGACCCAACCAAAATGTGCTGCCCATCTATGGGCCAACGTCTGACCCGTTAAACTTTGGCACCCTGACGTGGCCGCACGCAAGCGTTGGACACGGCTACTTGGCGGATGATACCCTGACAGTCGGGCCGTTTACGATCCGGTTTCTAGAGACACATCATCCCGTGCCTGCCTACGCGATGCGGATCACTGAAACGGCGACTGGCAAGACCATTGTCTTCACGGCGGATACCGCTTATTTTGACGGCTTGGCACCATTTGCAAAGGATGCTGATCTGTTGTTAACGGACACAAATTTCTACGACGATAAGACTGGTAAAAAATGGCATCTTACAGCTGGCAAATCTGGTCAAATTGCTAAGGACGCCAACGTGAAACAACTTGTACTGACACATTTACCGCAGTGGGGCGATCTTGACCAGCTCGTGGCGCAAGCAGCGCAACAGCAGGGGATCGGGTGCGTGTGAGCCATGCCCAGTTACGCCAGACCTATATTCTGAAGTAATTGTGACGAAACCTTGCGATTAGTTTGATGTTTTAGTGAACATGGTTCTAAAACCGTGCGGCCTCCGTTATACTGTGGGTAGAGACAAACACAGACGATACCGACAAGTTTGGAGGCCTATGCTATGACAGTAACTTTATTTACTTCACCCAGTTGTACCTCCTGCCGGAAAGCCAAAAAATGGCTGCAGGATAATGACGTTGCGTTTACAGAACAAAATATCTTTGTTCAGGCACCAGTGTGCAGCAGATCAAATGGATCTTAAGTTTGACTGAAAATGGGACTGAGGAGATCATTTCTAAACGCTCTAAAGGCTATAAGACATTGAACCTTGATATGGATACGTTGTCTATTCATGAGCTGATTACCTTGATCACCAAGTATCCAGGATTGTTGCGGCGACCAATTTTGTTTGATAACAAGCGCCTGCAAGTTGGGTATAACGATGATGAGATTCGCCGGTTTCTGCCACGGCACATTCGAACGATCGAACTCGAACGTGCAAAACGACGCGCCGATCTGCTATGACGTCTTGCTTGACGTTGGGCCAATCGCTTGATATTACTATGGGGATTTTATATAATCATGTCAAAGACCACTCAGGTACTTTACAAACGCGTAAAATCCTTTAAACTTGTAAGTAGCAAGATAAGGTACCGGCAGAAAGAGGTGTTGGGTCATGGAAATGGAAAGAATTAACGAAAATACAATTCGTGTTTTGATTGGTAATGACGATTTAACAACGGGGAATTACCGTCCTCGATCTGCTTGGTAACCACAAGCAAATAGAAAACTTCTTCTACAGCATTTTGGAAGAGGTCGATGTTGATCATCAATTTCAAGAAACAGATGCCGTGACATTCCAAGTGTTACCGAATCGCAACGGTCTTGAGTTGTTTATCAGCAAAAGTAACGCTTCTGATGACCAAGTGGATCCAGACCAACCTGATGACGATGATGACGCACCCCAGATTCAATCAATTAAACAAGAAGAGGTGCCGGATTTTCTGAAGCGGCAATTGATGCAAACGGATGATGATCAAGACGGCACTGATGATCGGCAAGAACATGATTCAGACGACCAGCTAGCTGGCAAACCGAATGGCTCACCGCTGCACACGGTCGTGCTTAAACTTCACGCGTTTGATGATTTAATTGCGATTGCCAATGTCTTAAACCTGACCGACGTTGCATCAAGTCTCTATCACTACCAGGATAGCTACTATCTTGAATTCTCATTTCGCATCAACGAGCAATCACCAGAATCCATTAAGGATGAATTAGCGGTTGCCTATGAATATGCTGAACAAACCACGATCACAGCGGATGTGTTGGACGAACACGCGCAAAAGATCATGGACCAAACAGCGTTAGAATTGACCCGGCGTTATTTTAATAAGTAATGAGGGCACTATAAGAGCATCACATATCTAATTGTGGATATGTGGTGCTTTTTTTAGAGCAGAGCGTGAAGCAAGGCGGTTAGAGGGCGGAGCAGAAGACGAGTCTGGTAGAAATGCCTGGGTCTGGCATTTTTACCAGACTCGTCTTCTGCAGTAGCCCTCTGCCTTGCTGAGCGCGTTTCCACTATATAATTGAGAAAGTTACAGGTAGGGACGCCCAAGCCGACATTTTTACCGGAGTCATTTTTTGCAGTGGCCTTCACTTGTCCTTGCAAACGCGTTTCGATTAGTTAGACAAGAAAAAATACACTTAAAAACAACCAAACACCCCAATCCCCACGTAGTTCCCCACGTAGTTACCAGGTGAAAGGGGGCAACACCATGCTAACAGCTATTAATCAGTCCCATCAGGTGATAATCGCCGCGGCTGCTGATCGTCAGACACTCTATTATTGTCCCGGTTGCCGAACGAAAGTGATCCTTAGACGCGGTCAACGAGTGGTGGCACACTTTGCGCACCAGTCAGGCAGTCACTGTGCGGTAAGCAGCGAACCAGAAAGTCAGCAACACCTCACCGGTAAGTGGCAGATGGCGCATTATTTTGGTGAGGACAGGGTCGAACTGGAACCTTATCTGAAGACCATTAGACAGCGACCAGATCTGATCGTTACTCAAGCTAAAGGACAGGTGCCGATTGAATTTCAATGTTCGGCAATTTCACCAGAAAAACTCACAAGCCGCAACGCGGGCTACCAGCAGCTAGCGCTGAAACCAGTTTGGGTGTTAGGAAATCAGTATTATCAGCATATGACGAGACAGGTACAGGTTGCACCGTTTGTGACCTGGTCAGCAGCGTGGGGGTGGTACCTTCTGTTTTGGCGGACAGCGACGGCCACGATGGAACTGTGGTGCCAGATTCAAACCGATCTTTTGGGGACGATCGGGTACCAACGATATCGGCTGTTAGGTGCAGGCCAGTATGAATTTATTGAAAACAAGGCGATTCGGGCCACGACATGGCAAGTCAACCAATTGCGGCAACAAATCGTTCACGGATTACGCTATCGAACACCGAAGTATATGCAATGGCAGAATTTTTGTTATAGTCACCACCGGCTGTTACAGACGATTCCCACTTCTGTTTTGATCAGCCAGTCGTCGTGCCGATTTTTGGTGACTCAGTCGCTATTTTTCGCTACTGTTTACTGATATTGATTTCAGAACTTGGGTCGGATCAAGAATTGAATCAGTCACAGCTATTCTGTATGGTCGAAAAACTACGCCCAATGCTGGTGATTGGCAATTTAGCAAATTGCAGTGAGCGCCGTTTTCGTGACCAGTTGCAGCTTGTTCTTGACGATTGGGTCCAAACGCTCATGAATAATGGCTACTTACACCGGGTCGGTCCTGAAAAATGGCGGGTGACCAGACAAATTATGCCAGCCTAAATGGTTGACGTGCCGTTTTGGTGTCAATTATGCTAAAGTAGCCTTAACAAGTGAACTCAAGGAGGAAATGCAATTGGCAGACGTCAAACAATTACCAACTCGTGATGAAGTAGATCCCAAATTCACGTGGGATCTCACACCAATTTATGCAACAACAGCCGACTTTGAAGGTGACTTCAACAAGGTCCAGGAGGCGATTCCTGAATTAGAAGACCTTCGTGGCTCTCTAGCGACTGGTGCTGATCAGCTGCTGCATGCGATCCAAAGCATTCTTAGCGTGATTCGACGAGCGGAAAAAGTCTATGTTTACGCGTCTTTAAAGCACGATGAAGACACCGGAAATGCTGAGAATCAAGCGCTAAGCGGCCGAACGCAAACCTTATTTACCAGTCTTGAAAGTGCCATTGCGTGGTTTGAACCAGAACTGCTGGCCATTGATAAGGCAACACTTGACAACATGCTGGCCCAAAACAGTACCCTCGGTGAATACAAACACTATCTCGATACGATTACGGATCAGCGAGATCACGTTTTGGCCCCCAACGAAGAAAAATTATTGGCCCAAGCTGGAGATGCACTCGGGACGGCAAGTAACACGTTTGGCGTGTTAAATGATGCTGACCTGGAATTCCCCGTTGTGGAAGATAATGATGGTCAGGCCGTTCAACTGTCTCAGGGTGTGTATGATCAGTTGATTCAATCCACCAAACCAGCCGTACGTGAAATGGCCTTTAAACAGCTCTATGCCGTTTATCACCAATTCCGCCATACATTGGCTTCAACACTGGCTGGCAACGTTAAAACGCATAATTTCAACGCTCAGGTGCGTCATTATGCTGATGCCCGTGAGGCAGCGTTGAGTGGCAATCACATCCCTGTGAGTGTGTATGACACGCTCGTCAAGGCGGTCAACGCCCATTTACCGTTACTGCACCGTTATGTGGCGCTTCGAAAACGAATCTTGGGGTTGTCGGACCTTCATATGTATGATCTGTATACGCCAATTACCGGGGAACCACAATTAACCTACACCTACGAGACTGCTCGTGATGAAGCACTTAAAGCTTTAGATGTGATGGGACCTGACTATCTATCCCACGTTAAAACAGCCTTTGATTCACGCTGGATCGATGTTGTTGAGAACCAGGGAAAGCGTTCTGGTGGGTATTCATCTGGCATGTACGACACGGCACCGTATATTTTGCTGAACTGGCAGGATAATTTGGAAAGTTTGTACACCTTGGTTCATGAAATGGGTCACAGTATGCACAGCTATTACAGTAGTCACAACCAGCCATATCAGTATGGCGACTATTCCATTTTCGTTGCCGAGATTGCATCCACGACTAATGAAACGTTGTTGACGGACTATCTGCTGAAGACTTACGACGAGCCACAAGTTCAGGCCTTTGTGTTAAATCATTACCTGGACGGCTTTAAGGGGACTGTCTTCCGCCAGACTCAGTTTGCTGAATTTGAGCAATTTATTCACGAGGAAGATGCAGCGGGACACCCGTTGACGGCGGATCATTTGAGTGATTACTATCTGAAGCTTAATCAGCGTTACTACGGTGATGCTGTTCAGTCTGATCCGGAGATTGCGGACGAATGGGCCCGAATCCCGCATTTCTACTATAACTACTATGTTTACCAGTACGCCACCGGCTTCGCGGCAGCGAATACGCTGGCAGACCGGATCCTTTCTGGGGACACTAGCAAGCGCGATGCTTATCTGAATTACCTGAAGTCGGGCAGTTCTGATTATCCGATCGAAGTGATGAAGAAGGCGGGCGTAGACATGTCACAAGAGACCTATCTCGACCAGGCGTTTGACCAGTTTGAAGCACGGTTGAATCAGTTTGAAAAATTGGTAGAGCGTGAAGGAAAACGGTAGGAAGCGGAGTGTAAGCCGACTCTGACATAAAGGCCTGATCTTGGCCTTTATGTCAGAGTCGGCTTACGCGCAGCTTTCTGTTTTGCGAAACGCGTTTCGACTCGAGGACAGAGGCCCACACGGAAATGCCCGAACTTGGCATTTCCGTCAGAGTGGGCTTACATGCAGCTTTCTGTTTTCCGAAACGCGTTTCGGCTTGAGGACAGAGAATCGCAAAGAAATGCCCGAACCTGGTATTTCCGTCAGAGTGA
>NZ_BBAG01000079.1 GCF_001311135.1 Secundilactobacillus paracollinoides DSM 15502 = JCM 11969
GTAAAAAGATACTCATCTGGCCATTTTTCAGTGTATCTCATGTTGTTAATTGTTTTAATTATCTAGTTAAAATTAATAACGAATCAATGAGAGCTATTATGGCTAAAGAGTGTGTTTAAAGCAGGCCTAGTTAATGAAACTAGATAAAGAACACTAAAATTAGTGGTGGGTAATCAGCAGACCGAGTGAAACGAGTTAATGCGCACTTATACCCCACTAAATTCTTGTGGGGTAAATCGTGCTAAAATCCTGTATTAGAAGTCGCCGATGGCGACAACAAGGTCAAAACCCATAGAATCAAAGGAAGACGGTGACTGACATGGCAATATTCCACATGAGTTTTAGTAATATTAGTGCTGGTAAAGGACGAAGTGCGATTGCCAGTGCCGCTTATCGAAGTGGTGAAAAGCTATTTGATGATAAGGAAGGTCGCCACTATTTTTATACCCGATCGATCATGCCAGAAAGCTTTATTTTGACGCCAAAAAATTCACCTGAATGGGCGAGTGATCGAGAGCAGTTGTGGAATGAAGTTGAAAAGAAAGATCGTAAATCAAACTCACGGTATGCAAAAGAGTTTAACGTGGCTTTACCGGTAGAATTAAGTGAATCCGAACAGAAAGAATTACTGACAAAATATGTGCAAGAAAATTTTGTCGATCAAGGTATGGTAGCTGACCGGCACCGCATGTACGAAGAGTTCGTCGCGTTCGAAACGATGATTGCGCATCACGATTTGGCTGCCGCCAAGCAGCGGATGGCGCATTCGCTGGCTGTGATGAACGTGGTCGACGCAGCGCTGGCGGATGCCGGCATCAAGCTTGGCTAGCCAAGCAAAATGGTCTCGGCAGTTTCCACTGCTGGGACCATTTTTACGTTAAGCGAAAATTAGTTTGCTGAAGCCATAATTGAGCACGATGACGACGACCTGGTCGATCAGCTTCACAATCAGCGGCGAACCGTGCATTAAGGTGAGGCCGATGAACAAAATCGCCGTGTCCGCCAGCAGTGACGCGCCGCGCAAGGTGAAGAAGCTGGCGCCTTCTTTGACCACAGTCCGGAAGGTCATGTCGGCGGAGTTGAACACGACTTTCTTGTTGGCAATGAAGGCAAACAGCACGCTGAGGACCCAGGCGATAATGTTCGCCCAGAACCACGGCATCGCGAGGTGAGTCAGGCCGAAGAACAGCACCACATTAATGCCGGTGGTGAGGACTCCAACAATCAGGTAGCGCAAGGCTGTATCGTATTTGCTGTAAAGGGTAGTGATTGGTTTTTCCATAAAAAGGCTCCTTTCTCAGCGCTGCATGCAGGTATAAATCAACGAGGCGGTGGGCTGCGATTGGCCGTTCACCGTTAGCGGGTGAGCAGCGAGCTGATAATGGTAGGTGTGGGTCACATCGACCTGCTGGCCGCGGGTGGTGAGGTTTTGAACGGTAATCCGATATTGCCCAGCGGCGAGCTGGTGGTGCAGGAGGGCCACACTGCCAGCCATCGTTAACCGATAATGTTGCCCGGTGGCAAGGTTAGTGAGGGTGACTTGCACCTGACTACCAGCATGAATCTGAACGGAAAAATAGTTCGCTGGCGCGTTCACATCGACCACCTCTGCCAGCACGGTGCCTGGCGTCACGGTCTTGGGCTTGGCGTGATACTGCACGGATAGCTGACTGCGCTGGGCGGCAATCACTTGCTTTTGTGGCAGCTGAGCGCCAAGCACACCAGCGGCCCCAAAGGCGACGAGTGAAGCAGTGGCGACATTGAGGAGGCTAGCTTGGTTCGCCCAGCGGGGACGCGACTGGCTGGCCTGACGCGGGATGGCCGCCAAAGCCACCCAGAGCAGCGGCAAAATGGCTTGACCATAGCGCGGTTCAACTTCCCACAGTAGGGTGTGGAAAGCCAGGTAGCCAAGGGCAGTGGTCACCGCCAGCAGTGCAAGGATTTGATGCGGGTCGGTCAGATCTGGCCGCCACCGCAAGAGCTTCAGCATCAGTGCGCCCCACATGAGCAGGGTCGCGGCCACATAGCCAATCACGGTCAGTCCCTGATAGAAGCCAGCATGATTACTGTACCAACTAGGTGCGGCGCGGAAGCCGCCGTTGTACCAGCGCTGAATGCCTTGGACATTGAGCACGATGCCTAACTTCACTACCCACAACCGGATGACGCCAACCACCCCGAGAGTTTTGATGCGCTTGGGGATGGTTTTCAAATTGTACCGCTGGCGGTCGGCTTGGCTGGGCTGCTTGATGGCACGTCCGACATCCTTGCCGGAGTAGACGCCGTTGCTGTGCTGGTTGTAGCCCATCAAGATCCAGTTGGTCGCCGGGAACGAAAAGGCGGTGCGGGGTTGATAATTGGCTGCCACGTCAAAGACTTTGGTCGCCGGCAGACTCAGCCCGAAGCCCAGCACAATCAAGAGGATGGGCAGGGTCAGTTTGGCTTGTCGCCAGAGGTGCTGACGGGCCAGAATCAGGCCGACAATCAGCAGAGCTGGCAACAAGACCACCAGATTAGGCTTGAGCATGGCGCCGAGCATCACGGCAACAACTAGTCCGCTGCCGGCAAACCAGCGCTGGCGCGATGTTTTCTGCGACCAGTTCAGCAGGCTGCGTATGATGATGAGCAGCACCAGCATCGTCGGTAAGTCGGAGTAAAAGACTTGCAGGTAGTAGGTGTAGGCAAACGGCGACAAGGCAAAGAAACCGAAGGCCACGACCAGCAGGCTGGCGCGCTGGCTGAGCTGCCAAATCGTATGCAGCGCCAGGGCAATAAAGCTGTCCAACACCAAGATACTCAGCAGGTGCACCGAAAGATTGGTGCTTAAGCCCACCAGTTGCGTCAGCCGCAACCACAGGGAGAGCAGATAAGCCAGCGGCACGTTATTGGCGTAGCGCCAGAAGTAGGTGATATCCCAGGTCATGTGGCCGGCGGCGAGCTGGTCGGCTTGCGACAGTACCCGGTACGGATCGTGGTAAACGGTGTTGGGCATCACGTGCAACACGACCACCTGGGCAATCAGCATCGCCAGTAAGCCAAGGCCAATGCCCCAGCGCAGCTGCCTTGTAGACAAATGGTCAAGTCGGGGCGCCCAGGAGCACTACCACCAACAGCGCCGGCACCCCGAGCACACTGGTCAGGTTACCGATGCTGCCAATGAGCAGGCAGAGGATTAAAATTGCTGGCAGAAAGGCGGGTTTAATCTTTTTCATACCCTCACCTTAATCCAGAATCGTTTGCACCGTGTAGCGCGGG
Organism: Secundilactobacillus paracollinoides DSM 15502 = JCM 11969; assembly: GCF_001311135.1. Taxonomy (GTDB): domain Bacteria; phylum Bacillota; class Bacilli; order Lactobacillales; family Lactobacillaceae; genus Secundilactobacillus; species Secundilactobacillus paracollinoides. The sequence continues at coordinate 3,256 of NZ_BBAG01000079.1, forward strand.
CGATGTTTAACTTCGGTGGTGAGCTTGCCGGTGTATTCACCAATCACCCCGAGGCTGATCATTTGGATGCCGCCAACGAACCACAGCGACACCATCAACAACGACCAGCCGTGCACGGTGAGCCCCAGCATTTTCATGACAATGGCGTAAACCACCATGCCCACCGCCAGTAGGCAAGACAAGGTACCCAGAATGAGAATGAGCCGCACCGGCGCAATCGTTAGGCTGGTGATGCCGTCCCAGGCAAAAGCCAGCATCTTTTTCAGCGGGTACTTGGATTCGCCGGCCATGCGCGGCGCGCGCTTGTAGAAGACTTCGGCAGTTTTGAAGCCGAGCTTAGGAATCAGGCCGCGAATGAAAATGTTGCGTTCTGGATACTGCAGGAAGGTTTCAACGGCGCGCTTGGACATCAGGCGGAAGTCGGCGTGATTGGGCACGAGTTCGACGCCCAGCAGCTTGAGTGTCTTGTAGTAGCCTTGGGCCGTGGTGCGCTTGAACCAGCTGTCGGTTTCCCGGTTGTTCCGGACGCCGTAGACGATGTCGGCGCCATCCGCATAGGCATCCACCATGTCGCCGATTTTGTCGGGATCATCTTGGAGGTCGGCATCGATGGTGACAATCATATCGGCGGTTTTCACGGCTTCACTCATGCCGGCGATCAGCGCCGACTGGTGGCCGAAGTTGCGGGAAAAACGCAGTCCGCGCACGCGAGAATTCATGGCGTGCAGTTTTTCGATGATGTCCCAGGTGTGATCCATGGAACCATCATCGACGATCAGGATGTCGGCACGCTGACCGAGGACGGTTTGCGCGGCGATTTGGTCTTCAACGGCCAGTAATTTTTGCACCGAGGACGTCAGCACCTCTTCTTCATTGTAAGCAGGAACAACAATCGTTAATTTTGATGTGGCCATGATTTCAACATCCCTTCCGGTAAAAACTGCCGCATTTTAGCTTGAATAAAGGCTTCCGCAGGTGTGACCAGCAACCACCAGCCGCTAGCTAAGCAGACACTGGCGAGCACATCAGAGAGGTAGTGGTCGCGCAGATACACCCGCGATATCGCCACCATCGCGATCCAGCCAATGCCAATCAATACAGTAATCAGCTGGGTTTCTTGATCTTGAATGTGCGGCAGCATCCAGTCCAAAATGATTAAATCAATCTGGGCCTCGTTTTGCCGGAACATGTCCAGCGCGATTAGGCCGTCATTGGCCCAGAACACATTGAAGTTCTCGAGCTCAAATTCGGTTTTGAGTGAGTCGGCTAAGCCCGCCTCGTCTTCGACTAGTAAAATGGTGGATTTCAATGGTCTTCTCCCTATGTGAATTGTGCCTTTAATGGTAATTGTCCAAAACAACCATAAAGGAACTGCGAATCATGACTAGTTTATCATCTCAAGAACGTACTGTCATTCAAACTTTGCTGGAATTGAATTATTCGATTCGTGCCATCGCGCGTTTTATTAACCGATCACCTGCGACGGTCTCTGTTGAAATTCATCAAGTCACGCCCTATAAAGCTGATATTGCTCATGCATTGGCATTGAAAAAACGTCATCTACGTGGCCGTCATCACACACTAACACCAGCTATCGCTGTCTTTTTGAATGAGCACATTGGCATTTTAAAGTGGTCACCAGAAACTGCTGCTCATGTTTTAGGGTTACCTTTCAAAACGATTTATAATTGGCTCAATGCTGGCCGACTCAAACTGTCATTAGCTGATTTACCTGACAAAGGTATTCGTCAAAAACGTCAGTCTGATGGCAGACGTCAAGTATTTGTTCACGGCCGTTCAATTGAATCAAGACCCAAAAGTGTTCAAGCACGGCAGGATTTTGGTCACTTTGAAGTTGATACGATGCAATCGGGTAAGAAACGTGGTGAAGTGCTTGTCACAATCACAGAAAGATTAAGTCGGCAACATATTGTGAGGCAAGTTAGTGGTCGCAATATTCAGGCAGTGACACCAGTATTAATTCATTTTTTTCAAGGGATCGAGAATGCTAAGTCAATCACTGTTGATCGAGGACGAGAGTTTGTAAAATATGATGAAATCGAGCAAAAACTAGGCATTCCAGTTTACTTTGCACACCCATACTCACCAGAAGAACGTGGGAGTAATGAGATATTAAACCGATACGTTCGGCGATTCATACCAAAGGAGCGAAAAATTGAGACGGTTAGCGCCAAAGAATTAGATCAAATTAATCATTGGATTAATGCAAGACCAATGAAAACACTCAATTGGCAATCACCACGAAAGGTTTTTCAGCAGTTCGCAGTGTTCGGTTAATTCTTGCAATCTACCATATATAAAAAAGTATGACTTCGAAGATAGCAATGATTTAGCTACACATATTCGAGCTATTAATGATGACCTGCTTTATACAAACTATGCCGACGAAACAAACTTTAGAGCAAGCATTCAAAGATTATGAGAATTATTAGGATTTGATTCTAGTCAGCCTGAGGCAGAAACGGCTATCAAAGAAGGCGGTCCTGATAATCTTTGGCTGGATCAAAGCACACAGATTGTCATAGAAGATAAAAATCGACGAGCTAGTGATGAAATCTTTAAAGGTGATGTAGAACAAATAACTACATCTTCGAATTGGTTTGCGGAAAAATATCAGAGTCAAACTTTCTATTCCATTATTTTCCACCCCTCTATCATCTTTGCTTCAGATGCACATACCAACTTTAAAGTTCATGTAGTTTCTGAAAGTAAGCTCCAATTGTTAAAAGACGCAATATATAAACTTGCTGATGGAATATGCCAGGAATCATTGAACTACTGGAGTGCTGAAAATCTCCAAAATTTATTTTGTGACACAAAACTATTAAAGCATTCGTTCATTTCCACCTACACAGTACCTGCCAAAAAAATAATGATATAAGAAAGCTTTTATGTGTGATTAGCCAATAGGGTATACCTCAAGAACATTCTCTGCCTCTATACAATTCAGAATTTTTATATACATTTACACAAAATATTTCACACTCTCTTTTTTTGAGGGAATTGTTGCTAAATGGATCATCAAAAATAGTCAATCAATTGATTGGCTATTTTGATGATATGAATAATTGGGTTTCATGTTTTGTTTAATTATTTATTTTGCGGTGTGGGATAACCGTGAACAAATAGTGTTTTAAGTATCCTGAACTATACATCAAGATAGCAGCGACAAATCCAATTATTAACAAGACTAATAATGATGACATGGTGGTACTCGATCCATTATGGAAATACAAAGTATTTGTTAGTGTTTGCATGCTAAATCGCATTGGAACCCAACTGTAAATTCCCTTTCGGTACAAAGGATCAAGGGCTTCCGGTGCATAAGACATCACGGAACTTGCTAGGAACCAGACTACGAGTAGTAATGGGTAGAAAGCAAATCCCAACCAATCCAGGACACACGTTATAATAAGATAAAAGACAAAGATACTAATAGACATTAATCCGATAAAGTTAATTGGGTTTGGAATTGTTAGGTTAAAGCATACATTAACAAATAAGAACCCAACTGTTGCTGAAAGAATACTTGCTACCAAACCGGTAATTAGTTGACTAGTTATTGTTGTAGCATTTAAAAATTTTGAAGCACTTCTTTTTGTATGTTCGCGCCATAAAATAAGAGAGGGAATTAAAGCGCTAAACCACGCCAATGCCACTAGAAGCATGGGTGCTGTGCCATTAACCGTGTTCTTTTCAATTTTATTAGACTCATGAGTAGATACACTAATAGGGGTCGAAACCAAATCCCAAGATTTTGCGGATAAATTAATCTTATTTTTGCTAAGAACACTTTGTTGCTGTGCGCTAATTCGTGATGAAAGCGCATTTGCAATCTGAGGAAGTGCTTGGGATAGCAATTGCGATATTTGAGCATTCATTCCTTGATTAATACTGATCTTAATCTGTGCAGGGTGAACGGGTTTCTGTGTAACAAATTTAGCTTGAAGCAATTGTGATTTTGCAGAATCTGGTAATTCCTCCTTTTTTTGAAGAGTAGTGAGCTTTTGGCTAATAATTTGGGCCTTTAGCGATTCATTTTGCTGCTGTAACTCTTTTGAAAATCCTGATCTAATAATGAAAGCCCCATAATACTTTTGATCATTAAAACCATCTTTTTGTGGAGATACCCATTTGATTTTTGAATCTTTTCCATTGAATTTCTTTCGCAACTTACTTTCAATTTTATTGCTGAGAGTTCCTTTGTCTTCGTTGACAAGTGCTACAGGAATTTGTTTTACTTTGACAGAGTTACGTATGCCAATTAAGGCAAATGAAACTATTCCAATAATTGCTCCAACAAGCAATAATGCTAACCAATATCTTTTACTACGAATTACATCGAACATCTGATATTCCTCCCTTTTAAGCTAAGTACTAATAATAGTGGACATTATTTTGGAAAGACATAGACAACTTTTTTTGAAACGTCACTTAGGCATACAAAATGTTATTTGTGTATACTTAAGTTACATATGGATCTATACTGATGTTTGGAGAAAAGGAGGAACTTATGACTGATTTAAGAAATAAGAGAACAGAAATGTTAATTGAAAATTCTTTTATACAATTAGTAAGACAACAGGGATTTAATAATGTATCGGTAATTGATATCTCTAATAAAGCCTTGATCAATCGTCAGACATTTTATAGGCACTATCAGGATAAGTATCACTTGGCCGCGAAAATGATTCAGGATTTTGTGTCGACTTATGATTCAGTATTGAAGAAAAGAAGTAATTTAAATAAACAAAATCAAAACTTTTTGAGCATTACATCCATATTGGCACCTGATATAAAAAATCTTTTAATCAAACAACGTGAAAAGATTTTAGCATTGCGCTCTATTCAATTGGATAGCAAAGATTTGAGTAGTGAGATAAAAAGGGTTTTAAGAAACAATCTTGTAAGTATGCTGGAGGAAAAACCTGATAAGTTTGAAATGTCATTATTAACTTCACTTATTCTGGGTAGTTTTAATTACCTAATTGATGAACAAGAATTGCCTGATACAAGTCAAATACAACATGCAATTACAGGAATCCTTTGGTTGCTAAGCTAAACCTGAATTATTCATATAAATCCAAAAATTTACGACAGTTACTGTAGTATCAACGTTGTCTAATGTTTTCACTTTTCACCTGTTGGGTGATAAAAAAAGAACCCCAATCTGTTAGATTGAAGTTACCACAACCATCAATCGAAGAGAGGGATTCCAATGTTTAGCGTTCCGAAAATTCATCTAGAAAGCAACCAGCAAGTGATTTTAACACATGATGGTGGGCATTTATTGACATAAGAGCATTTAGGGAAAGTAGAATCTTTCTATTTTCAATAAGTTAACGTGACGGCCACTAGGGTATACCCTATTGGACTTTTTTATTTCTGTGCTATACTAGGAATTATAAATGTTCACTAGAACTGTCCAAAAGGAGAACTGGAAATGGCTAAAATCGGTTATGCGCGTGTGAGTTCCAAGGAGCAACATTTAGATCGACAGCTAGCGGCCTTAAAAGGCGTTGATAAATTATTTACGGATAAATTAAGTGGAGCTAACACTAATCGGCCAGAACTGCAAAAAATGCTGGCTATATTCGTGAGGGTGATATTGTCCTGGTCACTGAATTAGATCGCTTAGGCAGAAACAACCAGGATTTAACTAAGATCATGAACACCATTCAAAATAAGGGTGCCACCCTAGATGTGTTAAATTTGCCGTCCATGACTGGAATTACTGACCCTAATTTGCGTCAACTTATGACTAACCTCATCATTGAATTGTATAAGTACCAGGCGGAAAGTGAACGTAAGCGGATCATTGAGCGACAGCAACAAGGCATTGCGCTTGCCAAACAGCAAGGTAAATATCATGGCCGCAAACCCCAATACACCCAAGACGATCCCCGCTTGCAACATGCTTTTAAGCTTTATCGAGCTGGCATGAGTGACATTGATGTGTCCCGAAATACAGGTATTAAACGGACGACCTTTATTCGATACCGTGTGAAATACGGTATTAAAAGAAATAGGGACCCTATTTTCTTTACTTATAGTTTTGGAGGGTGTTTACTAAAGTTTTTTTCTTGGAATCTGATTCCGTGTTTATTAAACCATCGACGAGATGTCATACAAGAATGACACCCTGACTGTGTATACATCATGATCATTTTTCATTTACCCACTTTTTTATTTGGCAGATTGTAAAATTTAAGTTGAACATTTAAGTGGACAGAAAAACCCATCAAGGTCTTTAATGGTGTTACCACACAATCCATTAGAAAGAAGGACCTTGATGAGCACCACTATTTTATCATTCCAGAACCGTGTTGTCATTGAAACGCTTCATAATGAAGGACGTTCCTTGCGATACATCGCTAACTACTTAGGCTTTAGTAAGACCACCATCTTTAACGAACTTCACCGGCTAAATAGTGAGTACCAGGCTGGGCTAGCGCAAACTGACTTTGAACGAAAGGTTAGTCAACGGGGGCGGAAGTCTTCGCTCACTAAAAACC
>NZ_BBAG01000080.1 GCF_001311135.1 Secundilactobacillus paracollinoides DSM 15502 = JCM 11969
AAAAAAACACCGCGATCATATTTCGCGGTGTCTCTCTTAAACGGTATCAGCTAGTTAGCCATACGCTCCGTAGCTGATGCCTTAAGATTATTTCCAATAGTCAAAAAGCATCACCTCCTTTATTTATTGCCAATAGAATACTGCGAATAAAAAAGAAAGTCAACAGATGTTACTCATCTGTAATTTTGATTAGTCAAACTCTTCGTATTCGTTAGGATCTTGGCCATCGACACGGCCATCAGCCTTGTTTAAACGATTAATATCTTCAATCTCATCTGGTGTTAATTCAAAATCAAAGATGTCCAAATTTTGACGTTGGTGTTTCAAACTGCTGGATTTTGGCAACGGCACGATACCGCGTTGGGTGTGCCAGCGCAGGATGATTTGGCCGGTGTTTTTGCCATACTTTTTGGCGAGTTCCTGGATAACTGGTTCTTTCAGCGAGGCACTGCCGCGACCCAGTGGACTCCAGGCTTCTGTCGCGATGCCACGTTCTTGGTCAGCCTTTAAACCCGCTTCGTTGATCCAGTATGGGTGGACTTCAATCTGGTTAACCGCGGGCGTGACACCCGTTTCGTTTATCAGTCGGTCCAAATGGGCTGGTTCGAAGTTTGAAACCCCGATTGACCGGATGAGACCCAATTTTTGCGCGGTGATCATTGCGCGCCATGCTTCAACGTAGTGGTCGCGCTTTGGCAGGGGCCAATGAATCAAAAATAGGTCGAAGTAGTCCAATCCCATGCGGGCAAGGGACTCTTCAATGGCGTTCAATGCGTCGTCATATTTGTGATATTTGCCAGGCAATTTTGAGGTAATAAAGAACTCGCTGCGAGGCACACCAGATAACCGGACAGCCTTGCCGACGATGCCTTCATTATCGTAGTTTGTTGCACTGTCGAGGGATCGATAACCGTCGTGGATGGCGGATAAGATTTGGTGCAGGCCGGCGCCACCACGAATTTGGTAAGTGCCCAGACCGATTTTTGGCAATAGGTTGCCATCGTTTAATTCAAAGTTTGGTGTTGTCATGTGTAAAACCTCCTGTGAAATAACGCAATACCTCTTTAGCATGTCGCTTAAGGCTAAAAAATGCAACCATTTTGAGTTGCCTTCTCACATTTACACAACCTTTACAAGAACAACATCATTTCTTTACATTGGTTGGCTATACTGAGGTTATCGGCTGAATTGTCGATAACCTTTCTTTGGTGATTCATCCCGCTTACATCCCTTGTGAGGTTTTCTTTTTGGGGGAACCCAGCTGAAAACCTTACTTTTACGCAATTAAAAAACACATCGGTCTGCATGAGCCGATGTGTTCTAAAAAAATGATCATGTTGAGTTAACCATTTACTGCCTGTTTTGTCCTGAAATTGTGCTTCAAATGCGGCCATACCAATTTGTCTGACATCGCAATGAAGAAGCCATTTCCGATGATTGAGCAGATGGTCCCGATATTCACTGACAAGATTTCATGAGTGAAAATAAACGCAATAATGATGGCAATCAACGGTGGAATAAAATCAATCAATTGAGATGCCGTTGCATTCCCTTTAAGATACAGGAACCGCAGAATATTTGTTGTGTCATCATTGGGGTGCATCACGATATTTGCGCGTTGATAGAGGGAAATCCCAATACAGAAAACGATGATGCCGCCAATACTTAACAGGGCACGCCAGAAAATGTTCAGACCACCAACGCCCATCGCATCAAAAAAGGACACGAAGAAGGAAACAAAGTAACTGAAAAACATGGCATAGATGATTTCACCGACCATCCGTGGAATGTCCAAATGACGAATGAGGACTTGATTTGTGAGTGTATTCAACACACCGATGATCATGAGAATGACCCCGATGTTGACCCCGAGCCAGTGACTCAGGTTTACGGCGGAAGCGGTCCATAGACCACTTCCCATATTTGCTGAAACGGCTAGAGCGTTCCCGGAGGCATTTAGCAGCAGCCCCACGACTAGACCAATTAAACGATCTCTTAAATTATTTTTAATGGGTGTCGTCTCCAGTTAGTTTCGTTATCAAACCAATACTAGCACATCAAAGAAACCCTTTTCAATGCTGAAAAAACAGTGAATTAAAATTTGGCTGTTTGCAAGTGAGCGTTGTTGTACCAGTGCTGGACACGATTTTTAGTTGTATCTTCAATCGTTAGTCAACGAACACCGGTATGCTTGACATCACGGATGAACAATAAGTAAAAAAGAGGGATGATATAAGTTAAAAAGGTTAGGCTAAAATTGAAAAACAAATCACAATTTGGCTCTGAAAATTGACCATTTTTTACTTAAAAACACCTAAACAACTCATTTTGACTTTTGGTTAAATGTGTTTTTGAGTGATTATTTTGAAATTTTTTACTGAAGGCCTTTATAGAAAGAAGGCGTTTTTTAAAAATTCATTCAGGAAATATTGTTTGACTTTCTAAACAATTCCAGTTATATTTAAGCCATCAAATTACAGGAGGTTACACGATGACTCAATTTACGTTCAGTGCAGTACAAAATAACTGTTGTCGGATGTCGCGTTTTTGGCGATGTTCGGCCTGTTAAGCATTGACTTTTTGAGGGTAGTGTATCCGAAAAGTCCTGCTAGCTCAGGCTAGACATGGACTAAGGGCGCGAGAATTCATTTCGAATTCCGCGCCCTTTTTGTAGTTTCAGGAAGGAAGAAAACCGATGATCATTCAAAGCGTGTCACAACTTATTGGCAACACACCGTTACTTGAACTCCCAATTGACGTCCCAAATGGCAGTCATATTTACGCCAAACTGGAAATGTTTAATCCCGGTGGCAGCATCAAGGACCGGTTGGGACAGTACCTGATTCAAGATGGTATCGACAAGGGTAAAATCAACGACCAGACAACGATTATTGAACCAACGGCAGGCAATACCGGCATTGGTGTTGCCTTGGCAGCACAACAGCACCATTTGCCAACGATTCTCGTTGTACCAGAGAAGTTCAGCTACGAAAAACAAACGTTGATGCGCGCTTTGGGAGCAACCATCGTCAACACTCCTTCCGAAGGCGGCATCAAAGAAGCCATTCAAAAAGCACGTGAGATTTCAGCTGATACGCCAAACAGTTACGTGCCGATGCAGTTTGAAAACCCTGCGAACCCAGCAACGTACTACCACACGTTAGCGCCGGAACTGATTGCTGATCTGGGTGATCAAGGCATCGACGCGTTCGTTGCGGGTGCTGGCAGCGGCGGCACCTTCGCCGGCATTGCCAAGTACCTGAAAGAGCAGAATCTCAAAACGAAGAGCATCGTCGTTGAACCAGAGGGCTCGATCTTAAACGGCGGCCCTGCTCACAGTCATCGTACCGAGGGTATCGGCGTTGAATTCATTCCGCCGTTTTTCCAGGAGGTGACCATTGATGAAACGCTGACGATTCCGGACGCGGATGCCTTTGAACAGGTTCGCCAAATGGCGGCAACACAGGGATTATTTATCGGCAGTTCCAGCGGTGCAGCTTGGCGGCCAGCCTGAAGGTTGCCGAAGAACTACCAGCTAACAGCACCATCGTGACCGTTTTCCCAGACAGCAGTGAACGGTACATGAGCGAGCATATTTACGAAAAAGAAGCTTAATAGTCAAAAAATGGAGGATGACCTTATGAAATTTGAAACGAAATTATTACACGGTGGTATCAGTGAAGATGCAGAAACAGGCGCAACGTCGATTCCAATCTACATGGCCTCAACGTTTCATCAGCAAAAAATCGGTGAAAACAAGTACGAATACTCCCGGACAGGCAACCCAACTCGGGACGCTGTGGAAGCTTGATTGCCGACCTTGAAGGCGGCACTGCCGGTTTTGCGTTCGCTTCCTGGTCAGCCGCTATTGATACAGTTTTCTCCATGTTCTCGGCGGGCGACCACTTCATCGTTGGTAACGATGTGTACGGTGGCACGTTCCGCCTGATCGATAGCGTCCTGAAGCGCTTTGGCATGACTTTTACGGTAGTCGATACTCGCGATCTTAACGCGGTGGAAGCTGCCATCACCCCAGCAACGAAGGCCATTTATCTGGAAACCCCAACGAACCCGTTGTTGAAGGTGACGGACATTGCCGCGGTCGCAAAAATTGCGAAGAACCACGAACTCCTGAGCATTATTGATAACACCTTCTCATCCCCATATGTTCAGCGACCGTTGGAACTGGGCGTGGATATCGTTTTACACAGCGCATCGAAGTACCTTGGCGGCCATTCTGACGTCATCGCCGGCGTTGTGGTTGTTCGTGATCCAGAACTCGCAGAACGGATCGGGTACCTGCAAAACGCCATCGGCAGCATCCTGGCACCGCAGGAATCCTGGTTGCTGCAACGCGGGATGAAGACGCTGGCCATCCGGATGCAGGCGCACCTCGCTAACGCCCAGAAGGTCTTTGACCACCTCAGCGACCAGCCATCCGTTGCGAAGATCTACTACCCAGGCGACCCGAACAATCCCGATTATGAAGTAGCAAAAAAGCAGATGCACGGGTTTGGTGCCATGATCTCGTTTGAACTGCAACCAGGGTTAGATCCAAAGAAGTTCGTGGAAAACTTGCAGGTTATCACGTTAGCTGAGAGTCTGGGCGCTCTGGAAAGCCTGATTGAGATTCCAGCACTGATGACGCACGGGGCCATCCCACGTGAGATTCGGTTGGAAAACGGTATCAAGGATGAGCTCATTCGCTTGTCGGTCGGCATCGAAGACAGCAATGATCTTTTGGCTGACCTTGACCGCGGGTTTACCAGCGTCCAACAGGGGAAAGACCATGTTACAGACAGCACGCGCCATTCTTAAGCGTGACCCCGCAGCGCACAGCCTGTGGGAAGTGCTGCTGACCTATCCGGGACTGCACGCGTTGTTCTGGCACCGAATCGCTCATTTTCTAGCGGGGCACGGCCGCTACATTCTGGCAGCGCTGGTCAGTCGGTATTGCACGCACCGGACTGGCGTGATCATTGCGCCGGAAGCGCAGATCGGTAAACGGGTGTTTATCGACCACGGCACCGGCGTGGTGATCGGTGCTACGGCCATCGTGGAAGACGATGTCACGATTCTGCACGGCGTCACGCTGGGCGCACGTGATAGTGAGGTTGACGGCAGACGGCACCCAATCGTTCGGCAAGGCGCATTCATTGGCGCTAACGCCCAGATACTCGGTCCCATTTCGGTGGGTCGACGCAGTAAGGTCGGTGCCGGCGCAGTCGTTTTAAAGGATGTGCCGGACAACATGACCGCCGTGGGTAATCCCGCTCGACTCGTCACCCATAAACGCACGGGATGGGTGACTTACCGGTACAGCGAGATGATCGTTGGTCAGCGGATGGAAGGGTAGTTTGAGTTGCGTTAGTGAAGTGCGCGACAGAAACGATTATATATGAAGAAAAAGTTCGCAGTCTTGTTGGCTGCGGACTTTTTGATTGGTTAAACAAGGCACTTAATACTGCCAAAGTACATTTTTGAGCTTGTACCAGAAATGATTGTAAATTCTTATAATGACATCAAACTGTAATCGTTTCCAACACCAGTTCAAGATATAATAGGGGCAAATATAGCAGGTGACGGACAGCCAGAATTGTTTTGATCGTTAGTAGGGTCACTTGTCAGCGAATAGCGGGCAAGAATGGATAACACATAAAACAAACGCGGGGGTGCGCTTATGGTAAATCTGTTGGATCAGCAACCTTTGGTAATTGATGGCGGCATGGCGACCGAGTTAAGCAAACAGGGGATCGACACGACGAGTCCCCTCTGGTCGGCGATGGCAGCGGCTAAATTTCCCAATGCAGTACAGGGGGTTCACCGTCAGTACTTTGAAGCTGGTGCTAGTGTTGCGACAACGGATAGTTTTGTAGCGAGTATCCCAACCTTAGTCAACGCAGGGATGTCCTTGACAGATGCCCGCCACTTGGTGCGAGCAACCGTTAAATTAGCAAAACGGGCTCGGGATGCCTATCGAGCAGACAGCGGAAGCGAACGGCCGCTACTGATTGCTGGCGGCGTTGGTCCGTATGCGGAATACAGTGATGATCCAAGCAAGTCAGTCGGCAATTACGCGCTAACGATACCGGAATATCAGCGATTTCACCGGGAGCGGATGCAGTTATTGGCAGCGGCCGGCGTGGATCTATTTGCGTTTGAAACGCAACCGAACTTTACTGAAACACAGGCGTTAACGGAACTGCTGGAGTGTGAATTTCCTGATAAAACGGCCTGGCTATCGTTTAGTGTGGACGACCAGGGCAACCTATGGGATGGTACGCCGTTGTGGGAAGCCGTATCCTACTTTGAACCGCACCCACAGATCGAAGCTATCGGTGTTAATTGTTTGGCGCCAGACGATATTTTAGACATGGTGGCAACAATCAAACAGGTGACGACAAAACCAATTATTGTGTATCCCAACAACGGGGCGGTCTTTGACGCAGAGACGCAAACCTGGTCAGTGGATGATCAGACACCGACGCTCGCATCCCTTGCGCCACAGTGGTTAGCGGCCGGTGTCAGCATCATTGGCGGTTGCTGCGGCACAACGCCTGACGACATTCACTCATTAGCGCGTGTCGTTAATAAAACATCAGTTAAATAATCAACAAATGTTCCTTATAATGTTTGATAAATCCAGAATCGACAATTCTTGAATCTGGTGACGAACTGGGTAGAATGAGGGTACTAAATGACAAAGGAGTGAGTCACGATGTACCCTGAAAACGGCCTTGTTGCAGATTTTGAACTGGTATTTCAACGACGTCACAGTAACGCTCAGGAACAGGTTAGTCAGCAGTTAGCACTTCTCTCCACGCAACCAGTTAGTCGATGGACAACGCCGTTAAGCTGTGTTTATCTATTAGGGGGTTCGGATGGTATCCGAGCTGCCATCCAGGATGAACTCACCTTAGAAAACAGGGTGCCAGACTTTACTGGTATGGACAGCGTGGCTGAATACTTTGAAGATAAATTTGATGAGGTCACTGCGATGCGGCATAGTCAGTGGCACGGTCGGCTTGAGACAGACGTTGCTGAGGTTACCAGGCAGCACGCGCGCCACTTGCCCATTCTGCTCAGCGACGTGTTCTATATGTGGGGCATGGGTTATGAGCAGGGGTACCGGTTTACGGTCATCTACAATGCGTGGCTGCTGCGCAAGTATAGTGGGAAAACGGCAATCACGCCTTACTCCCCCGTGTTCTTTAAACGGGTGCACGATGATGCGATCGATATGATGTGCGAATTGATTGAAAATGACAGTGAATTGGATGATCTGCTGTGTGCAATCAGTGAAAATTTAGCAATTAAGACACCAAGTTTTAATGAATAGCGTCCAAAACGCCTCGTCGAATTGACGGGCGTTTTTTTGATGTCAAAAGAATCGTTTATTGAGGATGAGTCAGTGCACTGATTTCAGTGAGTGCCGTCACTATTTCCGGATTTTTGAGTCATGGCATTAAAAAAATTAACTTGACCAGAACGAACGCATGTTTGTATAATAGGGTTAACCAAACAAACGTTCGAGGCGAGCATCATGGATATTAACTACGACAATGAGCCACATGGGGTGTTTTTTCTCATTGACAATAAGTCCTTTTACGCCAGCGTTGAAGCGAGTATGCGTGGGTTAAATCCACTGGAAGTCCCGTTAGTCGTGATGAGTGAACAGGAAAATACCAATGGCGGGTTGATCTTGGCCACGTCACCGGAGGCTAAGAAACGCTACCACCTGCAGGCCAATGTTTCACGTCAGCGCGATCTGCCGACAGATCCGGCCTTAATGGTCGTCCCGCCACGGATGAATTTATACATCAAACGTAATTTACAAATTAATGATATTTTTCGCCGATTTGTTGCCGATGAGGATCTGCTGCCCTATTCAATCGATGAATCGATTCTGGACATGACCCATTCTTGGCGCTTATTTGGTGATAGTCCAGAAGCAGTTGCCCGAAAGATTCAGTTGACCGTTCGACAAGAACTTGGACTGTACACCACCATTGGCATTGGTGAAAATCCCGTCCAGGCGAAGATTGCCCTGGACATTTACGCGAAACACAACCGTGATTTAGTGGGTGAGATTACGTACGACACGGTTGATCAGACGATTTGGCCGATCAAGAACATGACGGATGTATGGAGTATTGGCCACCGCACGGAAAAACATCTGAACCGGCTAGGCATCCATAGTATGTGGGACCTTGCCCACTATGATCCGTTTGCGCTGAATCAGGAAATGGGGTTGATCGGGATGCAACTGTTTGCGTTAGCCTGGGGCATCGACCACTCGCAACTTCGGGAGCGTCGCGGTCCAAAAGAGGCCAGTATTGGTAACTCGCAGGTGTTGCCGCGTGATTACCAAACGCAGGCGGAGATCGAGACCGTCATCAAGGAAATCGGTGAGCAGGTGGCATCGCGATTACGGCACCATCGCAAGCAGACCAGCTGCATTTCACTGGCGATTGGGTTTTCTTATGCTGCCAGTGAGGCGGACGGTCGCAGCGGGTTTCACCAGGCTAAACGCATTGAACCGACCGACCGGAATCACGATATTGTGGCGATCCTGATCAGTATGTTTCGATATCAGTGGGAGGGTCAAACGATCCGCAACATTGCGGTGTACACAAGTCGGTTGAACAGTAAGCAAAGTCAGCAGCTGACCTTTTTTGAACCGCCAAGGCCACAAATTAGGCGTGATCAAAGCGACCATCTCGTTGACCAGATTCGTGACCGATTTGGGTTTACGAAACTTGTCTATGCCAGCAGCCTCTTGAAAGGGGGAACCGCGATTGAGCGTGCCTCACTTGTCGGTGGTCATAACGGCGGTAATGCCTATGCCTAGTGATCTCAAACTGATTACCGAACGCATCGACACCTGTTTAAACGTAAAATGCAAACGCGTTATTGGCTAATGGTGACCGACGACGTCTACGATAAAACGTACAATTTCTTTTTTAATTTCCAAAAAAAGGGTCAACGATTACGCTCTGTCCCGCTACACACTGTTTCGAACTACGACCTCGGCTACCTCGAACGCCTTATTACCGGCCTGCGCAAGCACACGCAGCTGACCATTGAGTACGTGGGTTTCACGGGGCAGCGGTGGCCCGTCAGTCAGCGCATCATTCAACGAAAGAAGGAAGCCGATGAATAAGCCAGCACCCTACGACCCAGCGCGGGTCCAACTGTTTTTTGACCGTTACTATAAAGACCGCGGCGTTGTAAAGTGGCAGGGGTTCTACCTGTCAGACCACACGGCAGCCTGAAGAAACAGGCCGCGCAGGAGGCCAAGACCTACCCAGCAAAGCCCAAGCAGACCATGGAAACGATATCGAGCCTGTTAGCGGACGCGTTTGCGAACGGCAACGTGGTCAGTATTCAGCTCAATAATCTAGACGTAAACGGTGAGTACCACCCCGATGTTGTGGCCGATTGGCCGGGTATCAGGATGAGATGATCTATATGAATGAGAAGGCACCAATGATGATTTCGGAGATTCGGCATGTAGAAATAGAGCGTGGAGGAAAACGGTAGGAAGCGGAGTGTAAGCTAACTCTGGCGGAAATGCCCGAACCTGGCATTTTCGCCAGAGTTGGCTTACACTCCGCTTTCTGTTTTCCGGAGCGCGTTTCGGCTCAAGGACAGAGGACCACACAGAAATGCCTGACCCTGGCATTTTCGCCAGAGTTGGCTTACATGCAGCTTTCTGTTTTCCGGAGCGCGTTTCCACTATGAAGCCAAGAAAGACCCAGAAATGCCTGACCT
>NZ_BBAG01000081.1 GCF_001311135.1 Secundilactobacillus paracollinoides DSM 15502 = JCM 11969
CCACAACTAAGGATGGTAACGGTAACGTTGTTAAAATCGACAAGACGTGGTCTGATGGTGATCAAACTCAAGTTGATGTTGATACCAGCACTAATGAGATCACGACAACGGAAACCCCAAGTGGTCAAGATCCATTGACGCCAGTAACGACACAGCCAAACGAGACCACTACGACTGGTAAGACGACCGTCACGAATAATGAACCAACTGGCGTGACGTTGAGTCATGACACGACTGGGACGAATTCAGATGGTAATCCAACGGCACCTTCAACAACGGGTGAAACGGTCACACCCACTGGCACAATCACCTACACGAAGACTGCGAATGCTGACCCAGTTAGCGTTGATCCAAGTGATTACTACGTCACCACAACGACGGATGATCCAAATGGTGGCACCACGACGCTGACCACGAATGGCAACGGCGAGGTTACGACGATTGATAAAACGTGGCCAAATGGTGATCAAACACACGTTGCGATTGACCAAAATGGAACTGCAACGGCAACCGAAACACCGAGTGGGCAGCCATCGTTGACGCCAATCACGGTTCAACCAGGTGAGACCAGCCAGACTGGTGAAACGGTTACCTCAGACGGTACGATTAGTTACACCAAGAGTGATGTGCCGACACCGCCATCAGTGAGTGCGTCAGACTACTACGACAACACAACTGGTAGTGGGAACTCTGGAACTAATGCAGGTACTGAAAACAACACAACGGGTACCACTGGAGAAACTGGGACTACTGGCACAGTGACTGGTACGGGTAGCAGTTCAGAAACTGGAACGGATGTTTCAACCACCAATTCTGGTGCACACAGTAACACTGTTAAAACAACCACAATTGGTCAGGGAGCAAACACGATTGCCACGAACAGCAATAGCACTGAAGCTGGTGTGAACAACATCAGTACGGCGCAAGCTGCAAGTCAATCAGTTGCGACAACTAACAAGTCATTAGATCAACCAACCCATACTGCTGATCAGACGGGTAAGCAAAATCTACCACAGACGTCTGAATCGACAAACCAGGCGGGCGTACTCGGTTTACTCGGCGCTATACTTGGCATCTTTGGCCTTGCGGGCACACGTCGTAAGAAACACGAAGACAACTAAACGCTGATACAAAGAATTGAACACAAAGACACCTCCACTATATATAAGTGGGGGTGCTTTTGTGTTGTCGTCGACTATTTGCGATTGGGTTTATCACTCAAGACCAACGTTGAAGCACGATGGCGTTTAAATGGGTTGACCTTTTGCGGCCGACCAACAAAGATACCCAATGGCCAGACCTTGTAGCACAGCCAAGCTAATGTAAATGAATAGCCAAGCACAAACAGATAACCTACTGGAATCAAGAACATCAGTGTTAAATCAGAAACGGCCAAATGGCTCAGACCGATCTTAAGCAAGGTCAGACCAATAATCTGATTGAGGTACATCCCGAAGCTGACTTTGGCGAATCGTTGGATCAACCGGTCTAGCCAGCCGGGCATCCCGTGTTCGCGCCAGGCAGCATACTGTTTCCCGACAAAGAAAATGACAGTGATCATGCAGGTATCATAGATGAACATGTAGGGTTGGTGTGGTGTGTCTGATAACCCTTCGCTGAGGCCGAGAATCTTCTCGTTCCAAATGCGGAAGTAGACGATCGTCCCAAGCGATAACATGGCCGTCACTGTGGCAATGGTGCGGATGTGTCGTTTCACAAAAGCGTAGACTTCCTCGTGATGCAGACTGGTATAGCCGCCCGCGATAAAGTAGAACTGATAGACGAACACATTGATACTGTAGGATTTGAACCAGTATAGCCAGTTCGATGTATCGACGTTTCGCATGTAGAATTTAATGAAGAACATCATGGCTAATTGGAGGACGAAACTCATGATAAGGAGCCGCGTATGGTGACCTTCGAACTTTCGGAACAACCAAACAATGGCCGGGAATAACAGGTACAACTGCATAATGATCAGCATAAAGTACATGTAGGACTGGTTACCATGGATGACATAGCTTAAATATTGCATGCTAAAGTCATGGAGGTTGAAACTGCCGCTGCCAACGAGGGTGGTAATACTCAGGAAAATGAAATTCCAGATCAGGTAGGGCCAAATACTGCCGTTATAGCGCTTTTTCATAAACGTGCCCCAGTCGTTGCGGTGATAATAGTTCAACATGAGCACGAGGCCACTCATGAAGAGAAAGCCCATCCGTGTGAAATGAAAAATGAGGCGGATGGATTCCACGGTGTAGTAGGGCAGTGCCGTTGTGGAAGCCATTGACCCTGTAAATTCATTAATAGTGTGATTCAATAGAACGCCACAGATAAAGAGGAGTCGCATGAGATCAATTTCGTAAAGATGTGGTTTATGTTGCGGCTTTGTAATGGGTGTCGCGCGTGCGATTTTCAAGTAGAGTCACCTTCCGTGTCAGTTTTGCCACGCAGTCGTTTTTGGGCTGGTGGAACAAGCAAGATACAGGCTACGGAAGAAAACTTAAACACGACTTAAACGACTATTGTGTTGGTTCGACGAATTGGTCGAGGCGTTGATTAACAGGCTGTTCGGTGGCTTTTTTAGGATTTTGTTAAGGCTGTTGAAGGGGTCGGCAGGTGGTCAAGAATGGTATAGGTTCGGGCTAAATCATTTTTTGTTTCGCTCAGTTGGGTAGGTGTTAGCAAGTGATAAGTAAGAACCGTAAGTAAAGGATAAGAAGCTAGTTATCTAACAATCAATCCAACGTATCCCTGTTTTTTGATTATTTTCCATAATTTTTGACCAATATTCCAGTTCATTCGTTATTTTCTGATAATGAAAAATGACACAAGTATGCGAAAATGGTAAAGGAATAGACACTGTATCAATTAAATTTTTATAGGGGGCACCAGTCATGCAACATCATCAACATCACTGGCAGATCAAATTTGTAGGCGCGGGGTTAGCATTAGTCGCACTAGCAGGATTAAGCGGCTGCGGTAAGTCAGCTCGCAGTACGTTTACGGATGGGTATTTTAAGGAAACGGGGACCCATACGAAGACTCAATTTTCCATGGACATCAAGAATCTGAGTCTAACGGATGCAACATCACAAAAAGCATTAAACTCGGTCTTTGGGACTGGCAAGATCAGTATGACAATGCTGTTGAATCAAAAAAAGAACCAGTTGTCATTAGATGGCAAGTATAAGAAGATGGCAGGCGGCGTCATTATCGCTAACGACAAAGCCTACATCAGCGGCGACCTTGTTGCTTCTGCATTGAAGGCTGAATCAGGCTCTGCAGAGAGCGGGATGAGCTTTGACACAGCTTCCCTGAATAAGTTGAAGGGGAAGTACCTTGTTGAAAAGGATACCGACAATGCCTTTAACTTTAAGGCAAGCGATTCCAAGTCTGATATTGCATTTTCAAAGGCGGTTCGTAAAGCATGGATGACAGACTTTAACAACTTTGATAACAAGACGTTCAAGAAAAATGGCAACGAGATCACTCACCGCCTCACGGCTAAGGACGTGACCACGTTATCTAATACCTACAACAAGGTGGCAAAGAGCAAGAAGTCTTATAAGGACAATAAGGTATCCAAGTCTGATATCAAGGACATGAAGGATGCACTCAAGAACTTTAAGATCACTTTAGGCTATAACACTAAGTCCAACAAAGAAACGGTCAAGGTTGTTGGAAGTGACAAGACGGATGGCCTCAAACACATTAACGTTGTAACCCGGGTTAAGAGTGTGAACACCAAGGAAAACGTTAAGGTGCCTTCCAAGGCAAACACGATCACTGAAGCGGACGTTGAAGCAGCAATCCAACCAAAAATGAGCAACAAAACGTTCCAGTCGATTTTAAAGGAGTATAAGCAGTTACCAAAGGCGAGCCAGAAGTCTTATCTCAATGAAATGAAAGATGATAAGAGCTACTTTACGGACAGTCAGTGGCAACAACTTCAAAAAATGGCGAAATAAATAAACCTAATTGGGACGTTAAGTCGTCTCTATAGGATGTCAGGAGACCTTGATAAAAGGTCTCCTTTTTTGACTAGCAAATTAGGGAACAGGTTCCTGGTTAGGTATTAATTTATGAAATAATTATCACGTTTCCATATCATTTATTACAATAGAAAACCATTGAAAATAGTCTCAGTCAATAATCCAGGAATCGATTGCGTTTTACTTAGCACCTGCGTGATTATTCGATAACCTGCATAGAATCCTATTAAATCAGTTGTCTCAGAAACTAAGACAGGCTGAAACACGTCATTATCTCAGCTTAAAACGTGCAGTTTAAAAGGTGTTCAACCCAATCAACTACAAATTTAGTAAAAATTTAGTGGGTTGACGACACGAATTCCCTCCATTACAATGGCAAAGTTCGTGATTAAATCGATTAATTTTCATAGATTTATTAACTATGAAAAGATAGCTTCATTTACAAAAACCCGTCATCAATTGGCCAGCCTAGGAAAAATTGATGACTTACAACTATACAACCCGTCACTTTTGAATTTTAGCAGGGGAGTCAACTATGTTTTTACTGAGTTTATTTGTCATTTTATACCCGTTAATTGTGTCGATCGTCTGGATCATTGGAGCACTGTTTTTTGGGGTTCAACAGCATGAATTACCGTTGAAGCACCCGGCAGCTGACCAGCCAACGCCGCTGGTCTCCGTTTTGATCCCCGGACACAACGAAGAAGATACCCTTCACGAAGTCGTTGAATCAGTTGCCAACCTGACCTACCGTCATTTTGAGCTGATTCTCATTGATGACGGCAGTCAAGATGACACCCTGAAGGTCATGTATCAACTGCGGGAACAGTATCAAGACCAGTTCGACGTGAAGGTCGTGCCAATTGTTGAAAACGGCGGTAAGGCAAACGCCTTAAACATCGGGTTGACCAACGCTGACGGGGATTATTTACTCTGTCTGGATTCGGATTCCTACATTGACCCTGACGCACTGTCACACATGATGCTGCAATTTTACAATGATCCGCAAGCAGGTGCCGTCGCGGGTCGGCCAGTTGTCCGTAATCGAACCACGTTACTTGGCCGGCTCCAGCTGCTTGAATACATTGGTATCATCGACATCATCAAGCGTGGTCAGGCGTTTATTACCGGCCACATCACCACTGTTTCAGGGGTTATCGTGGTGTACCGTAAACAAGCTATCGAAGCTGTTAACCACTGGACCGTTGAAGCGCTGACTGAAGACATCGATATGACTTGGAAACTCTATACAAAAAACTGGCATGTAATCTATTGTCCGCAAGCCGTCTCCTGGATTCTCGTTCCGGAACACATCCGGGCATTGATCCGGCAACGACGGCGCTGGGCCCGTGGTGGGCTGGAAGTCCTGGTTCGGAATCGCCGGTTGATTTTTACGGGTAAACTTGCCGAACAGTGGTTGCTGGTCGACATGATCATCAGTAATGTTTGGGCACTTTGTTGCACGTTCTCAGTATTGCTGTACTTTTTGACGATCTTTTTTGCCCAAGCGCTGATTCTAGACGGCGGCATCCTGTTCGTTCTGACGATTATCAGTATCGTTCAGTTCATCATCGGGTTTACGGCGTCACAGCGGCAAGGATACGTGGATTGGCAGGATCTGTTACTGCTGCCGATGTACTTTATTTTCTACTGGGTCGTTAACCTGATCAGCTGCATCACGGCGCTAGGGTCGTTTTTCCTTGACCCGCAACGCAAGGGTGTCTGGTCCAGTCCTGATCGAGGGGTGTAGCGCATGGATAAAGATAAATTAATCATTCGCAAGAAAACGTCACTGGGGTCACGGCTGCGACGCGCCATTTTGCTCATCCTCCTCTGGGTGATTGCCCTCTACCTCGTAATCGTGAACGTCTGTTTCATTTTCGGCATTTACTCGGACGCGCTGGTGGTCAACTACTCGTTGTTTAACCTGTCCTTTCGCATCTATCGTCTGTTAGGGACCCTGATTCTCGTGACTGGCGCACTCATTTCAATCTACGGCGTCGTGCACATTCGGCGGTTAAAGAGAAAGGCGGCAGTCAATGACAAAAACAATGCGTAAGTGGATCCTGGGCATTATTGTCGTCGCGTTTTTAGGGCTGCTGACGGTGACGGTCCAGAAAAATCTGAAGTTTGAACTGGGCAACCGTGAGAACTTTGCCTTAGCGAATTCAGATAAGCAATTACAAAACGGCATCATGGTCCTCTGCTATCACCGGGTGTTGGACGATAACGCCGCCGTAAAAACAATTGAGGACTTAACCCCCAATAACCAGCTGCACGCCTATAACGTCAACCTGTCGCAGTTTAAAAAACAGATGGCTTACTTGGCAAAGCACCACATCAAAGTGATCTCGACCGCACAAATGGTGACCATGCTCCAGAAGCATCGGACTGTTCACGGCAAGTACGTGGTGCTGACCTTTGATGACATTGACCGGACGCTGGTGGAAAACGCGGCGCCCGTGATGAAACATTACAACTATCCGTTTACAGCATCGATTATTACTGGGAACACTGGCCGTTACTTTGGTGGCGAACAGTTGGCGACCTGGAAACAGATCCTGCAACTCAAGCGGACTTCCGGGAATCGGATGGAACTGGGTGTTCACACCAACAATATGCACTACCTTGAACACGGCACGCCTGCGTTCAACCTGCGTCCCAACTTCACGGCCTTTAAGCAGGATTTTGCGACAAGCCAAAAGGTGATGTTAGAAAAGACTGGCCACACGTCTGATATCTTTACTTATCCGTATGGAAGCGGGACGTCCCAGGTCGAAAACTTTTTGATGACCCAACCGACACTCAAGGTGATCTATACCTTGAATAACGGAATCGTGACATCACGCGATAATTTAAGTTTGACGCCGCGGATGATCGTGAATAACAGCAGTTGGAAGAGTATCAGTCAATGGCTGCGATAATTTAAAATGGTCCCTCCTAGTCAAAGTGCTACACTTGATAGAGTAAACTAGGAGGGGCTTTTTATGGATAAAAATCGGGTCTTGGCGCTGTCGGATGGGGGTGATTGCCATCATCATGACGATTATGGTGCTCGAACTTAAAACACCAGTGTCTGGTGGGTGGCAGGGACTGCTGGATAATAAATTCATTCTCATTAGCTACGTGGTGAGTTTCACGGGAACGTACTATTTTTGGACGGTTCACCATGAGCTATTTAAGTATTTTAAGGTCGTCCCGATCAATAGCGTGTGGCTTAATGCAGTGTACTTGTTGATGTTGTCGCTGTTACCGTTCACAACGTCGTGGGTCGGCGAACATTTAATGGCGGCACCCGCTGAGTTCAGTTACGCGGTCAATTTTTTGTTGATCACGCTAGCGACATTGTGGTTGGAAGTCGGTATCCGTCAAGAATTTGAAAGAAAAGGGCAACCACTGCCGATTGCGGTTAAACGCACGTCAAAATCGTTAAAGTGGACGGTGTGTGTGAATGTGGTCTGTTGCGCGCTGACGTTTTTGTGGGCGCCGATTGGGCTGATTTCGGTGATGGTGATGCTAGTGGTTTGGATTGCGAATTCGGTGGTGAGATCGAGGCAGAGCGTGGAAGAAGGCGGTTAAGGGGCGGAGCAGAAGGGACTCTGGTCAGAAAAGTCCGGGTCTGACTTTTGTGACCAGAGTCCCTTCTGCAGTAGCCCATTGCCTTCTGGAACGCGTTTCAGCTACGAGGCCTAGAAAGTCAGCAGCATCTGACTATAAAGTTCATAAAACCAGCCCCACCCAGTCGCCTAAGAAGGCTATCGGGTGGGGCTGGTTTGTTGTGGTTGTTAGGAATGTTGATGCGGTTTGTGGTGTACTTGGGCTTCTTTGGTGGAGTTAAGCGTGGGTTTATGCTATATAGCCGAAACGCGTTCAGCAAGGCAGAGTTGCTTACACAGGAGCCCTCTAACCGCCTTACTTCACGCTCTGCTCACAAATCGTCTCCTCAACCCCGCCAACTGCTGTTTACTTTCCGGATCACTATACTGTGCAGCTAACTTCGTAATCAAGGTGTCCATCAATTGCCCGAATTGTTCCTGTTGGGATTCAGTCAGCAACTGCCAGGCTGAGATGTCTGCTTGGTCGACTGTTTGGAGACTTTTCCGACCCGCGTCAGTTAGCGATATCAGCGTGACACGCTTGTCTTTTTCGGAGCGTTTTTTTTTGACCAAGCCCTTTTTAACCAATTTGGAAACGAATTCAGTCGTGGACGGTGCGGAAATTTTCAAGCGTTGCGCGAGGTCTTTTTGCGACTGACCATCCCGTTCACCTAGGGCCGTTAAGATGTTGCCCTGACCCTGGTATAGTAGTGGCGCACTTGTTTTTTGCTGCATTTCGAGTTCAAAGAGCAGCGTCAGATCAAAGAATTTTTCTGTCAGTTCGTGTTGGGTAAGTCGGTCAGTCATGGGATGCCTTCTTTCTATGAATATCATCAGTATACCATAAATTATTAGGGCCCCTAACTTAATGGTTGACTTTTTAGTTAGACCCTTATTATGTAATCCATTAAGTACCCTAATTAAATTAAAAAGAAGGTTTTTACGATGAAATTTATGTTTGATGACCCGACTTTTTCCTACGAAGCTTTACGGACGCTCTCCTACGCACCATACGGCGGGGCAGACGTTGGCGAAGTTTTAACCACAGCCGCTGCCATTGAAGAAAACAATTTTGAGAGTTGGTACACCCATTGGTTGGCCCTTGCAGACCGGGTGTTCGCACGCGGGAAGTCGTTTGAACAAACGGGGCACATGTTGAGTGCCAGTCAAAATTATCTGAAAGCGTCAAACTATTATCGTTCGGCGGAATTCTTTTTACATGGTAATCCTGATGATCCGCGACTACTCGCTACCTGGTCAATGAGTCGCGATGCGTTTCAAAAGGGAATCCGGCTTTCCAACCAGTGCGCTGAAATTGTGGCCATTCCTTATGAGGACACAACGATGCCGGGCTACCTCTATACGATTGACGACCAACCGCGGCCGACACTTCTGGTTCACGGCGGTTACGATTCTACTGGCGATGAACTTTACTTCCAAGTTGTGATCGACGCTCTGGCGCACGGTATAACGCCATGACGTTTGAAGGGCCGGGGCAGGGTGCCATGATTCGTGAACAGCACCTGCCATTTCGACCCGACTGGGAGAACGTTGTGGGGCCAGCACTTGATTTTCTAGAACAACGCGCAGAGGTGCAGTCGGATAAGATTGCGTTAATGGGCATCAGCTTTGGCGGCTTCCTTGCACCACGGGCGGCAGCGTTTGACCATCGGCTAGCAGCAGTTATTGCCGACGACGGCGTGTTTACGTTTAGTTTTGCGGATGCGTTCGCCGCTCGCGGGCATGAAGGTGCAACATTTAAAGACATTGAGCCAACGCTAAAGATGTTGATGGCGAAGAGCTCAAACGTGCGGTGGGTGATCGATAACGGGTTATTTACGTTTGGCGTGAAAACGATTGAGGACCTCTTTAATAAAACGACCGCCTATTCAATGGCGGGGATTGCTGATAAGATCCAGTGTCCAATTTTTATCGGTGATGCAGCGGGCGACGGTTTCTTTAAAGGCCAGCCGCAACACCTGTACAACGCAATTCAATCACCGAAAACGCTAGTGACGTTTGGTCCAGAGGATGGGGCTGAGGAACACTGCCAAATGGGAGCTTTAAATTATTTTAACCAGCGCGTGTTTAACTGGTTAGATGACACCTTACAAACCAACTAAC
>NZ_BBAG01000082.1 GCF_001311135.1 Secundilactobacillus paracollinoides DSM 15502 = JCM 11969
AAGTAGTCAACATTTTCACTAATAAATTCCAAGAAAATCTTATAAACTGGTTCATAGACTAAATTTTCCTTTACTAAATCGTAGTTCATATAGACTGAAATGCGTTCAAGCGTGTTAAAGAGTGCCCATAACCGCTTTTATTTTTTGCCAGCCATATCATCTTTTTTTCTAAGGTCTGTTGATTTTTTGATATATTTGGAGACATTTCTAGTCTTTGACCTGAATCAATTTTATTCTCGTTTGTTTTCCTAATCAATTTAAAATTACTCGTATAAGTCTTTTTCACTTCTTCGATTTGTGGCAAAATGCTTTCATTAAATGTCTTCAAAACATTAATCGAATTTTGAACTAACAACTGTTCTCCCTCTCTGAAAACTTTCTTTCGATTATTTTTAAATTCTATAACAGCAATCACGATAAGAATAACACCCATTATCGTGGCAACATTTGAAAATACTGATGTAATCTGCTGACTGGCTTCAAAAATCTTACCCACTTCATTCATCCAACTTCCTCCAGTAGTTTGAGGATTTAATTTTCCCCTCTTTGTATTGCTTTACTAAATAACTACGAAGTAAAACACTCAAAGTTTTTTTCAAAAAGTTTTTTCAGCTAAGCCCTAAATACTCCTTTGCAGCAAATCAAAAAAGCGCTCAGACAACCATCTCGCTAAACAGCTGGTTGTCTGAACGCTTTTTGTATGTTGTAGGAAACTGTTATGTTGCGTCGTGTTAGGCAGACCCGACCGGTACACCGATGACAGCATCGCTGCTTTCCATCAGTCAGCGGCGCAGGATCGCATCTCAGCGCTAACAGGCCCCTATCTCCCTTTAATCATCCATGTTAAACATGTGACTGGTATTATCATACACCAAAATGCCTGAAAATAATGGGCAAAATTCAAATTTATTAATGGCTTTATCAGTTATTTAGACCATTTAAAACCCGGTTTGCCATTTTTCGAAAGATTGGTGATTAGTCGTTTTTTGCAACCGACTTTCGTGTAATCAATTCCGGCTCATACTGAATGGATTCGACCGGATTCTTGCCAATCATCGTCATCAATAACCGTGCCGAATCGTGGCCCATCCGTTCCTTCTCATGTGCCATCGTGGTTAACGGCGGATCCATGTAGCGACTCAGACTATAGTCATCAAAGCCGGTGATCGACACGTCGCCTGGAATAGTAAGGTTGAGCGACTTGATCAGATCCATGACCTGAATGGCTAACTGATCGTTATAACAGATCACTGCGGTTGGCCGATTATCGGCCTTCAGGTGTTCTTCGATCTGCGCCAAAACGTCCTTGATGGCGTCCCTGGACTGGTACATGACCACGTTGGACTTCAGCGCAATCGTTGGGTGTTGCTGGTAGGCTTTCACAAACCCGTTCATTCGGCTGACCCCCTGCGCATCATCCACCTGAAAAACGCCTAAAATACGCTCATGACCCTGATCGATCAGATAGTTCGTCAACCTCACAAGTGCGCCCTCATCATCCGTTGTCACGGAAATACCGGGCACTGCGTCGTAGGTGGCATTAATGAACACCGTTGGCAACTGCAACTCTTTAATTTTATCGTAGAGGTCGCGGTTCGGCGTCGCAATCGTACTCTGCGTTGGTTCAATGATCAGTCCGGCTACGTTTGAATCCAGCATCGTGATCAGTGACCGGCGCTCCCGCTGCGGATCATTGTGCGTGTTCGCCAGCAACGTCGTATAGCCGTTATCGGAAATGATCTGGTCAGCCCCACTTATAATGCTTGGGAAAATATAGTCTGAGATGTGCGTGGCAACGATGCCGATCATCCGGTTATTCGTTTTTTCCTTGGCCTTAACGCTCTGCCAATCGTTCACGTACATCCCGCCGCCCTGAATGCGGTAAACCAGGTGTTCATTTTCCAGATCGCCGATTGCCCGCCGGACCGTGTAGCGGCTGACATCGTATCGCGCCATCAATTCAGATTCAGTGGGCAGCTTGGCCCCGATGGCGTATTCACCGGAAAGGATCTTGTCCTTGACCCCTTCCTCAACCATTTCGTATTTTGCTTGCATGTTTGGAAGCTCCATCCATTTATAATTAGTCTAATCTGTCATTCAGTATTAATATAGCATATATTTCCCACCCATTCATTTCCCAATCAATTTTCTGGAAAAACCTTGACTTTCTTGCCAATCAATATTAAATTCGAAAGCGTATTCAATTAAATTTATACGGACAACTCACACAAAAATTTGCCCAAGGAAGTGGCTGACTAATGAAGACAACCGAAGAAATTTTCGACCAGTATCAAGATCAAGACGTGACTGCGTTTCACCTGGAAAACGACAATGGCGTGCGCGCCACAGTGCTGAGTCAGGGCGGCATCATCCGTGAGCTCAGCGTGCCAACCGCTAACGGCCAGCAAAACCTCCTATTGGAATACCCGCACACAGCGGACTACTACGCGAACCCATTTTACGTCAACATGATGATCGGCCCCGTTGCTGGGCGAATCAAGGACGCTCAATTTGAAGTCAACGGCAAGGTCACAAGCCTAACACCAAATGAAAACGGTAATGAGCTCCATAGCGGCGCTCACGGGTTCCACTCTGTTCAGTGGGAAGGCTACACCGAGACAAGCGACGACAAGGCAAC
Source organism: Secundilactobacillus paracollinoides DSM 15502 = JCM 11969 (assembly GCF_001311135.1). Classification (GTDB taxonomy): domain Bacteria; phylum Bacillota; class Bacilli; order Lactobacillales; family Lactobacillaceae; genus Secundilactobacillus; species Secundilactobacillus paracollinoides. The sequence goes on from NZ_BBAG01000082.1 coordinate 2,639, forward strand.
CTTGACGCTGCACCACAAGTTCGAAGATCAGGAAGGCGGTTTTCCTGCCATGACAGTCGACGTCACCTATACGCTGACGAACACCAATACGTTTACCGTTCATTTTGCAGCTGAAACCACAGTTGCCACAACATTTAACCCAACCTACCACACCTATTTCAACCTCAATGGTGCCGAGAGCATCCGCGACCACGACCTGCAGATCAATGGGACGCGTCATTTAGCCGTTGACTCAGAGAAGATTCCGACTGGCGACTTCATCGAAAACGCCGACACACCATTCGATTTTGCCACCACAACGCGTTTAGGCGACGCCATTGATGGCATGCAGGATACGACCGAAAAAGGCTTCGATGACATTTATGAAGTGCGGCCAACTGGCGACACCCATGATGTGGTCACCGTCAGTGATCCAGCAAACAATCGAGCGGTCACTCTCCAATCCAAGCGAAACGGCCTGATTGTCTTCACCGCCAACTCGTTTACACCAGATATGGCCCTCACCGTGGGTCACGGTAAGCCATACATGGGCATCGCGTTGGAAGCACAAAACTTGTCCGACGCCACCCGCTTTGAAAACTTTGGCGACGTGACATTGTTCCCTGGTGAAACAAAGTATTATGAGATTGGGTATCACGTGACGTTTTAAATAGCTTGATTGAGGTGCTATTTCGCTCCGTTCCGCTGGTCGGTTACTGATATACGAGTCGAATGAGATCCACTCGAGAGCTGCGCAGCAGAAATTGAGTTAGCTCATTCGCAAGCCACCACTGCGGAGTGCCAAAACGCGCAGTGCAGCGGACTATCACAAAAATATTCAACATTAAATAGCAAAAAAGAAAAAGGACCTCCACCATCGGAAGTCCTTTTTATATTGCCTAAAAATTTTTAATCAAATTTGTCCACACAACTCTACTCTTGTGGATTGATGCCCTGTTCACGATACTTTGATGGGGAAACACCAGTGTACTTCTTAAACGACGTTGAGAAGTAATAAATGTTTTGGAACCCAACTTCCATCGCGATATCGGCAATCGAGAGATCCGTATTTAACAGCTTGCGGCTGGCCTCTTCCATGCGATACTGCATCAGGTATTCAGCTGGGGATAACCCAACCGTTTGCCGTAGAATTTTGACGAGGTAGGTGCCGCGCTGGGCAAAGTGGTCGCTAAGTGTCTTACTCGTAATTTTGTCTTGATAGTGATCCTTCAAATACCGTTGCAGTGCCAGTGACAACTGCGTGAGTTCGTCCTGCGCGTTGTTTTGCGTCTGCATCAGGTCTAATAACCGGATGAACAAACCCTGGGTCTCAAAGAATCGGTGCGATTCACAATCGGTCGTTTCCTTGATCAGCTCGGTGACAAGGGTATAAATCGCATCCGGTTCGGTCAACGGCTGGTACTGGCGTAAAAACAGGGTCTGAACGGGAACAACTGGGTGTAACATCATTGATTTGATCGAATTCTTAGCCGGGGTCAGACTGGCTTGCATATTCCAGTAGCCCGCCACGTAGAAGGTGATGCAGTCCACAAGAACCGTGTCGGATTGCGCCCACCAAGAATAGCGGTGACGACCCGGCACTAAAATGAACAGTTCGTTTTCGTGTACGGTGGTCTCCACGCCATCCTGCATCAAGATCAGCTGACCTCGACGCACAAATGCGAACACAAAGTATTCTGAATGAATTTGCGTTTCTTTGTGGCCACCTAATTCGAGTTCAACGCGGTGTCCTTCAATGAAGGTGGGCATCGGCAAACAAGAAAGCGATAAGTAGGCGGATTGTGTCACAGAAATCTCCCCTTTCCTGACACTTATTGAACAGTGCGTTTATCTAGTATTTATTTTATCATGAAATAAGTCAGTTTCACGTATTTAGCCCGAATCTATGGCGATGGGTGGCGAATAGTGGCCTTTAAAACAACACGTGTTCAAAACATCGTCATCAAGATTGGCAACTTAACAAATTTAGCCATCATTTTGGCTTAAATTTGCAGATTCTCACTATATAATAGGCACATTCATATTGCAATGATTAAAATTGGCTTATTCGCTTACATTATTTTTTATGGTCTTCGAGAATGAATGACTATGAACCGCCAGTCAATAAACGTGCAACCCAGTGTTGCTTATTTTTAGTAAAATAAGTGTCAATAGACTAAGAGACATGCCGTTATGTCACCTATTAAAAAGCGCCCCTGTGGGTTTCGCCCCCCGACTCCCATCATTTTAACGGCAAAACAAAAAAATCGTTTCCCCCATGTACGAGTGACCGTGCAACCGAAAGTTTATGCAAATAAAATGGTGTTCAAGAAAGATAAGTTTTTCTTAAACACCATTTTTATAATTAGCTGTCACTTATTTTACAAATGCCGCGATAATCTCTTGAACAGCTTGATTATCTGCAGGCTGTCCAATTGTGACGCGCAACCAGTTATCTCCCAATCCGGAACGCAGTAGATACCCGTTTTTCAGCAAAGTGGCGGCTAATCCGTCTGCATCCGCGACTTTAAAGAAGATAAAATTGGCCTGTGACGGGTAAAACGCGATGCCCTGGTCAGTTAGAAATTGTTGCCATTTCTTGCGTTCAGCAGCCACCGTCGTCACGGTTTTGGTAACAAACGACTGATCCTGAAAGGCCGCCGTGGCAGCAATCTCCGTAAACGTGCTGAGGTTATACGGCAACCGTACGCGTTCGAGTTGGTTGCCTAGGTTGGCGACACGATGGCGAATCCAACCCGAAAGTTTGCGAGGCCATAGGCTTTTGAAAACGTCCGCAACACAACGAGGTTGTCAAATTGCGCCATTAACGAGAGAGCTGAAGGATCGTCCTCAACCGTCGTGAAGTCGATATAGGCCTCGTCGACAATGACGGTCACACTTGCTGGGACCGTCTTCATAAAGGCAGCGATCTCAGCCTTAGAGACAAACGTCCCAGTCGGATTGTTGGGATTGCAGATCCAGATCATCCGCGTTTTTGGTGTGATGGCGTTCGTGAAGCTTGCCAGATCCGTCACGCCGTCACTGTCAACAGAAACATCAACCATCGTTGCCCCTTCAACGACCGCGTTCAGGGCATATTCGGAAAAGGTCGGCTCAGCCACAATGACGTCATCGCCTGGTTCAACTAACGTGCGCGACAACAGCGCCAGAATCTCATCCAACCCGTTCCCAAACACCAGCGCATCCGCCGACACGTTTAACCGCGATGCAATTGCCTCTCGCAAGGTCGTCATGTTGGAATCCGGGTAACGGTTTGCCCCAGTAAAGCCCCACTTAGACAGTGCTTCAGCGACCCTCGGTGACGTGCCAAAGGCATTTTCATTAGCGGACAGGCGAACTAGCTTACTCAGCCCCTCCCGCTGTTTTAAGGCGTCTAGTGTGTCTTCTGGTGTGTATGGTTTTAAATCAGCAATGGCTTTTTTGACCATGGGTTCACCCATCCTTTCTGAGATTTAGAGATCCTTGATATCGCGTCGTTCCTTCGTCTTGCTCATTAATCCTTCACGGTCGGCAAGTTCCTTCTTCACTTGGTCCGTGCTAATGCCGCGTTCAGCCATCAGAACCAACACGTGGTAGGCAAGATCGGCCACTTCGTAAACAAATTCGTCGTCGCTATCATTTTTAGCCGCCACCACAACTTCGGTGGATTCTTCGCCGACCTTCTTTAAAATTTTGTCTAGTCCTTTGGTGAAGAGGTAGTCGGTGTAGGAGCCTTCCTTAGGGTTGGCCTTCCGTTGCAGAATCAGTTGGTACAGTTCGTCTAAGTCTTGCATGGTTAATCCTCCTGTTGGTTAAGTGTGATATCGCGGTAAAAACAGCTCGTGTGCCCGGTGTGACAGGCTGGTCCGGCTGGATTCACGCGGACCAGTAACGTGTCTTCGTCGCAGTCGATCGAGATGGCAACAACGTCTTGTGTGTTGCCAGAAGTTGCCCCTTTGTGCCAGAGTTCCTGGCGGCTGCGGGACCAGAACCAGGTCTGGCCATCCTTAAGCGTGAGTTGATAACTGGCTTCGTTCATGTAGGCCATCATCAGCACCTGGCTAGTCTTATCGTCCACAACGATGGTGGGCACAAGACCGTCGGCTGACTTGGTAAAATCAGGTTTTAACGTCATCGAACAGTCACCCCGTTTGCGCGTAATTCTTGTTTAACATCACTGATGGTCAGTTCGCCAAAGTGGAAAACGGAAGCGGCCAGAGCGGCGTCAACGTTAGTTTCTTCAAAGACATCGGTAAAATGCTGTAACCGCCCGCAGCCACCGGAAGCGATGATGGGCACCGAAACGGCGTTGCCAAGGGCCTGATAGAGTTTGAGGTCGAACCCTGACTTGGTGCCATCCTTGTCCATGCTGGTCACGAGTAGTTCGCCAGCCCCCTTTGCGACCCCCTCTTGTGCCCATTTAATGGCGTCAAGGTCAGTAGCTTTACGGCCGCCGTTCGTGTAGACAACGTAGCGGTTGGTTGCCGGGTCCCACTTCGTATCAATGGCTAAAACGATACATTGGGCGCCAAATTTTTCAGCGCCCGCAGTGATCAGATTCGGGTCATTCACGGCAGCTGAGTTCACAGCAACCTTATCGGCGCCAGCCTTGAGCAGCCGTTGCATGTCATCAATGGTGTGAATCCCGCCGCCAACCGTCAGGGGCATAAAGACTTGTGACGCCACCTGTTCGATGGTGTCTACAATGGCTTTGCGTTTCTCATTCGTTGCCGTAATGTCGAGGAAGACGAGTTCATCAGCACCCTGTTTTTCATAGGCGGCCGCAATTTCAACAGGATCACCAACATCCGTTAAATTCACAAAGTTGACTCCCTTTTTCACCCGGCCGTGATCCACGTCCAGGCAGGGAATAATGCGTTTAGCTAACATCCGAAGCCACCTCCGCTAATGTGTCCAATGGCAAGTCGCCCGTGGTCATGGCGCGACCAACGATGGCGGCTTTGATGCCGTTATCGGCCAAGGTCTTGAGGTCGGCCACCGTGGTGACGCCGCCTGAAGCAATCACCTCAGCATCAGGAAATTTCGTTTGCAATTCCGTTAATTGTTTCGTATTCGGACCGCTCAACATGCCGTCTTTTGAAATATCTGTCACAACGAAGTTCACCACGCCAAAGGCCACCATCGAGGACATCAAGGTCGCCATGGTCACGTCGGATTCTTCCAACCAGCCAGAAATCGCGACTCGGCCATCCTTGCCATCGATGCCAACCACGATCTGGTCGTTACCAAACTGGGCAATGGCTTGCTGCACGATATCGGGATCGGTGAGCGCTGCAGAACCGAGAATCACCCGATTAACGCCGCTGGTGAGGTAACTGTTGATCTGTGCAAGGGTTCGAATCCCGCCGCCAACTTCTACCTTGAGCGACGTTTCGCGGCAAATGGTTTCAATTAAATTGCGGTTCACTGGTCGGCCCGTCTTGGCCCCGTCCAGATCAACGAGGTGCAAACGCTGCAACCCAGCCGCTTCAATTTGTTTGGCCTGCGCCACCGGGTCGTTCGCGATCAACGTCGTTTTATCGAACTTTCCCTGAGACAATCGGACACTTTGCTGATCAATTAAATCAATTGCTGGAATAATTTGCATTGTCGATGACCTCCTTAAATGCCCGCAGCCCATTCAGGCCAATCTGGCCGCTCTTCTCCGGGTGAAATTGCATCCCGATGACGTTGTCACGCCGCACGATGCTCGGCAGTGTCACGCCATAATCACAGGTTGCTAAAATATTTTCTGGTGCTGTTTTGGCGTAAAACGAGTGGACAAAGTAGGTCGACTCTTGATTAAAGCCAGCCGCTATTGGGTCGTCCTGCGTCATCGTATTGAGGTCCCAACCCATGTGGGGCACCTTCACACCAAGGTTGTCAGGAATGGCGACCACGTTCCCGGGAATCAACCCAAGTCCCGTGTTCTCGCCAAACTCAAACCCGCGTTCAAACAATAATTGCATCCCCAGACAGATGCCCAACATTGGCGTCCCCTGAGCTGCAACTTGTTGAATCACCGTCACCAACCGCCGTTCCCGCAGCGCGTCCATGGCTTTACCAAAGGCGCCGACCCCAGGAAGAACCACACCGTCCGCTTGTTGAATCACGGCCGGATCGGCTGACAAGGTGTTTTCAATGTGTAAATAGTCGAGGGCCTTCTTCAAGTTTCTGGTGTTGCCCGTATCGTAGTCGATGATGACGATCATTTAGATGACTCCTTTCGTTGATGGCACCCCTTTTATTTCAGGATTCAGTGTCACGGCTGCGCGGGTGGCGCGGCCAAGGGCTTTAAATAGTGTTTCGATCTTGTGGTGGGTGTTTCGGCCGTACAATACTTCAGCGTGGCAGTTCAGCTCAGCGTTGAAGCAAAGGCCTGGAAGAAATCTTCGGTAACTTCCGTGTCGTAATCGCCCAATTTAGGGTTCGTGAGTTCAGCGTTGAAAACAAGGTATGATCGGCCCGACAGATCGATGACGACCCGACTCAGTGTTTCATCCAACGGAATCAGCGCTGAACCAAACCGTTCGATTCCCGCTTTGTCACCAAGGGCTTCCTTGAGTGCCATCCCAAGCGCGATTCCAACATCTTCAGTCGTGTGGTGCGGATCAACATTCAAGTCACCGTTTGCCTTAACCACCAAGCCAAAACGGCCGTGGCGGGCGAAGGCATCGAGCATGTGGTTAAAGAACCCAATGCCCGTATCGATATCAATGGTACTGTAGTCATCCAGATTCAAGCTCAACTTGATCTGGGTCTCTTTTGTGTTTCGTTCAATGGTTGCTTGGCGCATTTGGTTCCCTCCTATTGTTGGTCATGAAATAGCGTTTTGTTGCCGCTTCGTTGCGCCGTTCGGCCCTGCAGGCTGAGGTGGGGTCGCTCCGGAGCTATTGAATTTCTTAGCAGAAATTCAAGGATCTCCTACGTCTCCCGTGTTTGTAACCGACCAAAGAACGGTCGCTAACAACCACCGACACC
>NZ_BBAG01000083.1 GCF_001311135.1 Secundilactobacillus paracollinoides DSM 15502 = JCM 11969
CAAAAAGTCCGGGCCTGACTTTTTGGTCAGAGTCCGTTACATGGCCGCCCCTTGCCTTCTGGAACTCGTTTAGTCTAGGTAAAGCAGCGGCCAATTGCAAACGACTGCTCAAGTGCACAAACTGGCATTTGTGCCATGGTGCTTTACATGACCGCTCCTCGCCTTCTGGACTCTTTTAGTTTATGTGAAATTAGAAAACGGAGGCCAATTGCTGATACTACTAAGGCGAGCAAACTAGCATTTTCACCATAGCGCCTGACATGCCTGCCCATTGCAGAAGACTCCCGCATAGGCCACCTCTAGCAAAATACCAATGCCAGGCGCTTCTCGTCTGAGTAGTGCTTGCCGCTGTCTTTCTATGTCACATTGCCGAAACGTGTTCAGCAAGGCAGAAGGCTCCTGTGTAAGCAACTCTGGTCAAAAAAGTCAGGCCCGGACTTTTCTGACCAGAGTTACTTACACTCCGCCTTCTAACCGCCTTGCTTCACACTCTACCAAAAAAGGCCAACACCCCTAAAAAGTGTCAACCTTCTCCAAATCATTTAATCCTGATCATCGTCAGCGGCCTTCGCCGTCGACCAAATCTCTGTATCTTCAAGCTGTTCAAGCAACTTATTCACATCGTCACCCTGCACGATCACGTGGCCGACGAGGTCGTTCTCGTCTTCCTTTTTAAACCGGTGATAGTACGTAAAGTGCCAATTTTTCTTGATCTGCACTGTGTCCGCATTGCATTCAGCTGGGAGGCATTGAAGGCGGCCAAGACCGTTGGCTTCAAGACTTCGACATCACTTAACGGCAACCCGGCAATCGCGCGCAGATGTTGTTCATACTGGGTAACGGTTGCGGCGCGGTCAAAGATACGACCGGCCTCACTAAATGTTGGGATAATGGCCTTCACGTAAATGGCATTACTCTCCGTTAACATAAAATCAACATCGAACACACCAACGTATGAGAGATTGGCCACGATCTCGTGACAAATGCGATCCATCTCTGCCTTCACATCGGCAGCTAATTGAACGGGCAGATAGACCCACTGAATGTGGTTCCCCTGACGTTTAATTTCAGCTGGTGGAAACAGACTAGCTTCCCCCTCAGCTGTGCGGGCAACGGTCACAGACAGTTCCCGTGCGTAATTCACAGTTGATTCAAGAATGTACGTCCCCCAATCAGTCAGTCCCGCTGCCTGCGCAATGTCAGTCTGCGTGTTGATCTGGATTTCTTCGCCGTGAGCGAGGTCCTTTTGAATCGGCTTCAACAAGGCCGGATACCCAATGGAGTTAATGGACTGGTAAACATCGTCCAGACTCACGATGGTGGCATAGGGTGCCACGTTCACGTTCATTTGTTCATAAAATGCGCGTTCCAAGAGACGATCAGCATCATGGATTGCAGGTCGCTCCCCTGTGGCAGGAGCGTCTTATCTGCTAAAAACCCCAGCAGATCTGCACTGAGATTTTCAGAATCGTAGGTCACCACATCACACCGTTCGGCAAAATCCTGGAGCCGATCTTTATCTGATAGTGAACCAACAATTTTAAAATCGGCTAGTTGCAACATTTCACTCGTTTCGTCGGCGCCATACGCACCAACTTTAAACCCTGATTGGCGCGCAGCGGCCACGATCATTGGGCCGTTGCTGCTATCGCCGATAACACCAATTGTATCTCCCGGATACAGTACTCGATTGTCCAAAATGCTCACTACCTTCTTCGTTCATCAATAATAATTCGGATTCAGTTTAAACGGTGCAGGTGCACCGCCTCGTTTAACAGTTTATTTAGTCATCACACATCAGTATACCCTTTATGGACGAAAATGACGATTGCGAACGCGTTTTACCCAGAAGCCGCCGGAAATATACTTGGGTTCATAGGTGATGATAAACGCTTTGGGTTCCGCTTCATTGACCATGGCGTACAGCCGCCGTTCCTGATTACGCGGCGTCAAAATATCTAACACCAGCCGTTGTCCTTCAAGTCCCTGCGCACTGCTCTGAGTGACCCCAAATCCGTTTTGCCGGAGGATTTTAGGCAGGTCACTATCCGTATTTGGCAGGATGACCGTTGCCATAATGTACCCTAACGCAAGCTTGTCTTCCACCCAGATGCCGACTCGTACACCAACGCCGTACCCGAGTGCGTACGCAATGATATTTAAAATATTATCTAGCCGGTTCAGTACCAGTGAGAGGCCAACAACGTAGACCGTAATTTCGACCATGCTGATGATTGGTGCCAGCGTGCGGTACCCCTTCATCGTCAGCATGTAGCGAATGGTGTTCAGGGTAATGTAAACGAAATTGACGGTAAAAATCAAAACGAGTGTCCAGACTTCAACGTGCAATGCGGATCCCTCCAATCAGTCGCGGGGTGTCATCACAGCTGTCGCCACTGACCGACTAGCAATGCGGCTACTGCTGGTCGCTCATAAAGGTGACTTGATTATTTTCTAATGACGCAACGCTGGCCAGGGCTTCAAGGTGCAACCCAGCGTCCAGCACCATTTGGTGACCCTTTTGAAACTTTTTTCGATAACAACGCCAACGCCAGCAATGTCAACGTTAGCAGCCTTTGCGATTTCCATTAAGCCCTGCACAGCTTGGCCGTTTGCGAGAAAGTCATCAATAATGAGGACCTTATCATCAGGACTGATGAACCGTTTGTCAACACTGATGTCGTTATTAACCTGTTTCGTGTAGGAATAGACAGTTGCGGTATACAAATTGTCAGTCAGTGTGAGTGACCGGTGCTTACGCGCAAAGATAACCGGCACGTGAAGCTGCAGACCCGTCATCAAGGCTGGCGCAATTCCCGAAGATTCTACCGTAAGGACCTTGGTGACCCCAGCGTCCGCGAATAACCGTGCAAACTCTTCACCGATGGCACTCATGAGATCTGGGTCGATCTGGTGGTTCAAAAAATTATCCACCTTTAATACGTCTCCAGGTAATACGGTACCGTCTTCTCTGATGCGGTCTTCTAGTAGCTTCATGGTAAGAAATTCCTCCTAAAAATTGACTGGCATAGTGCACCCTTATTAGTACTAGTGTACCCGAAGGTCTGGTGTGGGGCAAGGGATTTCAAACAACATCAACTCACGAAAAGACGAACAATCAGTTGAGATTTGCAGTCAATGACGGCCAATTCTATTGGTTTTCCTAATTGTTACCGGCATTCTTACCAGTTTGCGATGGTGCCGATACCCACACAGACAATGCTGAAAACGGCAAGAATCATGGCATTTTTAACCGCAAATTTAAACGTTTCCTTCTTAACTTGTTTTGCCAAGAACTGGCGCGTGTTTTTGATAACCAGCGGCAAACTCAGCAGTACCAGTAAACTTGTATAGGGCAAGTAATGCAAGCCAACACTCAAAATTAGGCACGCATAGGCAAACACATAATTTAAAACAAACAACCGTAATCCGTTCTGCTTACCCAGGTAGTGGACCAACGTTTTCCGGTCCAATAATTGGTCTTCGTCCGCGTCGCAAAGGTTATTGGCTAACATAATGTTGCTGATGGCAAACACTGCGATACCCGAAGCTAAAAGGACCTGCCAGAAAAGCGTAAACGTAAACAGGCCGCTGCTTGCCGTGTTGATATAGACTGTGATCAGCATGATCACAAAGCCCATGGTGATACCAGAGAAAAATTCGCCAAATGGCGTGGTAGAAATCGGCCGCGGACCAGCTGCATAGAAGTACCCCACTGCAAAGCAGAAGATTCCCATAATTAACAGCGGCCAGCCAGTCATCACCGTCATTGCGATACCAAAAACCGTTGCAACCCCGGCAAACGACAGGATGAGGTTGCGGATACCCGTCATCGAGAGGTTGTTAACGCCGATGATGTTCGTCTTTTGTTTCCACTCATCTGCTTTTGCTGTCGCATTCTTATAATCTGAATAATTATCGTGTGCGTCGACAGCCATATTAAACAGCAGCATCGCGATGAAAAACATCAACGAGAGCCCCCAGTTAAGCTGATGCGTATAATACCAAGAAAAATAAAGGCCTAAAAAGAAAGGAAATACTGAGGCGACCTTTGCCTTAGCTTCCACAAGTTCCAAAAAAATGGGTACTGTCATAAACGATTCCTCCAAAATAATCACCAACCGTTACCGGCCAGTGTCCGCTCAGCATCACTTGAAATCGTGTCGTTGAGCGTTGCTTCATATAAGAGTGTAATGTATCTGCTACCCAGTCGCAAGCGAAGTGCCGTGTCACATGCTTGATAACCAAAAAAAGATGAACCTGTAACTGAATCTTACAGTTTCATCTTCTATATCTTAATTGCGATACTATTGCCGCTTCGTTCCGCCGGTCGGCCCTGCAGGCTGAGGTGGGTCGCTCCGGGGAGCTAGTGAATGTCTTGGCAGAAATTCAAGGATCTCCAACGTCTCCCGTATTAGTAACCGACCAAAGTACGGTCGCCAACCAATACCGACACCACAGCCTGCAATGCCGACCGGCTCCACTACGCTGCATGGTGCAAGATTGGCACAAAACTTCATGTCACATTCAACCTTCGATGATGGTCATGTGACCACAGATTACCTTTAACTTAAGCTGATGCTCTGTTATCACAAACTAATAAGCATAGCTGTCTCTAGGTGGCGTGCAGTCGAGAGCGGATTTCTCCACGAACTGTCATTGACTGTATTTCGATATTTAGCTATCTGTGGCTAGCATACACAACGTGAGTGGAATGGAGCGATTTGGCACGGAGGCATGGTGTCGACATCAGTTAGCGACCGTTCTTCGGTCGTTTACTGATGTGCGAGTCGATGGAGATCCATTCGAGTGGCGCACAGCGACAATCGAATTAGCTTCATCGCGAGCCACTATGACGGAGTGCCAAATCGCGCAATGCAACGGACTTCTAGCGCTATGTCTACACTACTCAGTAACCTTCCCACGGTCCAAATCATACAACCGCCGGAACCGCGCTTCATGTTGATAAAGGTCGTCCAGTGTCCCCTGCATGTCGAACTGGCCGTTTTCCAAGAAGCGGACTTGGTCGACGTGGTCGATGCCGGCCAGATGGTGGGTGACCCAGATAATCGTTTTATCCTTAAGGACGTTAAAGACCGTGTCCAACAGGTCTTTTTCCGTGATGGGATCCAGACTAACGGTCGGTTCGTCCAAAATGATGATGGGCGCATCCTGCAACAGTATTCTTGCCAGTGACAGCCGTTGCCGTTCACCGCCAGAGAACCGGGCGCCAGACTCTTGAACCTGCGTATCGTACCCGTTTGGCAGTGAGTTGATCAGCGGCTCAAGTTCAACTGCTTTAATCGCGGCCTTCACTTGGTCATCCGTTGCGTTCAAATTGCCCAGCCGGACATTATTCATCACCGTTGTGTCAAATAAATACGGTTGCTGGTCCAACACGCCAAATAGATTAGCGCGGGCATCCTGCAACGTCGCAATATCTTGGCCGTTGATCGTGACTTGCCCCGCTGTCGCGTGCTCATCACCAAGTAGCAGCTTCAATAACGTACTCTTCCCAGTGCCTGAAGGCCCCAGTAATGCTAATTTTTCACCAGCATTAATCTGCAGTGTCAGGTCGTGCAAGATCACCCGGTCGTCGTCAGCGTAACGGAAAGTCACGTTATCGACAGTCAATTGTGAAAACGCCCCGTTGAGTTGAGCTTGATCTTTTTGCACAACCGGATCAGCAGAAAGCGCGTTGACGCGTTGGATCGATTGTTGGTAAATCGGCCATTCACTAGCACCCTGGCTAATTTCTAGAAACGGTTCGATGACCGGAAATAGTGCCAAGGCAAAGGCGGCGACCCAGTTTGCTTGTGCCTTAGAGCCTGTGAATTGAAACCCAGACCAGATCAGTAACGTTAAAACTGCCAGCAGGAAGAAGACCTGGACGCCAAACCCGCGCCACCACTGAAAATAATGGTCCTCGCGCCGCAGTTTAGCGATCTGCTTGATCGGTTTTGTCTGCAGGTCCATAAAATCGTCATAACGGCCTGAAATGACCCAGTCGGATAGGCCCAAAACTTCATCCGTTAGGTTCGTATAGAAGTCGTGTTGAATCTGCTTTTCTTTAAACTCACGGGCACCGTTAACGGCAACCGAAACCATTGGCATGATCACCACGATGACGCCTAAAAGCACCAGCAGCAGTAACCCCACTGCCCAGTTAAAGACGCCGACGCCAATGACGATAAACAGATACAGCACCCAACCGATGACCATGGGAAAGACCGTCCGTAAATAGAGGTTTTCAATGTGGTCGATGTCTTCTGCCAAAATGCTGAGGATATCCCCGGTTTGGTGGGTCTGCTTAATGGCCGCTGCTTTATTTTCAACGGCTTGATATAATTTCTTTCGAAAATCAGAAACAATGCGCAGTACCAGTTGTGGCTGGTCAGCCGTTCAGCGTACCGAAACGCTGGTCGAGCGATCCCAAAACCACGGGCTAAAACGACCGGTACATAGATGTAGATAATGTTGCCAGGCCGTCGAGCCGCTTCACTGATCAGATAACCGGAGTTAAACATGAGTGCGCCGGCTGATAGAAACGTCATGACCCCAAGAAAGAGTACGAGGGTCAATAACCATTTATACTTGCGCAAATACGGCATGACCCAGGTATCGTGCGCAAAAGTCGCTCGCAAATCTCGCATCATTTGGCCCCTCCCATTTCTGCGCGAAGTTTCGTGTACGCGCCGTTTCGTTGTGCCAATTCACTTGGTGTCCCCTGCTCGACCAGCACGCCATGGTCCATGACCAAAACGTAGTCCATCTGGTTGATCCAGTGCAGCCGGTGCGTCGCAAAGAACACGAGGTGGTTGTCCAGCAGCGGCAAAATATCCTGCTTCAAGGCAGCTTCCGTTTCAATGTCCAAGTGCGCTGTCGGTTCGTCAAACAATAAAACGTGTCGACTGTCATCGAGGAACGCCCGTGCCAATGCGATCCGTTGTGCCTGACCGCCACTGACGCCCCGGGATCCTTCGCCGATCATGGTATCCAAGCCATCAGGCAACGTCGTGATCCAGTCGGTCAAGCCGGCATTTGCGCAGGCTTGTTCGATCTGGTCCCGAGTCGCTGTCGGCACATAAAAGGCAACGTTTTTAGCTAACGTGTCATGAAACAGATACGGTTTTTGCGGAATATACTGCTGATCCGCCTGCCAGGCATCTTGTCCTAAATGCGGCAAGCCTTGGCCGTTGACCCGAATCTTCCCTGGCTCATCAGGAGATAAGAACCCGCCAATCAGGTTGATCAGGGTCGATTTACCGGAACCGGAAGCACCAATGATCCCCACCTTTGTATTACCGTGAACATCAAACGATAGGTGGGTTAACGTTGGCGTGTCCATGTTGTCATAGGTAAATGTCACGTCATTGAACTGAATGTGACTGTCGTCATGCCACTGCCCGTCAGTGAGCGCCTGACGGTCTTCAATTTCAGGCATTTCCAAAACGTCCAGTACCGACTGCAACGCATTTTTCCCGTTCAGGGTCGCATGATAGTCGTTGGCGAAATTCCGAATGGGCAAAAAATAGTCAGGCGCTAACGTTAAGATCGTCAACGCCGGCAGTAACGCAATGTGGTCGTCCATTAAATCAAACCCTAAGAACACGGCAACAACCGCAATCGACAACGTCGTAAAGAAATCAAGTGCAAAGGTCGACGTCATTGCAATCCGCAACGTGGCCATGGTCTCCTTACGATAATCCTCGCTCACATGGTAGACATTATCGGCATATCGTTTCGACAACCCAAGTTGTTTCAAGGTTGGCAGTCCACGTAACGTGTCCACAAAATTATTAGATAAATGCTGATACCCCGCAAACTGCTGATCCGCCTTACTCTGCGCCGCTAATCCCAGAATAACCATGAATAAAATAATAACTGGGTAGATCACAAGCAGGAATAGCGCTGAATTCCACTGCAAAAACGCAATGTAGATCAAAATGATCCACGGGGTAATGCTCATATCCATCATTTTAATAATGATCAGCATCAGGTACGTTTGAACCTTATCAATACCTTCGAGTGCCATCGTGACAACTGACCCGGTCCCCGCCTTTTCAACCACGCTGGGGCCAAGCCGAAACAACTTTGTCATGAGATCCGAGCGCATCTTGCCCGACGTCTGTTCCACAAACGGATAAAACGTCCGCTGCTGAAACACGCCAAGCAGATGCCGTGCCAGAAAACTCACAATAAAGATTGCCGTTGGTGTCACGATCGTCCCTATCGGCTGCAAGTGCCACAGGTTCACCACTGCCTGTGACAGGTAGCGCGCCTGAATCACGATCATGATCGCCTGAATAAACATGAGCACCGCAATCACAATCGCGCGCCCCATCAACCCCGGCAACTTAAATAACCGTCTATCAATCAAAATAATTCCCCCTCTGTCAAGAAACCGCTTTAAGACTATGATACCGCTGATATGCTGACATTTCAGGTATCAGCGCTTATGTTTACAAGATAGTCGATACTTTCTAATTACCGCTTCGTTCCGCCGGTCGGCCCCGCAGGCTGAGGCAAGAGTGTGGAGCAGGCCGGGTAACTCCCGGAGTGTAAGGCGACTTTGCCGGAAATTCCGGTCTTGAATTTCTGGCAAAGTCGTCTTACACAGTAGGGAGTTGGCCTGCGGAACACGTTTCCACAATATAAACTAGAAATTCAAGGATCTCCTACGTCTCCCGTGTTCGTAAGCGAGGAAAGTACCCTCGCTAACGAACACCGACACCACAGCCTGCAATGCCGACCGGCTCCACTACGCTACTATGTGCAAAATTAAATACAAACTGCGTGGCCATTAGCTAACTACATGGTGTCATCTCATCTTCCAGTCGCAACTTATCATATAATGCAAAATAACAAGCATACCTTGACTGAATTGACTAGCAGTAAAGGGCGGACTTCTCTTCAAGCTGTGTTCGCCTGTATTTAGATGCTTAACCAACGTAACCAGCATGCTCACAGTGAGTGGAATGGAACAATTTGGCACGGAGCTGTGGTGTCGACATCAGTTAGCGACCGTTCTTTGGTCGGTTACTGATGTGCGAGTCGATGGAGATCCATTCGAGAGCTGCGCAGCAGAAATCGAATTAGCTTCATCGCGAGCCACCACATGGAGTGCCAAATTGTGAAATGCAACGGCCTTAGAATGTCCAACGCTACAAATCAGAACACCATAATC
>NZ_BBAG01000084.1 GCF_001311135.1 Secundilactobacillus paracollinoides DSM 15502 = JCM 11969
ATGTTTTTATTTGAAATTGGAAAGAAAAAAAGCTCTCCAAAATGATATTCCAAAAGTGCTTATCAGAAAAAGATAACGGGGATTTAAGTCTATTCTCTGGTGTTTCTGGCGTTGGATTAATTTCATTATCTTTGTATGAACAGTCTGGTGATGAGAGTTTATTACAGGCTGCTGTTCTTGCGGGTAAAGAAATTACAAATAAATATAACCAGAATATAAAGCTTGTATCTTCCGATCCCTTTGGCATTCCAAATGGTATTTTAGGGGGGATGGTCAGGAATTGCTTTGTTTATGCTGGAACTATCTCTCTTATCAGGCAATGAAGAATTTAAAAAGACAGCAATTCAAATGATTCGACGTGAATTGGAAAATAACGTTTCTGTTGATGAAGAATTACACCTTGCGCAAGTGTCGGATTATTCGTTAGGAAAGGAACGACTGATTCCTTATCTTGGAGAAGGATCAGCAGGAATTGCTTTAACTCTGTTTGAATTTAATAAGATAGCTCAGTCATTTAATAGTGCGGCTGATCAAAAATTAATTGAAAATCTATGTAATGTAGATGAGACCTATTGTTCATATTCTTCAGGTATAACTAGGGGAATTGCTGGGTTTATTATTCTCGAAAATGCGAAAAAAGAATTGGGCTTAATTGATGATTATAACCTTTCAACTTTACGTAACTATTTAATGACATACAAAGACCACACGATAATTAGCCCTGGAAATTATGGATATCGTTGCTCAATGGACTTGTTTACCGGAAATTCGGGCCTGATTTTAACTTTAAGCGATCTTGATACAGGTTCATGGAACGGTTGGTTGCCTATAATACCCGGGAGTTTGTCAAACCTTTTCGGGGAAAATAAAGAATCCTAGTAAGAAATTATAGTATCAACAATTACAAAGTTAATACGAATTTTGAAGATGATTTTATCGGTGTATTCACTATTAGTGTAATGCCTTAATAACCGGTCAAATTGAAAGGGGGTGAGATGATGAATAAATTGATTAGTTTACAGAAGACTGCGATTGATGCAGATGTAACTCTGTTAAGACACGGTTCTTCAAAAATCAGTCTTGGTTGCCACAACATTAGTACAATCAGTCTTTATTTCTGCGAATAAGATTTGGAAAAGGATAGGGGTAGTATTATGAACAAATTGGTTAGCTTACAGAAAACAGCAATTGATGCAGATGTAACGTTGTTGAGACACGGTTCTTCGAAGATCAGCCTTGGCTGTCACAACATTAGCACAATTAGTCTCTATTTCTGTGAATAAATAAAACGCAAATAAGGACTAATGACCTGTACTAATTCAAAGAAATCTAAAATTGACATTAATGTAATTTTGTTAAGAGTAATTCTTCGAAGATAAAAGCTAGCATCACGGCAATAGCATCGTTATTCCTTATTTTTGTTTTGATTGTACTTGAGAGGGAATGAATAAATCCCCTCTTTTACATAGTGTTGGTCAGGAGGACAAACATGTACTTTATCAAAGAATTGATTGAAAAGCACAAGTTTCTTATGATTTGTTCGCTTTGTTTAATCATTATATATTCATTTAATGGTGTACTAATTTCATCCCTAGTTTACTATGCTGGAAAATTTAACGCTCACACAAGTTTAAAGTCTGTCTTGATTTATCTTGTACTTGCACTAGCTGCTTGGGGTGTGATTTATTTTGCTCAATTTCTTTTATCTGTAGTACAAAGTAAGGTCATAAAAGAAGTGAACATAAGCCTGAAAGGTGAAGTAATCACCAACACATGGTTTGCTAACGGAAAACATGAAAATTCAGCGGATATTATTTCGCTTTTGATGAATGATTTTAAACTGTTGGAAACGAATTATCTGACAGAGTTCTTTGAAATTATTGAAAATTTATTCTTACTGATAGTTTCGTTGGCATATATGCTAATTCTTAATAGGCTTGTAGCTCTTGTATTTATAGCCTTTTCATTTCTTCCGCTAGTAACACCAATTTTATTTTCTAAGAGGTTGAACTTGGCAGCCTCAAATTGGACAAAGAAAAACGATGCGCTCATTACAAAAGTGAAAGATTTTTATCAGGGATATTCAACGTTCCGAACATATGGAGTCCAAAAGCGTATTTACAGTATTCTTTATGGCAGAGTTGTTGATGTAGAAGATGGACAGTATCACCTTTCTGTAAGACAGTCGGGAGCCCAACTGGCTGGATCTTTGGTTGCAGGAATTGGTTTTATTGTTCCATTCTCTATTGGGTGTCTTCTAATTATTTCAACAAACTCGTTTACGTTTACTACTTTACTAGCAATTTTTCTCGCAAATGATCGTGTTATCAGTCCTGTTATGAGCATGGTTTCAAGTTTTAACCAGATGGAATCAACGGCTACTATTAGGAAGAAAATTCTACAAATCATTAATAAAAAGCCTAGCTTATATGAAAGAAATGATAGCAGTTCTGAACCTCAATCGGACAACGAAGAGAGTAAATTTGAGGCTCGTAATATGTACTTTAGAATTAGCGAAAGTAAATCTATCTCCTTTGATTTGAAAGTAAATAATACCGATAAGATTTTGATATTTGGAGAATCGGGCATAGGAAAAAGTACTTTATTAAAAACTTTAAACGGTGATGTCAATGCTGATTCTGGTAACTATATAGAAATTAAAAATAATGATGCTATTGTACGGAATCCGACTGAAGATGTTGCGTATATCAATCAAAATCCATATATTTATAAGGCAAATATTGCAGACAATATTTCGCTATTTAATTCTGAAGCACAATTAGATAAGTTAAAGTCTGCGTTTACCGAAGCGCGGCTGACAACTGACTATGAGTTGTCGGATATGTTTCAAATAAACCTTGGAGAAAATGGATCTATGCTATCTGGTGGACAAAGGCAAAAGGTTGAAGTAGCTCGAGCGTTGTTTGCAAATAAATATTTAATATTGGCTGATGAAGTGACCGCGAATTTAGATAGTGAAAATGCAAAGGAAATCAGGAATTTACTTTTTAGATTATCTCAACCGGTTATTGAGGTGGCGCATCATTATGATATAAACGATAAAAGGTATACAAAGATTTATAATCTTCAAAATAATGGAACTTTAGTCCAAATCAAGTAGGTGAACAGTTTATGGAAGCAGCGTTACTGCAAATTTCGGGGTTAACCAAAACATACAATAAAAGGACCATATTAGATAATATCAATATGTCCGTGCAAGAAGGGACGATTGTCGGCCTAGTCGGACCAAATGGGGTTGGCAAAACAACCCTAATGAAATGCATCCTGGAATTAACACCTTTTTCTCAGGGGGAAATTGTCGTCAATGGCCAAACGATCACTGCCAGGAAAAAACCAAAGATAACTGAAATTGGTGCCTTGATCGAAAGTCCAGGACTATACACTTATCTGTCAGGAATGGATAACATTAGACTTTATACGAACGATGTCGATGAGGCACTTCTGGAACGCGTGATTACGATCTTCAAAATGGACCATTACATTCAAAAGAAAGTTTCCGGTTACTCATTAGGCATGCGACAAAAGGTTGGTATCTTACAGGCCATCATTACGGGGAAAAGGGTTGTGATTTTAGATGAACCGATCAATGGGCTTGATCCACAGTCTGTCGTGGATTTTAGAACCATCATCCAAGACTTAGCCGCGACAGGGGTCACCTTTTTAATCTCTAGTCATCTCATTAGTGAATTAGAAAGGTTAGCGGACAACCTTTATATTTTAAACAACGGCGGTCATCTTGAAGCATTCGATATTCGTGGTGGTGACGCTAATCATTGGTTTGAATTGGCAACGACAAATAACAACAAGCTGCTGACTGAGTTGACGCGAGCAACAATTTCATCTCATCAGGCCAATGGTCGCGTTGTCGTGAATCTCGCTACCGAAGCCACGACTAAAACGGTATTCAATATTATTGCCGCTAACCATATCGAAGTGACCGAAATCAGGCAAACGGATGATGATTTAGAGATGCAAATTTTAGATCAGATGAAACGAGGGAAATAGGATGGTGCATGGCATTGGTCTTGAGCTTTACAAATTACGAAGTCGCAAAGATGTTAGACTTATTTTACTAGTCATTAGTGTTTTTTACCTTGTCATGGTGGGCGTTACGGCTATAAAACCAGCTTATTTTGGTACCAAATTTATGGTCGAAAATTCGTTTTCCACGTTACAGTTCATCCCACTGATCGTTATGGTTTTTGCAGCGGATCTGATGTCCTCAGAATTTCAGCAGGGCACCATTAAGAATCTAATTATTGCGGCTAAATCGCGACTACAGATCATTGCCTCAAAGGCGGTTGCGTTGATTATCGTTATTGGCCTCATGTATTTAGGTATTTTTTTCCTGGATACCATTGTCAGTGGTGCCCTATTCCACGAGGCGTTCCAATCGATCATCATGAAGGACACATTTCTTTGGATCTTGGGTTCGGCATTTGAAACACTGTTACTTGGGTCGTTTGTCTTCTTTCTGTCAGTGATCTCTAAAACACCTGCGATACCAGTGGCCATTGGGGTATTGGTCTACTTAATGGTCGGGTTGATTGATGGGGCAAACTTCTCGTTGATCGCTAAATTAAGCCTATTAAAATGGAATATCGTCAACATGTTAAATTTCAAAGCGCAACTGATCAGTCATTCTTTGCAAACACAGACGGGGTTAAGTATCACTAATTTCGTTGTGGGTATTGTTGTGTATGTGGCGCTCTTTTTAGTTGCTAGTTATCTGGTCTTTAAAAATAAATCTGTGTAAGAGGTGAAGGACTCATGAAACACGGCTATCTCATCACCAACCTCATTTTGGCGGTGATCTTCATTTTACTATCTGCGGTAATTTTCCTGCGTAAAACGGATGGGGCGGGTCTGGCACAATCGCCGCATTTACGATTGGTCACATTCGTTGTGCTCGTTATCTTCTTTGCACTTATTGTAGTAGGTGAGCTGATCGTATTTGCCGTTTCGCATCGCAGACGGGTCTAAGTCACTTGAGATGAATTAAAAACGACCATGCAGCCTCATTAGGTAAACGCTAATGAGGCTGCATGGTCGTTTTTGAATCGTACGAGTTACGGCGGTGAGTAGCTAATACCCATATGACCCGCAAGATTATGCTGAATAGTTCTTAATCAGGCTACTTGATGTTGTATTGTTAATCCCTTTCTTGATGTAAAATAAAATTAATCAGGGGACGATTATCTTTAAATCAGGAGGGTCAATCATGCACAAAACAATAAAATATCTTGCCACAATAGCAGGTATTCTGGCAACGATGACGGTGGCTGTTAACACAATCCAAACAAAAGCCAGCGCCAGTTCGTATCAAATCATCAAGACAAAGTATTATTCACACGCTCCAAAATTTCATGCCAAGAATAAAACGCAAAATGCTTACCTTTGGAATAAGACACACACAAAGAAACTGCACAATATCAAAAACTATCCCAACTCTATTTGGACGCTGACTAAGAGTGAAATTGTCCGCAAGGACGCGGTTTACTACTACGTTACAGCAGCATCACCTAATAAGCGGTATCATACGCCAGTTAACGGCCGTATCTGGCGAGGGTACCTCACCAAAGGGTATAACCAGAATTACGCCGTTTGGAATAATTTATTTGTAATACCAGGTAACCATGACTTTGTCTCGGATACAGACTACGCAAACTACATTCAAAAATCTCCTTCACAAGCGCTGACACGAAAGGTACTCGCGATGTTTCCGAATTCAAAAGTGTCCATCGATCTGAGTGAGAATCTGGTTGATTCAAAATATTATAGTAACGCGTTTACGGACACCATTTCGTTGCCGAGCGTCAATACTTATTTTGATCCAACAAAGTACACGAACCTCTCTACCAATCAACGAGCTGCAGCAATTGAACAAGCGTTGAATGATGCAGGTTATACGCAAGCCAAGCGGGATGCGATGAGTAATTATAAGATTGGGATTTACTATTGTACAAGGCTGGTGGATGTCGACGAGGTTGAATTTGGACTTCAGTTAGCGATTCCAGCAAATTAAGTTAAATAACGTCATCGGATATTGACTAAACTTACGGTCAATATCAGATGACGTTATTTTTGTGAGAAAATTTAGTTTACTGCTGTCTGATTCGCACTCTTATAAGCTTGAATCTGACAGGCCAATTGGCTCATTTGTTCTAATCCCATTAAGCTGTGGGTTTAAGTAACAATACCAGCGCAGACCCAAAGTACTTTGAAGTAGAAGGATAGCTGATACCGCAATGTGCCATCCAGAAAAGTCGTTAATTGTTTTTCCCTTAATGAGTGAGTAGAATACTTGGCCCTTATCTTTCAACTGTGCGGTTAAGTTCTCAGTTAACAGTTGTTTTGAATAAGCATCATATGAGATCTTGCCAGCCTTTAATTCCGATAATAACGTTGCATTATCAAAGTAATCAAAGCCAAGCATCGCAAAGTTTGACTGCTCGTTCTTGGGTAGCGCTTCTTGCATATTTGCATAGACGTCGCCATCATGAGCAATGTTGCTATCAGCAATTTTTTGAAGACTAGCATCATATACTGTACCTGGTAATACATTCATGACCTGCTTTACAATTTCTGCTTCAGACAGTGACGCCCTTGTTGGAGTTGCTGATGACTTGTAGGCACCTTTGGTTAAGTAGTTGCGCCAAACGTATCCGCTAACTGAGTTACTTTTATTTTGGATATAGTAGAAAATTCCGGTTTTTTTACCATTAGTTAATTTAACGCTTTTTTTACGTACCAAGTTGTTCGTGGATAGTTTTTTAAGTTATGAAGTTTCTTCGTCAGTGTGCTGTTCCACATGTAGACACTCTTAGTTGCGTTTTTAACATGATAGGCCGGGGTTGATTTGGCATAGCTTTTTGTTGTAACTGTTCGGTAGGCAGTACTGGCTGAAACGTTTTGCGTTGTGAATCCTAAGTATAAGACCAAACTTGCGAAAGCAAGCTCGGCAATAAGTGTCTTTTTCATACGTGTCATCCCTTCTCTATAACTGAATTTTAACATAGGTAACTACCAAAACACCTTTTGGATTTTCTCTTTGGTACATAATCCGGGTATTTTTTATGTGTTTAAAAAAATTCAGCCTGAGACTTTGTCCGCATATCTAGATATTTAACATAGCAAAATCTGTGTTATACTAGTTTCAATCAAAGAGGGAGTGTCCATTATGAGTCATACAATTGGTAGAAAAATCAGAATCATTGCAGTAATGGTTGCGCTATTTGGAATTGGCCTAATTACTAATAGCGTCAGTGCACATGCGGCCTACTTCAATTATTATCAGAATAACCAACCAAAAAAATTACATAAGACGTACACCAGCAAGAAAAGTTATTCAGTAAAAAAGACATTTACGTTTGACACCAACTATAAGCTAAAGATCAATAATGTTTATCTTTATCAAGTGTCCAAAAAACATTCTAACTATCCGACTTGGGCCAAGATAACGGGAACTGCCTATAATAATACTGATAATGGGTATTACCGTTTTGGGGCAATCAGTGCATTTGACGGTATTGTCACAAATTACGTCGCACGATTGTACCCGGTTAGTAATGCCGAACCAAACCATTTTGCTTTTTCACAAGCAACCAGTTTAAGTCCAAAGATGTTCAACATTAAAACTAATGGCACTTATACAGATTTTCTTGGTCCGCATAAGTCTGAGAAATTTGAATTGTTACTGCATTCGAAGAAGACGGTGACTAAGCAGGGTGAGACTAGTCTTAGGTTGAATACAATTTGCATTAATTCAACTGGCAATAATGACCCAGGGTATGCTTGGGTAAACGTTAATTTAAAGTAGTTTGATCATTAAAAGAGACTGTCCATATGTTTGTGGACAGTCTCTTTTAATTAGTTTAATTCGATTAAATAATGGGTGATATGACGGCTAATTACTTTTCAATACCGGTTATGAATCCTTGTTCCATCATCCATCTGCCAGGAGTGAAACGTGAAGTTGTTAATGTAAATACCGATGACGAGTTTTTGGTTCCGTACACTAGTGGTATAGCCATTAGCTGCTAAATAAGCTTTGATTTTTGTGTACCTTTGGGCATTGGATGACGTGTTTTTCGTATTGAGATACGTATCTAATGAATTAATCCGTTTTATCGATTGGATATTGGTGATGTTATAAGTGTTTTTGTTGTACTTTAATGATGCCAGACTTAAATCAAGAGAGACAGTACTGTTGGGGAATAAGGCAAGTATCTTTCTAGTTAGTGCCTGAGATGGCGATTTTTTGATATAGGTTTGATACTCTGTTGAATTTCCAAAGTGCATAATATCTTCGTTATTGATCAGCTTGTAATTCGGATTGTGCCCGTTTGTAAGGTACTTATGCCATACATATCCACCAGCTAACTTAGTATCTTTTTCTGGAGAAATTGGATAGATATGATAATAAACAGATTTTTGGCCATTATGACTGAAGGTTGTAATGGCATTAACAGAGTATGTTGTGGCTGGATAGTTTTTTAAGTTATAGCGAACTTTTGTATGGTTTAGATTCCAAACGTAGATGGATTTGCTAAAGCTTGAAGCATGGACCAGCAATTGTGACGAATACTCTGGATGTGTGTATGTCGTTTTAAGTGTTTTATAGGCGCTAGCATGTGACTGTAACGGATTGAGGACCGTACTTGCGCTGATGGTGCATTGCATAATAGCTATTGTGATATTTTCTTGAGTTTCATAGCTATTTTTCTCCCCTGAAAATTGAATATGTTAGAGTCTTGTAACAGAAAGTCTCCTAAACTTACTGTAACTTTTCGTAATCGGATGATATTAATCTCACCCTTAGCATTCAATACATAAGACACTGTGTTCAATGATTTATTATATATTCATTAAATAAAAACCATTTAACGATTACATAATAATACAAATAGTCTTTGAAATATTTCGAAGAGTGTTT
>NZ_BBAG01000085.1 GCF_001311135.1 Secundilactobacillus paracollinoides DSM 15502 = JCM 11969
AGTCGTTAAACAATGATGCCTTTGATGCCTTTGATGCCTTTTTTGTGGCGCTCACCGATTCCAGTCGGTGGGTGTTTTTTTATGTTCTATTTTATGAATTAACCATACCACTATTCAGCTTGTTTATAAACAAAAATCGCAAAAATAACAAAAGTAATTTGTAACAAGTTTCATGTAATTTGATACTTGTAATTTGTATCTTTATATTTACGTTGAATTGCTATGCTCGTTGCATTACAATGACTATGAACTAATAAGTTCAAGTCTGGAGGATCCTGTATGACCACATCGATCACGATAGGAAACTTTAAAGGTGGAGTTGGAAAAACAACAACTTGTGTAACCTTTTCTTATCTATTAAATAAAGCCCATAGAAAAACCTTATTAATTGATTTTGATCCACAAGGAAATGCTAGTGAAATTATAGAAAAAACATTTCCTGTATTCAAACAAAAAAATTCCAAAAGTTTAACTGATGGTATTAAGAATCTGGATTTATCTGAGTCCATTGCACACGTCACAGATTACCTTGATCTGATGCCTAGTGATTGGAGCTTATCTTTGCTTCCTGATATGCTTGAAGATTATAAGAAAAGTGACCGACCACTATTTTTAAAAACTTTGCTAACAAAAATTAGAAATGATTATGATTATATTTTAATAGACGTTCCGCCAACGCTATCAGCATATACAAATAATGCCGTTTTAGCCTCAGATTACGTAATTATGGTTATGCAGACTCAAGAGCAATCTTACTCAAGTTCTTTAAAATTTGTAAGCTATCTTCAAGGGCTTAGAAAAGACTATGACAAATCATTTGATTTGCTTGGCATTATTGCCTATCTGGTTAAAAAAGACGGACCTGTCGATCATGAAGTGTTGAAAGCCGCTAATCAAGCCTTTGGAAAAGCCCTATTTCATGGGAACGTATTTCAAAGAGAACGTGTTAAACGTTTCGGAAAAAGTGGAATTAGAGATGAGGATATGTGGGACAAAAGGGCTTTATATATGTATCAAGTAGTATTAGATGAAGCTCTATCACGAATTAATCTGTTGGAGGGGTAGAATATGCCGGAAAAGAAAAGTCTTTTAGATCAGATTGATGCAGAGAGTCAATTAAAAGATGGCGACTCTCCTTTTAAACGAAAAGAAAAAACAAAACCATTACGAGTTAGAGAATCATTTTACAATGATATTCGAAAAATTGCCTTCGAAGAAAATACAAAAATGGTTGAGATTTTAGATGACATAATAAAGCGTGGGCTTCGAAGCTATAAAAAGAGTCACCCAGATACAGATTACAAGTAACTTGTAATCTGTATCTTGTAACTTGTAATCTGTATCTTGTAACTTGTATCTTGTAATAAGTAACTTACAATTTTAATTTAATCTGAACAAAATACGCTTACGACTCAAATGCAGGCTTTGGAATCCAGCGATGCTAACAAAGAAAAAAGTAAATAATTACGCGCTCTCAGACAACACGTTCACCTTTTAGATGTATACTTGTCCGTTTAAATTAAGCAGAATGCGTTTATATCACGTTATAAAATCAAAATTTTATTAGACAATAAAAAACACCACTCAAATTAATGAGTAGTGCTTTTTGATATGCAATTGGCATAAAGATCTGAATAAATTTCACTAAAAGTATTTATATTTTTTTGGTCTTCGCTTACTTCCCTTTCGTCTGTTTGTAGATTTATAAGAGCTGTGTAGTCATTTGGATCTTGCGCTAAGAGCTTATTATCCTTAATTACTGCATTTTGATCATTTGTAAGAGAATCATTCAAATCACTTAATTTGGTATGCTTATAAAAACTAACGTCCATTTGAGCAGTAAGTAATGGGCCCCCATTGTCTGCATGAAGTTGGTCTTTCTAGTGGAATGTTGTGGTGACACCATTAAAGACCTTTATGGGTTTTTCTGTCCACTAATATGTTCAACTTAAATTTTACAATCTACCGTTTAATAACAGTTTTGGTAGAACTAAATAACCGATAGTTACCAGTTACTTAATTGTTTCATGAGTGATTGCCTCAATATCGTTCTTAACAATCTGATCGAGATGTTGATTAATCTTTTTAAAATCATGTTTATTGGTAATGAAGCCCATTTCAACGAGGCTGTAGTCAATACCACGGCGACGTAATACGTTGCAGTTACGCAAATTAGTTCGATAACTATAACCATGGTAAGCAGGGTTAAGGCCAACGTATTTTTTGATGACGTGGGCCAATCGCCGATCACGTTTTGTAGGGGTCGGTCGATGAATAATGACGTGGCCGCCATGAGCATAAGCACCGCCACCCGCGTCTAAATGAAACATAATGACAGTTGTTTTTTTGCTAATTTTATACGATCCTTTGTGGAAAACCAAAGTGTCCCGGACAATATCGTGTTTGGGATTGTAACAGGTGATCCGACTATTCTTGACTTCTTTGGCATATTTCCGTAGTTGAGGCAAAAATTTTGACTGTAAAAAATGAGCTTCGGTGGTTCCGTTACCATGAGCACCATGAGCACCGGGAGCACCGGGAGCACCGGGAGCACCGGGAGCACCGGCACCATGACCCATTACCAGCAAGTAGTGGTGCTTGGGCTTAACGGACTTGGTAATGTTGGGCTCGGACTTTTTTGGATGCAAAGATGGTTTGCTTAACTGTCAAACCAGCAATTAGGATTGCTGATAGCGTGAGACAGGTGATGACAACGATTCTTAACTTCTTCATAGAATTCTCCTCAGAATTGATGATATATTATTAGTTATACCGCTATCCATTATTATGGGAAATGGGTGATGCAGTAAAAAAGGCGTTAAGTCGCTTCTCCAAAGATCTGAGGAGTGCCGACTTAACGTCTTTTAGCCTGATTAAATTGTTGGTACATGTCACGATTCAACAAAGAATACGATTAGTACTGTTTTAAATAATCCATGAATTCCTTCACGTTGGTTCCCTTGATCGCGGAAACAGTGAAAACTTTTTTAACACCGGCTTCAAGTAACCGTTTCTTGACTAAGTCGATTTGTTGTTGCGTCGCTAAATTAATTTTGGTGACGACACCAATGGATTCCTGCGTAAACATGGTACTAAATCCAGCTGGCAGGACGATTCGCGGGTCAACGGCACTTTGCATTAAAACGACCAGCTTGGCACCGGTGGAAGTTGTTCTCAACCCTGAGTACAATTCCCGATGCTCAACGTATTCACCAGGGGTATCAATGATATTATCGTAAAATTCAATGGCTTGGGTTTTGTTGTAGCGGATGTGCATATCGCCCATTCTTTGAATGAGGGTGGTTTTACCACAACCAATCGCGCCAACGAACATCGCTTTTTTCATGAGTGATCACTCTTTATAACCGTCAACTGAGAAGTACCAGTGAACAGTTTCACCTTTCTTTAGCCGCTTAAGACCAGCTGATTTGTCAACGAATTTATGGTTAACAGAATACATCCAACCACTGCCGGGGCGGACATCGTTCTCTCTTAACCCATTAATTGAACTGACATAAATATCAGGTGTACTGGTGTAAACGAGCTTTAAATGGGTGGCTTTCAAGACGGAAAATGCAGTTGATTTCTTAGTGATGGGCATTTTGCCAGCGTAGAACGTTTTTTTATATCCGGACACTTTTAAATAGACAGTAGTGTGATGTTGGTCAGACTTTCTTGCAACCACTACCCGTTTCTTTTCAGCGGTTCGCTTTTTAGCAGGCGTGTTTTTCTTCGCTGTTGATTGACGAGCCGATCGCGTTGAAGTGGGGGTGCTTTTTTTGGAAGCAGCCGTTGACCGGTTAGTTGGCTTAGTACCAGAATGACCCTTGGCAGCTTGGTGGGACGTTGTGGTCGAATGAGTCGTTGCCTTTGAACTCGGCTTCTTTTTTCTTGCTTGATGGTGTTTTTGACCTTGCTTAGCTGCCTGCTTTTTGGATTGGCTGGCAGTCTGCTTGGATTTATCCGACGACTTCTTAGCCGATTTCGTTGAGGTGGGCTGTTTTTGGCTGGCAGATTTTTTGGAAGCGGATTGACTCTTTTGCGTCGCAACTGGTGTTGAATGGTTGGACATGACTTGACGAACACCGAATGCCAGACCAAACACGAGGGCGACGCCAATTAAAATACCGACAATTTTTTTCATTTTGAAAGTTCCTAACTATTAGTTCAATGTGTAAACAGAATGCTTCTTTTGAGCCTGTTGGTAAGCAGCCGTTGCTAAGTTAACTTGGGCGACACCTAAGAGTTGTGAGTAAGCACCCTTGATCGAACCGGTTTTATTAACGTAACCGAGCATGGCACGCAATGAAGAGGCGGCTTGATTAGCTTTCGTACTGTTGTTAACAAATTTTAGTGTATTCAAGTTGGTTGAAAAGGCAATGACAACTTCAGCGGTTGAGTTGGCATTTGGTGTATTCTTGCCTTGGAAGGTATAACCGTATGAACCAGAAGGATAAACGGCATTCTTTAAGTAGGTTTGGCCCTTGGTGATGGCACCGGTAACGGCACTGCTGTTGGTTTTACCGCGAGTTAACCCGATAACGGCCATTGAAGTCGTATCGCTGTCAACCGTGGCAAGGTTATTACTGTAGCCCCAGCCGTTGTTGCTTTGTTGGGTCTTCACAATGGCATTGCTTAAGCTGGCTTTTGTAAACTTGGCATTGGCTGGCCGTTTAAATGACGAACTAGCCGATAATGCAATTAAAGACTGGCTTTGAACGTTAACCGTTTGTTTGGTCATTGATTGACGGTAAAGTTGGGAAACCAAATTCATAGATTTTTTTGCCCCAGCTGGTTTGAAGTTGGTTGGATTGAGGCCAACTGCTTTCAAGCCCATAATGGCAGTTGCCAAATCAGCAGCGGTACTCTTTGAGTTAACGACCAAATTTTTAGCGACTAAGTTTTTCTGGCCTTTGGTAAATTTGTACCCGTGACCCTTTAAACCAACTAAGAGATCGGAGTAACCAGCTGCGGCACCGTTTGTTTTATAAGCTTTCTTGCTGAAAATATAAGCTGTTTTGCCAGAAAGGCCAGTTCGATTCTTAGCCATCATTTTTTTGGCGTAAGTGTAAAGCGCCTTATTTTTACTCTTTTGGTAACTGGTTGAAGCACTTTTGACAGCAGCTTGAGAAGTAATAGTAGGAGCCATAGCACCAAATGTTAACAGACTTGCAACGGATAACACTAATAATTTGGTTTTCTTCATGAATAATCACACTTTCAAATTTATTTAGATAGTAACTGATACTTCTGAACTAAACGATTAAATAATAGTTCCCATGGTTTGTACAAAAAGGTTAATAACAAAACGTTGGCTCCGGCGTGGAGAGCATCAAACGGTACGCTGGCACCGAATGCTAAAATGAAACTTTTTAAATTGAGCGGATTAACATAGGCTAATGCGTACCAAAGATCCATAATCCAACCGAATAAGAAGCCCCAAACGCCGCCAAAAATAACGACCAAGAGCAGACTTTTCTTAATCCTGGTTTTGCCTAAAAGACCAGCCGTTAATCCCATTAACCCCCAAGCAAGCATTTGCCATGGTGTCCATGGCCCTTGGCCTAAGAACATGTTTGAGACTAAAGCGGTTGTTGATCCGGTGATAAAACCTAATTCGGGTCCCAAGCTGATGCCACCAATAATGATGATAAAGCTGGCAGCTTGAACGCTTGGAATAGCAGCGAGTGGCACCCGACCGGCAACCGCCAACGCAATTAAAATTGCAATGAACATTAATGTTTTGGTTCTGATTGGCTCACGTTCAAAGCGCCAATATGCTGGCAGGATGCTACATAGTAAACACATAAAACTAAATAGCAGATAATGTTTTCCCCGTAATAGAAGTAGCAGCACTAAAAAGGTCATCATTAACAGAACAGCGATTAGCAGCCGATGAACATAGGTTAGATCAAGAAGTTTTTTCAAGCATGACTCACCCCCTTTCAAGTTACTTCCAAAGCTAATTGATATTGGTTAACCCCTAATCATTCGAAGCGTTGTTAAGTTCAATATCCCTTGCCAGCATTGCCTCTGGAACTTGATTTCTGACCAAGCGATTAATTGATGTTGTAAAGAAGAAGTTATGGGTAAAGAAATC
Organism: Secundilactobacillus paracollinoides DSM 15502 = JCM 11969; assembly: GCF_001311135.1. Taxonomy (GTDB): domain Bacteria; phylum Bacillota; class Bacilli; order Lactobacillales; family Lactobacillaceae; genus Secundilactobacillus; species Secundilactobacillus paracollinoides. The sequence continues at coordinate 6,101 of NZ_BBAG01000085.1, forward strand.
TCTTGTTGGTAAAAACGTATTGATGTGGCCGTCAAACATAAAGGCACAGTGATCGGCAAATGTGGCGCAAAAGCCATATCGTGGCTTGCCATAATAATGGTTGTACCGGCTTGTTGCACCTGCTTTAAAATATTGCCAACAAAATTTTTAGTAAATGGATCCAATCCCTTAGTGGTTCATCCAAAATAAGAAGGGTTGGTTTTGCTAATAAAGCAATTGCCAAGCCAAGGAGTTGTTGTTGACCGCCACTGATATCGAATGGATTATGTTTGAGAATCGACTGGAGTTTCAGCTGGTCAACAATCGCGTTAATCCGTGATTGGGGATGATCTAAAGCTAATTCCCTGGCTTGGATAGTTAGTTGCTCATAGACACTTCCGCTTCGAAATTGAAGAGTTGGGATTTGCGATAGAAAGGAAAGGGATTTGATTCGTTGTGGCGTAGGAATCTTCCAAACAACCTTTTGATTAAAATAAACCTTCCCGTGTTGCGGTGTTCGCAATCCAGTTAATAAATTTAACAGCGTCGATTTGCCAGCCCCATTTTTACCGATAATTGCCAGCCAATCTCCTTGATGGACATTTAAATCCAAGTGGTCAACAATATTTTTTTGCCGGTCAAATGAAAACTGAATATTCTTAGCTTTTAAAATGACATTGGCAGGTTGCTGAATTGGTGATTGGGTTAAGGCTGTTGTTGGCTTTAAGTGAATCCGATCCTTGCGAATTGCCCGTTGTCCCGCGGCCACTGAAATTGGCAGGTCGTCGAGATGACGCTTACCAGCCAGAAAGACTTGTGAGACGGGAGGAATAAAGTATCCCAGCCGCTCATCGTTACCCATTAGCTTGATTCCCTCAGTCGGTGGACCGTCAAACGTAATTGTTTGATGTTGAATCAAGAGCATCCGGTTAGCTAGTGAAAGCGCGATACTTAAATGGTGTTCGCTGAGGATGATGGTAATTCCCAGTTCCTCATGGACGCGGCGGAGTACTTCAAAGAAATGCTGAGTGGTGAGCGGATCCAATTGAGAAGTTGGCTCATCCAATAAGATAATTTTAGGTCGAAGAATGAGGACCGATGCCAAGTTGACCAGTTGCAGCTGACCACCGGAAAGTTCACTGATTTGGCGGTCCAGCAATTGATCAAGTCCTAAGTAATTACTTAGTTCAGCGATTCGGCGTTCAATTTCATTACTGGGACAGCCAACGTTTTCTAATGGGAAAGCCAATTCTTCGATAACTGTCGACATGATCGGTTGGGTTTGCGGATTTTGAGCAACGTATCCCACGGTTTGGGCGCTGTCGAGTTGGGAAAGGGTTTTGATGGGCTTACCATTAATTAAGACGTCACCAGTCGTTTCCCCAGCTGGAATGAGTTCTTTTTTCAGGTGGTTGAGCAGGGTGGTTTTGCCGCTTCCAGTATCGCCGGCAATGACAATAAAGTCGCCATGATTAACGGTAAGGTTGATATCTTTTAAAACTGGCTGTTGTTGAGCTGGATAAGTGAACGTCAAATCTTGAATTTGAATTAATTGGTCCATAAATGGTAGACCCCCTCAGCGATTAATGGTAGTAACGTAAAGCTACCCAATAGAACCATTGGATAAAGGTCGCCAGTGAAAAGGATGGTGTTGAAATCGGCAACCGAATTCGTCCAGCCCATTGCGTTGATCCTTACAAACAATAATAACGCAAAAGCAGCCGTGGTACCCATCAGAAAGAACCAGTCGGTTGGGTTAAAACGATAGGAACGGTAATGAGTTCGCTTGGCGGCCCCGAAGCCACGGGCATCCATCAGATTGGCAGTTTCCATCGCGGATGATAAGGAATCTTCAAGCAAAATTTGAAACAGACTTAATATTTTTTTTAGCCGGGTTGGTAATGATCCAGTGGTGGTATCGAGATTTCGAGTCTTTTGTAAAAGTAACAGCTGACCAAATCGTTTGATTAAATCTCTGACTAGATTAAACGAAATTGTGACCAGTAGTGCGAGCTTTGGTGTTATTGGCGCAAAACATAAATTAATTTATTGGCCGTTAAAATGGTGTTTAACAAGGCGAACGTCATTAACATCTCGGTTAACATGATTCCCATCGTGATGCCGTAGAGGAGTGCCGGATAGGATAACTTAAATGTGAAAAAGCCGGTTGACACTTTCCATAGAAAGGGTGAAAACTTTTGATTAAGTAAGACGTTAAAAAAGACAATCATGAAAAATAAGACGCCGTTGAATTTGAGCTGTTGCCAAGCAGCGTGTCTGCCAAGATAGAAAACATTGATGATCATCAAAGAAACAATTCCTGTCAACGCCACGGCAACGTGATTGAACAGCATTGTCAGAACAATTAATTCACCAAAAAAGATGGTGGCAATGATGGGATGCAGTTGAAAAAAGAAAGTCATTTTGATTGGTATTTGGCGCATGGCAGAAACCTCTTTCACAGTCTAGTAAGCCCTTACAATTATAACATCAAATGAGTTGGAATAAATGGCTTTATGGTGTGCGGTTCGCCTGTTATGTTGGAAACAGCGATGAATGAGCAAAATGAGGTTTTTAATTTCTTTTGTTAAATACTTTAATTATTCAGTAAAGATTAAAACACAAAAAGGCTCCCATTTTAATACTAGGATCCTTTTATTTTAGGCAGTCTTAATGCCTGTGCTATAATTAATTGATCGCACCTCACACACCTCTTATCTTTTGATAATGTGGCCCAAGTAGGGACTTTTTTAGTATACCAATTTCTACTTCACAT
>NZ_BBAG01000086.1 GCF_001311135.1 Secundilactobacillus paracollinoides DSM 15502 = JCM 11969
AAAAAGCAACTTAGCGTTATGCCAAGTTGCTTAAGGTGGACGTAGTCCGACTACCCCCGAATAAACTTTTAAATTTTTAAATTACCGCCTACGGATCTAATTAACTAGATCCAGTGAATTTGCACAGAAGTCGCTCACCACACGTGTCCCCTTTGTTTTTACCCGGCAGCTTGTCCCCTACCGTTTTGAAATCACACCATTCTCGACATCTTACCATTTTGCTGGTATAATCTCTTTAGTTGAATGAAAAAGATTTTTTTGTCGAGTGCTTCCCAATTGCCGTTGGGTGGCGCTTTTCTTTTATTTAAGGTAACCATACACCATAACAAAGAAAATGTAAACAAAAACATCAAAAGTATACTTTTGATGTTTTTTAGTATATTAATCCACAAATCCACGAGTATACTAATGTAAAAGTATAAGAGTATATTAGTATACTTTTACATTAGTATACTTTTGATAAAAAAGCTTGATTTCAGGTTTCAATATGGTATACTATATTTGTAGCAGAAGTATACTTATGAGAGGAGTGTTATCAATGACGTACGTAATCGCTTTAAGTAACCAAAAAGGGGGCGTTGGCAAGACGACCAATAATGTGATGTTCGCAATCACTCTTGCCACCGTTTTCCATAAAAAGGTTTTACATATTGATATGGATCTCCAAGCAAACAGTACATTCATGCTCGGTATGACCTTTAATAAATCAAATTGGCCCGCTTCTATAACAAGATGCTTAAATGATAAGGATCTAAGTAAGGGAATCACGCATCTAACAGAAAATCTAGATGCCATTGCAGGAGATTCTGATTTTCGAAACTGGGGCACATGGGTAGCCGACCATATAAAGGGTGTCCACGAACGAACCTTTTACTTCAAAAAATTACTAGATAAAATCAAAGACGACTATGACTTTATTTTTATAGACACTCCACCAGCAACAGATATAAAAGTCGACAACATAATGGTTGCAACTGACTATGTAATTGTTGTGCAAGAAACCAAGAGATTCGCATTTGAGGGTTCAAAGGAACTAACCAAAACTTATCTTCAAACTCTATACGATGACTTCAGCGACGAGATTAATGTTCAGGTCGCGGGAATACTGTTAGTCATGCTTGACAAAACTCACACGGTTGAACAGCTCATTGTTGATAAGACCGTTAAATATTTTGGTAAACAGAATATATTCAATGCCATTATCAAAAGTCACTTACGCCTTGAAAATTATGGTGAATACGGAGTTCAGTTTGAAGACTACCACGATCGTGCTATGTTCGCACTCTTTTCCGATCTTTACGCGGAATTAATGGAAAGAATAGACCAATTCGAAAGTAAAGGAGATATTGCTGACGATTATGTCTACACGCCAAAATATCTCAATGGCAAAAAACTAACACCACTTGGAAAGGAGATAAGTGCTGATGGCCTTGATTAAAAAAGATGCTGATCACTTCGAAGTGAACATAAAAAAACAGTCGATGATTCCAGAGATGAACAAAAAACTACTAAATACTCCGCAGCGGACAGAAAAAGCCTAAGGGTCGATACACCTGTTTTTGACACGATAAAGAGTCTAGCTTACATTAAAGACGTGAAAATGTATGAACTTGTAGAAAGCGCTGTTGAGGCATATAAGCAAAACACGCTTTCAGATAGAGAGAGAGAAATCTTCGACAGCATTTATCAGAGAAAACAGTCATAAGTATACTAGTGCAAAAGTATACTTATGATAATTGGCCTATAATCACTGATAAACAAGCATTTTAAAAAGTATACTAGTCGCTAAATATACTTTTCCACTAGTATACTTTTTCTGATTTCATAGATTAAACTATAGGTAGATTGCAAATTTGTCCAAAAATTCGGATTAAATTTGCAATCTACCTAACTAATTCGTTATTCGATCCTAAAAAAGGTATGACTGTGAATGAAAGATCATTTTGTTCACGGTCATGCCTTTTTGTTGTCCATTTAGTTATTGATAATGACCAGCAATGTCGTCTGGACTAAAATCCTTAGTGAATTGACGATCATAGGCCTTTTCATAGGCAGCAACTTTTTGTTGGTAATCAATTTGGCGCATCTTTTCGGCAGCTTCCCGCTGTGATGTGGCCGACTTTTCGACCGCATCCGGATAAATTGGCGGTAACACATGGACCGTATAATTGATGCCATGCGGATCCGATTTGGTCGGGGCGTCAACCATCGAAACAAAGCAGGACACGATTGGCACATTCAATCTAACGGCGTAGTAGTACGCTCCCCGTTCAAGCGGCCGCGGTTTGCGATAGTTGAACCACATTTCCCGTTCCGGATAAATTAGAATTGACTGTTTGCGTGCCAAGCTACTTTGCAAAAGGGCAATAAACCCCTTGCCCATGTAATTGACGCTGTCGCTGACAGGTATCGTATCAGCGTATGTCATCAAAAATCCCAGCATCCCGGGCATTTTAAGGTTGGTGAGCTCAACGACAATCGACAAATCAGGTTGATTCAGGGCTGATCGAACCAGCAGGCTGTCAATCGGGCTAAAGTGGTTACAGGTAATGATTGCCGGCCATTCCAATGCCTTTAAATTGTCAGTCCCCTCAACTTTTAAATTGGGATTCATCATCCTCGCAGCCATATTCATGACCGACCGGGCTTCGGCTGCCCGCCAATGATAACGTTTAGTTTGGTGAAGCTTCAAGAAGTGGTCCAACACCTCATGCTGCTCGGTAAGTGTCAGTACTGGATCATGTAGTTCGACTTTTTGATTAAATTTTCCCTGACGGACGTTTTCAGCAATGTTTTGAATCACTTTGTCACGCTCGCCAAGCTTTACCGGTGTAAAAGTCATAGGGCAATTTTTACTCCTTGCTTGGCCCTTGCGTAAAATGTCGTTGGGGTCTTAATAATATCAACGGCTAATTGAATCAAATCGGACTGATTCTTCTGATCACGGGCAACTTCTTTAGGATTCATATCTGCGAGCTGCTGTTTTAACATGGTCTCGTAATCGGTTTGTTTGGCATAGGTCCAAAAATAGCTTTGTCGAGGGGCATCATCATAGCGCCACGGCTTGGCAAATAAGTTATAGTGAATCAGCCAGGGGTCAACATCCTGTGGCGTGGTGATTTGGATGTTCCATGACGGGTTCAAATAATAAATTCGATTTCTCGCGATGGCATTCATGTAGTCCTGATCCGGGGCCAAACTCTTGAAATGGTACTTGTTCAAGAGCTGCAAAAAGTGTTCAGCGAATTTTGAACGGCGCATTTCAGCCAGGTTCATCAACAACACGCCGGAATTAACGTATTTCTGTGAATCAATCCCAACGGCTTGTTCAGCATAGTCAATCGTTTCCGGAGTGTGGCCGATGAAGTGATCCGGCACTGCGCCAACCAGGTTATCCCCCAGCTGGGTATCAAATAATTCACCCACGTCCTTTAAAACCACCGTGTCCGCATCCAGGTAGAGCGCCTTATCCAATTTGGGGAACAATTCAGCAATAAACAGCCGGAAATAAATTGTAAAGGTAAAGTAGTCACTGCGTAGTTTGTTATTCTTATCAGTAATTTCTTGCTTCAAGCGGTCATTAATTGAAACAAACTGAATTTTGAGGTTGTCCGTTTCAAAGGCTTTAAGCCGCCCTTGATTGTCGGTATTGAGATCATCACACAACACAATCACCTGGTAATGCCTGTCCGGTGATGTATGCGCGACCAGTGAAGCCAGTGAAACTGCCAGATAAGGTGCATAATTGTCATCGACAGCGTAAAAAATTGGCACGGTTTGATTTTCCATAATGAATCCCCCTTAAATCAATGTGATTGATGCTGGTAGGTCATAAATGACACGTTGCTTTGGTGACTGCGGGTCACCATTTGGGCATGAATCTGATCGTGGAGTTTTTGTTGGCGTTGTTTACGCGGAAGTGACTTGTCCGGCATAAACGGACCGTCGAAGTATACCACCTGCTTGGGTCGGCTCAACAGTCGGCCTTTTTGATATGTAATCGTCATGCTGTAGCTGGGCAGGTCGGCAGCGACTGGATAATGGAATGCGCCAACTGGAAACGGACGAATCTTGGTGTAATACGGCCAAACATGGGCTTCGGGATAGATAAACACTCGTTGATGCTGGTCCAATCGAGCATTCATCGCCCGCTGGAATTGGATCATTTGTGATAATTTCGCGGGTAGGATCAACGCACCACCCATCGTCAAGAGACGACCGACGATTGGAATACCAAGGTTGGCAGGTTCCGCAATCGGATACGCCCGCCGGGGTATTGCGACCAGCATCGGTAAAAGTGCATCCCCCAGCGGCTGGGTATGGTTGGCATAAATGAAGGCGCCCCGTTTGCCTTGGGTGCGCAGACACCGTTTGTTTCGAAAAGACGTCCGCAAATACAGCCGACAATAAACGAAGCTGACAACAACCGCCACCCAGTAGACGACCGTCGCCGTTACGCGGTAAAACCAATTTTGATGCAGCCAAATGTAGCCCTCAGGAATGGTGGCATTTTGATTTTTGGTAAAGACCACGTCATCATCAAAATCATGATACGTAAACACTTTTGATGTCCGTTTAGTCATTACCAATGTCATCCTTTCTTCCGAGAAGTTAAAATCATGAACAGAACCATTCTACCCCAAATATGACATTATTTTATCATACGGGACGTTTAAAAAGGGCAATTCACTAAAAATCGCCCTTTAAATGATGAAATTGGTGTAAAATTAAGGCTTGCTATGCTAGGATATTTGGGATAACAATGGATGTATACACATCATTAGAAGGATTTAGGGGATAATTTTGATGCAAGCTCAGTCCAAGAACAATACCAAGTTTAACTTTAAAACATTTATGGGCCTAATCAACCGAATTCACCCCCGTTACTGGCAACTGCTGTTTGGTTTTTTTCTAGGAGTTGTCGCAACGGCGATGCAATTGATGGTTCCCGCATCGCCAAGGGGATCATCAACTCAATCGGTCATTCAATGGATGTCGGCCTAATCGTTGCCGTCATTTTACTATTCGTTTTCAGTACCATTATTGGAGCCTTTTCTGGCAGTATTTTAGGCCTCTTCGGTGAAGACGTCGTCTATAAGCTGCGAACAACACTTTGGGATAAAATCTTAACCCTGCCGGTGGGTTATTTTGACCAAACCAAATCTGGCGAAATAACGTCCAGGTTGGTCAATGATTCCACACAGGTCAAGGAACTGTTGGCCAATTCGGTTCCCAAAACCGCAACTTCGATTCTGCAACTGGTTGGCGCATTGGTCTTAATGCTCATCATGGACTGGCGGATGACTATCATTATGTTTATCGCCGTTCCGCTCGTCTTGATCTGCCTGCTGCCAATTGTCCGCCAATCCCACAAAGTTGCCAGAGCGAGACAGGACGCACTGGCAGATCTCAATGGTAAAGCCGGTGAAATGCTGGGCGAAGTCCGTCTAGTCAAATCGTCTACCGCAGAAAACTTAGAACGAACAGCCGGCGATAAACGGATGTATCGCCTTTATCGCATCGGGTTAAAAGAAGCGATCTATGATTCAATTGCCGGACCTGTAATGGGCATGGTCATGATGGCCATGGTCCTGGGAATTCTGGGCTATGGTGCGATCCGGGTTCGGGAAGGTGCCATTGATATTGGGACCTTATTTTCATTTCTGATGTACCTGGTTCAAATGATTAGTCCATTTGCGGTTCTCGGCCAATTCATGTCTGATGTTGCCAAGCAAGTGCTCAACCACTCGAATCCAGGCATTATTGCAAACTCATGAAGAAGATCGTCTGACTGGAACGGATTTGGATATTGGCGATCAAACACTTCAGATGAACCACGTCAGTTTTTCTTATGATCAGCATCACCCCATTTTATCCGACGTGTCGTTTACGGCAGAACCCAATTCGGTCATTGCCTTTGCCGGACCATCCGGCGGTGGCAAATCAACCATTTTCAGCTTAATTGAACGTTTTTATGAACCTAACGAGGGCAGCATCACGATTGGCAATACCAATATTACTGATATTCAACTTGCCGATTGGCGCCAGCAAATCGGCCTGGTCGGCCAAGACGCTGCGATCATGTCTGGAACGATTCGTTACAATTTAACCTATGGTTTGCCGGGGCATTTTTCCGATGAACAGCTTTGGCATGTCTTGGAAATGGCTTACGCAACGCAATTTGTCCAGAAGATGCCTCGGGGCTTGGACACGGAAGTCGGTGAGCGTGGAGTCAAGGTATCTGGGGGCCAACGCCAACGATTGGCGATTGCCCGGGCCTTCCTGCGTAATCCAAAAATCTTAATGTTGGATGAAGCAACGGCGAGCTGGATTCCGAGTCCGAAATGATGGTCCAAAAAGCGCTGGACCAGTTGATGGCCAATCGAACAACATTGGTGATCGCCCACAGGCTAAGCACAATTACCAACGCCGACGAAATTTATTTCATAGAAAACGGCAGGGTAACGGGCCAGGGAACCCACCAACAGTTAGTGAAAACGACTCCTTTGTATAGGGAGTATGTGAAAAATCAGAGCGCGACGAGCAACGGGTGAGGCGGTTTCTAAGGGTACTTTGATTGAAGTCCCTGGGTTTGGGACTTTAATTAAAGTGCACTTAGAAGTTAGCCTCAGTTGCGTCGGAGCGTATTTTAAAGGCCGGAGGGATCTCAAAATCCCCTAACCCCACCAACCAATCGATAATTCTTCCACTTCCTGCACACCAATCCAATCAAGACAAAATATAAAAAGAGCCAATCATTCCAAAAACAGGAATAATCAGCTCGTTCATTAAGATTCTAAGAGCAACACATCTCGCATCGCACCCTCACTCAGTTTCCAATTCCCCTTCAGCATCCAATTCAGCCATAATCTCCTGATACTCGGCTAAAATATCATCATATTCATGCAAATGAAGTTGCTGGTGAACTTTATCAACTTCCCAAGGCTTGACCGAAACCGTGTGGACGATCGGCCATAATTTCCAGCGGGTGGAGAAATGCTGAAAAACGGTGTCAGATTGAACATCCTGCTGCTCATTGTATTTTTCAGGGGCAAAAGCCTTGTGCTTGGCCAGCTTATTCATCGCGGACTGGTCCGGCATAATCATCGGCCATTTTCGGCAGCATTCCCGGCAGCGGGCCAGTAATTTGTCTTGTCGGATCATATCCAGGTTCATCAGGAGCATCCCCGAGTTAATGTAATCAAATGCTCTCTGTTGATGATGGAAGAACCAACGACCGTAATGATCCAATACGCCAACAAAATCAGTTCCTGCCAGTGATTGATGATAAAAATCTTCAAACGGCCGGCGACACACAACGTCAGCGTCCAAATACAGAATCCGATCGGAAAATTGCGGCACCAAATCACTATACAGCCGCAACATACTATAGGGCGTGAATAACGTGTTGATGTTCGCCTTGGGCAAATCCGCCTCAAACTGAGTGGTAATGTCAATTTTGGTAACGCCACTATCGACATTTTCCCGCTTGACCAGTTGATTCAAAAAGGCTGCGTGATCGTCAGTCAGCGCTTGAAATTGCTGATGACGATTATACAATTGTCCAGTTAAAATGTAGATGTTGAGTGGTTCTTGCGCGTGTTTTGTCAGTGAGAGGATTGAAATAATCAACCCCGAAAACATGTGGTCATCTCCACAGTATAAAATATCCAAACCGCATTCATCCCCCAATTCGTGTCTCATCAATCAAAGTGTGTCATATTTCCAGAGAAATGGCAACCAATGACCTTGGAAATCCCCCACAATTCAAAAAGAGCACCCAGCCGACGCAGCAATGTGTGTCAAAAGGCTGAGTGCTTTTAAATTAATCTTCGAAATAGTTTTTGACTTGTTTGGGCTCAGTTTGAACCAGAATCTTACCATTATGAATGGAGTAAAGAATTTCTGAGCGTTCATTTAAGGCGTTGTAGAAATTGTCATTATTCATAATGATACAATTAGCCGGTTTACCGACCTGGATCCCGTAGTGGCCAGTGATATGCATCGCCTTGGCACCGTTGGTCGTAATAAACTGATAGGAATTCATAATATCGTCGTACCCCATCAAATGGCCAACGTGAATCCCCATTTCAACCGGGTCGAGCATGTTACCATTGCCCATGGGATACCAAGGATCCTTGATGTCATCTTCACCAAAGGCAACGTTGATGCCATCCTCGGATAATTCTTTAACCCGAGTCATCCCCCGGCGCTTTGGATAGGTATCGAAGCGACCGCCAAGGTTGGTATTCACTAACGGATTGGCAATGAAATTGATGTGAGACATTTTCAGGAGTCTAAACAACTTGTAAGTATAGGCGTCGTTGTACGAACCCATAGCAGTGGTGTGACTGGCGGTAACCTTGTCGCCCATGCCGCTTTCAAGTGCCAAGGTGGCCAAAACTTCCAGATTCCGTGAAGCCGGGTCATCAATTTCGTCACAGTGAACGTCGACCAGTTTGCCCTTGCTTTCGGCAACTTTCATCAAGAATTTGAGTGACTCAACGCCGTAGTCGCGGGTAAATTCAAAGTGGGGAATCCCGCCAATCACGTCGGCTCCCATGTCGGCAGCGGCAATCATCAATTCCTTGCCATTTGGGTAGGATAAAATGCCTTCTTGGGGAAAGGCCACCAGCTGGAGTTCCACTTGATCGGCAACCTCGTCACGGACCTCAATTAAA
>NZ_BBAG01000087.1 GCF_001311135.1 Secundilactobacillus paracollinoides DSM 15502 = JCM 11969
CCGCTTCGCTATTTCAAATTTTATACTTTGACTTAACATTCTCTGAATGATATAGTGTCGGTAATTATTTTTAATACGATTGGAGGGATCGTTATGTTGGAGGGATCGTTATGTCTCAAAGTAACTTAGAAAAACAAGAAGCTAAATTAAAACAGCTTAATCAAAAGATTAAAGCTGAAAAAAATAAGATTGAACAAAACCTCGGTAAGCAAATCATTAGATCAGCCAATTTGGATTATGGGACACTTACCACTCCGCAGATTAAAATGATTGCTAAAAAAGTTGCCGCCTTTTTAAATCAAGCTCAAAATAACCAATAATAGTTAGGTGGTAATGACTATGCCTAATCAATATGAAAAACTAGTTGAGCAACAAGCGCGTTTAAAACAAAAAATTGAGTGAGAAGTTTTTAAATTACGGCAATCTAAATACTACGAAAATCGGCAAGCCCGCAAAGCCCGTTCTCGCCGATTAATTCAAAAAGGGGCTTTGCTCGAAAAATACTTTCAAGCTGATAATCTTACGGTTGAACAAACCGAAGAACTTTTAAAAATATTTGCCAATTACGTTAATGCCCATAAACCGAAGAAATTTAAAGACGATTAGCCTAATAACTAGGCCGATCGTTTTTATTTTCTGGATCATTTTTGGGCTTGATTTCTGGGTTCTGATCCGCAAAATCTTTTAACTGTTTTTAAATTCTTTTACTAGTTTTGTCTTTAACTGATTTAAGCGCTAAGTTTGCTCTAATTTGTAATCCTTGAATGCCATTGTCATATGTCCACCGTTTAATTTTAGCCATGTCATTAGTTCGATAATAATTGGCAATTAGTTCGTTCCATTGATCCCACTTATCTAACGGCACATTGATTAAGCCTGCACCACCGTCAATCATAATTTTATTAGCACTTAAAGTCGCCGTCCTTTTGTTCCCGTCCCAAAAGATTTGTTGGCGCATATTATGATACATGACAGTCAATGCTTTATCAGTAATCGTCGTTCGTGGATCAGCCAAGATTTTTTGTAAAAAGGATTGTTCTTGTTTTTCGTTAATTAAAGGCTGTTCAAAAAAGTCGTCACTACCTAAATTAACTCCTCCTTTTCCTTGCCGTAATTCTCCTGGTACTAAGGCGTCTTCCGCTGCCACAATCTTGTTGATTTGTTTTTCCATGGTTAACGTTAAAGGGGAATTTTGAGCAGTGATATATTGCCACCCACGCTTTAAATTAACAATCGTCAAAACATCTTCAACAGGTACTCCTGCTACGCTCATACCGTCCATAATAGTTTGTGTTTGTGGCAAAGTGGTATTAACGCCTTCAAAACGAGCATTAGTATGCACTAACTTGGTAAAGTTTGCTCGGGCAAACCGTTGGTTTTCTGCAGCTGTGAATTTATACTTGTCCATATATGTTCGAGTTTTAGCCATATTTTGTGCCTCCTTTCTATTTCAGTCACTGATTATTTGACCTGTCCATGTTAAATCACGAAATGCTTTTCATTGATGATTTGTTCTTGGCGTTTATCTAAGAGGTAAGTGTGTAGCGCGTCAAACAGCTTGCGTTTATCAGGATCTGGATTATGGGCTGCTTGTTCCCAAATGTCTTGAATATTGACTGCCCAGGGGTCAGCCAACAATTGATCAATTGTTTCGATTTCTTTGCTGGGTTTGGTCATTTAAAAAGCTCCTATCCCGTTTTCTAGCTCAGCTATCGTCAATTCGGCCACTTAAGGCACCTATTTTTACTTCTAAGCGATTTTAAAGCAGTCTTAATATAATTATGCATGTAACACTTAAAACGGCTTAAACGAGCCCATATGACGTTTAATTTCAAGAACGCTCATTGTCAGTGTTCTGTTCTTCGGGGTGTTTGGCCGCATATTCTCTAGCCGCTTGTTTATTCCACCAAACGCCAAATAGGTTTTGCATGGTGCCGTACAAGTAGTTTTCCACGTTCTTGATATGCTTTTCATTGCTTCTTAGGGCGTTAAAGTAGCGTCTTAAGGCTTTAGTCATCAAAGGTTTTAGTTCTTCGTCGTAAAGCGGGATTATGACGCCAATATCTTGATGATCCTTTTCAACTCGGTACTTAGCATTTAAGATAATGCCAATGAAGCGCCGCATTTGTTGCGGGGTACGGCACCAAAAACTAAGTAGTTGCACAGCTTCGGGTTCTAAGAAAACCGGTAAGCCACTGTCTTCATCAGTTAAGAAGTCATTAGCATGGTTCACCAAATCCTGGTTTTGCTTTTGAATTTCTGCTGGTGAGAAATTGGCTGTGGAAAAGTCCAACTTTTGAGTATCTATATTGTATCTATTAGTATCTAAGTTATTAGTATTGTATAGATTGTGTCTCATTTGTGCTAGTCCGCTTTTATCAAGGGTTCCAGCCGTTTCTTGTCGAGCTTGCATTTGTGCTAGTCCGCTTTTATCAAGGGTTCCAGCCGTTTTGATTTTTTCTTGTCGAGCTTGCATTTGTGCTAGTCCGCTTTTATCAAGGGTTCCAGCCGTTTTATTAGCAAAATCCTGTTTAATATACACGTCTTTTGCTGTAACTTCCAAATCAGCAAGGTAAAGTCGATTGGGTAAATTTTTCTTTTTCTTGGGATCAAATCCTTGATTAATTTGGAATAACAGTCCTGCTTCTTCCAACTCCTTTTTTACTTTTGATATTTTTCGGTCACTCCAACCAAATAAATTTTGTAATTCATGATTGGTAAAAATAAAGTACACTCTATTTTCATCATCTATCCAATTATTTTGCAATGAGTATTCCAAACGATCACGCAAAACTACATAACCTAATTTCGCACTGTCACTTAGTTCTTTATATTTTTCGCCATATAATAATACCTGTGGTAGTTGAAAAAACTTAGTTCCATAAGCATTTTGTGATTGAATAAAATTAAATTGTGTCATATTAATACTCCCTTTCTTGACTGACACACGCTGTCTCAAAAGAGAGTTGCTAAAACATTTGATTTGCTTTAAAATACAAATCTGATATGCTCTAACTGAATTACAAAGCAGTCATTGGTTGTGATCGGCTTTGTAGTTTCACCAGCATGTGTCTATTCTTGGTTGCCCATTCGGCAACTTTTTTAATTTCTAACAACAAAAAATGGACTAGGTAGCTTCTGTTGGCTACTTAGTCCATTGGATTTAATTTGTTTTTTAACTATCCTTAACTTGTCCTTTTGGACTGGTTTGCGGTATAATTAACCTACAAATTAAGAACAATGTTCAGTCGATTTTAACTTGGCGGTGAAAATCGACTGAATCTAAGTAGCTGCCTTATAGCTACTTGCTAAACCTGAAGTCCCTGATTCCTCGTGAATTGGGGACTTTTTTCTGTTTAGCTTGATCTTTTATTCGGTTGTCATATTAATCTTAGTCTAGCATAGCGCTTACCCGCCGGCAACTTTATTTGGTCTTGTACACTTTGCCTACTTTGGGTTTGAACCAATAAGAGCCGGAAGATATCAGTAAATATTCGAATAATATAAATGCCTCTGGGTGTTTAAGAAAGTATTCGTTGAAAGCACTGAAAATCAAAAGCATGATCGGTCCGCATAAATAAGTAATAAACAAGGATATCATTTGTAATATACGGATAACTGATCGACGATTACCACTCCATTTTTCAAATAGTACTTGTAACCATTATTGTAACGGGAATAATCATTGTCTAAAAAAGAAACGATTGCCTATTTTATGTCTCTTCAAAATGCCGATAACGGGAAATAGCCAAAAAATAATAATACAAGCAACAAGGAATATCTCGTTCATTGTAGTTTCCATGATTTTACCCCTTTTTCAATTAGCGAAAATCAAAGATTAAATTCTTTTTTTAGCAGTTTCTCTAAATATCTGGAAGCTGTTAATTCTTTCTCTTTTGCACGTCTAGTTAGTTCATTAGCAATATCTTGCTTCAAAGTATAAGATTTTGAAATTCTAGGTGCAGTTGGTTCATTTTTAGCAGGTTTGCTGCTCATACTATTTTTTAGTTGATTCATTTTATCTTCAAATGCCATTATACTAGTCCTTTCTGTCTCATAATATGATATAGCATGACATATCATATTACGCTATTGCTTCGCAAAGGTTTCAAAGATATTGTCGATATTTTCGAAAAATTCTTTGGCCCTTTGTGTTGAATTGTTTTCTTGCTCCATCTTAATCAGCGGTTTGTGATTAAGAGTTGTTTTATTGAATATTTCTCTTTCAGGAATTAGTGCAATTGTCCGCGGGTCTTTTTTCATTTGTTCTACAAACTCATGAGATGACTTAGTATTATGTTTTATCCGGTTTCCAATGAATTTAAGTTCCGCTGTGACAAAACTTTGTCGAGTTTCGACATTAATTACATCTTGTTTCAATTGTTTCATTCTTAATTCCAAATTACTTTTTGAAATAAAACCGTATTCACTTGGTTCAATTGGGCTGAAAACGAAATCAGAAATTACAATCATATTTTGTGTGATAGTTGAAAAATCAGGATGCGTATCTATCAATACATAATTGAATTTTTTTAGTTCATTATAGTTATCTGAAAACCACATGTACATTAATAATTCTTTGTTTGCTCTAGTTTGAAGATCATTGTTAATTGTATCTAGATTCATAGAAGCAGGGATAATTGACAGATTCTTGTGTAACTCAATAATTTCTACTTTTTCATTATCTTTTGTAAAAACATTAGCTAAGGTATCATGATCTTTATAAATATCATAAGTTTGGGTCAAACTACACTGGTGATCACTATCAATCATCAAAACATTGTAACCCTTACTAGATAACCATTCACCATAATTGAAAGTTAAAGTTGTTTTTCCAACTCCGCCCTTAATGGCTGAAAAAGTAATTATTTTCATAGTGTGCCTCCTTATTTGCAAGTAAATAATAGTATATTATGAAATAGCATGCAACAATATATCATGATATGATATATTGTTGCATGCTATTTCATGGAAATAAGATTATGCGAGTAATCAACAAATAAATCAAGGCCCACACAAATTGCTGGTTGGTCTCAAGCAAATGGCACAAAAAGAAGCTTTAATGAATTCTATGGGAAAAATTAAGCATGCTAAAAAGCGACAAATCAGTCATGCCTTTAGTCATACTTATTTGGTAGGAGCGGTGATTATTTTAATTCTTTCACCGATTGCTTTATTAACAGATCGTAAGCAATTTAAAAGTTGAATTAAGCTAGCCAGTATCTTAATTCAATGCGGATTACTAGCTAAATCTAAGAGGTTATTTCGAATGAGATACCCTCTTAGATTTATAAAATAATCCCCTTACTGGCTAAATTAGATAAACATTCTTTCAAATACGAATCATTATGTTCTGGATAAATCGGGTTAGTTATCGGACACTTTTTCAAAATTATATATGGATCGCAATGGATACCACGGTAAAGCGGATCAAACCATTTTTTATTAGGACGATATCCGCGCCGCTACATTTCGTGCATGACCAGCAAGTGAAATTGATAAAGTTTATACGGTGAGTAATTGAATACATAATTAACAGTTGCATGCTTTTTTCCCCAGCCATTGCCTCTTAAAGCAGCAATTTCCCGATGCTGTCCTAACAGTTGTTGGCGAGGAAGTTTGCTAATGAGTTGCTCATGCCAAAGTCGCATAATTAGCCTCCTAATTTTTTATTTTATTTATCAATGTATTAGGCAGATTGTAAAATTTAAGTTGAACATTTAAGTGGACAGAAAAACCTATCAAGGTCTTTAATGGTGTTACCACACAATCCATTAGAAAGAAGGACCTTGATGAGCACCACTATTGTATCATTCCAGAACCGTGTTGTCATTGAAACGCTTCATAATGAAGGACGTTCCTTGCGATACATCGCTAACTACTTAGACTTTAGTCAGACCACCATCTTTAACGAACTTCACCGACTAAATGGTGAGTACCAGGCTGAGCTAGCGCAAACTGACTTTGAACGAAAGGTTAGTCAACGGGGGCGAAAGTCTTCGCTTACTAAAAACCTTAAACACTTGATCGAGGAAAAGATTCAAGTCCAGAAGTGGTCCCCTGAACAAGTTGCCCATGTGGTGGGGATTGCCTACAAGACGGTCTATAACTGGATTGATCAAGGCTGGCTTGATGTACAGTTGCCCGATTTGCCTGATCATGGAATTCGTCGTCATCGTGCTAAAGAAAAGCGTGGTACGTTCAGTCACGGCCGCTCAATTGAGAAGCGTCCTCATAAAATCGAAACTCGCCAGGAATTCGGCCACTTTGAAGCTGATACCGTACTTTCTGGTAAACGTAAAGGTCAAGCTGTGGCTACTTTTGTGGAGCGTAAAAGTCGCCTGACAATTGTTAAAAGGCTCCATGGTCGCGACAGCCAGTCCATGACTCAAACCGTACTTGAACTAGCTCGTCAACTTCAAGACAAGCTCAAGACGCTTACTGTGGATCATGGTAAAGAGTTCGCTAACTATCAGACAATTGAACGGCGAACTGGTACACAGGTTTATTTTGCCCATGCCTATTCACCGCATGAAAGAGGCAGTAATGAGAACCGTAACCGAGTTTTGCGGCGCTTTATTCCCAAAGGCCAAGCCATTGAAGAACTAAGTGATCACCAATTGGTTCAAATTAATTGGTATTTGAATTCACGGCCACTTAAATGTCTTAATTGGCATACACCAATCGAGATCTTCTTGCTTAATTTACGTCATTAAATTCGTTCAAGTTATTTCTTGCAATCTGCCATAGTTAAAGCATTAGTTAGCAAATTTATTCTGCGCGGTGTGCTGCTTTGGCTGGTTGATTATCTAAGTCCGTCCGTACGACGATGACGTCACAAACTGCTGTCTGTGTGACGTATTCCGTTACAGACCCGATTAATAGCCGTCCAACTGCGTTTAACCCAGTAGCACCAATCATAATCAAATCGGTGTCATTACCCCGAGGAACATCTTCAATGATGGTCCTCGGTGCCCCGTATTCAATGGCGTAATCAATCTTGTCAAGACCATCTGCTTGGCATCAGCCACGTACTTGTCGAGGGTCTTCTTGGCCGTTTCTGTGACTTGTTCAGCCATGCTGGTATCAAGGCTAGAAAAGATTTGGAGAGCCCGTGTATCAACAACGTGAACGAGATGTAAATCAGCATCGTTACGTTTAGCCACAGCGACTGCTTTCTTGAAAGCTAATTCGGCTTCATAGGAACCATCGACTGGGACTAAAATGTGCTTGTATTGTTGTAACATAATATTCACCTCTCATTATTTTATACTCTTATCATACGTTATTTATCTGCAAATAAAAAGCGATATGGTAAAAAAACTGCGAGAAAGTGTAACCGATTACGCCTTAGGGAACCAGTGTAATAGAATCAATTGAATACTGATAATCGCAATAACGCCGACTAACAACATGGTTGAAATGAAGACCATGTTGTTCATGATGGTGGCGACTGCCGACAGCACACCAATCAGTAGCATAACAACACCACTGATCGTCAAGACACGACTTAATTCGTGACTACTTTCGGGATGAAAGACTAAGAAAGCACGACGTCGATGAGCATAAAAGTACCAACCAATTCCTAAAGCCAGCAGGGTATAGCAAGCCATTAAAATGGTGATGGCCATGAAGAGACCTCCTTAGTAAATGGTAGCGTCAAGAATCTTGTGTAAATGAAATGCCTTCGTACGGTAGATTGTATAGAAATAGGGAATGCTGGATGTAAGCTGATTCCTGAGACAACTTTTAAGAGAGGGTATAATGAATAAATCGTCTCTCAAAAGGAAGGAATTTTTACATGCCAACTCGTTACGACAAAGAATTCAAACAAAACATTATCAACCTATATAAGCAAGGCGAATCAGCTGCCCAACTGGCCAGAGAATATGGCATTGGCTATTCAACCGTTCATAAGTGGATCCAGGGCCAGGCCAAAACTCAATCCGGTAAATCGCCAGACGAAATCAAAGCGATGGAAAAGCGACTGGCTTCGCTGTCTGAGGAGAACGAAATCCTAAAAAAGACCTGGGCTTCCTTGCACAGAAGTAACCAATATCTTTGATTACATTCAACAAGAAAGCCATCACCACCAGGTAACTAAGATGTGCCGAATCCTCGGTGTTTCCAGAGCTCAGTATTATCGTTATCGATCCCCAAAGCCTTCAAAACGCCGGGCCGAAGATGAGGACTTAAAACAACGGATTCTGCGGATCTTTGCGGAATTCAAGCAGCGATACGGCGTTATGAAGATCCACCATGAATGGAATCTGGAACTTCAACCACTGCAGCGTCCGTGCAGCCCAAGACGGATTTCCCGGCTCATGAAGGAACTGGATATCCACTCCGTTACCGTCAATAAATGGAAAGCGGCTTCGGCTTCCAAAACCAAGGTTGAACAGCGTCCCAACTTGCTTAAGCAGGATTTCTCGACCACTGGTTTAAATCAAAAATGGACCGCTGATATGACCTATATTCAAACGAAGCGTAATGGCTGGTGTTACTTATCAACCATCATGGACCTACACTCACGACGGATTATCGGCTATTCGTTCTCAAAAAAGATGGA
>NZ_BBAG01000088.1 GCF_001311135.1 Secundilactobacillus paracollinoides DSM 15502 = JCM 11969
TAATTCACGCGTAGTGCTAGTTACGTAACAATCTGAAGCTTATATTAATCCATTGAAAACAAAAAGCCCCACAATTGGAGGAAACTTCGGCAAAGAAGGTAACCCAATTGAAGGACCAGACTAAATTTATCGCAGTTTCTAATCCGATTCAAGTTAAACTAAAGAAATTCATACAGATTATTGAACCAATTTACCTAACGCTCAATAAATCAGTCCGCCTACGGCGAAACTACAGGCAGGAAAAGGTAAGTGATCTGGTTATTTTAGCTACGATGCTCATGCGGATTCAACTCAGAGACCCTTCAGAAACTCACTTTCATCAGATGATGCTGGTGTGGGGAATAAGCTTACCTGAGCGTAGTCGCTATAATCGTCGATGTCGGAATCTTTTGTTAATCATGCGATTTATTCGATGGCAGTTAGTTCGCAAGTATTCACAGAGTAGTACTTATGAAATCCTTGATAGCGCCCCGATGACACTAGCCTCCGCCCGGCGTAGTCAGGCAGCTAGTGTTTTGCACTCCCAGGCTAACAAAGGTTCAACGCTACTAAGGAAACCTTCTTTTACGGATTCAAATTTCATATCGTTTTGAACGATCAAGGTTACGTGATGAACTGGGAACTTACACCAGCATCAACTGACGATCGCAAAGTAGTCGAAGAACTGCTTTTAACAACGCCTTGCACGCACATCCTAGCTGATGGCGGTTATCTTAGCAACCGGCTTAAGGAACGACTTTTAACCGTGTATGGTATCCGCTTGTGGACCCTGTGCGTAAAAATATGAAACAACCAAAAGAAGACGTTAGTCTTCTTAAGAATCTGCGGCGACATATTGAGACTGTCTTCAATAATCTAAATACAGTGGGACACTTTGAACATCTTGGAATTCGTACACTGAAAGGACTTGGAATCCGAATTGAATCAATGCTTTTATGGCAAACCATCAAGGTTCATGAACAACTAGAAAACGGTAAAAGTGGTTTTAAAATTGTATAGAACAACGAAATATTACAGAACTAGCACTACGCGTTAATTCATAAGAATTTGTTGACGGTGATCGGTTCAGCCGAACGCCCATTTGGATATTGGACAGCCCTAGTTCACAAAAGGTTTCGATTTTAATTCGTTCGGAATAGGTTATACTAGACAAAAGATCAGCTCCTAAAAGATGGGTTTGTGGTAAACACCATTTTAAAGGAAGCTGATCTTTTTTGTCCGAACAGCGTTCGGATTAATTTTACAATCTACCATTTACACAGGATTCTTTACGCTACCAGATGTGTACAGCAAAGCGAAAAAGCAGAATAATAGCAAAGCACTAGACCCACTAAATGAAAAAGAAGGAGCAGTGTTTTGCTTCGAATTGGAAATCTTAAGTATGTCAGATGCGCGAAAGTAATGGAATTGAACGACAGGAGGTATATTTAGTATTTGCAAAATAAAAATGGTTTCATTTTGGGCTTTGTTGACAAATTAAAATTACATGATATCATTAAAAATAAATATCAAATTAAGGAGAACTTTATGTGAGGAAATTAATTGGTATTACTGCAGATTTTTTTAGAAGCGACTGGGGTGATTAATCAAATATCAACGGACTTTGTACCACGGCCAGCTGTTTATGCCGTTTTAGCGGGAGGCGGTGTACCGGTGGGCCTACCATGCCTCCTGGAAGAAAACATTAACACGCTACTCGATCGTTTAGTATAGTGTGGTTTTTACCGGTGGTCCTGATATCGATCCACCATTCATGCACTGTGATCCAATTCCTGAACTAGGCATTACAAATCGTAATCGGGATGTTTTCGAGATTGCGCTAGTCCGTGTGGCGGTTGCAAAGCATATTCCAATCTTGGGAATTTGCCGCAGTGCACTAGTTATTAATGTTGCATTAGGAGGAACTGTCTACCAGGATTTAAAGAGCCAATTCCCACAAAAACCATTTAAGCATCACCAATTAGCTCCAGGCAATCAACCAACTCATTTTGTTTCTGTCAAGCTTGATTCTCACCTTTTTAAGGCGGTTGGTGACGATGTATTTGTAAATTCACGACACCATCAAGCATTAAGGACGTTCCCCCGAAACTAAGAGTTGTCGCTTGCGCTTCGGATGGTGTTATTGAGGCTGTTGAAAGCAATGACGCAAGTGTTCAAGCTGTTCAATGGCATCTTGTCATCGAGTTGCTCGTTTGATGGCTGATACCGGTTTGTATTCAACGTTACGTTGTCGTCATCCTAAGAGCTTAACTGATAGTCGCCTTGCACGGCATGGTGATTACCAGAATTTGGTCAAACATCGTTATTTTAAGCCGCTTGAAGCCCTGTCAAGTGATATCACGCAGATAACAACAGAAGGAAAGGCCTACATTTGCCAAATACGAGATTTGACTAGCAACCCCGTGTTAGCACATCAAATCTCGAATTATATGGATACGGATTTTGGTCTTAGCAACACTTGCATTGAGACCTTTTATAACCGCATAAGGGTGTATAAGCACGTTTAGACTATCTTGCCCAATAGCTTGGCTTGATTAGTATTCTCAGGTCTCACAAAAAATCGCTTAGCAAACTGTCCGAAAAAGTGTTGGCTTCCCATATGAACACACTACATATAATTGGACAACGTTAATCGACTTTCAAAGATCAACGGGACTTGTTTCGATACTTATCCGAAAATTAGATGATAAACAAATCAGTTAGTTTACAGAGGTGAATTAATGTCCAGAATTTATATTTCAACCTACATTGAAGGTTTAGCAGGAAGATTAAGGTCGAGCGATTTTCCGCGACCTTTACAGTCAACAGATTGATTGGGTCTTGCAAGGTATCCAGCAATCAAATAAGAACGTTTAAATAACTGATATTTTAATTGTAGATTCGCATGCAAAAGGGTTAAATTGAACTAAAAAAATATAATAAAGAGGATTTTGTTTATATGGAACACTTAAAATTACTTGGCATTGTCATTATCGTTGTCGGGTTTGCATTGAAGTGGGACACGACAGCGGTAGTGGTTTTGGCAGCAGTTGTGACAGCAGTTTTTTCGGGCATGAGCATCCCGGCTTTGCTGACCACACTTGGGCAGAGCTTTGTCGATAATCGCATGGTGTCGTTATTTTTTCTGACCCTGCCGATGATTGGGTTAGTGGAAAGCCACGGTCTCAAGGAAGTTGCCGTCAATGGCATTCAGAAGCTAAAGAAATTGACACCCAGTCGTATTTTGAATATTTATCTTGTGATTCGCGAGTTAGGTGGTGTCTTTGGTATCTCGTTATCTGGTCAAGTGCAGTTTGTGCGACCGTTGATCACGCCGATGGTAACGGCGGCGGCTGAAACCAAACGTAAGCTAACAGATAAAGATATCGACCTTATTAAGGCGCGTTCTGCGGCGACTGACAACTTTGGCAATTTCTTTGCGCAGAACCTGTTTGTTGCAACAGCGGGTGTTTTGTTGATCGCGAGCACGATGAAGAGCCTCAATCATCCAGTTGAGCCGATGCAGGTCGTTTTAGCATCCATTCCAGTGGCATTGATCACGTTGGTCATTGTGGCTATCTACAATCGCTGGTTTGATCGCCAATTTGAACAGCAGTCGCATAAGGGAGGCAAATGATCATGGTCAATACCCTTTTATTGATCCTTTATGCTCTGATTGGCGTCGTGATGGCGATTGCTGGTATTGAGGCGTTTCGCGCAAAAGATAATCCGGCACGTATCGGAACGGGTTTGTTTTGGGAGATCATGGCAGTGATTTTTGCCTTTGGGACCTTGATGCCCGCGATGGTCGTTGGTGTTCTAGTTGTTATTATCGGTATTTTGGCGTTGTTCAAGCAGATTCAGATAGGCAAAATTAAGCCCGTTGACGGCGCACACGCGGCAACAGCGGCCAAACGGCTTGGCGGTTGGGTATTCGTCCCAAGCGTGGTACTTGCAGTCGTTTCCATCGGTGTCGCCCAGTTTACCAAACTCGGTGGTCAGGTCGGCATTGGCATTGGTGCGGCGGTTTCGTTAATTGTGGCTATCATCATGACGAAGGCGCCAGGCAAAATGGTTTATAATGATACCCAGCGGATGGTTCGGTCAGTTGGTGCTGCTGGCATTTTGCCGCAATTACTAGCAACCTTAGGGGCAGTTTTTACTGCTGCTGGAGTCGGATCACTCACGGCGAAATTGATTGCCGGCTTATTCCCAACTGGAAGTCATCTTGGCGGCGTGATTCTATACTGTGTGGCGATGGCGCTCTTTACGATTATTATGGGGAATGCCTTTGCTGCGTTTGCCGTGATTACGGCAGCCGTTGGCATTCCTTTTGTCATTGCGCAAGGCGCTAATCCAGCGATTGTGGCGGCTTTTGGCATGACCTCTGGCTACTGTGGGACCTTGCTCACGCCAATGGCGGCGAACTTCAATAGTTTGCCAGTCGCGTTGCTCGAAATGAAGGATCCACTTGGTGTTATCAAACAGCAGGCGCCAATTGCGATACTATTGTTGATCATTCAAATCAGCCTCATGTACTTCTTGGCATTTTAGAAAGGAAATCTTCTCATGAAAATTCTTGTTACCGGATTTGATCCCTTTGGCGACGATAAAATTAATCCTGCGATTGAAGTCGTGAAACGTTTGCCGGATGAAATTGCTGGGGCACAAATCGTTAAATTGGAAATTCCGACAAAGTTTAATGTTTCAGCCGATGTCGTTAAAGATGCTATTGCCAAAGAAAAGCCTGACTATGTGTTGAGCATTGGTCAGGCTGGTGGCCGGTTTGAACTCACGCCGGAGCGAGTTGCGATTAACTTGGATGACGGTCGGATTCAAGATAATGCCGGGTATCAGCCACTTAATCACACGATTCATGGCGATGGCGAGAATGCCTACTTTACCCAGTTACCAATTAAGGCCATGGCCAAAGCCATTCGGGAAGCTGGTGTTCCGGCAGCAGTCTCCAACACAGCAGGCACTTACGTCTGCAACCACATTTTTTATCAGGTACAGTATATGCGGGATAAGATGTTTCCCGATATTAAGGCCGGCTTCATGCATATTCCATTTTTGCCGGAACAGGTTGTCACTCGTCCGGAAACACCAGCGTTGTCATTGGATGATGATGTTTTAGGCATCACTGCCGCTATCAAGGCCATCGTGTCCCGTGACGGCAAAGGCGATATCGAAACGATTGAAGGCAAGGATCACTAAAAGCCTGTTTAGTGTCTTTGCAGAACAGCTGAATTTTAGATATACCAATAGTAATTGAAATAATAAACACCTTAGGAGTGATTGGTATCCTAAGGTGTTTATTAAAGTTAAGGATTAAAATATTAAGCTACTATTCTCGATAACAGCTACTGTCATTATCGTAAGTGAGTTTAACAACATGATCAGACAATTCAACTGTGATCTGCTGATAAACTGGTTGATAACCGTGATGAGTGAGTTGCACATTAACCTTGTTGTGATCAATGGTAATTGTGTAATTGTTCCATTCACCTGACTGATACTTAAAGTCACGTCCATTATCTTGATAGTGTTGGTAGGTCCCTTGAGTACCAAATACTCTAAACGTCATCGCTTTCAACGGCTCATCGCTAATGTGGCTAACAGCGGTCCCCATGGCAAAATGGTGTTTTGTTTTACAAATAATGGTAGTTTATCGAGTGGGGTATCGACTACAATATCCTGATTACCGGCATACTCAGCACCGTTCCAAAAATCAACCCAGTTCCCAGCTGGTAAATAAACTAACCGCTTAAATTGAGATTTTTGAACAACGGGGGCAACTAGTATGTCGTCACCAACCATGTATTCGTCATTCAAGTCGCGTACACGAGGGTCCTGATCGTAGTTTAAGACAACGGGACGCATGATTGGTAAGCCAGTTTTGGTTTCCTTAGCAAATAAATCGTATAGATAAGGAATCAGACGATAACGCAATTTGAGATACTTGCGATAAATGTTTAACGTTGGCTCGCCAAATACCCATGGTTCTTGTTGGCGAGTCCCTAATTCTGCATGGTTCCGTAACAGTGGACTGAAAATTGCCCCTTCAATCCACCGTGTCAGTAATTCAGATGTCGTGTCTGAGGCAAAGCCACCAATGTCAGTTCCAGTAAAACTAAAGCCACTTAATCCTAGATTGCAGAGTTGTGGGATCATCATTTGGATATGTGGCCACATACTGCGGTTGTCACCGGTCCAAACAGTCGAGTATTTCTGAGTTCCGGCGTAAGCTGCCCGTGTGATGACAAATGGTCGGTTGCCAGTTTGCTCTTTTAGTCCGGTATAGGTTGCTTTAGCCATATTATGGCCATAAACGTTATGCATCTTCTTATGTGTTGAAGGCGTGTCTTGATCATTAAAGACCACGTCATCTGGAATCGGACCTTCGAACGTAGAGGGTTCGTTCATATCGATCCAAATACCAGCGACACCTAAATCAGTTAAAAATTTACCGTTGTTAGCCCACCACTGACGAACTTCTGGACGACCGAAGTCTGGAAAAGCAGCGTTACCTGGCCATACTTTGTTAATATAGACATCACCGTCAGCAGATTTAACGAAATAGCCTTTTTTAAGACCCTCGGCATAAATGTGATAGTCAGAATCTTGTTTAACACCGGGATCGATGATCGGGATGACCTTGAGACCCTGCTGGTTCAACTTGGTAATAAACTTCTTGGGATTACCTTGGTATTTATCCTTGTCCCAGGTGAAGACCCGATAACCATCCATGTAATCGATGTCAAAGTGAATCGCATCGCATGGTAAGTCGTACTTTGCAAGGTTATCTGCAATTGCTTGCACTTCTTCTTGACAAGCACTGTAACCCCACCGTGATTGTTGGTAACCGAGCGTCCACTTTTGAGGTAGTGGCGTTCGACCAGTTAAGTAGGTGTAATTGGTGACAATGTCTTTTAACGTGGTACCACCAATAATGTAGTAGTCGAGGTTACCTTGGACAGCTGAATAAAAGTAGTAATGGTTGCTTTCCTTGCCCATATCTAAATGGCTCTGGTAGGTATTGTCGAAGAAGATACCGTAAGGATGTCCATTTTTAGCCCCAACATCACTGGGATTGACTTGTAAATATTAGGTAGGATCTCCAGCTGGGGAGCGGGGTTATCAACGTTCCAATTATCATAGGCAAAACCACGTTTGTTTAGATATCCGGTCTTGTCACCAAGTCCATAAAAATATTCATCAGGTGCTAGCGATTTAATGATTTCGTAGTAACCTTGATCAGATTTAGTAGGTGCCTTAGTCACTGAATGGCCTTCTGCCTCAACTAATCGTTCATGGACTTTGTCGACACCTTTCAAGTGAATGCGTTTACCACGATAATCGGTAATCAAGGCATTGCCATCTTTATCAAAGGTATCAAGATGCCGTTCGGAATCGAGGTGAATCGTTAAAGTTGATGTCCGGATAATGTAATGATCACCAGCACTTTCAATAGTGAAATCAGTCGCCTGAATTTTATGACCCTCAATTGCATAGGAGTCACCTTGCTCACCGCGATTAATAAAGACGCGGATGATTTCCGGCGTAACAATAGTTAATTGTAATGGTTGGGTAAAAGCAAACGTGATCGTTTGGCCGTTCTGTGTGTAACTTGGTAATGCACTCATATTAAAAAACACTCCTTAGTAAAATGACTTTTATTTAGTTGGATTCTCTGACAAATCTTCTTGAGGCTTGTCTTGCTTAATAATACTAATGGCAAGTACCGCGATGAACATTGAGATACCAGCAATAAGCATCATTCCAGGCATCGAATTACCAACGAATTTAAAGACCATGAAGCTGGCAACGGATGCGAGAATTTGTGGCAAGCAAATCGTACCGTTAAAAATTCCAATATATGAGCCTTCATTGGCACCATCTAGTGAAGAAGTAAAGATATTAAAGGGCTCGACGTGCACCGTAAAGAAGCCGATACCGATTAAACAGAATGGGGCAATTAATAGGTACTGGTTGTGAATAAAGAATACCCAAACGAGGCCAACTGCGAAGCTAGCTAAGCCAAAGCGATACCAAAACTTTCGCTTGTATGGATTAGTCCGTGAAAGAACTAAGAAACCATATAGAATGGCGGCCATTGATTGAATGAATGTCAAGATTCCATACCAATTACCGGCATCTTGATAGCCAGCCGAAGCAGCATTAGTTGTGTGCCAAACGTTTTCGGCGATAGCACCAGTAGTATAAGTCCACATATATTGAATACCAATCCAGGCAAATAGTTGAACGAGGGCAACTTCCCAGAAAGCTTTCGGGGCTTCTTTTACTAATTGCCAAATAGGTTTGGTGTGCTTATGTTGTTCAGGATCGATGTGATGATAAAGTGCGTACGTGTCAGGATCATATTCCTTAACCGTATGAATAGTATATGCTGAGATGCCTAAGAGG
>NZ_BBAG01000089.1 GCF_001311135.1 Secundilactobacillus paracollinoides DSM 15502 = JCM 11969
CCAACCTCAGTAATCACAGGGACATCCGTATCCGTTGGCACTTTCAAATCAACCGGATCACCGCCCTCTGGCGTTACGGTAATTGGGTCACCTGGGTCAACGTCTTTTGGATCTACTGGAATCGTAAAGGTACCAGTACCATCGCTTGTCCCGGTTGCGATAGGGTCACCATTCTGATTCTTAACCGTAATTGGTGTGTTCGGGGCTGATTTACCTGTAATTGTGTACCCATCTGTTGAATCGCCAGTAATAGTGGCATCCGTTGGCACAGTCAGATCAACTGGATCACCACCCTCTGGCGTTACCGTAATCGCTTCGCCTGGGTCAACGTCCTTTGGATCGACCGGAATCGTAAAGGTGCCGCTGCCATCGGTTGCCCCGGTTGCAACTGGAACGCCATCTTGCCCCTTAACAGTAATTGGGGTGTTTGGTGCTGATTTGCCAGTTACTGAGTACCCGTCTGTTGAATTACCGGTAATTCCGGCATCAGTAATCTCTGGCGTGTCAGTATCGGTATCAGTTGGTGTCGTCAGGTCGTCTGGAACCTCCGCCGTAGTTGGTGTCCCATCCTCTGGCGTGGCAGTTACTTCTTCCCCTGGTGTCACGGTTCCAGTAATCGGGATATCAATGTTTCCTTTGCCATCTGAGTTGCCAGACCCGAGATCATTGCCATTCGGATCAGTCAGTGTCACTGGCGTATTGGGATCGGTGGTGCCGGTGAAATCGTACCCATCCGTCGAATTACCAGTAATCGATGGGTCATTGATTTCTGGTTTATCCGTATCTGTATCAGTGTCAGTTGGTGTCGTTGGGTCGTCAGGAACAATCGCTGTCGTTGACGTCCCATCTTCTGGCGTGGCAGTTACTTCTTCCCCTGGTGTCACGGTTCCGGTAATCGGGATATCAATGTTTCCATTGCCATCTGAGTTGCCGGTGCCAAGGTCTTTACCATCTGGATCTGTCAGCGTCACTGGTGTATTTGGATCGGTGGTGCCGGTGAAATCGTAGCCATCCGTCGAATTACCAGTAATCGATGGGTCGGTAATTTCTGGTTTATCCGTATCTGTATCAGTGTCAGTTGGTGTCGTCGGGTCGTCGGGAACTTTTGCCGTTGTTGGTGTCCCATCCTCTGGCGTGGCTGTGACTTCCTCTCCCGGTGTTACTGTGCCAGTAATCGGGATGTCAATGTTCCCATCGTCATCTGAGTTGCCAGTGCCAAGGTCATTACCCTCTGGATCTGTCAGCGTCACTGGTGTATTTGGATCGGTGGTACCAGTGAAATCGTACCCATCGGTCGAATTACCAATAATCGATGGGTCATTGATTTCTGGTTTATCCGTATCTGTATCAGTGTCAGTTGGTGTCGTCTGGTCGTCTGGAACTTTTGCCGTTGTTGGTGTCCCATCCTCTGGCGTGGCAGTTACTTCTTCCCCTGGTTTCACTGTTCCAGTAATCGGGATATCAATGTTTCCTTCGCCATCTGAGTTGCCGGTGCCAAGGTCTTTACCATCTGGATCTGTCAGCGTCACTGGTGTATTTGGATCGGTGGTACCAGTGAAATCGTACCCATCGGTCGAATTACCAGTAATCGATGGGTCAGTAATTTCTGGCGTATCCGTATCAGTGTCAGTTGGCGTTGTTGTATCAGCTGAAATTGTAATCGTGCTAGCAACAGCGTCTAACCCTGTAACTGCATAATTGCTGCCCAATGCTGTCACTGCGGACTTAACTTTTGCTTGCCCTTCTGTATTCAATGTGTATGTTGTAACGGAATTGCCATCAGCATCAGTGGTCGCATCCGAGTAATCGAAGTCGCCAGAGGTCAACGTAACAGTTAAGCCATCAACATCCGTTGTAAATGCTTTGTCAGTGTTGGCGTCCAAAGCTTCCTGAGCCGTTTGACCAGTAGTTCCAGTAATTGGCGTAGCAGCAATGTGCCCAACCACTTCCGTCCCATTTGTAATGGTAACGTTCAGTTGTCCTTGAGGGTCAAGTGCCAGGTATGCCTTGTCCACATCTTGTTGTGAGGCATTTGGATCTGCTTGAACTTCTTGGGCAGCTGCTAAATTAGGATCACTGGAAGCAGCATTAGCAATTGCATCCTCTAACTGTGTTTTATCCACGTTTTGGTAAACAAGCGTTGTGTTGGATGCTGTTGAAACATTGTATAGCTTAGTTGACGTTTTAATTGTTTCACCAGTAAATGCGCCTGGCGTATTCTCTGACAAATCTGGGTCGGTGTATTCGATTGGTAAAGCAACTGTTTGAGAAACACCGACACCACCATCAATAGCCTGGGTAATTGCATCACCAATACCACTTGTAGCGGCAGAACTTAGCGCATCAATTGGTGTTGTAATTGCGGTTGCAAAGGTTTGAGCAGCAAGCTTAATTGCCGAACCCGCGAGGCCCAAATCATCTAAGGCATTCGTGCCATCATCGTTGTCTTTAGCACCAACAGCGGATAAAATACCGTTCGAAATTCCAGCTGTCCAGCCCTGAATGTACGAGTCCACCATGTTAGTAATGGACGTTGCAACACCATCACTGCTCATAATCTCGTAGTTGCCATTATTATCAGAAATGGCGTCTTCCAATGTCGTTTGGGTCACCCCATTTTGCATCAGATTTTGACCAGAATCGATCATGGATTCAATTTCCGCAACTTCTTCATCAATGCCTTGAGTATAGGCGTTAATTGCATCAGTGGGTGCCAGGGGGATAAGCCCGGCAGCACTAACAGCTGTTTTAAGTGCCTCTAACGCCGTAGCACCGGCCCTTCAAACAAATCACTAATCCCATTAATAAAAGTGGTGACAGGCGTCGTAACAAGTTCCATTCCAGAACCATTGAAGTTTGTATCAACTACGGCTTGGCCTGTAATCGTATCCCCAACTTTGTACTGGGCAGCAATCTCAGGGTCAGTAATTTGAAACTCTTCATGTGTAGCTACATCTTGAATGGTCAGCCCAACAGGATTTTGGGTAATGACCGTAAAGGTGCCGACCGTTGCAGTATCAGCAATGTTTTGAGGCAAACTAATTGTTGTCCCATGTTCATTACTCCCACCGGTTGAAATTGAAATTTCTTTGTTCTGACCATTGGCGTAAATGACGGTACCACGCTGCTGAAGATTTTCTGCATCTGTACTAACTGCCCCCTGATCATTGATATCATCTAAAGCGGTAGTGGAGGTAGATTGTTTGTCAACAACGATATCTTCATCCAAGTTATCATTAGATTCCTCCGTCACCGGAATCGTGCCGTATTCACCAGCTTCTCGATCAGTATCTGCGTTGGCTTGAGTCACTGCTGGTAGATTATCATCGTCATCCACTTCGCCTAACCCAGCCGTGCCACTATTGTCAGCAGTGCCAGCAGTGGGTCCAAACGAATTCTTAAACACAGCATTTGACGTGTTCGGATCAGTAGTTGTCCCACTATCCCCGGTTTGATCACCAGCAGTATCCCCATTTTCTAGCGCAGGGTCCGCGGCAACCGTCTGTGAGGCATCAATAGCCGTAGTCGACTTGGTCACTTCTGCTTGGTCATCCGCAACAGTCGTATCGGCGGCCACTGCAGCCACTTGATTACTACCGTTAGCAACCGCGTCCGCTTTCGCTTGCTGAGTTTCTTCCTGAGTCGGATCAACGAGAACCCCATCGTTGTCACCAGTTGCTGTGGCTTCGGTCGAGGTCGTCGTTGTATCCGTAGTAGTTGCTGTAGTACCTGTTTCGCCAGTTGATTGCGTGGCTGTACTTGTGGTCGTGACGGTGGCTGGCGTCGTATCTGCATGTGCATTAGGGGCGCCGATGAAGACGAGTCCTAACGACACTGTCGCGATACTTGCAAAGAGCCACGTCTTTCCGCTCTTGTACATCCGGTAATGCAACATCTCATTCTCGTTCATAGTTGCTAACTGACGATTGTGCTTCGATAAATTCTTTGAGCCTTTTCCCATTATTGGTTCCTCCCTCAAAATAAAGACGTACGTTCCTCCTAGTGGTGAAGTAATACCCCTACTACATCACCCGTTGATCAACAATCTCGCAATCGCTTTCAACTCTCTTACAGTAACAAATTAAAAATAATGTTTGAATAAGGTTTTAGAATTTATTTATTGACTATTTAGATAAAGATTAGGAAAATTGTGGAACAAAATCGAATTAAACCGACAGAAACGGTATTTATGTATTTTATAGCCAACTGTATAAAACAATCAATTTTTACTTTATTTTGTATATTAATGTTCGATATTGAACATCCGTTTTTCAAAGGATCTCCTCACAATTGGTTGCTATTGCGCAATAGTTAGTGATTACAGTAAAAGAAATGCCATTTTAGTAATAATTAGCCTTGCATAATATACATTTCGAAAAATATTAAAAATAGACGTTTCGCACTTTAATATCCGCAACATTGCTGTGAAACAATTCATTCCATTTATGATTTTCGTCATACATTAGGATGTTCTATCGATAAGTTATGTCTTCTCAGTTCAAAAAATGTCAGTAATTTTGCTACCCAAACAACCTTAAATACGTCTATAATGAATCCATAATCTACTCTATAAAGCAAGAGGGTCTCGCCGATGCACAAGCCCAAGCATAGCCGGTCGTCTCAATTACCCCGGCCTAAGCCTAGCTTCTACGTTGCAATTGCACTTATTTTTGGCGTTCTATTCTTTGTTCATCACGTTATTGTTGCGCATCAGAGCGATGCTCAGCACGCTAATGGCCAACCTGACACGTCACAGCTGATTCAAACGCGAAAAAACCGTTCAAAAAAAATTGACGGCTTACCTTAAAAAGGTCACGGCAGATGGTACAGCGACGGTAAGCTTCTATGATTTGGGCGCTAAATCTGGAAGCAGTGCTGCAAAATCCAAAGTAATGCGTCAGTTTTATAAGCGCGGCGAATTCGCAACCTCCGCACGTGGGCATACCGCTGAAGTGGCTGCCAGCACGTATAAAATTTTCATTGCGGCTTACACGTTCCATATGATTCACGAAAATGCCTTTACGTTCGATGCCACATCCCAAGCCAGCTTTGAGCAAATGATCGTGAACAGCATGAATGACTTTGCTGACGATCACCTTGAAGCTTGGGGTATGACCAATGTTGATGCCTACCTGCAAAAACAGGGCTGGTACAACCCCGTTTTCGTGGCCAATCAAGATGCTGAAACAACTGCGCTTAGTCTCACCAGTGCCCTGCGTGATCTTCACGACGGCACCGGTCCGTTCCAAAATAAAGCAGAGCGCAAGTGGTTGCTGTCGCTCATGGGCAAACAGGTTTACCGCACTGGAATTCCGGCTGGTGTTAAGGAAGCAAAAGCCGGCACGACAGTTACGGATAAGGTTGGGTTCATTGATGATACCAATAATGATGCTGGTATCGTGACGTTACCTAATGGTGAACAGTACATTCTCGTTGTGATGACACATGGTCATGGTCAGAGCGGTTTTTCTGGGTTTCCTCGGATTGCTAAGATTGCCGAGCATGTGCAGAAGATCGTTTATGGGTCGAAGTTGACTCGTGATTTGAATTGATTGGATGGAAATTAAAACACGTTGTTGCCAATGTTGGCAACAACGTGTTTTTTGTGGTGTTCTACTGTCCTCGAGACTAAACGTGTTCCAGCAGGTAGAGGCTCCTGCCTAAGCAACTTCCGGCACAAAATCCAAAACCGGGATTTTATGCCGAAAGTTACTTAGGCTCCGCCCTCTAACCGCCTGCTTCCACACTCTCTAGTCTTCCAAAGGCCCCTTCCCCAGATAAGCGGAAATCATCCAAATATCCTTATCAACTGCGGTCTTAAACGCAATCAGGATATCCTGGGTCACGAAGTCTTTTTCTTCATCCGTATCGGTTAATTCAATGCCCTTTTCGTATTCAGCACTCAGATACTTGTACTGGTTATCCAGACGTTGGAGCAATTCTGGTTGTGTGAATTGGTTCCACTTGATCGGGTCATCTGGCAACTTAGTCGTTGCGATAAATTCGTGAGTAGTTGAAATGGGATCACCGCCAATAGCAATCAGTCGTTCAGCAATTTCGTCTAACTGTTCAGCTAATTCATCCGCGTAATCATCCATCAGTGGGTGCAATTTAAAGAACTGTGGGCCCCGCATGTACCAGTGGTCTGTTGCAAATTAGTTTGTAACTGCGTTAAATCAGCGATGTATTGGTTCAATTGTGCCTTTGTCTTTGTGTTTGCCATAAAAAATACCCTCCAATTAATCACATACTAGTGTTGAATAACAACACATTAATTGTATCAAACTCCTGTGGTTAGGGTATGTAAAACGCTTACGAAATCGTGTCAGCTTTAGTGAAACTTAATCACTTTACCTTGAATTATTGAACAGATGTCGGTTTATTGATAAATACAACGGAAATCTGCACACCGAGAACGAGTCAAATAACCACCCGCCTCAACTAGGGTGTTGATAAAGTTATCGTTACATCATCTATTCACTATATTATGGGAGAAACTCGCAGTTATTTTCAAGATTTCTTTCACTATTTAAAAGGGAATTGATATGTTTTTCAAGAAAACTAACCCAACATTTATTAAGACAATCTATTATTAATTCGCTTTCAAAAAGTCATGTAAGCGCTATAGTGAGAATTATTCTTAAAGGAAACGTTTTCATGAAAATTTTTCTCAATTATTTAACTTTATTTGAAAACTTTTTTACAATTTTGCTTGAATAGCTTACCATATTTAATTACAATTCTTGTGCTGTTCTATTTTTTAAAGTGTCACAAAGAGAGAGCTTGGAAAAAAAGAAAGAAAGAGAAATGAGGAGACGTTTTGCAATTTGTTGTCTTAATTCTGGGGATTGCCTTGCTGCTATTCCTAATTATCCGCGTTAAATTGAACACCTTCATTTCATTGATTTTAACCGCTGTCCTCGTTGCGTTGGGCTTAGGCATGAGCCCCGCAAAAGTTGCGGACACGATTACTACCGGGATCGGTAGTTCAATGGGTGAGCTGTCCATTGTCTTTGGGTTTGGTGCAATTATCGGCCGTTTGGTATCAGAATCTGGTGGTTCCTACCGAATTGCACAAACATTGATTCGAGTCTTTGGTAAGAAACGATTACAACTCGCTGTTGTGGTTGCTTCCTTCATTCTCGGGATGTCGATGTTCTTCGAAGTTGGTCTGGTCCTCTTGACCCCACTTGTTTTCGCCATCGCCCTTGAAGCTGAAGTACCATTTCTATATCTCGGGCTACCAATGGTTGCCGCACTGTCGACGACCCAGGCCTTCTTGCCACCACAACCAGCACCTACTGCCGTTGCCGGTGCCTTGAACGCCAACGTTGGTCAAGTGCTTGTTTATGGGATCATCGTGGCCATTCCAACGGTTATCGTTGCTGGTCCACTGTTCCAAAAACTTGCCGCCCGTTACGCACCTGAAACGTTTGTCATTAAAAAATCTTTGCCAGCCTTTGGTGAAGTTAAACAATTCAATTTGGAAGATACACCAGGGTTTGGAATTTCACTCTTAACCTCATTGTTCCCAGCCATTTTTATGGCCGCAACTTCCATCTTTGAAATTGCGACAAAAACAACTTCAATAACTGGTGGTCATGGTCTCAAAGCGTATATGGCCATGATCGGTAGTCCTGAAG
This sequence comes from Secundilactobacillus paracollinoides DSM 15502 = JCM 11969, assembly GCF_001311135.1. Taxonomy (GTDB): domain Bacteria; phylum Bacillota; class Bacilli; order Lactobacillales; family Lactobacillaceae; genus Secundilactobacillus; species Secundilactobacillus paracollinoides. The sequence continues at coordinate 7,644 of NZ_BBAG01000089.1, forward strand.
TCGCGATGTTGATCTCCCTCCTCTTTGCCATTTGGTCAATGGGTCTGCATCAACATCGGAGCATGGCAGACATCAACAAAATCGTCGGTGATTCACTGAAATCAATCGTGATGTTACTGATGATCATCTGTGGTGGTGCTGCCTTCAAACAAGTACTGATCAACGGTGGTGTTGGTACCGCCATTCAACACTTGGTCTCAAACGTCAACATCTCACCACTGATCCTCGGTTGGATCATCGCCGTTATCCTGCGTATTGCGCTGGGTTCAGCAGCCGTCGCAAGTATGACCGCTGCCGGGTTGGTGACACCATTGATGTTAGCCACTCACGCTGACCCAGCCATGATGGTACTCGCCATCGGTGCCGGTTCAGTTGCCGCATCACACGTGAACGATGCTGGCTTCTGGATGTTCCAAGAATACTTCGACTTAACTGTGAAGCAAACGTTGAAGATTTGGACCGTCCTGGAAACGGTATTGTCTGTTGTCGGTTTGTGTTGTGTGCTGATTTTGAATGCGATTGTGCATTAGAGCGTGGAACAAAGCGTTTAAAGACTGGAGCATAAGGCACTATGATATAAAATCCTGATTTTGGATTTTGTATCATAGTGCCTTATGTGCAAGTCTTTGCTTTGTGGAGCGCGTTTCCGCTATGTTGCCAAGAAAGAACCATCCAACTGAGCACGTCCCCACAATATCAACTAGAAATAAAAACCAATAACTCAAAAGCGACTAGTCAACCAACTAGTCGCTTTTTGTT
>NZ_BBAG01000090.1 GCF_001311135.1 Secundilactobacillus paracollinoides DSM 15502 = JCM 11969
AGACCATATCTGAATTAATTAAAAGAGACCAGAAATCAGTGCGATTTCGGTCTCTTTTTTTGCGTATTTTTTATTCAGACGCTTACGTTTGAAGCATTGCTATCATTGGAAACCTGCAGTCGAGGGCGGAGTTCTCTTCGAACTGTCCTCGACTGTATTGCGATACTTAACAGATTGGCAGCATAAAGCTCAGAGTGAGTGGAATGGAGCAATTTGGCACGGTATCGTGGTGTCGATATCACTTGATGGCCGTTCTTTGGCCATTTAGTGATATGCGAGTCGAATGAGATCCATTCGAGAGCTGCGCAGCAGAAATCGAATTAGCTCAGTCGCGAGCCACTTCGATGCCGTGCCAAATTGCGGAATGTAACGCCATCTCAAACTACCGAATTAAACCGCACGCCCACGCTGCAACAGATAGATCGCAATGATGACCAAGACAGACCCAACGACTTCGACCCAGGTGATCTGCAGACTCAAAAACAGGACACTCAAGATAAACGTGACAACGGGTTGAGCGGCGTCGACGATACTGATGACGTCGGATGGTGCGAAGTTCGTACTGTACAGCAACAGGCTGAACGGTAGAATCGTGCCGACAACGATTACCGTGCTAATCGAAAGCACAAGTTCAGTGGTGATTGGCGGCGTGTTGACCCACACCGGGCGGTAACAGTTGAACAGGATACCGGCGATAAAGGTCCCCCAGCCAAGAATGACCATCGGCGAGTGCCCCGCCTTAACGATGGGTCGTGGTAAAACGACGTAGAAGCTGCCGTGATTCCGGAACCGATGCCCCATAACAGGGCGTTCATTGGGATAGCAAGTTGTGACACGTCGCCCTTTGTGATGGCCAGGAAAACACCCAGCGCAGAAACGACGAAGGCAATCAGGTCGCTTCGAAACGGTTTTTCATGTTTGAACACGAGACTGCCCACAACGATAAAGAGCGGGCTGAGGTACTGCAAAATGGTGGCGGCTGCGGCCGTCCCGGTTTGAACGGACATGTAGAACGTCAGCAGGTTCGCCATGAGGCCAAATACAGCGTAGGCCAACAGCCAGCCAATTAAGCGCCACGACCGAAAAATGTCAAAAATGGCCATCCGGTAGCGCATAAAGCTGATGATCAGCAGAACGACGCCAGCGCCAATGGTTCGCGTTGATAAAAACCAGCTGGCTGGAATGTGCTGATTTTGCGAAATGAACTGCAGGACGGTACCTGAAATGCCCCACATCGTTGACGCCATGATGGCCCAAAACATGCCCTTACGGACGCTGCCGCCAACCTGTTGTTTGAGTTCCATAGTCAATTCCCCTTAGTTTTCAATCTAAACAGTTATTTTACTAAAGGAACCTAAGAGATAAATGGGAGAAAAACGAAAAACAGTCTCATTTTTGCGACACTTTTACGACCCGTTTTCGATTATTTGGTATGATAGGGGCAACGATGATAGGGGAGGCAACATGATGCTAAAAATTGAGCACCTCGCCAAACACTTCGGCGACCTGGAAGCACTGCATGATATTAATTTTCAGGTAGCGGATGGTGAGATATTGGGTTGATCGGCCAAAATGGGGCTGGTAAATCGACGACGTTTCACAGCATTTTGAACTTCTTAAGTTACGAAGGCACCATTTCTTGGAATGACCAAACCATTAATGAAACGGTCTTTGATCAGATCGGCTATTTGCCGGAAGAGCGCAGTCTAATGCCCAAACTCACGGTGGAGCAGCAGATCCTCTACCTCGCGCAGTTGAAGGGGCAGCCAGCGCGCAAAATTAAGGGTGAGATCGATGACTGGCTGCAGCGGTTTGAGGTGAAAGGCAAGCGCACGGATAAGATTCGGGCGTTGTCGAAGGGGAACCAGCAGAAGATTCAGTTGATCTGCACGCTGATTCACCGACCATCGCTGATTATCCTGGACGAACCGTTCAGCGGGCTGGATCCGGTCAACGTCGACCTGCTGGAACAGGCAATCTTAACTGCCAAGCAGCAGGCGCCGCCATTATTTTCTCCAGTCACGATATGGGTAACGTGGAGGCGCTGTGCGACGAGCTGGTCATGCTGCGCCACGGCAACATGGTGTTGCACGGAGAAATTCGCGATATTCGTGAGCAGTTCGGTAAATCAGAGATCTTCGTGACTACGGACTGGTCGCAGGCAGACTTGCTGCAACTTGACCACGTGATCGACCTGAAACAACTGTCCCGCCGCCGATTCATGTTGCGGGTGGATGATCCGGCTGCCGGCCAGCCCATCTTCCAGCAATTGTCCGGTGGCCATTACATTGAAGAATTTAGTCAACAGCCACCAACACTGGACGAAATTTTCCGACTGAAAGCGGGTGATGGGCATGCGTAAACTCTGGTTAGTCACGGTCAATACTTATTTGCGGCAAGTGAAATCATGGAGCTTCCTGATTTTAGTCTTGTCCCCATTTGTGATGATTGGGCTGTCGTTTGGCATTGGCTGGATCTCAGCAAATTCAGCTAGCAGCGGTGACCAGATCGCGGTTGTGTCGAATCAACCAGCATTACGGGCTGCTTATCTGAAAACGACCAGCAAGGCTGACGTGAAGCAATCCATCACAACGGTTGCCGAGGCTAAACAGGCACAGAAGACCGAGAAAATTCAGGGTTACCTTGTCCTGACAGGAGGTCAGCAGCTCAAGGCCGTTTACCATGGGTCGCAGGCACTGAGCAGCACGCGCAAAGCCAAATTGACCACCTTTTTGACGAATATGCAGACCCAACAAAACGTTGCCCAGGCGAAACTGACTAAGCGCCAAGTGGTCACACTGCAGCAACAGCCCGTCGTGCAACAGCGGGTCACGTCGAGTCTGGGACTCAAGAAAACCGCAAAAATGGCGTCGTTTTGGATCCTCGTCTTCATGGTGTACATGATCCTCACAACCTATTCGTCGATTACGGCACAGGAAATCGCCTCTGAAAAGGGGACGAAGATCATGGAGATCATTTTCTCCAGCACCACGGCGTTGAAGTACTTTCTGGGAAAGATCTTTGGCGTACTGCTCATGATCGTGACCCAGCTTGTCGTATACGTTCTGGGCGGTTGGGCCAGCCTCACCGCGGCACAACACTTTTCCGCCACCCGCGAGATGTACCACACCTACCACGGTCTCATCAATCAGGTAGTTGGTAACCTGATGAGCATCAACCTGGTCTTTCTGTTCGTTGGTGTCATCCTCTACACCGTTTTGGCGGCGTTCTGCGGGGCGCTGGTTGCTAAGCCGGAAGATTCCTCCAAGGCGGGCTACCTAGCCGTCTACCTGAGTATGATTGCCTTCTTCGCGACCTTTCCGTTTCAGAGTAATGCGGATGCGCTATTTGTTAGAATCATGTCGTACATCCCATTCTTTTCTTCCTACTTCATGCCCATGCGCATCATCAACGGCACTGCAACCACGCTGCAGATCAGCGTTTCCATGCTGATCCTCCTCGCCACATTGCTTGGCATGACCTGGTACATTGGCCGCATCTACGGCGGACTCATGCTCCAAACCGATGACGGCAGTTTTTGGAAACGGCTTCGGCGGGGATTGGCGAACTGAGAGGGTTTCTGGGTTCGTTGCATTCCGCGTTTCAGCTATGTTGCCGAAAAATACTGTCTATTCCGTTGCATTGCGCGATTTGGCACTCCGCTGTGGTGGCTCGCGATGAAGCTAATTCGATTTCTGCTGCGCAGCTCTCGAATGGATCTCCATCGTCTCGCATATCACTAGGTGGACGAGAACCGCGCCCACCAAGTGATATCGACACCACAGATCCGTGCCAAATCGCTTCATTCCACTAACATCCAGGTTACTTCGTCGTTTAGCCAAGTATCCAAAAACAGTCGAAACCAGTTCGAGGAGAATCCGCCCTCGACTGCGGCTATGCCATTGTCAGCGAAGCTATATACTAAGAGCGTGCCAGTGGTACCATGAAGTTCCAATCAAAATCATCAGATAATTGGCAGCGTCAATTACTACAAAAAATCGTAAGGCCACAACGGTCTTACGATTTTTAGTCTGTTTTTCAAATGTGGTGAACGAGTCTGGTACCGGCGCCTCTACCAAGACTGTTTTAAACGTATACGGTAACGGCAACTTCACTTGCCAGCTATGCAGCAGCATGCGCTGGCGCTGGTTATCGGTGGCGTACAGCGGGTCGCCCACGATGGGGTGACCCAGGTCGGCGAAGTGGACGCGGATCTGGTGGGTGCGGCCGGTTTGCAATTGAACAGCCACCAGCGTGGCGTTGGCCGTTCGGCGGATGACGCGGTAGTGGGTGATCGCCGCTTGCGGATGTTCTCCGTCAACCGTGCGTTTTCGCTGGTCTTCCGGGTCGCGGCCAATCGGCAGACTAATGGTGCCGTGATCTGTCTGTAGTTGCCCGTGCACCCACGTGAGGTAGGTACGCTGAATCAATTTTTCCTTGATCAGCCGAACTAAAATCGGGACAACGGCGGGATCCTTACCCACAATCAGCGCGCCGCTGGTTTCTTGGTCCAGCCGGTGGATCATGTGGGGCTGTTGCCCGTGCGGTGCCAGATAGGCGGCAACGTGGTCAAGCGTCGCGCCAACTTCGTCGGGCTGATTGACGTGCGTCTTGCTCCCAGGCGTCTTATTGACCACCAACAGCCCGTCATCTTCATAAACAACGTCAACGGTAGCGGCACTATCCGGCGCAATGTCTTGAAAGGGCGTCTGAAAATCCGCAGGAACAAATCTCAGCGCAACCAAATCACCGGCGTGAACAGAAAAGTTAACGGGCAAATAGGCTCCATTAACAAGCACACGCTGTCCACGCTTCAGGCTGTAGATCAAATGCTTAGGCATGAACCAGTCCTGCATGAGCAGCTGCCGTAACGGCTTAGAGATGAAATTGTCAGGTAAGGTAGCAACATGTTCCCATTGCATAAAGGTCGACCTCGTTTTTGATTTGAGTGAGAAAGTGAACGAACAATTTGTTGGCGGCCACCCTGAAAGAAGTGACCATCGCCACCAGTTAAGCAGAGGGGTTACCTGATAATGGCTGACCTGCAGTCGAGGGCGGATTTCGCCGCAAACTGGCATTGACTGTATTTTGATCCTTAGCAACCATTTGAAGTGAACTCAATGTGAGTGAAATGGCGTAATTTGGCACGGAGTTGTGGAGCCACCACAACGGAGTGCCAAATTACGGAATGGAACGCAAGCTCCAGCAAATTCCAACATACTAAAAACGGACTGCCAAAAAGCAGCCCGCAATCTTTAAGATAAATGATCCATTATTTGTCCAACTTAGCTAATGCAGCTGGCTTAACGATTAGAACGTCGCAGACAGCGGAACGGCTGACGTAGTTGGTAACGGAACCGATCATTAACCGTTCAACGGCAGTGAGGCCAGTGGAGCCGATGACGATCAGCTGAGTGTTGTGGTCAGCTGGGAATTCACGGGCGATGACAGGCTTTGGATTCCCGAAACGCACGTGGATGTCAACGGAAGGTACGCCGGCGTCTAAGGCTTTTTGCTTGAGTTCGGCTAACCGTGATTGGACGTCTTCAGAAAGCTTGTAGATCACGTCACCACTGACAGCACCACCATAGGTATCACTGAATTGGTTGACTTCCAACACGTTCAGAATATCCAAATGGGTGTTGTTTAACTTTGCTACTTCAATTGCTTTTTCAAGTACTGGATCAGTCGCTTTTGACCCATCGACTGGGGCCAGAATGTTTTGGTATTGTTGGTTCATATGCGCCACTCCCTCACATTTATATATCAGTTTAAGATAAAGCTTGTTGTAAGCACGCGATGGTTTTTGCCCAACAAAGAGAACCATTTGTACTTCACTCTCTAGTTTACCATAATCTGCGAAATTGCTTTAACAAAAAAGGCCTATTTTTGGGTAAACTGCCAAAAGATTGTGTATAAATGCACGAAATGATGGCCTTTAAAGCCCGACATTCCGGCGATTATGTAAGAAAGTTAAGCGGTTTCTTTTTCTGAAAAAAGTTGTAAAATCAAGGTAACACTGTAAAGGGAAGTGCGATTATGTACTACTACAACATGGCATCACACGATATTGGGTATAATTTGGCAACGGAACAGTATTTAATGAATGAAAAGGACTTTGGCGAGCCGCTTTTGCTGTTCTACTATCAGACCCCATGCATTATTGTGGGTCGGAATCAAAATACAATGGAAGAAATTAATCAAGATTACGTCACCAAACACAACATTCAGGTCACGCGTCGGTTATCGGGTGGCGGGGCTGTGTTTGATGATCTGGGCAACCTGTCATTTAGCTTCGTGGTCGATCGTGACGACGACCGGTTTGGCGATTTCAAGGCCTTCACGAAGCCAATCGTTGACGCACTGAAAGAAATGGGTGCCACCGGAGTTGAAGTTTCCGGGCGAAACGACATCCTGGTTGACGGCAAGAAGTTCTCCGGCAACGCGATGTACGTGAAGAACGGTAAGATGTTCTCCCACGGCACGCTGATGCTGGACGTGGATCAGAGCATCGTTGAACACGCGCTAAACGTGCCGGAAGACAAAATCAAGTCCAAGGGCATCAAGTCGGTGCGGTCGCGGGTCACGAACCTCAAGCCGTACCTGGCCCCTGAGTATCAAAACCTAGACGTGCCAGCATTTCGCGACATGCTGCTGAAGAAGCTCTACAACGTGAGCGACCTTTCGGAAATCGCGGACAAGGCCTATACGCTGACGGACGCAGATAAGGCTGCCATCCAGAAGCTCTACGACGACTACTACAATAACTGGGACTGGGTCTACGGCACCTCACCGGACTTTACGGTCAAAAAGCGCCAGCACTTTGACGCCGGCACCATTGATGCGCGAATCCTGGTCAAGAATGGCGAAATCGACACGATCACGTTCTTCGGGGACTTCTTTGGCGAAAAAGATGCCAGTGAGGTAGCGGATAAACTCAAGGGCGTCCGGTACGACGAGGCCTCGCTGACCACTGCGCTGGCGGCCATCGACACCACTGACTATTTCTCAGGCATCGACAACGCCACCTTAGTGAAATTGTTGAGCTAATGCCGGTATCAGGCAGATTGGATCAACACAAATGCTGTAACCGATTACATGACTGTGTTAAACTAGACAAGTAAAAGATTGGTTATTTAATATGAAGGGAAGTTTGGATATGCGCTACGTATCAATGACAGCACATGATATTGGCCGTAACTTAGCCACTGAACAATATTTGATGAACAACAAGGACTTTGGGGAACCGTTGTTGCTGTTCTATTATGAAAAGCCATGTATCATTGTTGGCCGTAACCAAAACACGCTTGAAGAGATCAACCAGAAGTACGTTGAGGAAAACAATATTACCGTTACCCGGCGTCTTTCGGGCGGTGGCGCGGTCTATCAGGACCTTGGCAACCTGTGCTTCAGCTTCGTGCTGGACTCAGACTCTGAACAGTTTGGCGACTTCAAGTCGTTTGTCCAACCCATCGTGGATGCCTTACATGATATGGGGGCAACCTCTGTTGAAGTTTCCGGCCGGAATGACATTTTAGTCGATGGTAAGAAATTCTCAGGGAACGCAATGTATACTAAGAACGGCAAGACCTTCTCACATGGGACCTTGATGTTGGATGTGGATCAGGATGTGATCGCCAACGCCTTGAACGTGCCAGAAGATAAGATCAAGTCAAAGGGGATCAAGTCGGTTCGTTCACGGGTGGCTAACTTGAAGCCGTACTTGGCACCTGAATACCAAAACATCACCGTCCCAGAATTCCGTGATATTTTATTGAAGGAACTCTTCCACGTGGATAGCCTGGATGCCATCAAGGATAAGGAATACGTTGTTACCCCAGACGAGCAAAAGGAAATCGACAAGATCTACGAACAGTACTACAACAACTGGGACTGGGTTTACGGCACATCTCCTGAATTCACCGTTAAGAAGCGCCAACACTTTACCTCAGGCACCATCGATGCCCGGATCCTGGTAGAGGGCGGCAAGATCAACAAGATCACCTTCTTCGGCGATTTCTTCGGCCCGCAAGATGTCTCAGAGTTAGCTGACAAGCTGACCGGCATCAAGTACGACCGCGAATCCCTTGAAGGGGCACTTGCGGATGTGGACATTAGCAAGTACTTTATGGGGATTTCTAAGGATGAGCTGATTGATTTGCTGGCTTAATTGAATGAATTTTAGGGAACCCTTGGTCACTTGATGTGGCTGGGGGTTCTTTTTTTGGTGGAAAAGATATGTCATTTATAATATACATAACCAAAATATAATGATTTAGTCATGACAACTGTTTATATATAGT
>NZ_BBAG01000091.1 GCF_001311135.1 Secundilactobacillus paracollinoides DSM 15502 = JCM 11969
TTTTATCGTGCGTGTCTTAGAGAATCAATTGTAAATAAAAAAGCGTCCGAGGAATTGAGTTAATCCTCAGACGCTTTTTTATCTTAATATTCAAAAAAAAGACCCCATAACGGGATCTTTTAAAACGCAATTACTTAAGAGTAACCACGCCACCAACTTCTTCAAGCTTAGCCTTGATGTCGTTAGCTTCGTCTTCAGTAACGCCTTCCTTGATAACTGAAGGTACTGAGTCAACAAGACCCTTAGCATCCTTCAAACCAAGACCGGTGATTTCACGAACGGCCTTAATAGCCTTAACCTTTTGGTCGCCTGATTCAGTTAATTCAACATCGTATGAATCCTTAGCAGCGCCACCATCGGCACCTGCAGCAGCAACTGCAACTGGAGCAGCAGCTGAAACGTCGAATTCTTCTTCGATTGCCTTAACAAGGTCGTTTAAATCTGAGATTGATGCTTCTTTTAATGAAGCAATGATGGAATCTTTATCAAAAGCCATTATATTTTCCTCCAATAATTGGGATTTAGTAGTAGAGCTTAGGCTGCGTCGCCTTCGCCTTTATCTGCAACTGCCTTAACGGCACGAGCAATTTTACGCATAGGATCTGACAATGCACTAGCAAGCATTGACAACAATTCTTCACGACTTGGCATCGTAGCGTAAGTGTTAATTTCGTCAACGGAAACAACCTTATCTTCGATGATCCCACCCTTAATAGAGAGGGCGTCGTGGCTATCAGCGAACTTCTTCAAGATCTTAGCAGGTGCAATCGCATCTTCATCAGAAAATGCAACGGCTGTAGGACCAGAGAAGACTTCTTCAAGACCTTCGTAACCAGCTTTGTCAGCGGCACGGGTCAAGATCTTGTTCTTGATAACGCTCATTGAAACACCAGCATCACGTAATTGCTTACGTAAGTCGGTGACTTCTTCAACGGTTAAACCACGGTAGTCAACCACAACAGCTGAGGTAGCGGCGTTGAAACGTTCAACGACGGCGTCAACAGCTTGTGCTTTAACTGCGATAGCTTCTTTACTCATTAATGTCACCTCCTGTTATTTTATCTGGGAATAAAAATCCCTATGTCCGCCAGACATAGAGAGAAAGTCAGGATAAACCTGAAACTCTTCCTCGGCAGGTAAATTAAGGCTTTCGCCACCTGAGTCTTGGGCAGAACAAACATCAACTTAACCAGAATACTTGATTCTCAGTTAAAAGTCAACATGGGATTTTTCAATTTAACGGGTTGGCTTACAGAGTGGTAACGTCAACGTTAACACTTGGGCCAAAGGTTGAAGCGATAGAAACGTGTTGAACGTATGTCCCCTTAACGGCAGCAGGCCGTGCAGTGATCACAACGTTGGCAATCGTCTTCAAGTTTTCAACCAACTTGTCGGCATCGAATGATACCTTACCAACAGGAACAGCAACGTTACCGTCACGGTCAGTCCGGTAAGTTACCTTACCAGCCTTAGAATCGTTAACAGCCTTCGTTACGTCCATGGTAACAGTCCCAGTCTTAGGGTTAGGCATTAAGCCTTAGGTCCAAGAACCCGACCTAAACGACCAACTTGGGCCATCATATCTGGCGTTGCAATGGCAACGTCAAAGTCCAACCAGCCGTCTTGGATCTTAGCAACTAAGTCGTCGCCGACAAAGTCAGCACCGGCAGCTTCGGCATCCTTAGCCTTGTCACCCTTAGCAAACACGATAACAGTCTGATCTTTACCAGTTCCGTTTGGTAAAACAACGGCACCACGTAATTGTTGGTCAGCTTGCTTCGTATCTACGTTTAACTTCATTGCAATTTCGATGGTAGCATCGAACTTAGCAAAGTCGATCTTCTTTACTAAATCAACCGCTTCTTCAATGGTGTAAAGCTTTTCAGCATCTACATTCTTGACAGCGTCTTGATAGTTTTTACCTCTTTTATGAGCCATATTGTGTTTTCCTCCTTGCAAATGTGGTGATAACGGATTGTCCTCCCACTTGATACATTTGTTTTAACAAAGTATCCGTAGTGTTAATAGCTGGGATTAACCTTCTACAGTGAAGCCCATGCTACGAGCAGTACCTTCAACCATGCGCATAGCTGCTTCAACGTCAGCGGCGTTTAGGTCTTGCATTTTGGTTTCAGCAATTTCCTTAACTTGAGCCTTGGTTACCGTAGCAACCTTCTTCGTGTTAGGTTCGCCTGAACCATGTTCAACACCGGCAGCTTCTTCAAAAGAACGGCGGCTGGTGGTGTCTTGGTAATGAAGTCGAATGAACGATCCTCATATACCGTAATGACAACTGGAATGATCATCCCAGCTTGATCGGCAGTACGAGCGTTGAAATCCTTCGTAAAGCCCATGATGTTAATTCCGGCTTGGCCCAATGCTGGTCCAACTGGAGGGGCTGGTGTTGCTTTACCCGCAGGAATTTGCAATTTAACAATGTTAGCTACTTTTTTAGCCACGAGACATACCTCCTTGAGTCCGTGTTGTGGTAAATGGAGAGCTGATTTCTCCTCCCACATTGTATGCAACGCATACTCATACAAGTTACCACAACTCATTACAAATGCCAAGGTTTTTCTCAGATAATCTGATTTTCAAACCCGACAATAACTGTTTTAAACGACGGGATCCACTTGGTCAAAGTTCAGTTCGGTACTGGTTTCACGACCGAACATATCGATGTTGACCTTGAGCTTCATCTTTTCATGGTCAACTTCGGTGATCTTACCTTCCAAACCAGAAAAGGCGCCGTCAACGATCTTGACCGTATCGCCTTCGTCAACGTCAAGGTCCTCGTGACGACTGCTCATCCCAAGGCGCTTCAAGATTAGGTCAACTTCGTCAGGCAACAGCGGCGTTGGTTTTGACCCCTGCCCATGTGACCCGATAAAGCCGGTAACACCTGGTGTGTTCCGGACGATGTACCAAGCTTGGTCAGTCATGACCATTTCAACCAGAACGTAGCCTGGGAAGGTCTTGTCCATCTTGATCTTTTCCTTACCGTTCTTAACTTCGCGTTCCTCTTCTTCTGGAACGACGACCCGGAAAATAAAGTCGGCCATTCCCATGGATTGGGCCCGTGATTCCAAGTTCATCTTCACCTTGTTCTCGTAACCAGAATAGGTATGTAAGACGTACCATTGCTTTTCAGCTGATTCAACATGTGTGTTGTCATCCTCTCGTTAAAACCTGTTTACTATCAAAATTAAGTCAAAATAAAAAAACTTCGACAACGCGCGAAGTTTCTCAACAAAACTATTATATCATAAATTTTGAATTTATGAAGCTAATATCTTCAGTCCTGCTTGAACCAAGTAATCAACCAACCCTAAGAAGATGGCCATTGAAATCGCGAGCCAAAGCACGCTGCTGACATCTTTTCGAGTTTGTTTAGCGTTTGGCCAAGACACCTGCTTCATTTCGTCTTTGACCGCTACTAAAAATCTAAAAAATCGCATAGGAACCTCCTGATGCACCGTGCATCGTGAGCCTAACGGGTCTCGCGATGCAACGTGTGCTTACCGCAATACTTACAATATTTATTAACTTCTAGTCTTACTTTTCGGTTGGGATTGGCGGGAATTGTATAGTTCCGTGATCCGCAAACAGAACATGCTAACGCAACTTTTCTTTGAGCCACGAGAACACCTCCTTATAGCAAACTTGATTCTATCATGCACAAGAATCACAGTCAAACACCAATAAGACTATTATACACGTTTAGCGATGAAATTTCTGCCTGACACGTTCGCGGGTGTTGTGTAATTGATTTTTATCGATGTGCAGCAGCGCCATGATCTCCTCATCATTTTTCCCAAGGATCGTCAACACAACTAGCGCGCGTTCACGCTTCGAACACAGGTCCCGTAACACAACAATGTTGTTTTCCCGCACCATAGCGACGTCATCCGGCAACGCCAACGCATCCATCATCGTCATCGACATCCCATCACCAAATGAATCGAGTGAAAGCAACGGCTCGTCTGCTTTGCGTTTCAGGGCGTTTTCCCGTCTGATCAGATCACGGCGTCGATTGATCAGTGCCCGCTTCAAATACGATCCAAAAGCACGTTCTCGGGCAATGTTGAAGTGGCCAATGATCTTCCAAAGCACCAGCATCCCCTCTTGAAACCAATCGTCAAAATCAAGGTCCAGGGCCTGTGTCTTGCTATGGATACTAATGATCAGCGGCCGATACCGACCTGCTACTTCGTTAAATGCCTGTACGTCACTGTCCTTCGCCATTGCAACTAACTGCCAGTCCGTTAGCTTTGAATAGTCCATGCTGCTGCCTCCGTTGTGAATTTAATGGCTTCACTATAGCAAGCAGCAGTGGGATTGAAAGCGAACACACTGGGTTTGATTCAATTGTAAAGGTGAACCAATGTCGCGGCTTAACTGTCCCATAATCAGCAGTTATGCGGCATCTGGACTATACCAATAATCATTTGTATCTCTAACCTTTACATAATCTTTACATTGGCCTTATTTTTTCGAAGGATCGTCTCCGAGGTGATCACGTAATTTTTCAAGTTTCAGCAACTGGCCTTGACTCCAAGGCGACCGACGTACCTGACCGAGGTCAGCATACTTGACCGCTTGCGTGTGAACTTCCTTGCGGGTTCGGTTAATATCGGTCAGGAGTTCCCCTGCTGGGATCCGAAGCGCGCCCTCTGAAAAAATCGTCCACTGTTCCGCCTGATCACTCGTTGCAACTGTGACTTGTGTAAATCGGGTCTGTTTTTCCTTAGTCAGCGCCTCAATGTATTCATCCGCGGTCTCGTCCTGCCCGGTCCAAACGACCTGTAACCCATAGTGATCATATTTTTGCGAAATCCCTGGAACGTACATCGCGTCAAACACAACAATGATCGTGGTTTTTAAATACTTACGATACTCCGACAGCGTGGCCAATAACTGGTCTCTGGCGTCCTCCATGCGATTAGCTTGCTTCAGCCGATTCAGATCAGGCCAGTTACCAATCATGTTGTACGCATCGACGATTAAAATATCTTTTTTCATCTACTCACCTACTTTCGGGTTACCCTTAATTTTTTATCAAACTAATCAAGATAGCGAAAGAAGCAAAAATTCTGACCGAATTTCTGCTTCCCCACGCTTCAACTGTTCAATTCTAATCGCCTATAGCGGATTCCGGGATTGAAAGGCTTGATACATCAGCAGACTTGCAGCCACACTAGCATTCAAGCTTTGCACATGGCCGACCATTGGAATCGTCAGCATTTCATCCACTGACTTTTTGAGCAATGGTGAAATGCCCTTGCCTTCGTTTCCAATAATGATGCCGACCGGTCCCTTAGCATCGAAATGCCGGTAATCGGTGCCAGCCATGTCAGTGCCAAAGATCCATAGGCCACGATCTTTTAATTCCTTGACGGTGTTTACCAAATTAGTCACTCGCGCAACCGGCATGTATTCGATGGCCCCCGTCGACGTTTTAGCAACGACTGAGGTTAACCCAACGGCGCGCCGTTTTGGAATGATGATGCCGTGAGCGCCAACAGCATCCGCCGTTCGCATGATGGACCCGAGATTATGCGGATCGTTAATATCGTCAAGAATTAAGAAAAACGGCGGTTGCTCACTCTTAGCAGCGTTGTCAAACAGGTCGTCGATCGTTGCATAGTGGTAAGCAGCAACAGCTAGAACAACTCCCTGATGATTTTCACCGGGCACCAGTCGCTCCAGCTTTGTCTTTGGCACCATCTGAACGATCAGTTTGCGTTTTTTGGCCAACTTCACAATATCGCCAATGATGTCGTTTTTAAGACCTTCTTGAATGAAGACTTTGTTAATATCTTGGTCACTCTTTAACGCCGAAACAGCTGGGTGCCGGCCGATGATAAAGTCGGTCTGCTCCTCTGTGTCGGTGTCTGGCTGTGCTTGTTTTTGTTCTGGTTTTGTATGATTAGTCTTCATTTACTAAACTCCCTGATTCAACCTGTTCAATACACCAGTGTGCCAGCCAGTTGAGCCGATCCATCTGGTCACTGAGATAAAGGTACCCAAACAGAGCTTCAAACCCCGTTGATACCCGATACGTTAGCACGCTGGTGTTTTTAGCGTGAGTGTAGCTTTTGGCGTTACGGCCACGGTGAAAATAATCCTGTTCCGTTTCCGTTAAAATTGCATCCTTGGTCATTTTATCGATCAGCGCTGCCTGGGCCTTTGCTGACACGTAATTTGTGGCTTGGTGATGTAACTTGGTCGGCTTAGTTAAGCCTGCCTCGATTAAGTGACGCCGAATAAAAACTTCATAGATGGCATCGCCCATGTAGGCTAATGCGATTCCGTTGAGTTGCTGATAATCTCCTTGTGTTTCCTCGCTCATACTGTTCCTTCCTATTTTTCGCGATGCCAACGGGTCCCCTGCGGCGTATCCTCTAAGATAATGCCCTGGGCCTTGAGTTGTTCGCGAATTTCATCACTGCGGCTAAAATCACGGTTTTTCCGGGCGTCGATTCGTTCTTGGATCAAGCTTCAATGCCGTCATCGTTTAAGCTTTCAGCAGCCAATTGAATTCCAAAAATGTTAACTAACTCCGTTAACGTCTTTAGGATAAAGGCAATGCTGTCCTTGAAGACAACTGGCCGTTCAGCGTAGACGTTAGCAAGTTTTGCTAACTCGTACACTTCAGCAATCCCGTTTTGAACGTTAAAATCGTCATCCATAGCATCAACAAAATCAGCTTCGATCTGGCGAATCTCTTGTTCCGTCTTATGATCATTGCCTTCTTCAGCATCGTCCAACCGGTAGTGTAAATTATTGAACGCTGTCTGCAGGTGCTTCAAGTTATTGTTAGCATCTTCCAAGTTTGCTTGGGTGTACTGAATTGGCCGCCGATACTGGGTGGTTGCCATGAAGAACCGCAGTACTTGCGGATTTTCAGTCTTGAGTAAATCATGTACCATCACAAAATTACCGAGTGATTTACTCATTTTTTCGTTGTCGTCGCCAACGGTCACAAACCCATTGTGCAACCAATAGTTTGCAAACTTTTCACCGGTTTTGGCTTCACTTTGGGCAATCTCATTTTCATGGTGCGGAAAGGTCAGATCCTGACCGCCACCATGGATGTCAAAGTTATCACCCAGGTATTTAGTGGCCATGACTGAGCATTCAATATGCCAGCCTGGACGTCCCTTCCCCCATGGCGAATCCCAAGAGATCTCATCAGCTTTAGCACCCTTCCAAAGCGCAAAATCAATGGGATCTTCCTTGCGAGCAACTTCTTCAGGATCCGTATGCTGACTCGCGCCAACTTCCAGATCATCGATGTTTTGGTGGGACAACTTGCCATAGTCCTTAAATTTCCGGGCCCGGTAGTAAACGTCCCCTTCTGATTCATACGCATAGCCTTTGGCAACGAGTGCCTGAACAAAGGCGATAATATCCTTAATGTTTTCGGTTGCCCGTGGATGCTTGGTTGCCGGTTCGATGTTCAATGCATTGGTGTCTTCCATAAAGGCATTGATGTATTTTTCGGCAATGGCTGGCACCGTGGTATTGGCTTCCTTAGCAGCTTTGATCATTTTGTCATCAACATCCGTAAAGTTGGAGAGGTAGTTGACGTGATACCCTTTATATTCGAAATAACGGCGAATCGTGTCAAAGGCAATGGCACTGCGCGCGTTCCCAATGTGAATGTAATTGTAGACGGTTGGCCCACAGACGTACATGTTCACGATCCCAGAGGTAATGGGTGTGAACACTTCTTTTTGCCGTGTGAGCGTATTAAATACTTTTAACATGTACGCTGTTCCCCTTCCGATTAATCGTAAATTCATTTTAGCATATTGTGGGAGTGGGTGAAAGGAGATAGAGTGCGGAAGTGGGGCGGTTAAAGGGTGGAGCCTAGAGGACTTTGGACATAAATTTCCGGTTTTGAAATTTGTGGCCGAAGTCCTCTAGGTGCAACCCTTTGCCCCATGGAGCACGTTTCGACTAGATAAACGGTAAACACACTTAAACATCCTTG
>NZ_BBAG01000092.1 GCF_001311135.1 Secundilactobacillus paracollinoides DSM 15502 = JCM 11969
CGCCCGGTACGACTGGCCGTTGTCTCAGCGCAATGGCACTGGGGATATGGTCAATGTTGTCGACCGCCGCGTGCCCCGTTTGACCGATCCGCCGGCGGGTGTATGTTGATAGCGAGCTGAGGTAACGCGGCGCATCCCCTCCGCATACAGGACGCCCATCGCAAGTGATGACTTTCCAGAGCCGCTGCGGCCCGTGACAGCAACGAGTTTATGTAGCGGGATATCCACGTCGATGTGCTTGAGATTGTTGACGTAAGCTCCCCACACTTCGATGGCGTTTGGTTCAGTTATATCCATCATGATCACTCCTTCTTCTCAGTTAATGAGTTGCCTTACTTCAAAATATACCTGACTTAGAGGAAAATTTCAAAATATCGGGTCGTTTCCTAAGGGGGAATCCTGGTGCCTTTGTTGGGTATGGCAGTTTTGCGGTTGTGTTGTTGCCGACCGCAACGAACTAAATTTCGAAAAGTAACTTAAAAAGCAGCTGGGCATTTTAGCTCGGCCGTTTTTTGGTGGCACTATTAATTTTTATTTCGTACTTGCGCCGACAGGTTCACGACATGTGATGCCAATAAAGGTGCCCTGCTCAAAATCATAGAGACCCTGATCAGTCATTTTAATGGTTGGAATGACCGGCAACGTCAGGAAGGACAATGTGATGAACGGGTCAAACGCCAGTGACTGTTTGTCGGCGATCACCTGGTAAGCTTCAAACAAGTGGTTGAGATCGGCTGCCGCTTCTGCGTACGGTTTATCGGACATCAACCCGGCAATGGTCAGCGGCATGTCGGCAATGACGGTGCCGTTTTGCGCAACTGCGATGCCGCCGTTGGTCTCAGTGATCCGCATAATGGCGGCGTAGATGGATGCGTCATCGGTGCCAACGGCCACAATGTTGTGGTCATCGTGCGCGATGGTGGTTGCGACGGCCCCATTTTTAATGCTAAAGCCCTTCACAAGCCCGACACTCGAAGTACCCAGCTCATGATGGCGTTCGACAACCACGATCTTTAAAATATCCTGGATGGTATCGCCGGTAAACTCGCCGTTTTCAAGTGGCACCTCACACTGCAGATGTTCGGTTTCGATGTGGTTGGGTTTTACGCCAATGACGTTGCAGGTTTCACTCGCTAACCGTAATACCAGGTCTTTTAACTTGAAATGGTGGTGCACGGTTTGACGATTAAACGGGGTTGTCTTTGATTCAGACATCTGAATCCATTGGCCCGCCTTCATCGTTTTTTCAATCGTTACTTCAGCTAAATCAGAAATCACAACGAGGTCGGCGTCACCGCCAGCACGATGGCGCCCTTGGCAGTCAACTGCTGGGCTTGCGCAGCGTTGTAGCTGGCCATCGTGTAGGCGGTGGCAGGATTAATGCCGGCCTTGATTGCTAGCCGGATGTTGCGGTCAATGGCACCCTCGTTTAAAATGTCACTGATGGTTTTATCGTCCGTGCAAAATGAAAAACGTTGGGCATTCGCTTCGGTCACGATACCGATCGTATTTTCCAGGTCACGTTCAACGGAGCCTTCACGGAGGAAGACGTTTAAACCGGCGTTGAGACGGTCCTGAGCTTCCTGCAGCGTCGTACATTCGTGGTCGTTACTGATGCCAGCGCGCTTGAAGACCTGCAGCTGATCGTACGTCAATCCGGCACCGTGGCCGTCCGCGTGATAGCCCGCTGCCTGAGCGTCATGAATTTTTTGCATCGTGTCCGCCTGCTGACTCTCAACTGCAGGATAATCCATAACTTCTGCGAGTCCGTGGACCCCTTCGCGTTGGTACAGCGGCTTGAGTGCAACAGCCGGCAAAGACGCACCATTATGCGAAATCGTTGTGCATGGCACACTTGATGGCAGCATGTAGAAGATATCAAGCGGCGTTTGTTTGGCATCGCGGAGCATATAGTTGATACCGGGTACGCCGCAGACATTCGCAATTTCATGCGGGTCAGCCACGATACTCGTTTCTCCGTGTTGCAACAGCACCTTCCCCAGCTCACTTGGTGCAACCATCGCACTTTCGATGTGCATGTGCGCGTCAATGAAACCTGGCACGAGATAGTTACCGCTAAGATCCTGGTACTGGTCAGCATCAAGATGGACACTGGGCGCTTCCACCTGGGTGATGACCCCGTTGGTGATGCCGACAGTTTTCAGTTCAAAAGTTCGATTAAACACGTTCAGTATCTTCGCATTTTGTAAACAAAGGTCAATCTTAGTCACGCTAATCCTTCTTTCTTGCCCGTGGGCAACGGTTTCGGAACAGTGATGATGGCATGAAATGTAAGTCATTTAACCATGGTTTAGCGCTTATGTGATTGACATTAGAACGAGCCTCCTTATATGTTGGATTTGTGTTCTAGCTGAAATTATTGTTGTCTATCTTACCGCGGGAGATGATGGGGATGCAAGGTGTTTTTTACGGATGGGTCAATTTGGCTTAGAGACGATTAAGAAACTTATGGTTTGTGACATTATAGTTATAGTGTTTGCAACCGTTATCAATTTAAATTAAAACAGTCATCCATTGTATCCTCACTTTTAGTGTGGTGATTTAATGACTGACTGTTCCATTAGTTATCTTCGTTTTGATGATCTATAATTTAAAACCATCAACAGTAATGTCACTAATTGCAGAATCAAAATCAGCCAATCAACCCAATTCATGTAGTCATCTCCTTGTTTCACTTATTTTCGTAAATTACTGAGTAACTATGGTTCTAAGCGTATCGTATCCGCTTAGAACTTAGCCACTTTAAATTAAAATATCAGATTAATATTTATAAAACAATAAGCTATTTGAACTACTTCCGGGAAGTTTTGGCTTTTCCATAAAGTGGTCTATAAGCCCGTTTTGACAAGTTTTCAATTTAGACATGGTTCAAAATCGGATCTATTAAAAATGGTATTATTTGTTACAACTATCCTGTGAATGAACCCATAAAGATGCTTTGGTGTCTTTGTAGCCAAGACTTTCTATTTCATGTTATAATGAATGTACAAAAAAGAGGCGCTGCGCTAACAGGGCCTCCAATGTAAACCGCTTTAAGAACGGTGGCATAGTTACAGGACGACGAGTCGCCTCATAACTCTACTAAAGTTATGATGAGGCGGCTTTTTTGTTACTTACGATTGCTGTTGATATACTTCAGTACGTCAATTAACAACTTGGCGAACGTTAGCATCAACATCAATGCGCTAAAAAAACTCATTAGCTACGGAACCTTTCATTAGGATTATCGTGCCGAATTTTCATCGGTCATTACCCCTCTCAGGAAAAGCGCAGCCACCGCTCATAAAACTTTCTGCATGTTTGATTATATCAATAAACTAGCGTCTGGCATAGTGCAAATAACGTTGATTTATAAGGGATTGTAGACCATTATCCATTGCGATCGAGCCTTAGATAAATTGATTGAGCGGCCTTTGAAAATATTCCTGAATTTGGCGTTGTTTTTAGTTGCCATATTAGCTGGCGACATGCTATGCTTCTTTTGCATACCGTTTTAGAACGGTGGATAAGTTTATATTGCGTCAAGTCGCCTCATAACTGGCTAAAGTTATGGTGAGGCGGCTTTTTTGATGCAGATTTCATGCTCTATTGCCACTAACAATCTAAATTCAGCAAAAATAACCCTGATACGCGCCCAATCTCGGCACAGTCAGGTATAATTAACTCAAAACACCCAAATCGAACAAGGAGACCCACTATGAATAATCGCGCAACCATGAACGACCTCGCCCGCGCTGTTGGCAACGAAGTGTTTGGCCTGGTCAATATGTTGACGCAGGAAAAAATGACCGTTAGCGCCGCCAGAAACTATTTCTACGGCTACGTCACTGGCGGAATGGACCTGCTGGCCGTGACCATGAATTACACGGATGAAGAAGCCGAAAAACTCAAGAAAATGCTGATCGAGTTATTCGGCAATTTGCTGATCGATGACGATATTCAAACCGTCCAAAACGGCAGTCTTGACCGTGACAGCTATCTGGCTACAATTGATTCGAAAATCACGACGTTGATCAAAGCCATTGTTACTGCATCAACGCACTAGTAAAACTAATAACCAGCACGCAAAAACGCCATCATTCTTAATTTGGAATGGTGACGTTTTTTTCTTTCACAACATTGGCAATCTAGTACCACATGCAAAATAAATCATCTGCCATAGCCGGATAAGCAAAAATCATCTTCTGCAATTCAGGGCCGTCGATCTTGCCGTTTAATAACAACGCAAAGTCATTGACAAGATTATCAGCTGATCCCCCAGCACGGTCATACCAACGATTCGCTGGTCACTGTTTCGTCTAACGAGCTTCAGTTGCGTCGGGCGTTGATTCAGCCGAGCATAGGTTTGCCAAGTGGCAGCATCAATTGTCTGAATCGTGTAGGCGTTCGGTTGCGTTGGCAGTTTGTACTGACGCCGACCTGACCCAGTTTTGGCAAACTGAAAACGGTCATGGCTGGTACTGGGTAATCGATTGGATACTGATCCGGTCGCGTTAATTGCGCCACGAGGTACTTCGCCTGATAAATGGCATATGAGCTCAGCTTGGACACTGGCGCATCGCTGCAGTCGCCCACCGCCCAGATTGAGGGGTGTGACGTTTGCAGGGTTGAGCTGACTTGGATGCCATGTGGTGATTACTTTAGTGCCACGGTTTCCAACCCAAAGCCGGCAATATTTGGTACCCGGCCAGTCACGTTATAAACGGCATCGGCTGTTACTGTTTCAAGCTTGTTTTGATGATCTAATTGCACTGTCAGACCGCTACTCGTTTTCGTGATGGTATGCACTTGAGTGTCAAAGGAGAACGTGACATTTTGTTGCGCGAGCTGGGTCATCAGGGTGGTCACGAATTCTTGGTCAAACGCCCTCAAAGCAACGTCATCGTGCTGCACGATCAACACGTCGGCACCGGCCTCACTGGCGATACTGGCCAGCGCAAACGCAATAATGCCGGCACCAAGGATCACAATGCGCTGTGGCAGCTCATGTGCCCGCAGTAACGTGGCGCTGTGGCCGACATACTGCTGACCAGGAAAGTGTAACGGCCGCGGTTTCGCGCCGGTAGCCAGCACAATCTGGTCTGCTTGATACGTTTCACCCTGAACGGTAATGGTGTGCGCGTCTAAGAACGTGGCGTGACCTTCGATCGTTGTGACCCCGTTTTCTAAGAGCCGCGTTTTTGTCCGGGTGCTTTCGTCCATAATCAGCTGGTCACGGATGTTACCAGCAGTCCGCCAGTTGATGGGTGGCACCGAATCAAACCCGTTTCCTTGAAGACGGGTCAGCTGATGATGCGTTTCAGCAATCGCCAGCAAGGCTTTCTTGGGAGTACTGCCACGGTTGATCGTGGTGCCGCCCCAGTCGCGTTCTTCAACGATGGCAACTTCCCGGCCCTTGGCCGCCAATCCGTTGGCCACAGTCGTGCCGCCGACACCGCCGCCAATAACGATGACATCAATTTTCGTCATGGTCATCGCCTCACTTAAAGATGTCGCGGGCGTGGGTCGTCAGATCGTCTGGTGTTGAGGGTTCGGCTGGTGTGGTTGTCTTAGACTGGTCATACCAGATCACCGCGGCCTCTTCTTGCGGTAAACTAGCCACCGTCTCTGGTGTGAGGTTGAGGTGATCAGCGACCATTTGGGTTGGATTCGTCGCTAGCCAC
Organism: Secundilactobacillus paracollinoides DSM 15502 = JCM 11969; assembly: GCF_001311135.1. Taxonomy (GTDB): domain Bacteria; phylum Bacillota; class Bacilli; order Lactobacillales; family Lactobacillaceae; genus Secundilactobacillus; species Secundilactobacillus paracollinoides. The sequence goes on from NZ_BBAG01000092.1 coordinate 5,685, forward strand.
TTGTTGAGCGAAATGTCTGAGTAAACGGGATTCTTGAAGAGTTCAATGAAGATCAACGGCTCGGTGCCGATGTTTTGAATGTAATGGCCGGCAACTAATGGGATAACCCCCACATCACCCGCCTGAAAATTATACGTTCTGGCCAGGCCAGCCGAATTGAAGACGCCAACTTTGGCCTGCCCCTGCACGTAGTAGTCCCACTCTTCAGATTTTGGATGCCAGTGAAGTTCGCGCATCCCGCCAGGTTGTACTTCAACGATTGCGGCCGAAATGGTCTGCGCTGCTGGGAACACGTTGAGTCGATGATCCAGACTTTACCAGCTTCAAACTGTTTTGGTTTGACCGACGCCATATGCAGCGTCAATGGGACGGGCATATCACCGTTCTTATTTGGCCGTTTAACACTTTCTAGCGACCCTGGAACGTCGCCACTGAAAATGTATTTTTCCTTACCGGGCAGACTGGTCAGCGCATCTTGAGTCGTTTTGAAGTTGGCGGCCACCACATCCTTTGGTGTGTGTGCCAGCCAATCGGTTAACAGGAAAGTATTATTTTCAGAGAAGTCGGGTTCACTAAAGACGAGTAAAAATTCACACCCCTGATCCAGCGCCTGAATCGAATGTGGTAATCCCGCTTCAAAGTCCCACAGATCACCGGCCTGAATATCGTCAATAAACGACCGGCCCTGCTCATCAAGTGCAGTGACCCGCGCGTTACCGGCAATCATAAAGGCCCATTCAGCCTCCTTGTGCCAGTGCAGTTCCCGGTATGCACCGGGCTTTAAGCACATATCGACACCGGCTAGATCATGACTTGCCGGTAATTCCCGGTTGGTCACTTCGCGGGTCCACCCGCCTTCTTCCAGCCGCTGGTGAGCGTCTGAGAAGCTAAACCGCATGTTGGGTAACGTACCATGGTCGGTAGTTGGCGGCACTAAAATATCGGGGTTCTGGCGGTCCCGTTCGATATTTCTGGGCCCCTTATCGATCCATCCTGAATGGTCACTGTTTCGAATTGGTTCTACATCTGTCATCGTGATAACCTCCTTCTTTGTGATACCTTGATTATAGAATGACCATCCTGACTATTCTAATAATTACCCTTGGAAGGCTGTTGTGACGGCGATTCTATTAAATAAACGTAACATCATCGATAGTAATTCACTGTCGAAAATCGCTTATTTGAAAACAATTCACAATAAATTGTGGGTCATTAACGTTCTGATAGGCAGTTCACTCAAGTCTGTTGAATTTTATAATTATACCTGGAACAGGCCAGTTAAATGCTGAAGCAGAAAGCGGACTATCTATTTTAAATAGTCCGCTTCTTTTCAAGACATTGATTTTGAGCGATTTACGCTTCGTTGCGCTGTTCGACCCTGCAGGCTGAAGCCAGAGTGTGGAGCAGGCCGGGTAACTCCACTACGCTACGATACTTGTAATCCTCACCATAGATGGTAAAGCTTCATAAACGGTGTCGTGAAGCCTGTTAATTCATCGTTACCTGTGAGTAAAATATAGTGAGGAGCATAGCAGTTAATGGGCTGATTAGCAGTCAAGGGCGGATTCTCCGCGAACTAGGGTTAACGCCATTGTGATACTTAGCAAGTGGAAAAAAGTAAGCTCAACGTCAGTGGAATGGAGCAATTTGGTACGGAGCTGTGGTGTCGACATCAGTTAGCGACCGCATTATGGTCGGTTACTGATGTGCGAGACGATGGAGATCCATTCGACAGCTGCACAGCAGAAATCGAATTAGCTTCATCGCGAGCCACCACACGGAGTGCCAAATTGCGGAATGCAACGAACAACTACCGCTCAGTTTTGTTGTGAGATTTGTTTACGCTATGTGACAGTTGATTAACGTCAGATTAAAAAAAGGCTGCAACGGAAACTAACATTTTCCGTTGCAGCCTTTTTTAGAAGTAGTGTTTAAAGCCGTTTATTCAATTTCTT
>NZ_BBAG01000093.1 GCF_001311135.1 Secundilactobacillus paracollinoides DSM 15502 = JCM 11969
TTTATATACGGTTTACAATGGTTTTATTATTTTTATCTATTCCGATGAGGATGATTTTATTAGATGGTAATAAATTGAAAAAAGGTTATCACAATTTGTCTGGTCTTTATTTAGTGGTCAGTATGTTATTCAGCACGTTGATGTTTATCTATTGGTACATATTAACTTATCAGTATTTACCACTTTAATCAAAGCTATGGGTTTAATCTACTATATAGTGTTGTTGTCTCTGGGTTTATAGAAAAGGGTGTTAAAAGGATTTGAATTCCCATGCCTATCTAATAATTGCAAACAGAAATTTTAATCAACTAGCATTATTGTTAAAAACTTTGGACGATTCTAGAAACGATATTTATTTATTAATAGATAAAAAAGCAGGTTCACAAATACTTCATCCTGAATTAATCAATGCTAGGCTTACGATTCTGCCTCGTATTAATATTTATTGGGGTGATTATTCTTTGATTCAAGCGGAAATTAATCTTTTAAAAATAGCGACTAAAACAAAACATAGTATCTACCATCTTATTTCGGGCTTAGATTTACCAATAGCAGGCCAAGACGAAATACACAATTTTTTTGATTCTCATATCGGTGAAAATTTTTTGACTTACAGTGCTACAATTCCGAAAAACAAATTAAAAATGCGTATTAAGAAATATAATTTTACTAAACATTTTCGTGATTATAATATTTTTCTTTCGAATTTATAGACAACTAGAAAAAGTTGAACTAGGTTTGATTCAAAAAGATAAGTTACCAATTGATTTAATTGGCTATGGATCTAATTGGTGCTCTATAAGTCACGAATTGGCGAGAGAAATCGTTTGTTCAGAGAATCTAATATTTAAAATTTTTAATAAGGGATTTTTAGTGGATGAACTGTTTATTCCCACATTAATTAATATACGTGGGAAAAGCAAATTTCCAATTTATTACGAAAAGCCAGTTCATAACATATCAGATGAGTTTCAAGGAAATCTTCGATATATAAATTGGTGGGATGGATCACCTAAAACTTGGAGAATTTCCGATTTCGATTAGATAAAACTTGCGAAGCAGAGTGGTCACTTTTTTTCCAGAAAGTTTGATGAAAAAAATTGACAATGAAATCATTAAAAAGGTAATCCACGAATTAGTGATTTAGATATAAATGTAGCTAAATTTCATAGACTATTCACCGGGATAAACAATTACTATAAATAGAAGTAATTAACTGAATGTATAGCTATTTTTAATCTAGAGACTGAGATTTGTGAGGTGGGATTTATGGCTGTAAAAGTTTTCCTTAGATGTATGTATACTTTTATAAAATTTTTAAAAGTTAGGATTAGACTATCTGCAAGTATTAAAATCAAAGCCCCTCAAAATAGATGGAGAGGTAAATTGGATATAGTTTGTGACCATGAAAGCACAATTTGTATTGGGAAGAGATGTAGCTCAAGAGGCTTTACTCATTTAGAAAGTATAGATGGAGGGAAAATAGTAATTGGCAATGATACATTTATAAATCGCAATGTAAGTATAACATCATTAAAAAGCATTGTGATAGGTAATAAATGTTTGATTGCTAATAACGTAGTTATTGTAGATCACGACCATAATTTTTATTTAGGTAACAGGGGGTTTATAACTCGAAACGTTACAATTGGTAATAATGTCTGGATTGGTGCAAACAGTGTAGTGTTAAAGGGAGTGCAAATTGCGGAGAATGTGGTTGTTGCTGCTGGTTCAGTTGTTACAAAAGACATCCCAAAGAATTCTGTAGTAGCCGGAAATCCCGCAGTGATTATAAAAAGTAATACTCATAGTAATTTATCTAAGTGAGGAAAATAATGTCAGAAGTTTTTATTATAACGCCTTTTTTTATCAGGAAAAGGCGGAACGGAAACAATAATTAAAAATATATTTAAGTCTATTCGACCTGAAAACAAATATAGTTTTAAACTTTTTGTTCTTGGGGGAACTGAAACTAAGGATTGGTTACAAGAAAGCGACTTCTGTATCAAAAATCTTTTGCTGCCAAAAAAATTCAAAAAAATTGAATATCTTTTTCGTTTGCCATATTGGATTTTTCAAATTGCAATTAAAAATCCCAAAATAATTATTTCGACCTCACCGATTATTTGGTCAATGTTTTATTGGTTGAAAAAATTTTGAATTTAGGATATAAGGTTGTTGGATGGTATCATTTTTCGATTTCTGAAAAACCTTTTTCAAAGTTTGAGGCAAATTCGCAGGATGCTTTTTTTCTATTAGTTCTGGAATTACAGCTGAAATGAAAGAAAAAGTGAATAATAAGATAAAAATTTTCACGATATTTGATCCTATACCAGTTAATGGTGATATAAGCTTTCCAACGCCTCACAAAAAAACTAACAAATTAGAGTTGGTTTATATTGGCAGATTTGACTATGATAAGCAAAAAAATTTATCAGAATTATTTACTGCACTCTCAAAAATCAATGAAGCTTTTGAGCTAAAAATTTTTGGAGAAGGCGAAGATAAAGCCAAGTTATCTAGATATGCTAATTCAATAGGCATAAGTGCTTGTATAAAGTGGATGGGATTTCAAACGGATATCTGGAAACTAATCAAAAAAACTGACGCTCTAATACTAACATCAAAGTATGAGGGATTACCAACTGTATTGATTGAGGCTTTAGCGCATGGAATACCCGTAATTAGCTCGAATTGCTCAACCGGACCAGAGGATATTGTTGTTGATAAATATAATGGTTATTTGTACAAACTCGGCAGTGTGAATGAATTAGTAAAAAAAATAAGTAAAATAGGTGACATCGAATTAATTAATGAGCCTTATGAGTTACAAAAAACCGCAATGAAATTTAGTCCTCAAAACTACTTATTGCGAATGATCCAAGCATTAGACAGTTTGGACAGAGGTACAAGTGTTGATGAATAAGCCTACAATTAGCGTAATAATGTCAGTGTATAATGAGACAATTAGATCAATTAACGAAGCGGTAAATTCTATATTAATGCAAAAATTTACTGATTTAGAATTTATCATTGTAAATGATAGTCCGTCTAGGGTTGATGTGCAGCGCTATTTAAAAAAATTGTCATTGACAGATGACCGAGTGATATTAATTAAAAATAATAGAAATAGTGGTCTTGTTTCAAGCCTCAATAATGGTCTGAAGGTTGCAAGAGGGAGATTCATTGCGAGAATGGATGCTGATGACGTTTCTTGCTTGCATAGACTGGATGTTGAAATGGATATCATACGACGTGGATATGACTTTGTTGGAACTTCGGCTAGAGAAATTGATACTAAGAATATAACTGTTGGAAAAAGGATAATGCCTATTGAAGGGGATATAAGTTCAGCCCAGCAAATAAGAACTAATAATTTCATTATTCACTCTTCAACTTTAATAAGGAAATCAAGTCTTGATTTTTGGATGGCTATAGACAAATTCCATCTTGTGAGGATTATGATTTATGGTCAAGATTACTATTGTCCGGCTTTACAGGATATGTAACCAAAAAAATTCTTTTGGATTATAGAATACGGGACAGCGGGGTTACTTCTTCGAATAAACTTCTGATGGATGTTAGTGCTTCAATTGTTAGGCAGGGTATTTTAAAATGTAATACGTTAGAAAAATACGATAAGTTGGTGAATCCTAAAGAAATAGGGATGAAATATAATAAATTTCCCCTTAGAAGTTCTCTTTTTAGACATGCTTATAATACTGGATCAAATAAATATGAAGATTGTTCCCGAACATTCAAAAATAATCATTCCTTTAAGGCGGCAATTGCGTTAATTAGTACACTGATATTGTACCCGTTAAATATAAAAAAAATCTTCTTTGCTCTACGAGTTAGGGTGGAGAAAATTTCTCCCAAGAGAAAAAATAAAGAATTGTAGACTTCGTTTTAAATGATCATGCTTTGCGCAATTGAACCCATGATAACAATAGAGTTGGCAGACTATTCAAAAAGCCATATTAAGGTGAAAACAGGTATAATCATAAATTTATTTATAAATTGGTAGAGCTTTTTTACGAATCAGTGGCCAATTAATCTGAGAATGAGAGGAGAAATTTTAAGCTGAGGGATTTGCAGTAAATACGGATGGACACTTTATAAATAAGTGGCTAGTATTTTATTCTGAGTTTTTGTTTATAGTATTTTCAAAAATAAATTTTAAAAGTGTAATGTCGACTAAACTATGAACTTTCAAATTACAGCAAATAAAAACTACTTTGTTTGTCTGAAGAAAGAAGACACAATTATTCAAAATACAAATAGAGTCAGGAGTGTTTCCTTTGAAAGGATATATACTAGATTTTCAAATGAAGAGCGAGAATAGCGCACTTGTGAAGCCTAAAAAAGATATTGTTCATTTTTTAGAAGAAGTAGGCTATAAAACTATTGACTATGATTTTTATCCACAGAAATATAAACGGTTCTTATTCTTAGCGATTTCTTGGCAAAAAAAAATTAAGGGCTTGAGAGATACAATGATTGTATTTCAATATCCTATGTATAGTAGAATTTGTGAAAAAGTAATGCTCAAGTCTGTCAAGAAAAAAGAGAATGTTAAAACTGTCGTAATCGTCCATGATGTAGATAGCCTGAGGTTTGGTAAGCATAATAAAAAAAAAGGTTTCGGCTGAAATAAAATATTTAAACGAATTTGATTGCCTAGTTGTACACAATAATAATATGAAAAAATGGTTGGAAGATAATGGGATTAGAGTACCTATGGTATCTTTGGGGATTTTTGACTATGAAAATTCAAATAATCAAAATCCAAATTATTCAGTAGAAGATGGACTTGTTTTTGCTGGTAATCTATGGAAATCTGCATTTTTAAAGCAAATCAACATAAAAACAAAAATACAATTGCTTGGTCCCAATCCTCTTTCTCACTATCCCCAAAATATTCGTTATGATGGGCAGTATTCACCTGAAGAGGTGCCAATGCACTTTAAAGCAGCGTTTGGTTTAGTTTGGATGGGGACTTAAACGACAATAATCTAGCAGAGTATACGATGTACAACAATCCTCACAAGGCTTCTTTGTACTTAAGTTCCGGCTTACCCGTAATTGTATGGAAAGACGCAGCTCTTAGCGATTTTGTGGTTAGTAATAAAGTAGGATTTGTGATTTCTAAGCTGGACGACATTGATAGTATGATGAATCAAATTACCCAGCAAGACTATCATGAGTTGAAAAAGAATGTCAAAAGAATAAGTCTACAAATGAGAAGTGGCTATTATATAAAAACGGCAATGGAGAATGTAAGAAGAGCACTCAAAAAAAATAGTGTTTTAACAAGGGTTTTAATTACTGGTTAACAATTTAATTAACAATAAAGTAGGGATGAGAATTACAGATTGGTTGTCGTTTCTTAATTGATTCAATTATATTTCAACCACATTAGAATTTAAAAACAATAAGACAAAAATGGGATAGTAGTTTCGTCCGTTAGCTTTGCGAACCCAGATCTTTACATGTTAATGAAATTAATACTTTATCTTTTATAAATCGGCTAGTTTAATTAATAAAATTTATGATTTGAGGAATGATGACATGAAGACTTTCTTAGTTGTAGGTGCTGGTTTATTTGGTGCCACCTTTGCACATGAGGCAGCAATAAGGGGAAATAACGTAATTGTGATCGATCGCCGAAGTGAAATTGCTGGAAATATTTATACTTATAAAAAGTGTGGCGTTCAAGTTCATAAATATGGAGCTCATATTTTCCATACAAGTGACAAGCATATTTGGGACTATGTTAATTCTTTTGCAAATTTTAATCGATTTACAAATAGTCCAATTGCAAAGTTTTACGATGAAACATTCAATATGCCATTTAACATGAATACTTTTAACCAAATGTGGAATGTGATAACGCCTGCAGAGGCAAAAAACAAAATCGCTGAACAACGACTCGAAATGAATGGAAAAAAATCTGAGAATTTGGAAGAACAAGCTATATCATTAGTTGGTAGAGATATATATATGAGAAACTCATTAAGGGTTATACCGAAAAGCAATGGGGTCAAAAAGCGACTGAGCTTCCAGCATTTATAATCCGAAGATTACCGGTCCGTTTCACGTATGATAATAATTACTTTGATGATGATTATCAGGGTATTCCGATTGGTGGCTACACTCAGATTATTGAAAAAATGCTTGATGACAAAAACATTGAAGTTAAGACCAACACTGACTTTTTTGATAAAAAAGGTGAGTATCTTCAAAGGTTTTCTAAAATTGTTTTTACGGGAATGATTGATCAATTTTTTGACTATCAGCTTGGTGAATTGGCTTATAGAAGCTTGAAATTTGAAACTGAGACGTTGGATATTGATAATTTCCAAGGTAACGCTGTTGTTAACTATACAGATGCAGAAACACCTTATACTCGGATTATCGAACACAAACATTTTGAGTTTGGTAAGGGTGATAAAGGTAAAACTGTTATCACCAGAGAGTACCCGATGGATTGGCATAGGGTGATGAACCATACTATCCAATAAATAATTCTCAAAATAATTCAATGTATAAACAATACCATGAGCTTGCAAAGACTGTGCCTAACGTGATTTTTGGTGGTCGTTTAGGTCAGTATCGTTACTACAATATGGATCAGACGATCATGGCAGCTTTGAAGCTAGTTAAGAAAGAATTCGGAGAGTAGTTTTCTATGAGAGTTATCAAGAATTATCTCTATAATGCTTTTTACCAGGTATTTATTTTATTGGTACCATTGATAACAACACCCTATCTGTCTCGAGTATTGGGACCGACTGGTGTAGGGATTAATTCCTATACAAACTCGATTATTCAATATTTCATTCTGTTTGGTAGTGTTGGCGTCAATCTATATGGAAATCGACAGGTGGCCTTTGTTAGGGATGACAAGTGTAAGCTCACGCGAACTTTTTATGAAATTTTTTCTATGCGTGTCTTAACAATTATTTTGGCCTATGTTGCTTTTTTGATATTTTTGATGTTTACACATCAATACCATGTATATTACCTGGCACAATCAGTTTCTCTCGTAGCGGCTGCTTTTGACATTTCTTGGTTCTTTATGGGCGTCGAGAATTTTGCAGTTACAGTGTTAAGAAACTTCATCGTCAAAATCATCACATTAATTAGTATTTTTACGTTTGTAAAATCCTATAGTGGAGTGTTT
>NZ_BBAG01000094.1 GCF_001311135.1 Secundilactobacillus paracollinoides DSM 15502 = JCM 11969
AAAGCTAACGCTCCCCCTTGACCCCCAATTTCGCTGCGCAATGCCAAAATGGTTAGCCGGTTGGCTAGCCACTTTTTGGCAAAGCTTCGCGTTTTTTACTCAAAATTGCTATCGGAATTTGAGTAAAGTCTTCCAGACAGGAGCTGTCGGCCGAATGATTTTGCATCATGAGCATGCCTTCAGCAGGAGCCTTTCAGGCAGAGTTTTGCGCAAACGGCGCAAGCTAATTTAGCTTGATCAAAAAAGCAGCAGTTGATTAAATCAACTGCTGCCAAATACCCCTTTAAAGGTCTAACTTATTGAGTAAATTCAATTTTAATTGTTTTACCCATAGCATGGGCAATTTCAGCTAGTTTATCAAACGTTACATTATCGCCACGTTCGATTCTAGCAATGGTGGATTGAGGGACGTTTGCTCTTTCAGCTAAATCGGCCTGAGTTAGGCCAGCTTCTTCACGAGTATGATACAACGCTAAGGCACTGGCATATTTTTCCTTGTCAGCATGATAAGCTTCAGCAAACTTAGGGTCTTTTAATTCCCGGGTTAAAATATCATTGATTTTCATTTTGACTATCCTCCCATTCTGTTCGTAATTCAAGCACATGCTTAATTTCAGCGGGTGGTGTTTTTTGCGTCTTTTTGGTAAACCCATGGGTAATCACATATTTTGGTCCCTTAACGTGAAAGTATAATGCCCGTTGAATATTACTGGATACCTTACTTCTTAATTTATATAAATTTTTAGCTGATTCTATCTTTTTAACCCAAGTCATGCGTTGAGCGACTAGTAAACCCTGTTCCTGCGTATCTGTAATCACTTGCAGTAATTTAGCGCGATCTTTAATTGGCAGTTTCCGTAACCATTCATCGAATTCATCATGACCATTGGGACGTTTGTAAGTTTCAAATTCTGTTTTTTCCATATCTCGCTTATATCATATATGCTATTTTTTAAACATATATGCTATAAGTGTTAAACAAAATAAAGGTTGACAAAACTTTAAAATGTATTAATATTTAGTTTAATTAAACTAATCAAATTAATTAGCTTAATTAAAATAAATAAGAATGGAATGATCTAAATTATGGATAGAGCCGATAAGTTGTTAATCCTTAAGTTAAATGAAGGAGATAATTTGCCGATTGACCGTTTAGCACAATTAGCAGACGGCCATTGGAAAGTTAATGCTGTTAAAATACAGTCTGTTAAACTTGTTATTGTATTGGTCCATAAAAAAGTTGTCGGTGACTTTTATTTAGCTGATAAGGTTACGTTGGAGTTAAATACAGGGCGTATAACGAATCTTGGATTAAAAAACGCGAAAAACGTTTCAGGCCTAGTAGGTAAATTATTAAATTACAGAACTGCTAATCCTGCAACTATAAAAAAATTTGCGGATCTTAATGGCCTAATTGTTAAGTAACGGTGTTTTTATTTCTTATCAAATTACTCGATCATTTATTAATTTTAAGGTGGAGGGCACACTATGAAAAAATGGCAGCAATTAGGTATAGTTTTATTCAGTCTTACACTGGGGTTTAGTAGTACAAGTATGATTACTAAGGCTTCGAGTTGGCACAAAGGGACTCCCAGTTTGATTAGAGGAACTTGGAGCTATAATCCTAAAGGACAAGTATGGGGGCAATATAGGATAAAAAAAGCGTCTTACTATTCTGGGCAGATGGGAATGCCTGAGGTAAAAGTAACAGGAGTCAAATACCGAGCTTTAGGACACTATAAATATGAATTAACAGGGAATGGTCACAAAAATGGTATGTATAAGGGTGGCAAGGATACAATTGTAGTTAAACGGCAGACACATTATTTATATGTTAAACTTCCCGGGCAAACAGCTACTAAATATTATCATGGCGGTCTTTAATGGAAGCAGTTGGATAGTAGCAACTAGATAGAAAAATATTTATGTTAACACTGTGGAGAAGTAACGATTATGAACAATGAAATCAAATTAAACGATTTAATCCCAGTTAATCCAGATGAGTATCAGAAATATCGTTTGCATTTTGCCAAACCAACTTTTGATAAAGAAGCCGGTAATAGATACTTTCCATTACAGGTCTTACATAATCAGCTATTTGAAGCTGACAATGATGGTTGGGACCAATGGCAAACCCGTATGCATAATAGCAAAGGTGAAAGGTTCCCAAGCGATTTCGTCATCACATTTGCTCAATACCCTGATAATCCCGATACGTTTCTTTTTGGAGGCGTATTCAAAATTACAAGCAGAGATAAAACTAATGATAAGTACAATATTGAGTGGCAGCCAGAGTATGAAAAGTACGTTGGTAGATTAGTTGTCAAAGTAAAATTAAATGCCAGAAATGTTTATAGGAAATTAGATAATTTATTCTCCGAAGTAGTAATTAAAGAAATTCTTCCAAGTCCGTTTTATACAGGCGAAAAATTTCCTGGTTACAAGAAACTGGATTTAACCTATAATAAATTATCTGAAATTGACCATGGATATTTGCATGATTGGAAGCAGGTTCTTCAAAATATTGAAGGCGTTTATCTGATTACAGATGAAAAAAACAGCAAATTATATGTTGGCTCTGCAACAGGAGTAAAGGGCATATGGGGACGATGGATAAGCTATTACAATAGTTTAACCGGTGGCAATAAAGGATTGGAAGAATTGAATGAAGAAAGTAAAAAGAAATTTGATGAAAATTATATAAAACAGAATTTTCATTTTTCAATATTAGAAGCTTATGCATTAGGTTCAATAGGCAGAGAGAAAATTATTGAACGGGAAAGTATGTGGAAAAACAGGCTAAGGTCTCGAGAAACTGGATACAATAAAAACTGAAGCTGTGTTTAACAGCACTTTAGGTTATTATTCCCGAGCTTATATACGATTTATATGTTTTTCTATCCAAAATCAATTTGATCGAGCATCGTTTCTTGACTGGCTTGATCTAAACCTAAATAAGCTAACGTCATGGCTTCACTAGAATGATTCAATAAATGCATGACTAGGCCAATATTATAATTAGATTGCGTATAGACGCGATAGGCACCCGTTTTCCGCATGGTATGGGTGCCTAAGTAATTAATTCCAAGAAGATTCCCGACCTTACTCATGATTTTGTAGAACTGTTTTTCCGTGATATGGCGCTCGGGGTGTTGAATGGAAGGAAAGAGCCATTCAGAGGCTAGTCTATGATCAAGTAGCCATTGACGGTACAATAAGAGCTCTGGTTGAACCGGTTTAAGGTACAAGGTATTAGGTTTACCCGTTTTTCGATCGTGAATAAACGCATTTTGTTTAATAGAACCGTCCGGATTAAAAATATCGGCCTGTTTTAAGCGCATGACATCACTGACTCGCAGCAGTGTCGCTTTGCCAACTTGAAAAACTGTATAGTTACGCCGGCCAGCTTTAAAGTTGTTGAGTAAGGTATCTTGAACCTCCTTGAGAACATTTGAATCTTTGATGGGTAAGACAACTTGTTGCATAGTCTTTTCTCCTTTTCTTGAGATATTAAAGCAGTTATGTTATTATTTTTGTAAGGAAAAAGTAAGGAGATGATATTGTGAGCGCAGGTAATGTAACTAAGGTTAGCTCGAAGATCACAAGTAAAAATCAGATTACAATTCCTAAAACAGTACGTGAACTGTTAAAAGTTCGGTCTACTGACACAATTGAATGGCAGATTGAACCAAATGGTAAAGTAATGATTGTTCGTAGTAAACCGGATCTATGGCAACTTGTTGATGAACAAGAAAAAAAGTTTGGAAATCTCAGTACAACAGAAGTTGATTGGGGTAAAGACGTAGAAAGCGAAGACTTTGATTAATGAAATTAAAACAAGGCGCTATTTTATGGATTAATTTAGATCCGGCTAAAGGCACTGAAACTAAGAAAAAGCGACCGTGTTTAGTTGTAAGCAACGATCACTATAATCGCTATTTTAATACGGTGCTAGTTGTGCCAATCAGTACCTCTGACAAATATCGTACCCAAGAAAAGTATGCTAAATCGCCGTTATTTATCAGGATAGATAACGGGAAAATTCACGGGACAGCGTTATTGCAACATGTCCGTGCTGTCGATCCAACAAAACGATCAGATGGCGAAGTTGTGGCCACTTTATCTCAGCAAGAAATTAGTTCAATTAGTACAAAGGTCCAACAATTTTTCTGAAAAGCAGATGTTATTTATTGATAAAAGAAACAAAATAGCCCCCAATATCTACATTATAGATATTGGGGGCTATTCTTTCAATGTTTTTGAGGGGCGATTTGTTAAAAATGACCCCTAATTTTTATTTTCTTAAATAAGTTTGATATAAATCAACCAATAATTTTATTTTTTCTTTTGTTTTTGTTGATCCACTACCGGATATTTCTGTTTCAAGAAGTAACTGTGTAATTTCATCTATTTTAGAACCATCAACAGCGTCTATGTCAGTATAGGCAGTTTGAGAATCGCTTATATCTGAAATCATATCCTCTTCAACACTTAAAATTATTATAGGATTATTGATTTTGTACTTTATATTGGACTCAAAGAATCTGTAAGTGATATATTTATTGTCTTTTTTAAATATTACATATGCTTGAAGTTTATAATTTATTTTTTCTAGTAGCTTTATAGATTCTTGAGTTTTTTCATTTATGATTATGGGACTGGTTGGTAACAACACAGTAGTAGTTGATTTTCCTAGTCCTTTAAGTCGACGAATTAATCCAAGGTCAATAAGTTTAGTATTCCAGTTAGTTATAGATTTGGTAGTTGTTTGTAATTTCTTTGCTAATGCATCTATTGACCAAAAAGAACTTCCCCGATCATTGTTAGCTTTTAGTACATATAGAATATATAGAGAAAGCGGACCGGATTTGAGTAGAGGTAGGTAATTTGATATATCACTTAAACGTGCAAAAGCAACTTGCGCTTGTTTGTATCCATGATTAACAAAAAGGGAATACAATTGTTCATATTCTTGTATGCTTCCTTCGTAGCCAGTCTCTGCTTGATTCTTTTTTATGAGAGATAAAGCATCTTTATTTGATTTATTATCCATAATGACTTTCCCTTTCTTTTTCTATAATTTTTTTCTGCAATAAAGAACATTACTGCAATAAGTTCCTAAGAGCTGATGTGTATAGTCTCGTATAGTAAATAGTATAGTTTTATATAGCTTAGTATAGTCCTCGTATAGTCTTATGTATAGTTAGATGGTAGAAAAACGTTGATATCTACAAAAAATACGACCTCCATAGAAAACTGATTCTTTCAACTTTCTATGGAGGTCGTATTTTTTGTAGATTATGTGGTAAAATAAATGTGTCTTAAGGAAAAGTCAGGCTTTAAGATACATTACTGATTGGATCTGATAATATTAACAAATATGTTGAACAGGCCTAAAGTTCAATTGATTGCAGTCAATTTTTTGCAGGGCCTATAAAACAAAGCTAAAATGTTTATGAGCTTGAGTTGTAAAAATAAGCATCTTCCTATAAGACATGATAACACTTTTTTTAAATGTTATCATGTCTTATTTTTTAACCAAAATTTCCACCAAGCGTTACTTTTTTGTTTTAAATTTAAATTATCATATTTAATTTTTATAGAATTAGTGGTCTCAAGTTCTTCAACTTTCTTTTCAGTCATCAATTGTAGTTGTTGTGATTGATCCAATAATTTTTGCATTGATTTTAATTGTTCATCTTTTTCTTTAATTTGGCTATCTTTGATTGCCAATTGTTGGTTGAGCAATTCTATTGTATCTGTATTCCTATTACCAGCGTTACTAGTAAATGCTTTCTCTCTTGGTTCCTGGTTGTTGCCACCATCGAAATGCTTTTTTAACAGCAAATAACCTGAATTGGCAACAACTAAAGTTTGTACTCCGTTCCTAGTCACAGTTTGTACATAGTTTGCCCTAAAGTTTGCATCTAATTTTTTCCTAATTGCTTGTTTTGATACACCAAATTCATCAGCAAGTTCTCTAATAGTTTTAGGCATGATTTCCAAACCCCTTTCGGAGTTCAGCAAGTGCTTCTTGTCTTGCTTGATCTCTTATTTTTTGATCATGTTCAGCTTGTTTTTCAGCCAGTACCTGTTTTTCAGTTGTTCCTAAAGGCAAGCATTTAACTTTGTCAATTGCACGCCACTTTTCTTTATCTGATAATTCATCATTGTGCTGAATGTTAAAGAGTTTTTGACGCTCATCTTGAAATTTGCCTTGAGAAAAATCATTTGCGTCCTTTCTTTCAGGTTTCCAAGTAAAAGAATAACCGATAACTGGTTTTCCTCTGCCTTTACCATATTTTTTTCTAATCGTTAGCCCTCTAAAAAGCGGGGTTAATTCTTCTCTAATTGGCTTAATAACCTTTTTGTCAACATTTGAAGGACTATTCCAATAACTTTTAGGTATATCAAGCAATTCAAAAAAATCTTCTTTAGAGAAATAAGAATAGCCAGTAGTTCGAAATTGCTTAATTAGACGAAACATTGTTTTAGCGTAACTGCTTTTTAAATTTCTAAATTCTGTTAGGGCATAACGAACCCAACTTTCAAGATTATTTAGAAGTTTCAATGCCTTGGGATAAATCTGAATATCAACATAAGGTTCTTCAGCTTCACCTTTAATTTCAAATTCAGTAAACATAACAAAAAATTCACGATTTAAGCCACTCTTACTTCTACGGCCAAACCTAAGGCTGAGGATCTTTTGGTATGTATTTTCAATATCATCAATAAAACGTTTATTTGCGGTTGGTTTATAGTTACTAAGCTCTTTTAACTGGTCAAAAGAGAAACGAACAGTTTTATTCCCTTGATCCCGCATGCGGGAAACAATTGAAAAAAATAAATTCATCTCAATTGGGGTAAATTTTCTCAAGGGAATAGTATTCAACTCAGGATCATACTTAACTAACTCATTAGACATGATTATCACCTCAAACACATATTAAAATAAAAGTACCTTTTATCAAGTACAGAACTTATAAAGGTACTTGATTAACAGACAAAAGGTACTTGATAAACAGACAAAAGGTACTTGATAAACAGACAAAAGGTACTTGATAAACAGACAAAAGGTACTTGATAACCTTCTGTGAGCC
>NZ_BBAG01000095.1 GCF_001311135.1 Secundilactobacillus paracollinoides DSM 15502 = JCM 11969
GGTTATGTAAATAATGTGTCGAATTTTACGGAATTATATTTCCGTGAAGATGAAAAACATGGCATTAATTTTTGGATCTATATACTCCTATTAAAAGTTAATGATCCTTCAGAATTAAGTGGCACTAGTTGGACAGACATTGAAACGACAATTTACGAATTTCTTGAAAAAGAAGTTCATGTTCCTGCAACTAAAGAAAACTTATCAATCATCTCTTTTGAAGATCTGCCTTGGAAAAATGGTGAACTTAGTCTTAATTCTCCAAATGGTACTCTTTCAGACCATTCAATGCTCACGATATCTTCCCAACGATACTCGCTCGCTGCAACAATAATAGTTATAATAATATCTATACAACGCCAAGTTCAGGTCTTTAATATGTCAAATAGCTTCATCAATTATATTTTTGAAGAACTTAAAAATCTTGAGACTGACTTTCAAACTTATCTAGAAACGCAAATCAACGATGAATATCAAACTAAAGCAAACAAGCTTTTAAATGCCCTGGCAGATAATAAGAAATTCAATTTATTATCTTTCAATTATACTTCTCCCGAAAACGTTAATGATAATTGTGCAAAAACTCGGCATGTCCATGGTAGTCTTCTAAATCATCCAATCATGGGAATCAATCCACAGTTAGTAGATCCCACTAGTAAAAATTTTCACTTTACTAAATTATCGCGTATTTTTTCTTCAAAGGAGTCTGGCTTTACCAATACCCAGATTTTTGATGATTCAATTAACCAAATAATATTTTATGGCCATTCACTAACTCAAGCTGATTGGAATTATTTTTTCTCAATCTTCGATCACTTCAATATTTACTCTTCCAATATTTCACTAGTTTTTTACTATTCAATTTACGATAATGCTGATAGAGAGATGATTCAAACTAACACCATTGATTCCGTAATGAAATTATTATCAGCTTACGCAGGCTATAATCCTCAAATCCAAAATAAAGTCATTGGTTCCCAGGCATCTAATGGGGCAACTAATACTAATCCCGTTAGTCATTTTGCAATGAATAACTTAATATCCAAGCTCACGCTTGAGAATAGGCTCCGTATCCTTCCACTTTCACTGTAATACAACTAAAAGTCAGTTTCATTTACACCTCTCCTTGAAAAAGTCATTAATCTACTTTAAAATCCCAACAAGATTCAAATTAATACTCCAAACTAATTAAATGGTCCAACAAACGATAAAGAGGGCAATTTGGCTGTAGCCAAATTGCCTTTTTTTAAATATATTACATAGCAATTATGTATACTGTGGTGGCCCAAACAATCCTTAAAACAATCCTTAAAACAGCCTTAAAATCGCCCCAACAATATACAATCATATTGACGGTTAATATAACCAATAATAAACATTATACACCCAAAACTTCCACCTAACCCTTTAAACATTTCTTTATTTTCCCGTAATATACATGCAAATAAGCGTGACAACCTTAAATCAACCTAAAATCCACGTGCAAATTGCGTTACTTTTTCGTGAACGTTCTTTTAAGGATTTATAACATGGGTTAATTATGGCAAATATGATGTTATAGTGTCTGTGTTGCCAGCGAGTGTGCTGGCGGCAAATACTATTTTTTCACTGAGGAGTGAATGACACATGAAAAATGGGATGAAGAAATCTCTATATTTGGGTTTAGCCGCAGTTTCATTAGTAGCTTCAGGGGCAGCATCTTCTACTACTGCTAGCGCTAAGTCATATGCTACTGTCACATCAAACAAGACCTTAACCACGGCAGCTACTAGCCGTAACGTTACCTTAACTGGGACCAACGCTTTGTACACCAAAGCTGGTACCTTGAAGGGTGCTAAGGTCGTTGCTACAACGACTACTGCTAAGAAGCTTGCTTCTTCTACTAGTGGTAAGAGTAACTTCCGTCCTTACAAAGTAGCCACTACTAACCGTGGTTCCGTTTACTACAAGGTTGTATCATTTGATGGTACATACCGTGGCTGGATCTACGGCGGGAAGTCTACTTCTGCCTTTGCTGGTGGTATCAAGTCATATGACACCACTACATCAGCTACAGCACCATCATCAAGTGCTACTTACAAGTTGAGTGCTACTACTAGCACAACTGCTAACACCTTGTTCTACGCACAACCAGCTTACGCACAATATAAAGTTGGCCGTGCCAAGGTTAGCGGTTCTGTCTTAACTTCAACTGACGCTTACAAGGATTCATCATTTACCTTCGGCGCTGCTGAAAAGACCAGCCGTGAAGGCGACACTTGGTACCAAATTGCTTCCGTTGATGGCTCAACCACTAACGGCTTAGTTGGTGCTGGGTAAAGGCTTCTAACGTTAGCCAAACTAACGCAGAACCTACAGCAACCTCAGATAACAGCGTAACTGTCGTCTACCGTGATGCTCAAAAGAACATCGTTTCAACGGCTACTAACAAGTTTATCGCTAAAGATGGTACGGCCGATGTCGGCAATAATAACAAAGTCAGTTCAAGCGATACCAACACTGCAGGTTTGACTTTAGCTGAATTTGCTAAGGCTAACTTGCCTTCAGGTTACACTGAAACTACCGACGGTGAATCATACTTGAGCTCAGCTGTTTACGGTGGTACTGCATACGTCACTGTTGCCAAGGGTGCTACTTCAAAAGTTTCATTTGAAAACGCAAACTACAGCAGCTTAGCTTCAACTGACTTTGCCGCTGGGTTCCCAACATTGACTGCTACTCAACAAGGTGCCTTCACTGGTGTTGCTGCTGACACTATCAGTGCATCAGCATTTACTGACACCGATGCTATCGGCTCATTGTTCCAAGGCACTAGTGTAGCAACTTACAGTACTGATGATAGTACAGCAACCACCTCTGGTTCAGAGAATGGTTACTATGGTAAGGCCGCAGCTAACGGTTACTCATACTTCTACACTTATGATGCTACTAAGACTGCCGCAGCTAACACCTCAACTAAGTACGGTGACACGATCAAGTTGGTATTTGACCAAACTTACGCTAAGACACCTACTACAACAACTACTACTGATTCAGGCAACACCGATTACGCTAACTAATTCCCTCAAGATTAGCTAGTAACTTTCTAAGTCATTCGTATTCCAATTCCAAACATATAGCTAAAAATAGTATAAATAGTCGACGATATCAACAGGGTATAAAGAGAGCCTTGCATTTGATAGTTTGACTATGAGCGCCCGAGTTTATGCAAGAACTCGGGCGCTTTTTCTGTGTGATCAGAACTGCAATATCCTAAGCGTGCCTGCCGGTGTATGATGGTAGTGAAACGATGCTGTGCTCTCTTCTTGGGGCACAGCTCGAAGAATCAAGACCAACCAATAAAATGATATAGAAAGGGATTTTAAATCATGGAACTAGCAAAAATCAAAACAATCGGCAACATTGGTGCAGGCACTATGGGCCACGCAACTGCGCTCCAGTTCGCGATGCGTGGTTACCAAGTTAATCTATTAGATACTAGTAAAGAAGCCTTAGAACGCGGAATTGATGGCATTAAGAACGACATCAAGACGTTTCAAGACGCAGGTATGTTGACCGATACAGCAGAAACGGTTTTGGCGCGGATCCACACGACTACGGATTATAAGACCACTCTTGCGGGTGCTGATTTCGTCATCGAATCAGTTGTTGAAGACATGGCTGTTAAACAACTTGTTTGGCAAGAGGCTGAGAAATATGTATCTGATCATACGATCCTGGCAACCAACACATCTGGATTAAGCCCTACCGAGATTCAAAGTGTCCTTAATAAACCAGAACGTTTTGTGGTTGCTCACTTTTGGAATCCAGCCCAACTCATGCCGTTAGTGGAAGTTGTGCCTGGTAAAGCAACATCAGAAGCGACTGTCTCGGACACCGTTGCGCTGATGAACCATATTGGTAAACATGCCGTTCCGCTTAAAAAGGAAAGTCTCGGCTTCGTCGGCAACCGAATCCAATTAGCTGTTCTTCGGGAAGCCTTCCACATTGTTGATGAAGGTATCGCGACGCCAGAAGCCGTTGATGACATCATTAAGTACAGTTTGGGACGTCGTTGGAGTTTAGTGGGACCGATTGCGAGTGCTGACTTAGGTGGGCTGGATGTCTTTAAGAATATCAGTTCATACCTGTACGCTGATTTAGCCGCTGACAAAGGGACGGATCCCCTTCTCGATAAAATGGTCAGTGAGGGTAAATTAGGGCTTAAAACAGGTCAAGGATTCTTCCCTTGGACTGGTGAAGCTGGTGAAACCATTGTTAATGATCGTGATACGCAGTTACTGAAGTTATTGAAGGAAGATTCTGAACAGTAGTCTGTTAAGGCAAAGTAGTGTTACTTAAAAAGCATCCGCCAGTTTTGAATAATTAACTGACGGATGCTTTTTCGATTCTTTATATGACTTGTGTTCAATTATTGAGCTGTGTAGCCACCATCAGCAACTAATTCGGCCCCGGTGATATAACTTGATTCGTCTGAAGCTAAGAAATTCATCACGTTAGCCAACTCTTCTGGCCGACCATTCCGGCCTAAGGGTATAATCTTCTTGATTTCATCCTGTTGATCTTGAGGAACCCCATTCAGAATTGGCGTATCAATGGTACCAGGATGAACTGAATTAACACGGATGTTATCATGAGCCAATTCAAGCGCCATGTCTTTTGTCATCCCACGGACAGCAAACTTGCTGGCACCGTACGCAATAGAACCAGGCATCCCAACCAATCCACCAATGGAAGATAGGTTAATAATTGAGCCCTTACCCGCTTTCCGCATACTTGGCAGAATGGTCTTCATGCCGTAGTAAACAGAATACTGATTAACCTTGATTACCTTGTCATACTGTTCTGGGGTGATGTCGTCAATCGTGCCCATGATACCAATACCTGCGTTGTTCACTAATACGTTGATTGGACCAAACTTCTTTTCGCCGTCCGCAACGACCTGTTGCCATTCATCGTATGAACTGACGTCAAGTTTGATAAAGATGGCATTGTCACCTAACATTTCTTGTAATGCTTGACCATCCTTTTCATTCAGATCAGTCATGATCACTTTAGCACCGTGTTCTACGAAATTTTCTGCGGTTGCTTTCCCCATACCACTGGATGCACCGGTAACTAGTGCCGTAACGTTGTTTAAATCTGCCATAATCAATTACTCCTTTATTGAATAGAATCCTGTCTTACCCCTATTCTATCTAAATAAAGCGATTACATAAGGGCCGGATTTAGCGGATGTGTCCCATTTTTCTGATCAAGATAAATTATTACTCTATTTTAGCTGTGTTTAAGGTTCTGGATTTACGATGAACGCAACAATCAAATATTTATGTGCAAACAAAAAGGCCTCACTGAGGAGGGCCTTTGGAAATCATAGCAAGTTCTTAAACTAAAATGTTTTTAGTTTAAGAAGTTAGTGTTAGTGCTAGTATCTGCTGCTGCTGCAGGAGCAGTTGTAGTTGTATTCTTATCGAAGTACAAGTTGATGTTATTACCGTACTTAGCAGCAACGTTTGCACTGTCACTTTCAGTTCTAGACTGATCGTAAGTGTAGTAAGTGTAAACTGGCTTGCCATCTGCACCAGTTGCAGTAGCCTTCAAGTAGTACTTGTTAGTGCCAAATGCACTTTCCAAAGTCTTGAACAAGGTACCCGATGATACCAATGAAGATGAGTTGCCAGTAAAGTCGGCTTGTTGTGCAGCAGTCAATGCAGGTGCATTACTAAAATCAGCAGCTGTAAGACCAGTTGTACCAACTGAGGTTGGTGTATCAAGACTCAAAAGAGTAGCCTTTGAAGTTGATGCTGCAACAACAGTTACGTTAGCAGTACCGCCAAAGGTAGTCCCAACGTATGAGCCGGTAGCCAATTGATACCCTGCAGGCAAGTTTGCTTGATGAAGTCGTCAATGGTCTGGCCAGCAGTGTTCTTGATATCATTTGCAGCTTGCCCAGCCTTAGTATTGGTACCTGCAGCGGCGATGAACTTACCAGATGCGGCGCCAACTTGGTTACCATTTGCAGTCTTGTAAACAACGCTAATACTGTTGTCTGAAGTTGCAGCAGGTTCTGCATTACTCTGTGTAACAGCAGAAGCTGGAATCCAGTCGCCAACTAAGCCGCTTTCGTTAGATGCTGAAGCAACCTTGTAGTATAAATCACCGGCACGGTTAGTAGCGGCATCGTTAAAGGTGAAGAAGTGTCTTTGTACGCATCAGTGGATGCAATGACACTCCCGTTTAACTTAGCACGACCAACTTTATATTGAGCCCATGCTGGTTGAGCATAGATAGCCTTGTTAGATGAAGAACTTACAGCACTGTCAGTTAATTTATAAGTAGCAGTAGTTGCTGGAGCAGTTGCTGACTTTGTGGTGTTATATGACGAAATGCCACCACCAAATTTTGTCGTTGACTTACCACCATAGATCCAACCACGGTATTGGCCATCAAATGAAACAACCTTATAGTATACAGATCCACGGTTAGTCGTTGCCACTTGGTAAGCACGGAAAGTAGCCGCACCATTGGTAGATGAGCTTAAAGACTTAGCGGTTGCAGTTGAAGCAACAACCTTGGCCCCCTTCAAGGTACCTGCCTTAGTATACAATGCATTGCTACCGTTCAAGTTAACGTTACGGCTAGTTGCTGCCGTGGTTAAAGTCTTGTTTGAGGTAACTTTTGCGTATGACTTTGCACTTGCATTAGTAGTTGCAACACTAGTAGCAGCTAAAACTGAAACAGCGGCTAAACCAAAATACAATGATTTCTTTAAACTTTTCTTCATAATGATAAGATATCCCCTTCTATCCTAAAGTTGAGTGACAGTTGTTCTTCACTACAATGTTATTCTAC
>NZ_BBAG01000096.1 GCF_001311135.1 Secundilactobacillus paracollinoides DSM 15502 = JCM 11969
ACTTCGGCACAAACGCCAGGAACGGGCGTTTATGCCAAAGTCCCCTTAGGCTCCGCTCCTTAACCGCCCCTTTTCCGCACTCTAATCCTTAACAAACTAATAAGGAACTTATGATTCACTGAATACTGTCTTTATTTTGTCACATATCTGTCATTTTTCTGTATACTATTCCAGTAACTTGAAGGAGGACCCCATGAATAATCAATTACCACCACGTCACCGACAGCGTCGTCGGACATTTTCTCGCATTCGGACCATCGTTTTGTCCGCAATCATTGTATTACTGTTAGGTGTTGGGGCCAGTGCCGCCTACGTTTATTATCAGGCTAAGGGCACCCTATCCGGCTCCTACTCTGCTGTCAATAATAGCAATAAAACGGCTATTACGAAGAATAAACCCATTAGCGTCCTCCTCATGGGAACTGATACCGGTGCACTCGGGCGGACTTTTAAGGGTCGGACCGACACCATGATCGTTGTCACAATTAATCCAAAAACAAAAAAGACCACTATGGTCAGCATCCCACGAGACACCGTTGCTAAGATCTATTCATCTTCCGGTCAATCGCAAGGCGTTCAAAAGATCAACGCTGCTTACACGATTGGCGGGGCTGGCGGGGCCATCAAGACCGTTGAAAAATTAACAAACGTTCCTATTAATTACTACGTTACGATGAACATGGGCGGTTTGGAAAAGGTTGTCAACGCGATTGGCGGCATCACCGTCAAAGCAGACTTCTCATGGACCGACAGCGCAACCCACAGCTCATTTACCAAGGTACCCACCACGTAAACGGGAAACGCGCACTTGCCTTTGCCCGGATGCGTGACGAAGACCCTCAAGGCGATTACGGTCGACAGAAACGTCAACAACAAGTCATCACGGCCATTATTAAAAAGGTCATGGCAACGAAGTCCGTATCGACTTACCACAAACTGCTGTCACTGGTTTCAAGCAATATGAAGACTGATTTATCCTTTAACAACATGCTTGAATTGGCTAAGGATGATCGTCAGGCTGGCCAAAAAGTTAAGAAAACAACCTTGCAAGGGACTGGCGCCTATATCGAAGAGTCCTCATATCAGGTTCCTTCTACTAAGGAACTGAACCGGGTCTCAAAGATGTTGCGTGCCTCGTTAGGCCTTTCAGCTAAGACGGTAAGTAACTACAATACCAAAGAAAATAAGCTCAATGTGGCGGCTGGGTTTGACTTCTCAAACGGAAATAACCCAACTTATACGCTGTATGATGCATCCGGTAATGCATCCACTTCCGATGATACGACCACCACGGCTGCTGGCAGTACGACTACCGGCGGGACTACTGATACCACTGGCGGTGCTACTGGCGGAACCACTGGTGGCGGTTATGGTGGCGGGGCTACGCAGGGAGGGTATTAGAGATAGAGAGTGGAACAAGGCGGTTTAGGGGCGGTGTGTAACGGACTCTGACCGAAAAGTCCGGGCCTGACTTTTTGGTCAGAGTCCGTTACACGTTAGCCCCGTGCCTTGTGGAACTCGTTTCGACGTGGTTGCCTAGAAAGTTCACGCTAGGAACTTTAACCCTTAACTACTTGTATTACCAGAAACTTTACAACACTCAAAAAAGACCAACACATCTCTGTGTTGGTCTTTGGCGACGTGGGGACATGTTCTATTGCCGAAACGTGCTCCACAAGCAAGAGGTTGCATGTAAGCGACTTCCGTCACCAAATCCAAACCCGGGATTTGATGACGAAAGTCACTTTACACTCCACCTCTTAAGCGGCTTGTTCCGCACTCTACTTCAAGTAAGTACTCTTAAAATTCCACTCCTCACCAGCAGTGTTATGAATAATCCCCTTCACCTTAGGATTCTGCAAGTAAGATGTCGTTTGCTGATACAGTGGCGTCATCCCTTGATCCTTGGTAAACAGGCGGCTGGCCTTCACGAGGTCGTTCCAACGAGCTTCCTTATTGTTGGCATCCTGGTTTTCCGACTTCTTGATCAGCGCATCATACGCCTTGTTGCTGTATTTACCGTAATTGTATGAGGTTCCCGTTTCTGGAATCTGCAGGAAGGTAATTGGGTCCTTGAAATCAGCACCCCAGCTAGAAACAGTCATGTCAAATTGGCCTTTTTTCCCATCTGAATCAGCAATCTGTTGAGGGACTAGTTGAAGATTCAGCGTAAACCCAGGTAAAACAGACTGTAATTGTGCTTTAAGATATTGCGTTAAAGGACTTGAAGCCGTAACATCACTGGCAGCAATCACACTCAGGGTCAACTTCTTCATCCCAAGTTGTTTCATCCCCTTCTTCCAGTAGTACTGGGCCATCTTCTTATCGTATACGACACGGTCCTTGACCTTTTGTTCCTGGCCGAAGTCCTTACCAGTTTTTGGATCAGAAGCTAAGCCACTCGTTACGAACCCGGTTGGGGTGGTTGAGCCGTCGCCCAGAACCTTCTTGGTCAGCTGATTACGGTCAATAGCCAGCGAAATCGCCAACCGAATGTTGCGATTATTGATGGCTGCCCGGCGCGTCTTGTTAGGATCCTTGAAGTTGTACTTGAGATACGTGATGTACGCAAAGGCATACTGCTTAAACGCTTTGTTGTTTTGGTAGTTCTTAACCTGTTCACTCGACAACGGTGTCAGGTCCAGTTTATTTTGCTGGTAGAGATCCAATCCCGTTGAGTTGCTGGAAACGATTTGGTAATTGATCTTACTGAGTTTCACAACTTTTTTATCCCAGTAATCGTTATTCTTGACGAAGGACCACTTGTTGCCGGTACCGGTCCAATCCTTGACCTTAAATGGTCCAGAATACACGTTGTATTGGGACTTAGTTGCGTACTTCTTGCCATACTTGTCGACCACTTTTTGACTCTGTGGTGCAAACAGCGAGTACGTCATCAAGACTTTAAAATAGGCCACCGGCTTCGTCAATGAAACGACAACGGTGTGCTTACCTTCCGCCTTGATGCCCAGTGTATCGGGGTTAGCGTTACCCGCATTGATCTTGGTCGCGTTCTTAATGCTGCTGAATAAATAGGCATACTGCGACTTAGTATCTGGATTAACAGTCCGGCGCCACGAATAAACGAAATCCTTCGCGGTGATGGGAGTGCCGTTGCTCCACTTGGCATTACGCAATTTGAACGTCCAGGTCTTCCCGTCCTTAGAAACTGTACCGGACTTTGCTAATCCCGGCGTTACTTTCCCATTTTTGCCCAAACGATAAAAACTTTCGTAGACGTTCCCAGTCTGACTAAAATCTGTCGACTTTGAAATATCCAGTGACCCGATCGGTGCGGACATGCTGAGATTCAGCACCTGCTTGTTACTCGTGCTGGACTGTTTACCACAAGCGGCCAGCAATACTGCGGCGCCCGCCACCATGAGCGTGGCGAGTAATTTTGTTTTCTTAACCATTTTTACCATCTATCTCCTATTGACCCAAATTATGACGCAAAACACCTCTCCGAAACGCCACACCTCCACCAACGACGGCACGAAAAAAGTGCCCCAAGACCACCACTGGCCCTGAGACACTTCCCCTGTTCACGCATCTTCTTCATCCGTATTTTAGGACGCTAAGAAGGCAACCTCATGAACGTTTTGGAAATCACGGTCAGCAAGCTTGTTGTTTTGACACAAACACATTTGACAACATACTGATAACATGTGATTTCTCCCGGCTTCGTTTTTTTGATAGGTTAAGCATAGACGCTTGGTTATGAATAGTCAACAAAATTCTGAAAGCGGTTTTTGACTCAATACTTCTGCGGTGATGCCGTTTCGTTCCACTGGTCGGCCCTGCAGGCTGTAGTCAGATTGTGGAGCAGGCCGGGTAACTCCCAGAGTGTAAGGCCGAACGGCTCCACTACGCTACGATACTTGTTATCGTTAACGTAGATGATAAGACTGCATGAGCGGTGCTATAAAACCTGCTAATTGAACGTCATTAATGAGTAGTACACTTTAAGAAGCATTGCTGTCAATAGGCTGACTGGCAGTCAAGGACGGATTCTCTACAAACTCGTTTTAACGCCATTGTGATGCTTAACCAGTGGTAAAAAGTAAGCTCAATGTCAGTGGAATGCAGCAATTTGGCACGGAGCTGTGGTGTCGACGTCAGTTAGCGACCGTCCTTGGGTCGGTTACTGATGTGCGAGACGATGAAGATCCATTCGAGAGCTGCGCAGCAGAAATCGAATTAGCTTCATCGCGAGCCACTCTCAGCAGAGTGCCAAATTGCGGAATGCAACGGACTAACAGTCAGATTAATCTTTCTGCAACTGGCTGTGCCAAATGCCATAGGCAAAGTAAAGCACCATCCCAAAGGCAAACCAAATTCCTGAAACGATCCAGGTTTCCAACGGTAACTGTGACAGCATCCAGATGCAAAGCAGGGCCGAAATAATTGGCAACACTGGGTACCACGGGACACGGAAGCCGTCGTTTTTAATGTCCTTGCGCCGCCGCAATGGAATAACCCCGATGGACATCATTGTGAAGGCAATCAACGTCCCGATATTGACTAATTGGGTCAACCGGTCCAGTGAAACAAGGCCGCCCATGACGGCGATGACAATGGTCACCGCTGTTAAACTGACAGTTGGTACTTGATGTTTTTCTGAAATCTTCCCTAACCGTTTTGGTAACAGACCGTCCCGACCAATCGAGTAGATCAAGCGTGATGAACTGTAGATCATAGACAACATCATGGTGAACATGCCGGCCATGGCACCCACGGAAATGATACCGGCGACCCAGTTTTGATTGACCAGCTGCAGCGCATATGAAACCGGTGCGGCAACGTTGAGTTTCGTGTAGGAGACCATTCCAGTCAGTACCCCAGCAACCGCCACGTAGAGCACAGTACAGATGATCAGCGTCCCAAGGATCCCAATCGGCATGTTTTTCTTCGGGTTCTTAACTTCAGCCGCCGAAGCAGAAACGCAGTCAAACCCCAGGTAAGCATAGAATACCAGTGACGCACCCCGCATCACACCGTGAGGCCCGTATGGCAAGAATGGGTGCCAGTTGCTTGGTTTGACGTAAAACATCCCAACAATGACGAATAAAATAATAATGGCAATTTTGGCAACCACGATAATGTTATTAATGCGCGTGGTCGTTTTCACGCCCTGCGTCAGCAATAAACTAATGGCCAGCACGATCACGACCGCAAAGATGTTAATGTAGGTGCCGTGCGCCGGGTCAAAGCTCCCCGTCAGCGCTTTGGGAACGGTAATGCCAAACCCTTTGAGAAATGAGATCAAGTAGCTGACCACCCAGTAGACACGGCCGCCACGGACAACATGTACTCTAGCACCAGCGCCCAGCCGATGATCCAGCCAATGAACTCGCCGAAAATGATGTTGCCGTAGGAGTACGCGCTCCCAGCAACGGGCAGCGCAGACGAGAATTCCGCGTAACACATCGCAGCGGTGGCACACACTAATGTTGCGAGCACGAATGACAAGACGATACCAGGGCCGCTGTACAGCGCAGCCACGGTGCCGGGAAGAATGAAGATCCCAGTTCCGATAACTGTCCCGACTCCCAACAACAGTAAATCCTTTGCGTCCATCGTTTTTGTCAGTCGTTTATCCTTATCTAAGTATCGATCCAGTGTCTCGCGCTTTGTTAACCGCCCAACTAGTCGCGTTATCCCTGTATTTTCCATGTTTTCACAATCCTTTCATTTGCCCACCACGATCATCCGCCCAAACAAAAACGCACCGGGGAATAGTCCGCCGGTGCGTTAAATCACCGGAAAGACAGCCGAAGCGTTACGCCTAGCCGTCTTCCCGATCCGTTAAGAGAGTGCCATGTTAAGACCTCTTCTTTAACTGGACTGGACGATAGCCAGGCTCGTTAAAGAAGAAGCTAAATCGATTCAATTGATGTAATTGCGTCGTTAACATGGTCATACCCCTTTCGTTAATTGATTGTCGTTATTATACCTGATTGGGGAGATTAAAGTCAAATGAGAAAACAAGAGAGTGCGGAGCAAGCCGGTTAGGAGGCGGAGTGTAAGTAACTCTGGTCAAAAAGTCCGGGTCTGACTCTGACCAGAGTTGCTTACACAGCAGCATCCTGCCTTGCGGAGCACGTTTCGGCAATGTAAAAGTAGCGCTCTGGAATGCCGCTCCACTCCGCTGATATTTGCGGTTAGCTATAGAAAAGGGCTATCAACTACGCCGCGAAACATAATGTTACTTATACTTAACTACAGTAACTAATTTACACCCATCAATAATCACCATAACTAGGTTCGCTGCCTTTCGATGCTTCGCAGTCGAGGGCGGATAATCTTCGAACTGTCTTTGACTGTATGCTGATATTTAACCAACGTCACCAATATGCTCATAGTTAGTGGAATACAGCAATTTGGCAGGCTGTCGTGGTGTCGACATCAGTTAGCGACCGTTCTTTGGTCGGTTACTGATGTGCGAGACGATGGAGATCCATTCGAGTGGCGCACAACGACAATCGAATTAGCTTCATCGCGAGCCACTTCGACTGCCTGCCAAATTGCGGAATGCAACGCACTTGCCCACCAAACTATAAATTGACCACTTTACGC
>NZ_BBAG01000097.1 GCF_001311135.1 Secundilactobacillus paracollinoides DSM 15502 = JCM 11969
CTTCTTAAAGCCGGGAACGGTTGCTGCCAAGCTTATGATAATGCCGATATCATCTCAGAACGTCACCGTCACCGTTATGAATTTAATAACGCCTACCGGGACGCAATGGAGAAAAATGGGATGGTCATTTCTGGGACTTCACCTGACAATCACTTGGTTGAAGTTGTGGAAATTCCAAAGAACCGGTTCTTCGTTGGTTCACAGTACCATCCAGAGTTTATTTCCCGTCCCAACCGTCCAGAAGGTCTCTTCAAGGACTTCGTTGCTGCGGCAAATGACCAGTATCTCGAAAAAAATAACTAAACCGTCTGTAAATGACGATGCACTTTTAGGGTGAATCTGATTGACGGTTAACAATTCAAGTGAAGCTCTGATCTCGTGGTGGGTCGGGGCTTTTTTGTTGGCAGCAACTTGTGAAAGTTGTCATTGGTTTCTTTAAGAATAGTTGGTTATGATGTATGCTTAATTTTATAATCTAAATTTTGAAAGGACTTTGACTATGGCCGACACTCAATCTCAACAGCGCACCAAGCGAGATATTTTGCAGGCAATGATGACGCTTCTTAGAAAAAAGAAATTTGATGATATTACGATCGGAGAAATCTGTGATGAAGCGATGATCCACCGCAGCACGTTCTACCGATATTTCCAAGATAAGGTTGATCTGGCAAATACAATTATCTATAACCTGTCTGAAGAATTGCTGGGGACGGACTTCAGGGAAAACGTTGTTTTAACCCAGGTTACCCATTTTATTTCCGACAACATTGATTTAATTCGCCATCTGATTCCTGAAAGCCAAAGCAAGTTCTATGATGAATTTCGGAACATTTTGGAGAATTTGTTTAATGAACGGGCCAACAATCCAGCCTATCAAAACGATCCTGTCGTAACATTGATTAAGCAATCGTCTTCACAACCGCTGATGATCAGTTTTTTGGCGAATACAATAATGGGCTTTTTAGAAGAGCAGCTTCTCAAGTCGAATATTGATTGGCCGCAGTTGGAGTTGTTTCTCATTTCGATCATCAATAAACTAAATGCCCAGTAATTAAGGCGGCTGATTGATGGCGCAAAGATGCCAAGAAACAGCGCAAAACACAAAAATGGCTTCCACAAATGAATCAATTTCATTTATGGAAGCCATTTTTTAGTTAGAAAAGGGTATTTCAATGGGTCAATTAATCATCACGTTCAGTAGCTTGCTCGGATGAGGATTGAGTGGCTGCCGGCTTTCTTTTTCTCAGCAGATAAATGACTGCCGGCAAAATCGTCAATGCACAGATGAGTGAATAACCTGTGTCCAGCACAGTAATCAGCCCAAATGACTTCAGAACTGGGAAGCTGGAGAACATAATGGCCGAAAAACCGCCCATGACCGTGAAACCGGAAACTGTAATTGCCTGACCGACAGATGTGGTTGCTGAAACAATCGCGTCCCGGGTACTAATTCCCCGTTGTAATTCCTCCCGGTATCGTTCCAGAATTAAGATGGTAAATTCGGTTCCAATTCCAAGAACCAGCGAACTGAGGGCAATTGTGACTGGGTTATAGGAAATTCCCAACAGTTTTAAGGTTAATGGGGAAAGACCTAATACCAACAAAATTGGAATCACTGGGTACAGTGCAAGTCGCCAGTCACGATAGATAAGGAATAAGACAATGAAAATGATCGAAAGACCGGCAATAATAATCAGATCATGATTAGCGGACATATTATTAATGCCCAATAGCATCATGACTTGAGCTCCTGCAGGAGAAATTTTTAAGCCATGATGGATTCCTTTAATATCATGATTAATCCGATTCATCAACTTAAGTTGTTCTTTTGAGGACAGACCGTTTCTAATTTTGAATTGGATAGTTGCGTCGTGATGGTTGCTGCTAATCAAAGTTTGTTTTAAAGACGTTGGCAAATTGTCAACACCCACAGTTAACTGCTTTTGAGAAGTGTTCAATGAGCCGTTCGTCTGTTGATAGGCGGTCGATAAGCTGGTGACATCGGTGACGTCATGGTATTTATGGTCCACTTTTTGACCAACTTGATCGATTGTCTTCAAATTGTCCTGATCCCTGATATCTTGACCATTGCCCTCCACTAAATAGGTGAGGTAGGTTGTCGACCCAATTTTGCTCTGAAGATATTTGGTATTCTTCAGGGCCGTCATATTTTGGGGAATCATTTTGGTGAAGTCGGTTTCAATATTAATGGATTTTTCAAATGAAAAACCTAGTCCAGCCAACACCACGCCAATTGTCAGCAGAATGCCTGCATGATGGGTTACCCATTCAGCATAGTGACTTAGGAACAGTGATAAACGCGACGGCTGAGATAGCTTCTTGGGTGCCAACTTGGCTGTTGAAGCGTGTTTATCCAAGAGTGAGAGGCTTGAAAACATCAGTCCAAACTCAACGACGTAGCTGCAGGCGACACCAATGGCCAATGTGAGGCCAAACTTCTGCATCATTGGGGCCTTTGAGAGATACATCGTCAAAAAGCTGAAGACCATGACGATTAAAGATACGCCAACTGCCGGTCCCATGCTCGAAATGGCAACTGAAATGGCCTCCTTAGAATTTTGTCGTTTCCTGACTTCTTCTTCATATCGGTTTTGAAATTGAACACCAAAGTCAGTCCCCAAACCAATGATAATCGGCAACGTTGCATGGTTGCCAAGGTCAACGGAATGTGAAGCCAACCCATCAAACCAAATGTCCATACGAGGCAGGCCAGGACAAATATGAGTGGCAACAAACGCTTTCGTACCGAAAATATCAATAGGAGGATGATCACCATTAAGACTACTGCGAATGCCAGCATGGTTGCCATACTGGTAATGACTTTACTGCGGACCTGACCAAGAACTGCAGGTTGGCCGCCCAAGCGGGTCTTAATGCTTGAGGAAAAGTTGGTTTGCTTAATTGCCTGATTGGCGTCGTGATTAATCTGAACCGCGGTGTTCATATCCGACGATTCCTTATTGGTATTGATAATGATTAATAGATGCTTGCCGTCCTTAGGTAATAATTGCTTCATCGCACTGGGAACATGGCCGTTATCGCTGAGAAAAATATCCCGCAGCAGTTTGGTTGACATGTCTTGAACTTTCGGCAGCATCGGGATGACCGTGTCTGCCAATTGTGATTGCTGCTGATGGTTAAGCAGCGACATGGTGTAGGACTGTACTGCAGCTTGCTGTTTGGTGGTCAATTGCTTTTGAAGCATTGCTTGCTGCTGTTGCTTGGAACCCTGTGCCTGGGCGCCAGCTGCTGCCATCAGCTTCTTTTGGGCGGGCGTGAGTTGTTTCAGTAAATATGTTTGAACCTGATTTTGTTGCGTACTTGTTAACGAGTGTTGCATTTTCGACTGAATGCTTTGTTTTTGCTTGGAACTCAGTTCAGCCATCAGATCTTGTTGAAGCTTTTTGCTATTGAAGTTGAACTGAGCACTGGAGTTTCCGGTCCCGGCATGGGATAGCTGATCATTTAAACTACTGACGATGTCGGTCGTATTTCTGACGTTATCAACTTGGCTGACTTTACTGTCAAATTTGGCCACCTGCTGCATTGTCTTGTGGGATAATAATGTCGACTGGTTACCGTCGAGCAACAGATAAAGGGAGTCACCACCAAACTTTTTCTGATAGGTTTGGGAATCCTGATAGGTTTTTGAACTGGAACTAACGAAGACGTCGTTGCCCATTTTCATTTGAATCTTTGGCAATCCAAATGCAAAACCGATGGTCATGATCAAGATGACCGTGATCCAAAGTTTGTGGTGCCGATGAATATTTTCGCCAATTGTCGTAAATAGTCGTTTCATTTCTAACCGCTCCTTTTTTCTGTATGCCTGAATAGTATAAGGACTTTCAGGAATAGTTAAAGAAGTAGATCTGGCCATTTGTTGAGTGATGAAACAAAGTGATTGAATTGTTGGATTTTAAAAGCGCTTTCGAGTTCTCTGGTTGTCGATTACTGCAAACAGGTGCTCATTTTGTCTTGTAATAATTCGCTGAAAACGGCTGTCCGGAGAGATATCGATCGGCGGTGCTAAAAACAGCACGGTTGCGCTTATCCCTGCTGCCATATTAGCGGATACCCCCGTTAGGTTCGACTCGGTCCCAGACATTTTAGATGTTCACAACTTAATGTTAATTTTAAAACCGATGAACGTTTCGTCTGAGTTCAAAGGCGATGTCCTAACAATTGATCCGACCAATATTGTCGAGGCACCACTGCCAAGCAAGGCGATTAAAAGCTTGCGGGCCTCCTACTACTTTATGGGCGCTCTGTTAGGTCGTTTTCAGCGTGCTACCGTTAGTTTTCCCGGTGGCGATAATATCGGGCCGCGGCCAATTGACCAGCATATCAAGGCATTTAAGGCTTTGGGAGCTGAAGTCAGCGAACACGATGGAACAGTGACCATTAAGACCGGCCCGGACGGCCTGCATGGTGCCCAGATTTTCTTAGACATCGTTTCTGTGGGTGCCACTATCAATACAATTCTGGCGTCTGTCAAGGCGCCTGGAACCACCGTTATTGGCAACGCGGCTAAGGAACCTGAAATTATTGACATTGCGACATTCTTGAACAACATGGGTGCCAATATTCGTGGTGCCGGGACCGATGTCATTCGAATTGAAGGCGTGCCAACCCTTCAGGCTCGTAATACTCATACAATTATTCCTGATCGAATCGAAGCCGGCACTTATCTGTCACTCGCTGCAGCTGTGGGGGATGGAATTTTAATCACCAACATCATCCCCGAACATTTGGAAGCCTTTGTTGCCAAATTAGAAGAGATGGGCTGCGACTTAACGGTTTATGAGGATAGCATTTATGTCGGACCTTCACATGACCTGAAGCCAATTCGAATCAAGGTGATGCCTTATCCCGGGTTTGCTACTGATCTTCAGCAGCCACTTAGAGTTATTTCAAGCACGCCGTGGTCGTGAGGTAGTTCAAGTGGAAATTCACAATAATTTAATTCGAAACAAACGGTATTAATTCAGGGGGAAAATGATGAATATAATAAAAGGAGGGATACCGCCCTAGCCTGCACAGCTCACGGTATCCCTAACATTTAGCAAAACAACCAGCCAATTAGAAAGGAAGTTTCACTATGAAGAATAGTATCACAAAAGTAAATATGTATAAGCGAGGATTATTTAATGGGAACATTTACCTTGATAGCTGCAATAATAGCTGCTGTTGCTTCGGTTTGGAGCACCTTTACGCAGAGAAAGATAGCAAAAGAACAAATTAATGCAGAAGTTAAATCTAAAGCTAGAATAGAGTGGATACAAAAGGTACGGATAGAAGCAGCAAATTTTACTACTCAATGTACTTTGTTCGAAGAATACTCTCCTAAAATAAAAGTTGGGGACCCTATTATTAAAAAAGTTGATACTACAGAACATGAAGCTACAATTACTGCAGTTCAAGGACCAGATACTGTCGTTCATTCAAATTATGAAGACGTCATTTCTGACAAAGATTTAGAAGAGGTACGTAGAAATGTTATTCAAAGCGGAAATAGGTTAATTCTTTATTTCGGGCCTGATATAAGTGGAGATAATGATAAAGTCATAACCTACGTAAATAACATTATGGATATAGTTAAGGTACGAAAATATAATTGGAAAATTAAAGATGTACAAAGTAATTCTAAAAAGTTAAGAGAATTTTTGCGAAAATATTTAAAAAATGAATGGAATAAGGCTAAATTAGGAAAATAATTACAATAAGCAATATTCTTACGCAATGTTTTCGAGAACTCAGTCACCACTTAATAAACCTTCGTAAGTATTAATATAATAAGCACATTGTGCTTATTTTTTTGCGCTCAAGTTCTCTTAACTTGCCCTGTTCGGGCAGAACTCTCCATGAAATGGTCTGCTGGAAGAGCTCCTGCTGAAAGCATGCGTCAAGTGCAAAAATTGTCTTGATGAAATCATGCTTATTATGCAAAATAATTCGGCAGACAGTCCCCGTCGGGTAGACGCCATTTGCGGAATAAATCAGCAAATGGCATACGCAACGATTGGTAAAAAGTGGCTAGCATATAGCTAGTCATTTTGCCATGAGTTTGCGTAGCTAGGGGGTCAAGGGGCGAGCGCTAGCGT
>NZ_BBAG01000098.1 GCF_001311135.1 Secundilactobacillus paracollinoides DSM 15502 = JCM 11969
CAGTGCTTATGGCTACTACTTTTCTTGGCATCATAGCTGAAACGTGTTCCAGCAGGCAGAGGGCGGAGCCTGCTTCCACACTCTACCTTGTACTCTTCCTCTTCATCAAAGTCGTCGCAACCACGGTCTTCAACGGGACGTCTCTCCCGTCATCCAACCTTGACTTCATCATATCCACAGCCGTGACACCCATTTGGTCCGTGTATACATGGACTGCGCTTAGTTCTGGATAGACGTACTTTGCCACTGAGGTGTCGTTAAAGCTAAACAAGCTTACCCGTTCCGGCACGTCGATATTAGCCTCGCCCAGTGCTTTCAAAGCACCGATTGCCATTGGGTCGTTACTGATAAAGAACGCGTGTGGTAAGTCATCACCTAATTCGCGAATGGCTTGCTGCATCAGGTCATAGCCCGATTGATTTGTGTAGTTGCCCTGGAATACCAGCTTGTCGTTATACTTGCTAGAACTCGTCATGAGGCGTTTATAAATGCTATATCTTGGATCTGGAATCTTTAGCTTGCGGTCAGTTGTGTATTCTGACCCGTAAATGATTCCAACTTCATCACTTTGCGCTAATAATAGCTGTAACGCTGCTGTCACCGGTGTTTTAAAGTCAGTCACAACGCTGTCAAAGCCGCGGCCAATTTCGCTCCAGTCAACGAACATCAGATTATTTGTCAACTCTGATAGCTGACTGACCTGGTCTTCGCTGTACTTACCAACGGCGATGATGCCGTCAACATCCTGGCTAATTTCAGAGACTTGGTTTTGAAAAACGGGTGTGGTCTGAATCTGCAACTCTTGGCTGCGCTTTTCAATACCCATGCGAATGGCCATGTAATAGAGATCATCCATTTCCTTGTTCTCTGAATACCACTGAACGACAGCGATTCGATGCACCTCAGGATTCTTCGGTGACCGTTTGATCTTGGTGTAGTTCAACTCTTCAGCAATTTCAAAGATCCGTTGCCGAGTGTCGTCGCTCACCGAAAGCGTGGTGTCGTAGTTCAGTACCCGAGAAACAGTGGATAAGGAAACACCCGCTTTTTGTGCAATATCTTTAAGTGTGACTTTCATGGGGAGCCCCCTCCTAGAGTGTGAAGCAAGGCGGTTTGAGGGCGGAGCATAAGCTAACTATGACGGAAAATCCCGGGCTTGGATTTTTTGTCATAGTTAGCTTATGCAGTAGCCCTCAGCCTTGCTGAGCACGTTTCGATAGAGTGTGAAGCAGGGCGGTTAGGGGCGGAGCGTAAGGTACTCTGGTCGAAAAAGTCCGGGCCTGACTTTTTTGGCCAGAGTACCTTACGCAGTAGCCCCGTGCCCTGCTGAACACGTTTCGGCTAGATAAGAGAGACCCTCAAACCGAGACATCTCTCATATCTACCCTTCCATACATATTTACATCACCATTGTGTCGCATGGAAGCCCTTACGTCAACCATCAAAACACCCTCACAACAATAGCCCGCAGACCATCGCCCACGAGCTACCACCTGTCAAAACGACAGATAAAGACTGTTATAACTGTGCAATAAACCGGTCAAATGCGGCTTCACCGTCGGCGGTCTGCTTGAACACGCCAGCATCTTGCAACACCCGCGCAAAGACTTTCCCGATGGCTTGATCAATAATTTGATCAGCGTTATCAGCTGTAAAGTCGTTAGTTGCCTTAAGGTCATCAGCCCAAGCCTTGTGGTAGTCCTTCATCTCATTAGGTTGATCAAGAACGTACTTTTTAACTTCCTGCATTTCAGTCTTCAGTCGTGCCGGTAAAATGGCACGTCCCATGACTTCAATGAGACCGATGTTTTCCTTTTTAATGTGTTGCACATCCTGATGTGGATGGAAAATGCCGTCTGGATATTGGTCAGAGGTTTGGTTATCCCGTAAAACGATATCCAGCACGAATTGATCACCCTTGCGGTAGGCAATCGGCGTCACCGTATGATGCCGTTTCCCATCCGTAAAGGCGCGCACATCAACGGTTTCGTCAGAATACTGTTTCCAGGATTCCGCAATCAGGTTGGCGGCATTGATCAGTGAATCTGGGGTGTCCCCAGTCAGGCGAATCGTGGACATTGGCCATTTCACGATTCCGGCATCCACGTCGTCAAAACCGGGCAAGGTAATCTCGCGCGCAACGGGGGCCTTCATCATTGGGAACTGGTGGCGACCACCCTGATAGTGGTCCTGCGCCAGCATAGAGCCGCCAACGATTGGCAGGTCAGCATTACTCCCCACAAAATAGTGTGGGAACGTGTGCACGATCTCCAGCAGGTTCGTAAACGTCCGCTGTGTGATAGCCATTGGTCGGTGAGCTGCCAACAAGAAGATGGCATGCTCACTGAAGTAAGCGTATGGCGAATACTGGAAACCCCAGGGTTCGCCGCCAAGCGTCATCCGAATAACCCGGTGATTGGAACGCGCCGGATAGCCTAACCGCCCTAGATAACCTTCGTTTTCAATGGCCAGCTGACTTAACGGGTAAGTGTTAGTCTTCTGGTTCCGAGCGGCCGCGATGGCCTTCGGATCCTTTTCAGGCTTGGATAAATTGATCGTGATTTCCAGATCACCAAAGTCAGTTGGCGCGTCAAAGACGATGTTCTTCGCAATCGCACGGGTCTTAATATAATCATTCTTACGACTCAAATCGTAGAAGTAGTCAGTGGCTTCTTCTGGACTGTTGTTGTACTTGTTCCAAAATTT
This sequence comes from Secundilactobacillus paracollinoides DSM 15502 = JCM 11969, assembly GCF_001311135.1. Lineage (GTDB taxonomy): Bacteria > Bacillota > Bacilli > Lactobacillales > Lactobacillaceae > Secundilactobacillus > Secundilactobacillus paracollinoides. Next base: position 2,707 of record NZ_BBAG01000098.1, read on the forward strand.
GGCATTAATGTTGGCTGGCGTTGCGTCATTAAATCAGTCAGTTGGGCTTCAAGGATATCCTTGTCCGTTTGACTGTCTTCAATTTTGCCATTCTGAACGGCTGTTTCAAGCAACGCATCGAGCACGTCTAACAGGTCGTCACTCTTGGCGTCAACGGCTTGGGCATCGCCCACAAAGCCAAGGACCTTATTTGTCACGTAAATGCGATCCAGCGGTTGATAGGTGCCGCTGTCAATGATTGCATCCACGAATTGATCAACTGTTTTAGACATGACTAGGCTTCACCCCGATCGTTGTAACCCTTTGGATGACTCTGCTTCCAGTTCCAAGCAGTTCGGATAATTTCTTCCACGTCATCATACTGTGGCTTCCAGCCCAGAATCTTACGGGCCTTGTCTGAAGCAGCAATCAAGGTGCTTGGGTCACCAGCCGCCGAGGAGCATCTTCGGCAGGAATGGGTTGGCCAGTGGCCTTCCGAGCAGCTTCCAAGATTTCCTTGTTGGAGAATCCAGTTGAAGAGCCCAAGTTAAAGGCGTCACTGTCATGACCGTCCTTGAGGTATTCAAGAGCCAAAATGTGTGCGTCGGCCAAATCCATCACGTGGACATAGTCACGAACATTGGTTCCATCCTTAGTTGGGTAGTCGGTCCCGAAGATCTTCAACCCGTCACGTTCACCAGCAGCCACTTGGAGAATAATTGGGACCAAGTGGGTTTCTGGATGGTGGTCTTCACCAATGGAACCGTCGTCCTTAGCACCGGCAACGTTAAAGTAGCGCAGCGCCACAAACTTGATACCGTATGACTTGTCAGCCCACTTGATAATTTTTTCCATGCAGAGCTTTGATTCGCCATACGGGTTGGTAGGAATCTGCGGATCCGTTTCCTTGATAGGAATCTGCTTAGGTTCGCCATAGGTTGCAGCGGTACTTGAGAAGATGATCCGCTTAATGTCGTGATCCTTCATGGCTTCCAACAAAGTGATCATGCCACCAGTGTTGTTATCAAAGTACTTCAACGGGTTTTCCATCGATTCTGGCACGATGGAGAAGGCAGCGAAATGAATAACGCCTTCAACGTTTTTCTCAGTGCCAAAAACGCGGTCTAAGAAGCCACGGTCGCGAATGTCCCCTTGGTAAAACCGCGCTTTCGGGTTCACAGCAGCACGGTGCCCAGTAATAAAACTATCGATCACAGCAACGTCATACCCTTTTTCAACTAAACGATCAACGGTGTGGGAGCCAATATAACCGGCACCACCTAATACAACAACAGTCATGTAAGTAACCTCCTGATAGTCTCTCTTCTTATCTGATAAACAACACCCACCGGGCGGGGCCAGCGAGTGTCATTTTTTTCAATTCACAATTTAATTGTACGCTTTTACTAAAACGAGATTAAGCTTTGATTTCCTTATGACCATCAGCAATATTAGCAACATAGAAGCTAGCATCATAACCGATCTCCTTCTTATAAACGTCACCGACAGCCTTAGAGAAGGCGTCAACTTTATCCTTATTGACAATGGCAATGGCACAGCCGCCGAAACCGGCACCAGTCATCCGGGCACCCAAGACACCGTCTTGTTTCAAGGCGGTTTGAACTAAGCAATCCAATTCCTTACCAGTGACTTCGTAGTCATAACGTAATGAGACGCCAGAAGCATTCACTAGCTTGCCAAACTTCACAAGGTCGCCATCCGTCAACGCCTGCTTAGCACGCAGGGTCCGCTGATTTTCGATAACGGCATGACGGGCACGCTTGATCAAAATATCGTCATCAACTAAGTAGGATTCTTCATCAAATTCATCCTGACTTAATTCACCAAGCGTCTTGATAACAACGCCGCCCTTTTGCATGCGGGCAACCGCTTCTTCACACTGGCTGCGACGTTCGTTGTACTTTGAGTCAACGAGTTCACGCCGCTTGTTGGTGTTCATGATCACCACCACGTTATCGCCCAATTCAGCAGGCACATATTCGTATTTCAGGGTGTTGGTATCCAGCAAAACAGCTTGGTCTTTCTTCCCCATCCCGATAGCGAATTGATCCATGATCCCGGTATTTAATCCAAGATAGTCATTTTCAACAGCTTGGCCATTCTTAACGAGGTCGAGTTGTTCGAGACCCCAACCAAATTCAGTGTTGAAAATGTTGCCCAACAGTAATTCGATTGAAGCGGAAGATGACAAGCCAGAAGCATCTGGCAAATCACCATGAACAAATAAATCAAACCCATGAGGAGCAGTAAAATTCTTGTTAGCCTTTAATTCATAAAGGACACCGCGAACGAACTTGTCCCAGCTTAGATCCTTCTTGAAATCTAATTCATCAGTTGTAAATTCAATGACACCGGCGTCTGGAATGTTGGCAGATTGCACGCGGATCTTGTTATCCTCACGTGCCTTGTAGACACCGTACGTCCCCATGCTAATCGCACAAGGGAACACGTTGCCGCCATTATAATCAGTATGTTCACCAATCAGGTTGATCCGGCCTGGGGCGAAGTACACCTTGTCAGCTTCGTAGCCGAATGCATCGTTAAATTCCTTTTTTAAACTTGAATAGTCCATGATCAGGCCTCCGTTTTTACTAAAACTTTTACCATAAACTAAGATACGCCAAATGCCGTCACAAGTCAAATGTAATCGGTTACTTTTCATAGATGGGATTTTGTTTTCATACATTTTCTTTGTAAATTTTACTATGGTTATGAGATTATGCTTGCGTCCGCTTCACTCCGTCGGACGACTCTGGGAGCTGTAGTGGTTCGCGAAGAAGCTAATTTTTTCTTTCAGAAAAAATGGATCTCCTTCACTCACATGTTACTAGGCGAGGAAAGTACCCTCACCAAGTAACATCGACACCACTGCTCCGAGCTCGTCCGACTCCGTTACGCTCACAAAACTGGTTCCAAACCACTTCACTTAATAATTGAATATGGGTTAAACCAAATTTGAGATGAATTTTCGCCTAACCTGTTGACCGTTCACGTTGCTTTACTAATAACGATCAGGGATTCGAGTATGCAATATGAACTAATTAACCTCTAACGTCTATACAAGAATCCTCAGTTTGTCATTTTTTTCAAAAGTAAAGCGCACCAAATCATAGCGCAGAACGGTCGCCACAAAAAAAACGACCACCCAATAAGAGCAGTCGTCATCGTCATTCATTTAAATTAATCGA
>NZ_BBAG01000099.1 GCF_001311135.1 Secundilactobacillus paracollinoides DSM 15502 = JCM 11969
ATAGAATTTGCCGTTATCTATTGCATTTTAGCTTCAATATTTGCTAATGTCACTTCTGAAGTAGACTCAAAATTCAGATCCGCTCCTGACAACACATCTGAAATACCAACTGCTAGTGATGTTTCACCTGCGCCATTGATTGAGGAAATTCCAGCAGCTGAATCTTCCAATCCAATGACATTTTCTGGATCTAAATGTAAGACTTCCGCAGCACGAACGAAGATTTCAGGATCAGGTTTTCCCTTTGTCAAAGTGGCGGGATCAACAATGTCAACAAAATACTCAGTTAATCCCAAATGATCTAGAATCATTGGTGCATTTTTAGAGGCTGAAGCTACCGACATTTTATAGCCGGCTGCCATAGCTGATTGAATGAAATCTTTCATGCCAGGTAAAACATCATCTTCCGTCAATGTTGAAATGAGTTGTTGATAATTATGATTTTTCTTTTCTGCTAATGCTTCTTTATCTGCTTGAGAAAAATCATCGGCATGATCCCCAGCATCCAAAATCATTTGCAAGGAAGCCATGCGACTGATGCCCTTCAAACCTTCAGCCAATTCTGGTGTCCAAGTTGTGCCAACCTCATCAGCTATTTGATGCCAAGCTTCACCATGAAAGCGCGCCGTGTCAGCAATAACGCCATCTAAATCAAAGGCAAAACCTTTAATATCTGAAAATTTAGCCATTTTTATTTATCCTCGCTTTTTTTAATTTGGTAAGTTACAGTATATGTTTTTGTTTCATTTGCTGGCAAAACAATATCACCAAATCCTTCATGATTAACCGCATCAGGCAAGGTCTGCATCTCAATAGCAAGCGCTGTTTTAATGTCACTGCTATCGTCAGGATTGGCAGTGAATACAACCACACCATTGCGATCTGAATCCACTGTCAAGGTCAAACTTTCATCGGGTGAAGTTAGTCCTACTCCCTCTCCTTGACGGCTGGGATCTAATACCCAAGCATCATCGTAATGCTCTTGTCCCAAGGCATGCAAATGCGCAAAATCAAATTTTGTATTTTGATTATCAATCACGTTACCGGTTGGAATCATGTGATTATCAACTTCAAGATGTTGACGTGATGCAATTTGTAATTTATGCTGACTGATATCTTGATCCTTACCAACTAAATTAAAATAGACATGCGTCATTGGATTGAACAATGTATTCTCGGTTGAAACGCCACTAAATATAATGTCTAAAAGATCTTCATCGTCCAATCGATAGGTCACTTGGGCAGCTAATTGTCCGGCGAATTCATCATCAAAAGTACGTGTGAAATTAATTTCCGCCGCTGTACCCAAATTTCTTGCTTCACCGTGCCAATTAACCGCATCAAAGCCATTAATGCCAGAGTGTAAAACATTGCCATGATCATTTGTCGTTAATGTAAAATGTGCCCCATTAATATCATAATCAGTTTTTGATAGACGACCACCAACACGACCAATTGTATTTCCAAAATGGAATGGATTATCTAAATACGCGGCTAAATCATCAAATTGGACTAACAATTCTTGTTTGACACCATCACGTTCAACGGAAAACGATTGCCAAGTTGCCCCGTATGAAAGTGCAGTAATCTGTGTGTGCTTGATATTTTCTAGGGTAAACGCCGTCACGACTTTTCCGTCAGGTAATTGCCCAAAATCCTTCTCTACTACTTTCATGATATCCTTTCCTGCTATACAGCAAATGAGCGATTTCTCGCTCATCATCATGCTTATTACTTACTCAATTCAACAGGCTTACCGGCAACATCAATCGTAATTGGTTCGCCATCAATTAACTTGAAGTGGGAACCATCCTGATCAACGTCGACTTCAATTAAACGATCACGGAAGACTTGTCTAAATGAATAGTGTGACCATTTCTTCGGCAGGAATGGTGCGTAATGCAACTTGCCGTCGCGAACCCGCATCCCAGCGAATCCTTGGACCACCGCAATCCAGCCGCCGGTCATCGCCGTAATGTGCAGGCCATCAACGGTATCGTTGTTGTAGTTGTCCAGATCAAGTCGTGCTGTTCGTTCATAAAGTTCAACGGCTTTTTCTTCATAGTGAAGGTCAGCAGCCAACACGGAGTAAATGGCAGGTGACAAGCTTGACTCATGCACGGTGTATTGCTCATAGAAATCAAAGTTGGATTTCTTCTGTTCCGGTGTAAAGTCATCAATGAAGTCCCAGATACCCTGCAGTACATCCCCCTGCTTAATGTAAGGGGAGCGCAAAATCTTGTCCCATGACCAGTTCTGGTTCAATGGTAATTGATCTGCAGGAATTTCTGATACCGGCTTGAGATCTTTATCGAGGAAGCCATCGTGTTGAACGAAGATGTTGAGATCTTTGTCATATGGCAGATACATGTTGTCGACAATGTCTTGCCAATGCTTCTTTTCATCTTCACTAACATTCAGCTTCTTAGCTTGTTCGGGTGAAACTTCCTTAAGAATCTGAAGCGTGTATTTCAACGTCCACTGGGCCAGAATGTTGGTATACCAGTTATTATCAACGTTGTTTTCATACTCATCAGGGCCAGTCACGCCATGAATCATGTAATTCTTGTTTCGCTGGCTGTAGTGAACCCGGTCTGCCCAGAAACGGGAAATTTCGGTCAAGACTTTTGAACCTTCGTTTAGAACATACGAAGTGTCGCCGGTGTAACGGGTGTAATTGTAAATGGCAAAAGCAATATCGCCATTTCGGTGAATTTCCTCAAAAGTAATTTCCCATTCATTATGACACTCGATTCCGTCAAAAGTGACCATTGGGAACAGGGCACCCTTGAGTCCCTGCTGTTTGGCGTTATGGTACGCACCGTCCAACTGCTTGTAACGATACATCAAGAGGTTGCGGGTTACCTTAGGATCGGTAATTCCCAGGTAGACAGGCACCGCAAAGGCCTCGGTATCCCAGTAGGTAGCACCACCGTACTTCTCACCAGTGAAGCCTTTAGGCCGATGTTCAAGCGTGAATCCTCACCATAGTAGGTGGAGAAGAGTTCGAACAAGTTGAAACGGATTCCCTGTTGGGCTTCGGTGTCACCATCAATGACGATGTCAGATTTGTTCCAGCGATCGGCCCAGACCTGCTCATGAGCTTCAAGCAGTTCATCGTAGGACTGGCCGGCAACCTTGTCGCTTAATTGATGCATGGCGTCAGTTAAAGCAGCTTGAGTATCATAATCTCTGGAAGTCACAATGATCACGCGCTTTTCAAGTTGAGCAGATTCATTGGGTGCCAAGACACCGGTGAATTCGTTGACAACTTCTTTTTCACTGGGTTGAGCCACTTTGTCAGCAGTCAAATCCGTGACGTTACGCATTTCCATTCCGGAAGTGAACCGGGGTGTCCCAAACGGGTTCGGGGTTGTTTCGGCAAGGACATTGCCTGAATCAGTCCCCTGTTCAGTTGAGAGAACCTCCCAGAACCGTTCGTCGTAGTTGGCGTCCTCGTTCTGAACGTCACCGTCGATAGCGGAATCAATCACCAGATCCACTTTATTTGAGCCGACGTTTTGAACGCGCACCCGCTGAACGGACAATTCCGGCTGGGCAACGCTCAAGAAACGAACAAATTCGACTGCCACCTTGGCATCACCTTTGGTAACCGTAAACGAGCGGGTTAACAAGGCTTTTTTCATATCAAGATTGAGTTCGAAATCACTGAACTGGTCTTTGGCCAGGTCGATGGCTTCACCATTAATTTTAATGTGCATCTTGATGAAATTAACCGCGTTAACAACTTTCCCAAAGTAATCGGGATAACCGTTCTTCCACCAGCCAACTCGGGTCTTGTCCGGATACCAGACACCACCAAGATAGATGCCGTTTAAGGTGTCGCCACTGTAATCTTCCTCGAAGAATCCGCGCATCCCCATATAACCATTTCCTAGGCTGGTCATGGATTCTTGAAGCCGTTTGTCTTCTGGCTTGAAGTCATGAGTCACAATGTTCCAAGGCGTCACTTCAAAAGTTCTTTTCATAAATAAACGTCCTTTCTATGCTTTGTAAGTTTCTTTGATAAATCCAACCGAGGCTGCACCCAGGGCCATGATGATGCCGGCCAACAAGAACATATTTGGCTGAGCGTTATCCAATAATGGGAATAAGCCAAAGCTGGCAAGTGAGGCAACAACTTGTGGCAGGCAAATTGAACCGTTGAACAGTCCAAGATAAGTCCCCATATGTTCACCAGACAGGGCGTTGGTAACCATCGTTAATGGATAAGTGTTCATCGATGCCCATGCCATTCCGACTAGGATAAATGATAGGATCAAAATGTATTGGGTGTGAATGAAGAATACTGAGATGAAGCCAACTGCACCAAGGGCCAAGCTGATTGAGTAGCCCAACTTGTGATGGTTATTTGGCATTTTAGCCAAAACGTATGACCAGGCAACGGCAGCAATTGATTGAACGGCTGCTAAAACACCGTACCAGTTACCGGCAGCTTGGTAGCCTGCGGAAGCGGCGTTGGTGGTGTTCCAAACGTTGCTGGCAATCGCACCGGCAGCGTATGTCCAGAGATATTGGAAGGCAATCCAGCAGAAGAATTGAACCAATGTCGTCGTCCAAAATACTTTCGGTGCCTTCTTAAGCAATGTCCACCAGTTACCACCGGTTGAGTTAGCCTCTTCAGTAATACCGTGATATTTGGCGTAAGTCTTGGGATCATATTCATGAACTTTGAAGATGGTCAGCAAACTTGTCAGTAACAGAATTGCCGCACCAACATAGAAGGAAATCACAACTGATTGTGGAACGACACCCTTTTTAGCGGTATTGGCGACGCCGAATGCCGTAAAGATAAATGGGAAGATGGCTGCGATGACCGCACCACCATTTGACAGGAAACTTTGAATGCCGTATGCATAACTCTTTTGGTCATCATTGACCATATCGCCGACCATCATCTTGAATGGCTGCATGGCAATGTTAGACGACACATCCAGCAGGGCAACAGTGACTGCCCCGAATACCAATGCCGTAATTGATGCGTACCCGAAGCCAAAACTCCCCGAATTAGGCAACAGACACATCACGATGATGGCAATCGACGGCCGCCCAACTTGGGTGCCCAAGTTCGATCTGAATAATAACCGATAATTGGTTGAACGATTACGCCTGCAAGAGGTGGCAAAATAAAGAACCAGCCCAACTTATTGGGATCCGCTCCAATCGTTTGAAAAATTCGACTCATTTGTGAGCTTTGCAGGGTAAAAGCAATCTGCACACCGAAGAAGCCAAAGTTGATCATCCAAATGGTACTGGCGGTAAGTTTGGGCAAACCAGACTTCTTGGTTGCAGCTGCGCTACTCTGTTCATCCATTTCATATTCCTCCAATTCAAAATATCGTATTAATAATAGCGTTTGCTTTTTGTATTATGGCACTTTTTGGCAGAAATCGCAAACGGTTACATAAAATTAATTGAGCATTTTCAAAATTTAAGGCTTGAATTGTCAAATTAAGTGCAACACTACATTAAAGAATATTTCATAAGGCGTTTTCCATCCGAGACATTTACGGGGACGATTATTCATTTGTTCTGCATATGCTTGTATCCGGCGGTCAGTAATTGAATCAAGGTCAGTTCCTTTTGGCAAATATTCGCGAAGCAAGCCGTTAGTATTTTCGTTAGTTCCTCGTTGCCAAGGAGAGTGAGGATCGGGAAAGTAGAAGGGCGTACCAAACTTATCAGTTAAACATTGAACTTTGGCAAACTCTTTACCCCTATCCGGGGTAATCGTTAACGATCTACCAGGACATAGCTTCATTAAGTCGCTCAAAGTATCCGTGACTGCTTCTGAAGTTCTTTTAGAAG
>NZ_BBAG01000100.1 GCF_001311135.1 Secundilactobacillus paracollinoides DSM 15502 = JCM 11969
GTCGGTTCGCATACCTTTTTTGGCTTTTTCCAATAACCATTGTGCGATTTTCTTCATAACTTATTTCTCCCCCCTAATGGCTACGGAAATAATTTTGAAATATTCTCATAGCCCCCATACCAGCACTCTTAGTCACACCGGTTGAAGCCCAAAAATCTTTAACGGCGTCAGGTGTTTTGACCACCAGAAAGCCGAATCCGATTGAAGCAATAAAAGCGATAAACCCGTATTTAGCCATATTAGTGAAACACCATACTGATAATGACATACAAAGCACCTGGCTAATAATGGAAGCATTGTAATAAATGTACTTCTTCCACCACGTACCACTATAATCAAAGCTTTCAGTCGCCATGCTCATTGCAGCTAAAGGAATTGTCAGGTTATACCAAGCCATATCAGCCACAAACACACACATTTTGATAAAGAACACGACGGTTACGACAGTGAAGATTAGCAGAAACAAAATCTGTAAGGGTAGCGAAATGCCAACATCTTTTAGCCCAGGTACTTTATTCATGCCGGTAATTGATTTAGCAGTAAACTTCTGATCAGAATTAAACATATACTTTAGCAGGGGCAAGGTAATTGAACCTTGAATAAAGCCCTGTAAGAACACGAAAAACGGAATCACGGCCGCTGATTTAATCCCGTCCATGATGATATTAGCCCAAGTCACATCGGTACTTTCGTCCGCCTCTTTTATAATTGTCATCACAATACGCCCAAGGACAACCACAACGACTAACGATGTCGCAAAGGACAGGAAGATGGCATACCACGTTTTTACAATTGGCAAGCTTGGATTGGCTTGGTCAATGATTGCCTTACAGATGTTGAATAAACCATCTAACAAACCAGACAGTAGCCATTCGAAAAAGTGTGAAATAGCTGATTGAATAATTTCTGTCATTTTAAAATCCTCCTTTTTCTATTTGGGAATGAGTGAGACCGTACCAGTATCACTTTTAGCCAGTGTGTTAATTGGTGTTAGTTTATATTTGTCTGACTGCTTTTTAATCTTAAACAAACGTGTTTCTGTGCTACCTGAAACACTATTTTTACCAATGAACTTAATTTGTTCATTGCCCTTGTTTTCAATCAACTTGTAAGTATAAACTTCGCTAAAGCCCGCTTGGGTAAGTGTTAAGTTGCTTTTTGAAAACTTTGCAGTAGCGGCCATACCATTATCTTTGCTAGAAGCAAATGTCCACTGATGGCTTTGCAAATCTTGTGCTGTAGACTTCCCACAAGCGGTAAGACCAACAACAATCAGTAACACCGTCATCACGGCGATTATATATTTCCGATATTTTTTCATTAATATGTCCTCCATTATCCAAGTAAGTTGTCGTCTGGCTCCTCTGTTTGACTATCTTTATTTGAAACTCTCTCTAAGTCGCTGTCTAGGCTGTCCTGTTGTTGTTCCTCCTCTGTTTGAGACATCTTGTTTGCGGCTTTTTTTTGAGCAGTCTCCTTTAATTTTGCTTTCCATTTCGCTGCTCTTTGATGAAAGTTGGTTTCCTGGCTGGCTTCTGGTTGGCCTTGACATTGATCATATTGGCGATGAACTAGACAGATTCCGGTCTGGTGACTATCAGGAAAACACGGTTTTACAGGCTATCACTATGACAAAGTCATATACGGAAGTCAGCATTTCAGGCTCAGGTATTCATTCGATTTTCAAAGGGAAAATCCCTGGCACCCGCAGGCGTAAGGGCAATGTAGAAATGTATGATTCTGGCCGGTTCTTTGCATTAACTGGCAACACTATTGGCCGGTACCAAAATGAAGTAAACGTTGTTACCACAGAGGTCATGAAGCTGATGTATCACAAGTATTTTAGTGAAGACAATGTGGTTACAATTAATAATCACAATCCAATAAAGCCTAATGATTTAGACGTTGATGAAGTCATTAAACGTGCAGAAATGTCTCGTACCGGTGACCGATTCAAGGTATTTATGAACGGTGGATGGGAAGGGTTTTATCCTTCACAGTCAGAAGCAGATTTAGCGTTTGCCAATGACTTAGCCTTCTGGACTGGTCGCGATTTTAACAAGATGGATCAAATATTCAGAACTTCAAACCTGTTTAGGCCGAAGTATGATGAAAAACACGGTAAAACAACTTATGGTGTGGCCTTGCTAAATAAGGCTATCAATGAAGCTCATGAGACGTTTGACCCAAAACGTATGCCATTACGTAAATATCAATTTAACTTCGCCAAGGATGAAGATAAGCAAACAGAAACACCCCCAAGAAGTTGGGATGATACAGGTAATGCAGATCGGTTTATGGATACGTTTGGAAAACTTGTTAAATACTCATACATTGACAAGTGTTGGTATTGCTATAACGGTGGTTATTGGGAGACAGATAACGAAGGTAAAGTAGCACAATACATCGATATGACAGTTGATAACATGCGCAACGAAAAACTTCATGTGTCTGCTGATGTAGACCCTGAAAAAGCCAAAGAAGCTTGGGATAAATTTTTAAAGAAAACAAGAAGCAACAGTTCGAAAAAAGCTATTCTAAATGAAGTTCAACATCGAGTGCCAGTTTTACATGGCGAATTTGATCAAGACAAAACACTGCTGAATACATCAAATGGCTATGTTGACCTTTCATCAGGGATCTTATATGAACACGACATTAAAAAAATGTTTAGCCAGCAGGCTGACGTTGATTATACCGACAATATTGACTGCCCAGAGTGGAGTGAGTTTTTAGATCAGATTTTCGATAATGACCAAGAACTAATTCATTACATTCAAAAAGCTGTTGGATATTCAGCCACCGGTATTATCAAAGAACAAGTTATGTTCATTCTTTATGGAAACGGACGTAACGGAAAATCCATATTTATAGATATCATTTCGGATATTTTGGGAACTTATGCTAAATCAATGCAGGCTGATTCTATCATGGTTCGTCAAAATAGCTCCGGTGCCAATTCGGATATTGCTCGTTTGGAAAGTGCCCGATTAGTTACTTCGAGTGAACCTAATGAGGGTGTGAGATTGGATGAAGGTCTAGTTAAGCAGTTAACTGGTGGAGACAAAGTAACAGCAAGGTATTTGTATGGTAAGGAATTAGAGTTTAAGCCACAGTTTAAGCTATGGCTAGCAACTAACCACAAGCCAATCATACGAGGCACAGATGATGGTATATGGCGGCGATTAATGCTGATTCCATTCAAGGTTCAAATACCGACAGATAAAGTTGATAAGGACTTAAAGTATAAGCTGCAGCGTGAGTCAATTGGAATTTTAAACTGGATTGTAGAAGGCGCATTAATGTGGCAGAGGGAGGGATTGAACCCACCAGCTAGTGTGACTAATGCTAGTCGGCAATATCGTGAAGAAATGGATGTCATTAGTTTGTTTGTGGATGATTGTTGCGAAGTGAGTGATAGTTACCGAGCGTCTGCTGGTGAACTTTTTAAGAAATACCAATCATGGGCTAATGAAAATTCAGATTACTCAATGAGCAAACAAAAATTTGGCCGGGAAATGCGACAGAAATTTGAGATGGAAAAGACAAGAAATGGAAGATTTTATTTGGGACTGAAAATTAGTCAAGACTCAAGGCTTAATTGGATCAAGTAAAATGTGACGGATAAACTCAAAATGTGACGGATGTGTGACGGATAAAAAAATCGCTCAATCCCTTGGTACTACTACTATTATTGCTACTTTATTCTTATGTGACGGATAAATGTATAAAAGTAGTATATAAAAAGTAAAAAAATATATATAAGAGAAAGAGTTCATTTCGATTTATCCGTCACATGACAAAAAAATCGGATGAACGCTTACTGCGCCAACGCATACAGCGATTTTTTATCCGTCACCTTATCCGTCACACTGGAGGTGTGACCATTAAATCAGAACATGAGATTCAAAATGAAATTTTACTAGAGTTATCAAAAAGTGGCACAACCGTATGTCGAAGTAATGCTGGAAAAATTAAAACTAAAGATGGTCGAACAATTGCCTTGTTTCCTAAGGGGTGGCCTGATATTACTGGATTCCGTCATTCGGATGGAAAGATGATATTGATTGAGTGCAAGAACGCTCGTGGACGGTTGCGTAAAGACCAGCAACAGTTTGAAAAGTTTATTAGCCAATACCCAGTTCTATATGGTGTTGCACGATCAGTTGAAGATGCGTTGAAAATTGTAGGTGATAATAATGCTTGATTATGATGCTTTAAATAAGCTAGAAAAACAATATGGCAATATTAAGCTAGTGCCAGAAGACAATCCGTTATTGCACAAGTTAAGAAAGTCCGCGATTGGTAACGAAGACGATCCACAAGTTAGTTATCCGAAAACTAGTGCCACTATTAGTCATGATGATGTGGTTGAGATTCAATACTATTGGGATCATGGCATTCACAATTCGCAAAAGATCGGTCGTCTCATGGGACATGATCATACTTGGGTAACTAGGCGGTTATCAGTGATGGGGCTTAGCACCATCAAGCATAAGCGGATTAGTAATGCGGAACAACGGCGTCTACATCAAAAGGGACTGGCAGCACACAGAAATGGGAGCGAAAACCATAAATGAAAACAATTAGTATTACGAATTTACGAGATAGCAACGTGTATTACCTTAGTAACTTTAGTTCAGAGTGCTTTAGCTTTAGTAAAGATGCCAATGAGGCAGCATGCTTTGGTCAACAGGATGGCAAATTTATTGGCCGCAAAGTAGCCAAAATTCTGAACGGTGTGGTCAAGGTTACAGATGTGGAGGGTGAATGATGGATAAATCAGTTTTAGAAAAACGCATTCATGATAAGGCAGAAGAACGGGCCGATAAATATTTTGAAACGATCAGGTCGTTTTTTGGGAACGAAAGAGAGTTGGTAAACAAGCTTGCTCTAAAACCAAGTAGTAAAGAAAAAATGTATTTTAGAACAGATCGTTTTGGGATCGGAATATTTGATAACCAAGAGAGTTTAAGCAAACATACCAACTGGCAAGACATTCGTAAAGAACTCGTTGAGAAATATGAAAAAGAAGAAACTGACAATATTTTAGATAAATTAAATAGTATTAATTATCTATTGGAGGGGAAATGATGGTACCAAAATTTAGAGTGTGGACGACACCAGCAATGACTATTGTGGAGGTAGACAAATGAAGATTAAAACATTTTGGACTGGTGGCTTCGAAGATCATTATTTCGATAGCACTGTCAATAAATTCATAGAAGACAAAAAGGTTGTGCAGATTTCAACTGGCGATACAATTCTTTCACATGATGAATATTCTCATACGCTGACAGTGCTCTATGAGGAGGCGCAGCATGACACACGAACAGATTGAGTATCGCAATTACGTGATGCAAGGCATGGAAAACTATGGTGGCGATGTGGCACAGGCGCTAGTGTGGTGCGGCAATCACTTTACCAAGCTGAACGGCAGCCAGCGCAACGCGATTAACAAATTGTCATCGAAGGAACGAAACCAGGTTATCCATGAGCTGACGATGGGATAAAATTCTTAACGAGCTTACACGGCCATTTTAGGAGGC
>NZ_BBAG01000101.1 GCF_001311135.1 Secundilactobacillus paracollinoides DSM 15502 = JCM 11969
AAGAAGCTTCTTTATCAATACTATTTGCCTTACCAGAATCCGCATCCGTTTCTTGATCCTCTAAATAAAGATTAACCTGCGTCTGCACCATCGTCTGCAAGGCCTCTGAATGCACCGTCGTCGCGTGGTCCTTTTGCTTCGTAATGTTGGGTACAATAATCAGGATCAACAAAGCGATAATAAAAATTACGATCGACATTTCTAAAAGTGTAAAGCCTTTACGTTTTTGTTGCTTTCTCAATTTAGTCATTAACTAAATCCTCCAATCATTTGATACATCGGCAAAAACAAACTGACATAAGTCCCAACAATCAGCGACCCGACAATTAAAAATGCCAGTGGCTGAATGAGACTCATCAACGTTTCCAACCGGTGCTTTAGGCGTTCATAATAAATTTCTGTCAGGGCAGCCAGTTCGGCGCCCATTTCTTCACGGTTCTTGCCCGTCTCCAATAAGAGACGCAGTTCCTTAGGCACAAACCGATATTTTGCTAATATTGGCCCAAGCTGCTGGCCCTGTTTAAGCTGTGTATCCAGTTCGTCTCCGAGTTGGTATAGCAAGGTGGTCGGCTTCGCATCCTTAACTGTCACCAAAATATCCTGCAGCCCTAAGCCACCCTGAACCATAATGGCTAAGATGGATAAGAGATAGTAACCGTAATAGGTGCGCATGACCCCACCAATAATGGGCAGCCCAGCCAGTTGCTGCGTTCGTTTTAAGGCAGGTGACTGCTTGATCTGCAACCAAATACCGACACCCAACAGGCCAAGCACCAGCCCAGCAATACCAAACCATAGACATATCCCGTCGTCGCTGGCGCATCCGTTAGCTCCCGAATCTCTGGAAACACAAAAATTTTAAGTCCAGTGAACACGACTGCTAAAATAAGCATCAACACAAATGGGTATTGCAGCAACCGTTTAATACGTTCTTTACGCTGATGGGCCGTAGTCAGCAAGCGACTGATCTGACTGAGACTTTGACTTAGCTGACCGTGTTTTTCCGCTAACTTTAACTGCGTACTGATCTGTTCATCAATGTAGGGTTCAAACGTTCCGCTGATGGACTGCCCATCCTGTAACTGCTGATTGATCTGTCTTAAATCAGCTAGATGCGTCTTAAAGACCACTTCACAAAATTTAAACGCATGCCGGACCGAAAAGCCAACCTTCAACAGATCGCTGACCATTTGAAAAACGTCCGCCTGAAACTTCGCGGGCCACGGCTTAACCTTCTTTGAAGCGGTCGGCTGTTGTGCCTGTGATTTGACCGGTTCGCTCACAATCATCGATGTATTTCCTCCATTCTGGGGTCATCCCCGTTTTTGTCACCCAGTCACTGGTTACTGGCCCTCGTTTGAGATCCAGCAGTGCGGCAGTCTTCATCTCGATGCCTGGCAGCAACCGCTGATACGCGACTCCCGTAACTGCCTGATGAATTGCCGCTTCTGGAATGCCAAGTTGACGTAACCGCGTAATGATGCCGTAAACGTTCAGCGCATGCACTGTACTAAATACCAAGTGGCCACTAAGCACCGCATCAATTGCGGCCTGCGCAGTTTGTCGATCCCGAATTTCTCCAATAATCAGCACATCCGGCCGGTGTCTTAGCGCGACTTTAATCAGGGACTCGTATGACATATCCGCCTCATTGTTGACCTGAAGCTGCAAGAAGGACGATTCCGTAATTTCTACTGGGTCTTCAATCGTCAATACCGACTGTTGCTGACTCAAAGACCGTGCGAGTTGAAAGATCGTGGTCGTTTTTCCAGAACCCGTTGGACCCGCAAATAAAATCAGTCCGCGTAGCCCACACCATTCCTCCAAGGTCGTCCACTGTTCCGGCACTAAGAACTGTGTCTGCTGTTGACCTAACGGAAATAGCAACCGGATAACGAGTGACTCTTGTTGTAAGAAATTACCAACACTGGATAATCTCAAATGAATCTCAGTCCCGTTCAGTTGAACCTTCATCGCACCTAATTGTGGTCGCCGCGTTTCAGTGATGGCCATATCAGCACGATATTTAAAATGGGCAATGAGTTGAACACCGGTTTCTTTTGGTAAACTTTGGATCATCATCAATCCATCGATTCCGTGTTCATACACAACGTAGGCATATTCCCGCGGTAGAATATAAAGATCGGAGCTACCGGCAGTCATGGCACCTTGTAATAGCTGCTGGCCTAATGCTTCAATCATGATTATCACCTCCATACCCAATAACTACGTAAAAGTTTCTGGAACCACGAAAAAAGTCACGATTTTTTTCGTGACTTTGGGTGGGACTGTATTGACGTTGGTGTAGCGGGCTGTTGGCTTGGTTGATGGCGTGTTTCTATGTCCTTTTAACGCCCCAATTTTTCTTGGCACCTTTGCCGAAACGCGCTCCCGGAAAGCAGAAGGTTGCACACAAAGGGACTCTGACAGAAATACCAGGGTCAGGTATTTCTGTCAGAGTCCCTTTGTGCTCCACCTTCTAACCGCTTTCTTCCGCGCTCTGCACAAAAAACACGCCTCAACAGCGTGTTTTTTATTAGTCGACGCTTTCTGGTAACGTAGCTGCTTCATAAACATCTGAAACATCATCGTTTTCTTCTAATTCATCGATTAAACCAGTATATTGTGAGATCTTGGCTTCTGGTACTTCAGTGGTGTTCTCTGGGAACATCCGTACTTCAGCAGTATCAAGATCATACTTGTCTTGCAGTGCATCACGCACATCCGTCAAGCTCGAAGGATCTGAAAAGATTTCAAATTCATCGTCGCTGGTCTTCATATCATCAGCACCAGCATCCAATGCATCCATCAAAACAGTGTCTTCGTCAGCATCAAGACCGTCACGTAAGATCACAACATAACCTTTACGGTCAAACATGTATGAAACGGAACCGGCTGCGCCAAGTGAACCGCCATGGTGAGTGAACGCAGAACGAACTGCAGCAGCTGTCCGGTTCTTGTTGTCAGTTAAGGCAGCAACCATGATGGCAGACCCGCCAGGACCGTAGCCTTCATAAGTGATTTCTTCGAACTTGGCGCCACCAAGACCAGAAGCCTTGTCAATAGCGCGTTGTACGTTGTCCTTAGGCATGTTAGCAGCCCGGGCCTTATCCATCACCAATCGAAGTTGAGGGTTGTTTGCTGGATCAGGATCACCTGCTTTAGCGGCTTGATACAAATCACGTGAGATTTTTGGAAAATTTTTCCACGCTTAGCATCTTGGGCGTTTTTACGGCCTTGGATGTTATGCCATTTTGAATGTCCTGACATCGTTAACTCCTCTTTTCTTGTATTATTTATCGTTGTACAGACTACATTATATTATCACGCAGGCCGTGAGAGTTCAACACTTGTGACTAAATTTACGAGGTCGTCAAGTCGTTATTGACCGTTAAGCACGTTGCTAAATTAGCCAGTAACATGCATCAGCGTCATCACGAGAACAAACACGGCTGCCAGCACCTGCACGAAATCAAACAGAAAATGGGTCAAAATATTTTGCCAAATATTCTTCGACCAGTAGTAGATCAACCCGAACCATGCACCAACAACCATGTACGGAATCATTTGCGTAATGTCCCCGTTAAAGTTGTTCCAGTGAAAGAGTCCAAACATGATTGATGACAGAATCAACATTAACCAAGTGACAATCCCCCGGTTGCGCCATTGGTAGAACCACGCATGGCGGAAAATAATCTCTTCGGTGAACGGCGCCATCAGCGTGGTCAGACTAGCAATAACGCCCAGTCCAGCCGTTTGTGCGCTAAGCACATCAACGCCACCAGCTGCTGATGACGTGTGTAAGAAGAGCCCCAGCCCCGAACGCACTAGCGGCAAAAGAATATAGGTGATCACAACGGCGCCGATAGCCAACAGCGTTCCACGCCAAAAATGCGGTTTAAACGCTTGCCAATCTCGTTTTAGGACGTCCTTGAACATCCAAATTGCCACCAAAAACCCAATGAAGAAGATCACATCAACGATGATGACCTGAACTAATTTTGAATGGAATGGCTTCACTAAAAAATCGCCTAAGATCAATTCAGCGATAGGAATTAACAGCGCATAAAGTGCCATCTTCAAGCTAGCTGGTTCCTGTGTTCCCTTTTTAAAATCCATTTTCTTTCTCCCCCTCTGTGTCACACCTCGACCAGACGATGCCCGCAGCTGATCAGTGTGTGTGCTTAAAATGACACCACCTAACACCACAAACACCACGGCGTAGATGATACCCGTATGCAAACTTGTCCCGGCAGAATTACTGAGTGTCCCAAAAGCTAATTGGTCAAAACAATCAATAACAGCATGACCAATAATGGCCAGCCATAAATTGTTAGTGATGAGATAGAGCGCGGCAAGAAAGAACCCTAGCCCAAAGGCCTGAAGAATCTGAGCAATCGTGTTGACCAGATCACCACTTTGCAACACATTAATGGCATGTGCTAAGCCAAATATGAGGCCGCTCCAAAGCGCCGTCCAAACACCACTCAGGCCAAAGTGGGTCCGCAAATAAGTGACCACCAAGCCCCGAAAAAGATATTCCTCAAAAATCCCAACAACTAGTCCAATAACAATCGCCCACAAAATAGCTGAAACTGTCAGTGTGAATTGCGGATTCAGCGTTGAGTCCCCAATAAAAACGACCATAAATGCCAGTCCCCATAACCAATTACGGTCAATTCTTGACCACCAGTGAACGCGAGCTTTTAAATAGAACCGGTTAAGTAACCAAAAACAGCCAAAACCGATAAGCTCTGTCACTGTATTTTCCGCGTTAGTGTCACTTCCGAGCGATAAATAATGAAAAATAAGATGGCTGATCACACTCGCAAATGATGATAGAAAAAGCATTAACACGAAAATCCCAAGCAAAAACGCGGAAAGGTGTTTTCTCACGATTTTTCTCCTCCAAATTACCAGATCACCTTAATATGAGCACGGCGATGCGCTAGTCGTAACTCACGGAACGAGTCAAGTGCCAAATAATATTCAGCCATCGCATCCCCATGTTGTGACCGATACGTCAGTTCATTACGAGCGGCCACTGCGACCAACCCGGTTGCATATGAGCTGGGCATCATTTTGTAAAACAAATACAGATTACTGTGTTCCACAAGATCCATGGTGTTGCTTCCTCCTTCTTAAGTGATCGTGTATGTTACAAGTATATGACAATTCTGTGGGATAACATACTGTTGGGTGGGAAATTTAATAATTTTTGGGGATTTTTAATTTAGAGAGGTAAGGCTAAAATGGCGCGAATATTCTCTTTTGGGTGGGGAG
>NZ_BBAG01000102.1 GCF_001311135.1 Secundilactobacillus paracollinoides DSM 15502 = JCM 11969
GGTTTATTAACTCTTGTAAACTGCATTAAGGCAAAAGCTAAAACAAAATAAATTATATTTAAATAAACGTTATACAAGTAATACATAAGCATACACAAAAGCACCACTGAGATTCCAAAACCAATTAATGAAATCCTCTTTTTTATTTTTAAATTTGCCAATGGTTCACCTTCTAATCTATGGGCTGACAGGTATGAATCAATCACTAGTACTTACCTTGAATATTTCACGTTCCCCTTTTATTTTGAACGACCATAGTTGACTAATTATTTGAAAAGACTATGTCAACCAACTAAACCGTTTAATTTAACCCTGCTGTAGCTTGGCAACTTAACCTAATAGATCCCTACTCATAATCAGTTTTTCAGGCAAGCTGTGGAACACTTATTTGTAACTAATAAAATTAGTCACTTTTAGTGATTACAATAGGGTAGACCCTAAGAAAATTCCAAGACTTTTTTACATAAATTTCTCGATCAAATAAATAATCAACGGTACAAAAATCCCCGCTGCCACCAAAGAAATCAATGCATAGTTTATGTGAGTTAAATTATCAATTCGATGTTCATTTTCGATGGAATTAGTCAAAATTTTATCCGCTTTTACATTTAAATCAGCTTGGCCATTTAACTACTGTTTAATGGGTAGCTTAGAATACTGGTATAGCAATATTTAAAAAGTGAAGGCACGTTTATTTGACTGTTATTTTAAATACCATCGTGATATACTAAATATCAATTTCACTAAAGGAGTTTTCTACATGTCAAATTATAATAAAGCTTTAGCGTTTGCAGTTACCTTAACAGCACTTTTTACTTTTCCCAACACCGTAAATGCTAAAACAAACGTGCCAACAACTAAAATACCCAAAAGCGAATCAATCTATGTCATTAAAAGTAACACTGATTCCCATACATATAATTTTGGAAAAAAGCAATATGTAACAGAAAAAGTAACCACCGCTTATGGTTTAAATAATCAGCAGCCAAATTATCAAGATCCAGTTTCGATTTCTAAAAATGTTGTCTTAACAGTGGTTAAAAAAATGCCTGGGGAAAATGGATACTTAGTCAGTATTCCTGGGAGCTCGGAAAACTTCTTCATTAAGAACATAAACGATTATACGTACTCCACTAAAACCATCACACTGACTAAAAACGGTCAAAAGAAATTGTTAAAAAATTCTTTCAAATGGTCAAAAACCTTAAATAAGAAGAAACTAAAAGCTCTTCGATACTACACAGGCAATGGATACACAAATATAAATACAGCACTAAGAAATCCCAATAAAAATATTGCTAAAAAAATAAGCGAAAAAATAAATTTAATTAAATACAGTATTGGGACGTTTAAACTAACTTCCCCTTTAACTGTATACAGAGGTACCTCGTTAGAAGGCTTAAAACAATCTTTATCTGGTAAAGCAATTGCAGATGGTGAGCAATATGAAGACCGTGCTTTTTCATCCACAAGCATTAATAAAATGATTGCAACTGGCTTTTCTAGTAAAGTTATTTTAAAAATTAACTTACCGGCAGGCTACCACGGTGCCTATATTGACCCAATTTCCGAAAACAAAGGCGAAAAAGAATATTTGCTAAAAAATGATACTAAATTAATTACTACTAAAATTCAAAAAGTTAAAACTCATACTATTTCTACGATGAAGTTTGTAAAAACTAGTTCCAAAGGAAAAATCATTTCTCAAAAAAATAAGAAGCATAGTTCAAATGGTGCTTATTGGCTGATTACACTCAATTTAGAAAACTAAAATCATATGTATCAAAGCTGAGATTTATTTCCCAGCTTTTTATTTTTACATAAATTTCTCGATCAAATAAATAATCAACGGTACAAAAATCCCCGCTGCTACCAAAGAAATCAATGTATAGTTTATGTGAGTTAAATTATCAATTCGATGTTCATTTTCGATGGACTTGGCCAAAGCCTTATCTGCTTTTTCATTCAAATCAGCTTGATCATTTAACTGCTGTTTAATGAAAGAAATATCTTCTTTAATTCCAATTAGCATTTCAGTCATGTTAATTTCGTCAGGAACTTCCGTCATTATTTAACACCAGCCTTTACCGCAAAGATAAACTTAACTTTGTCCTTATTAGCTGTATAGTACCCAGTTGGCGTAGAAAGTCGATAAATCTCACCATATTTCTTAGGTGTACTGGTTGTTCTATCAATTAGCAAAATATTTAAGATGTCTGGTATTTTGTTCAGAATAACATTCTCATGAATATCATTTGAGTCAAAAATTTTGTTACCACTTGCTTGTCTTTGATAATTTTCCATATTCAAGCTCCTCCAAAGTTTAATTTAATATTTTATACCTTTCTCTCGTTCAGGCGCGAACTACTTTATTCAGGGTACTAGTTAACCAATCATTTTAGTTAGCATTAAGACTACTTCCAAAAATGCCACCAGCTATTATTCGTTTTGTTTTTAAATGGTTTTTTGTGTTTTTCATCAATATCAGCAACTTCATTTTGCTTGTCGTTTTTATTCTTGTTGTGACTGGCATTGACGTTATTCGACAAGGTATCGCCTTTGTCGTTGGATTGTTGCTTTTTAGTTGAACTAGAGGGTTCAAGCAGGCCACTCAATTTCCGCACGTGTTCTTTTAATTGACGTTTTTCTGCAACAGTTGCTATCTGTAATTTTTGCTGCTGGTCTAAGGCTTGTTGTAATTTTGCAATTTGTTGATCTTTAACATCAAGTTGTTTCAGCAAGATATGATCAATATTTTTGTCCTTGTCGTTTTCAGCTTGCCGATTTGGTTGTCGTTCTTGTCGTTTTTGCTTGTCAAAATTAGCAAGCATCTTAACGCCTTGATTGTCTATTTCTAGATGGTTTTTGACTTTATAAGTGTGTTTGCTTCGAAAGCCATTAATGCTATTAATACGTTGGTTAATGGCTTGTTTTGATAATTTCAATTCTTCTGAAAGTTGTCGAATAGTCTTGCTCAATAGTTTCACCACCTAATTAATCCGCCTTAAATTATAAGTTAAAAACGACAAGAACACCAATCGACAAGCAAGGCTTAAACTTGTTGTCGTTCTTGTCGTTTTTTTAAGCTAAGTATCAATTTATTAAATAGTCTATTTGCAAATTAAGGTTTACCGGTTAGTAAGCGCTATGCTAGACTATAGTTAATTTAACAATCAAATATTAAAAGATCAGGCTAATAAATAAAAGAGATCCCAATCCATTTGGGATTGAGATCTCTTTTATAGTATTAGCAAGTAGCTCATACCAGCTACTTAGATTCAGTCGATTTTGACTTCCCGGAAAAAATCGACTGAAATATTGCTTTTAACTTTGTAGGATAATTATACCGCAGACTAGTCTATGAGGACAAGGCTCGGATAGTTAAAAAACAAAATTAAACTCAATGGACTAAGTAGCTAGTAAAAGCTGACTAGTCCATTTTTATTTGTTGTTAGAAATTAAAAAAGTTGCCGATTAGGCAACCAAGCAAGATCCATGCTGATAAATTACAAAGTTCTCACAGCAAATGACTGCTTTGTAATTCAGTTAGAGCATATCAGATTTGTATTTTAAAGCAAATCAAATGTTTTAGCAACTCTCTTTGAGCCAGCATGGGTCGAGTACAGAAAGGGAGTTTTTATAATGGAGCAAACAAATTTCAAGTTTTATCAAGCTGACAACGTTTATGGGGCCTTGTTCTTTCAGTTTCCCAAAGTATTGATGTACGGCGAACAATATCGGTATTTAAGTAGTGAAGCCAAATTAGCCTATATGGTGCTGAAAGATCGGCTCGAGTATTCCTTACGCAATCACTGGGTTGATGAGGAAGGCCACGTCTACTTTATTTTTACCAATCAAGAATTAATGGATCTATTCAATTGTTCAAAGGGAAAATTAGCCACCGTTAAGAAAGAACTCGAAAAAGCTGGCTTGCTTTATCAAAAAGCCATGCATTTTAATCCCAAAACAGGGAAAAATGAACCCAACCGACTTTACCTGGCCGAACTAGATATGCGATCAACGGACGTCTATTTACGCGGTGAATATGGCCAAAAAGAGCCGCAAACCCTTGCTACGAGCGAAAGTCTAAAAAATAGACCTTCGCGGGAGACCGTTGAAACCCTTGCTACGAGCGAAAGTCTAAAAAATAGACCTTCGCGAAAGTCCGTTGATGACACCCGGCAAACCCTTGCTACGAGCGAAAGTCTAAAAAATAGACACGATCTAGATAAAGAACCTAAAGAGAGAGATAAAGATAGATACAAGATAGATACTCACCAGTTGGACTTTTCCACAGCTAATTACACACCAGCAGAAATTAACCAGCAAAACCACGATTTAGTTAGTCATGCCTATGACTTTTTAACTGACGCCGACACAGGTCAGCTCTTTTTAGAGCC
Source organism: Secundilactobacillus paracollinoides DSM 15502 = JCM 11969 (assembly GCF_001311135.1). GTDB lineage: Bacteria > Bacillota > Bacilli > Lactobacillales > Lactobacillaceae > Secundilactobacillus > Secundilactobacillus paracollinoides. Next base: position 4,401 of record NZ_BBAG01000102.1, read on the forward strand.
GTCAGCCGTTCAACTCTTGAGCTTTTGGTGCCGAACACCGCAACAAATGCGTCGCTTCATTGGCATTATCTTAAATGCTAAGTATGCCATTGAAAAAGCCCACAAAGACCTCGGCGTTTGGATTACTTTAGATGATCCCGAACTAAAGTCCCTAATGACCAAGACATTAAGACGCTACTTCAATGCCCTGAGAAGCAACGAGAAACATATCAAGAACGTAGAGAATTACTTGTATGGCACCATGCAAAATCTGTTTAGCATTTACTGGAACAAAAAAGCCAACGCTAAATATCAAGCTGAGCATCCTGAAACAGGTCAGCATCAAGCAGCCCTCTTTAATTAGCTCTAAAATCGTTTCTCAGCCGTTTTAGCCATGGACTATATATTTATATTAAAATAGTGATTGAATTGCCTATACAAACAAAAAACGGGCAATTTTAGCCGGCTTAGCCAACTTGAATCAGCGGGCTAATCATTTTTAAATGATCACTGATTGACTAGTTTAGCTTAAAAATGCGCTTAGCAGTCTTCAGGGGGGAACTATGCTCTTTTTTAGCTACATGAATTAGCAAGAATAGTTTTTTATATTGATTAAACTGAGTATGAGCAACTTGTTCTAGGAGGCGTGGCTTTATGAGTAAAAAGATTTGGATGATTATTTTTCGTTATTTGTTAGCGATTGGCTTATTTTTAGCTATAGTGCATTATTTGATAATCAAGATCATGATTTGATTAGATCAACTCTTGTTTTTGCTATATGTCTTGGCCTTGCTATTATTCCATTTAGCCATAAGACCAAAAGCAAAAATAGTTTAAGGGATATATAAAATTGATATTCTT
>NZ_BBAG01000103.1 GCF_001311135.1 Secundilactobacillus paracollinoides DSM 15502 = JCM 11969
CTCAATCAATTACTGACCTATAGTGTTCTGGAAGTTTGTAGTTGTGTTTACAATTTATTGTCATTTCTTATAGCATGTCGGATTGATTTGAAAAAAATTAAAGTATATAAAAGAAGTGTTAGCCCACTAAAAATAAAAATACTGAAGGTAGTATGAAATCATGGACACGATTTAGTATAATTCCATAATAGGAAGGATTGTGTTTTTATGACCAAGAAAAAGTACTCAGTAGATTTTAGAAAAATGATTGTCAAGCTGTACCAGGATGGCGCCCCGGTAGCTGATCTTACAGACGAATATGGTGTATCAAATGTAACTATTTACAAATGGATTAATCTATATAAAGAAGACAAAGGAAGTGGAATTTCCAAATCAGATGTTTTAGCGTTGCAAAAACGTTTGAAACAGCTAGAAAGTGAGAATGACATCTTAAAAAAAGCCTTAACCATATTCGCCAAAAAGTAAACCCAGATGACTGGCAGACAGCCGTTGATATTAATTTGAAGCACCATAGTATCAAAGAAACCTGTAAAGTACTCTCAGTTCCACGCTCAACTTACTATGAACATCAGCAGAATCATGTATCGCCACAAGCCAAGCGTCGTAAGACACTTAGCCAGTCGATTAAACGCATTTACTTTAATTCTAGACGTATCTACGGGGCACCTAAAATTCTAAAAGCGTTACAAAAAGAAGGTAAGACTGCCAGTATTAAGCTAGTTCAACGATTAATGCGCCAAATGGGGTTAAAATCAATCACGCGCAAGAAGTGGCATTATCAACAAACTAATGATATTGATGCGACTGATTATTCAAATATACTCGCGCAAGATTTTCGTACAACCAGTCCAAATCAAAAGTGGTGTGCAGACATAACTTATATTCACACCAAAGCCAATGGCTGGTGTTATTTATCAAGCATTCAGGATTTATATTCACGTAAAATCATTGCCCATAAAATCAGCCGTCATATGACTGCTGATCTTGTGATCAGCACTTTTCAACAAGCCTTTGAAACTAGAAAGACGACTAATAACTTAATTGTGCATACCGATCTGGGTAGCCAGTACCGCAGTGCTGGCTTTGAACAGATCTTAGCGCAACACCATATTCGCCATTCTTATAGCAAGCGTGGCTGTCCCTATGACAATTCATGTTTGGAATCATTTCACGCCAGTTTGAAAAAAGAAGAGGTTTACCAACACCATTATCAGGATTTTGAAGAAGCAAATGCTGCAATATTCAGCTACATTGAGAGCTTTTATAACAGTGCTCGAATTCACAGTAGCATTGATTATTTAACTCCAAATGAAAAGGAAAAATTAGTCGCTTAAATTATACATAAAATGTGTCCAGATTCTTGACCTAAATCCATACTTCCACCCGACTCGGTATTTTGAAATAAAAAAGAAAAGATCAAAATACCGAGTGGCATAATGGATGTGTTTGCAGTTGTTAATGTAGCTATCACACGGCCTAAGAGTCTGTTGGTACAGTTTTCTGCAAGCGAACCTGTACTATTATATTTAAAACTGCCAAACTGAAAGAAACTAATCCCATTATCAAGCTACCAAATAGTGAGACAAAGAGAGCATTACTAGTAGATAAGAACAGTAATCCAAGTAAAATAAATTGTATATCGAGTATAAAAAAGGGAATAAACATTTTGAAAGCAAATCGTTTTTTATTAGTGTTCGGCAAAAAATTCATTAGCAGGCTACCTAGTAGCATACCGATTGCACTACCTGTTTCAAGCATTCCTATAGGAGTATTTCCGCCATGCAATTGATTCTTTATAATGAACGGAGGACCTATGCTAAGCGCCGTATAAAAGAAATTCAGCATAACGCTAATTATAATAATATACTTAATCAGTGCACGTTTATTTATATATGACAATCCCATTTTAAAAGTCTTTAAGGGTGAGTTACTACCATGTTCATTATAATCTTTGATTGTAAGTCTTGTTTTCTGATAGTGAAATTTCATCGTTAACATGATTAAAAATGATAATATAGACGCGGAGATTTCTATTAATATGAATCCCTTAAATCCTAAAGCGCTATACAAGCCAATTCCTAATGTTGGAGACAGAATAGATGAAATTGAAGTTGCTGTTTGGGTTAAGGAGCTTAGCTTCTGTATTCTATTTGTGTTTACAAGTTCGTGAATAGAAGCGCTATAGCAGACATCGTAAAAATTTACAGATATGGAATCGATGATTAAAAATAGAAGCACTGGAATTAGCTTGTATGCTCCTGGAAATCTATTTATGGTAAAGGCAAATACTAACAAAGCACACATTCTTAAAGACATACTATAGATTAAAATTTTTTTGTGGTTGACCATATCAACAATATTTCCAATAGGAACAAGAAATAATAGACCAATTATTGGAGAAATTAACATATTCATTCCAAAGCTTAATGCTGACCTTGTTTGGTCAAGTAGCATTAAACCTAAACCAAAAGAAAACATCTTACCGCTTAAAGAGCTGATAAAATTACTAAGAAAATCCTTGCTGATTTGAATGTTTGATTCTCTATTGGTGATGATATTGTTGTTCTTATCACTTATAATTTTCAAATCTGGCCATTCAATCTTTCAATATCCTAATACGAGGATTATTACACTGAGTTGATTAAAACGATTTACAATTAATTGTTCTTATCATAAGAATTGGTTTGGCAAACCTCGCAATTAGGATCCTTAGAAACTATTTCCCAGTCAATTTTTAATGTGTCTAGGTCAAGAAAACCCTTACGATTCAACATTAAAGGGGAGCCAATTCCTGTTATGACTCTGACGCCATCCCATGCCTGAATATTAGCAATTATACTTGATAAAAAGACAACAGCTCCAGAGCTTTTTCGAGTATTCAGAAGAATGTCAAAGTGATGATCTTTTAAATCATTCTTGTATTTTCGTTCAAAACAATTCCAACAAGCTCCTTGGAAGGGGATAATGGTCGGACCAATCAGACCTATATGGCCAGTATATCCTCCACCTATGATATGAGGCTTGTTAAGCTTCATGCATAAGCTTGATACCCATCTAGAAGTAGTGTTAATATCAGGAAAATCTGCACAGTTAATTACTAAATCAGTCTGTATTATTTCGGATTTTAACATTAATAGATTTTTTCTCTTCACGATGCATCTTCACAATGCTGGCTTTAAAATCATCTTGATATCGTTTCATTGGAATGCTCCTATCTTGTTTTATTAATTATGGCACAACTGTTCAGAAATTTATGTACCAAATACTAGGATAGGAGCACATAAGCGTGTCCAGATTCTTGACTTAAATCCACATATTACTCATAATTATTTTCTTTAGAACATTCTGTTTATTTAATGAATAGGACATATTCCTAATATATGGAGCTTATATCCTATAAGTATTGTAAAATGGTACCTCACTTGAATTATTCGGTATTTTCCTTAAAACGTCGTTTTTCAGATGATGATAGATGATCTGCAACGTAGTTATCAATTAAAAATTGAATTACTTCATAATTATATTCCATTTTCACATAACGTTTTAGTTCCTCTATTTCCACTTTAGTTTTTGGGGATACTTTTAAGGTTTTTCGCTGATTTGTGGCTGGAATATACTGAGATGTTTCATCTGACGTCTCATCGGCTTTTACATCGTTTTTCTCTTTAAATTTTGTTTTTTGTGGTATCTCTCTTGACTCTGAAAATGGTTTCGCTGGTGTGAAATTTCCCTTTTTCCGTAAAGCTTCTAATTTATTAATAGACATATGTTAACCCCCTTAATCATTTTCTGATTCATAAATTCTTTGGATAAGCTCCTCAGTAACACTTTTGTACTTTTCCATGACCTTCTTGTCAAATCTATCTCTATCTGTAATACCTGTAATATCAAATCTTTTAATTCTTTCCATATGTGGAATAACTGTTTTGAATATTAGATCCCAACCGAATGCACTCTTAGCAGCATCTAGCATCGCTTTGTCTACAGAACCATTTTTGTTTTGCAGAACTGGTAATATCCCCAATATGTCAATGTCTAACATGTAAGCATCCTTATATTTTAAAAGATCACTTATATAGTTTTCCGCTCCAGTTAATGAACGCTCCTGAGTTTGAAAAGAGATGAGTGTGTAATCTGAAGCCACTACTGCATTTTCTGTGACTTCTTTGCTCATGGGGGGCACATCCAAAAGAATAACATCAAATGTATCTTTTAAAGGCTCAATTAGTGGCCTTAAAATTAATGCCTCATCATAGGTTGTATTAGCATGTTGATAGACGTATTTGGGAAAGTCTTGAAAGTCTGTAAATGAGGGTAATAAATAAAGGTTACTCAAAATTTTTACGGGTAAATCACGAAAATTTTTACTTGCAACTCCATACATAATTGTTTTATCTACTGTGTTTATATTGTCAGGATCGTTGGCTGATTTAGTTAATAAAAGTGCTTTTGTAGCATTGGTTTGAGGATCTAAATCTACTACTAGAGTACTTACACCCAATTTTGATAACTGGTAAGCAATTAAAATACTATTTGACGTTTTTCCAGCTCCTCCCTTATAGTTACCAACGGTTATAACTAACCCCTTTTTCCTGTTCAATAAATTATTTAGAAATATGTCTTTCAATTCAATTACCTCCGATGTCCCCTTTTCTTGATAATACGTGTTATCAAGAAAAAGTCAAAAAAAAAAGAGACATGTCTCTTTGGAGAAAAAGAGAAAAGGGGACATGTCTCTTTAGAGAAAAAGAAGAAAAAGAGAAAAAGAGAAGTTACAACAAGCATAAAGCTTTTATTCTTAGGAATTTGGGCATGTCTTTTTTTTAGAAAAGGGGACATGTCTCTTTGGAGAAAAAGGTAAAAGGGGACATGTCTCTTTGGAGAAAAAGGTAAAAGGGGAAAAGGGGACATTTATCAAAATGGAGCTTGACGCCTCTATATAAACGGATTAGCCTATAAGTATAATTAAAAAATTAGATAATTCATGTCATATAAAATTGAATATAAAAAAACACCCACCGACGGCAATCGGTGAGCGCCACATAAAAGTCATCGTTGTTTAATGACT
>NZ_BBAG01000104.1 GCF_001311135.1 Secundilactobacillus paracollinoides DSM 15502 = JCM 11969
GTGTGAAGTAGAAATTGGTATACTAAAAAAGGCTCCCGGTTTAACACTGGAGGCCTTTTTTCTAGGTTACATATTTTGAGGATGAATGTTTTTATCTTCGTAGCTTTTACTTGGGTGCTGTAACATGATGAATACTGCTTAGTTTTTGGTGCCGTACCCCGCAACAAATGCGGCGCTTCATTGGCATTATCTTAAATGCTAAGTACCAAGTTGAGAAAGATCACAAAGATATTGGTGTCATAATCCTACTTGGTGATGAGGAACTGAGACCTTTAATGACTAAAGCCTTGAGACGCTACTTTAACGCCCTGAGAAGCAATGAGAAGCATATCAAGAACGTGGAGAACTACTTATACGGCACCATGCAAAACCTATTTGGTGTTTGGTGGAATAAACAAGCGGCTAGAGAATATGCGGCCAAACACCCCGAAGAAGAAAAGTCGGCCGACAACGATAACAGTGGGTTGTACTACTAGTCCTAAAAGGCTACAAAATCCTTTCTAAGCAGCTTTAAGACTTACTAACCTATTTATACTTAAGCTAGATTTAAATGGCTTAAACAGAAGAATAGGGGCTTTTAAATGAGTGCCAGAGCTAACCAGGCTAACCAGCTCAAAAGTTCAGCCTTTAGATCAACGCCAAGCTCAAGTGATTTGAGGCCAAGGCTTTATCTATTGATAAGGTACTCAAAAGGTAGTATAATGGTAGTAGTTAAAAAGGAGATGAGACAATCATGGCAGTTAATGAAAAGAAACGGGTCCAAGTCAAGATTGATAAAGATTTGGCCGATGATACCGAAGCAGTTTTAAGCGAATTGGGCTTAAATCCAACCACGGCCATTAACATGTTTTACAAGCGGATTGTTGCTAATGGTGCTTTACCTTTTAATGCGTCTTTAAGCGAAGAAGAAAGAGCTAATTTACGCTTTTTAAAGGCGACCGAAGGGACACCAGTCACCGAGTTCAAAGACGCTAAAGAGGTCTCTGATTGGCTCAACGATCCAGATGAGGACTAATGACTTAGTCAGCCTATACGTTAGTTTCTACAAAACTAACGGTGGCAAGTCTCGGCCAGTTTTAATTCGTCGGGTATCAGAACAGACGGTCGAGGCTTTTAAAATTACTAGTCAGCATGAAAAGAAGTCGGCTTATATCAAGCAACAATATTATCCGATTCAAGATTGGCAATCCGCTGGGTTGAAGAAACCTTCCTGGGTCGATATTGGTAATATTTATCGCTTTCCCAAAGCCGGTTTAAACTTTAAATAAATCGGTCATTTAAGTAAGCTAGATCAAAATAAAATTTCAGATTTTACGCTTGACCTAAAATCAAAAAGACGCGCATTTTAGAATCAAGTTAGCCACTGTCTCAAAATTTTTTGGACAATAAAAAACATCAAGAACAGATATCCTGTATCATTGAGGTTCCTACACAAACAATGGAAGAGGATATTGTCTTGATGCAGAAACAGGATAGCACACACCGCCTTAACGGCTCTTTGTCAAATCCTGTTGATAGAGAGTAAATGAATAGAATCAGGCAGTCATTAAAAGGCTGTTTGGTTCTTTTTCTTTATATTGATTTTCCTCTAAACGAATTCTGGTTAATAGATTGATAAAATTGGAATAGCCGAAAGCTGTTCGTTCGATTTGTTTGATTTTGCGATTGAAGCCTTCAAGACAGCCGTTAGAATAAGGTAGAGCTGCTCCGTTAAGCACCGCTTTTAGATTGTATTTAAAAGTTAGCAGCGTCTTATGCATTAGGGTTCCAATTGAATCTTTGCTGGTAATCAATGATTTAAGCTCATGCGTATTGCCAGTTTCAACGGCTTGAATAAAGCTTTGCATCAGGTTATATGAATTCTCTAAAGTAGTGCTGGTGTTAATGCCTTCTGTAACTACTTGTGCTTGAGTTAAGCAGTCTTTGTAATGCCAGTTGTAGCGAGGATGAACTTTTTCAAGCTCATCAAACTTCTTCAAGTATAATTTCCAGGGAGATTTGAGTAGCTGATACTGTCTGGATCTTTTATCAAAGGTCTTCATGACTTGGACTCTCAGTGAGTTAAAAGAACGAGTAAGCATTTGAATCATGTGAAAGCGATCGATGACAATCTGAGCATTAGGGAAACAGGCTCTGACAATGTCCTGATAGTAAAAGTTGAGATCCATCGTAACGGTTCTAACGTTGGCTCTGGCTTGAGGCGAAAAACGTCCAAAACACTTAAGCAGATTCTTCTTATAACGCGTTCTAAGAATCTGCACGACTTGATGACTATCGCCGTCTAAGCAGATAAAGTGCAGCTGACGATCAACGCCTTTGAATTCATCGAAAGCCAAATGAGCTGGCAGATACTCATAGCTGTCAAGGAAACGGTGAGAGCAGCTGCCTAAAACTCTTTGAACAGTGTTGACAGAAACATTGTTTTCGCTGGCAATGCTGGTCATCGAACGATCTTCAGTTAACGCAGACAAAATTTTTAGCTTAGAGGCATTAGAAATAGAACAGTACTTGCTTGCCAATTCTGATTGGGCCATTGACCAGCGACTGCAATCACGGCATCTAACTCGCTGCTTAGCCAGTCTAATAGTTACTGGATGGCTGGCATTAGCTGTTAAATAGCGAATGTTGGTAATCAGATGTCCATTATGCAGGAGAGCCAAGGAGCCACAGTAAGGACAAGCAGGCTGAATCAATTCTGCTTCATAGATTTTGTGCTTTTTCATCTGGACCATTTTGTAGAAATAGTCTTTGAAAACAATATTTTCGTATTTAATATCAAGCTCGAATTTAATACAATGATTAAGAGAGGACATAGAAATCACCTTTATTTATAAAATGTTTAGTAGGATAGATTTTTTATTACAGGGGACTATGTCCTCCTTTTTATGCAATAAAAACCTGTTAACTGCTGGTACTGCAGGCACCGCGGGCACTGCCGGTACTGCCGGTACTGCCGAAACCGCCCCAACTGCGCCTACTGAACCAAGCAAGCCAACTACTCCAACTTGCCAGCGTTACGTTGTGGTTGTAATTATCCGGGTTCACTACTACAGTTACCGCAGCTACAGCTGCCGCCCATTCTTCGCAGCGAACCGTTGCTTCCGCTCCTGCGCTTGGATGCCATTCTTCTTCTAAGCCGGCAGCTCTGACTTAAGTACATTTTTTTGGCTCTACGTCAACTGGTGTTGAAGAATAAATTTATCATTTGAGGCGGTTCTCCATTTGGGGAGCCGTCTTTGTCATGTTATGCCGTGATTTGGTAGATTCGTTTGAAGAAGTTCAGCTGATTCTTGAAGCCAAAACAGGATCGTTTGAGTGACTTGATGAGGCGGTTAACGCCTTCGATCGGACCGTTGGAATAAGGCTGGTGACAGCGGCGAGAACAGCGACTTTGTGTCGCTTAAGCGTCGCGATCGTCATGTCCATTGCCGTACCGTTTGGCTCGTAAGTAGCTAACAGGTTTGCCAGTTCCGCGGGATGTTTCTTCACCATCAAAGCATCATGAAGCGCTAAGTAGGTCTCGTAGGTTTGCTTGAGCTTGGGCTCAGTATCAAGTGCGATATCGATGGCCTCCTGTTGCGTGACGTATTCATTCAAACCAAACAGGAACTGTTTGTGTTTAGCGTCAGGCGCAGTTTGATGAAAAAGCCGCCAGTTTGTCTTCATGATCTTATAAGGACGGCTGTGTTTGTCATCAAGCTGTTTGAGCGCTTGGACGCGTACCTGATCAAGGGCACGAGCCGCAAGTTGAATGATATGGAACCGATCAATGACGACTTGGGCCTTGGGGAAAACCTCATGAATAATCGTCTGATAAGCTGCATTCATGTCCATGGTGACCGTCTGGACCCGAGTGCGTTCAGCGAGTGAATAATGAGCGATGAAGAAGTTTTTAATCGTGCGGTTGAATCGGTCACCAAGCAAGGCAATCAGACGATGTGAATCGGCATCAAGACAGATAAACGACATCATGCCATGAGTGGAACGGAACTCATCAAAGCAGAGTCGCGTGGGTAGCCGGCGAGCCGGTCGGAGTTTGAGATTTTGGTCAATGATCCGTTGAACCGAGGAAGCTGAGATTCCGATAATATGGGCGATGGTTTTGACTGGCAACCGTTCATGCGCTAACTTCATGATTCGCTCTGTCATGTGAGCGGCGATCGTGTGGTTGGGTTGCACGAGTGGCGTCTTGGCACTGACTATGTGGTAACAGTTATGACAGCGCCATCGTTGCTTGTGCAAGTCAATGACTGTCGGTATTTCAACCCCGTTGAGGACGCGCACGTGGGCCGTGTAAAACCCGTTAGGGTGCAAGGCCTCAAAGCCACACAGTGGGCACCGGGTTAACCGGTAAGTCAGCTCGGCATCAATCACATGATACTGGCGGCGACGTACCCCGTTGCCGCGATATTCATGACGAACAAAGGCTACTTTGATATTATGGTCTGGTATTCCAAGGACGGACAGTGTAGGATCGTATTGGGACATTTACTCATAACCTCGCTTGCTTTTGGTTTCGACGCTAACAAGCATAGCATGGACACTGAGTAGGTGTCTTTTTGCGTTATCCAAAAAGGGCCTATACGTTCAGTGTTGATTATTTCTCAACACCAGAAAGTGTAGACCCAAAAAATCCTGAAAATAAAAACGATCGGCCTAGTTATTAGGTTGATTGTTTTTTAATTTATCCGGTTTATGGGCGTTAACATAGTCAGCAAATGTTTTTAAAAGTTCTTCGGTTTGTTCGACCGAGAGGTTATTAGCTTGAAAGTACTTTTCTAATAAAGCCCCTTTTTGAATTAATCGGCGAGAACGGGCTTTGCGTG
>NZ_BBAG01000105.1 GCF_001311135.1 Secundilactobacillus paracollinoides DSM 15502 = JCM 11969
AACGATCGCATAAAGGTTCAACTTAGTTCAAGACACTTTAGAATCTATTGTTTTAAAGAAAAAAGACGAGAGGCTTTTCTATTTACACATAAAATTTGACACTCTCGTTTTTTCGTTTTGCGAAAAAAGAAAAGGTGGTACAGATGCGGCCAATTATTATTGCGTTGGATTTTAAGACGGGTGACGAGGTTTATACCTTTATTGATCAGTTTGAACATCAGGACCAACTGTTTGTGAAAGTTGGGATGGAGCTGTTTTACTTTGAAGGGCCGAAGATTATTCAAGCGTTACGTCAGCGCGGTATCCACATCTTTTTGGATCTGAAATTATACGATATTCCCAACACTGTTGAACAGGCAATGTTTCAATTAGGCCAACAAGAAGTCTCAATGGTCACCGTGCACGCTGCGGGCGGATCCGAAATGATTCGGGCTGCTAAGCGCGGTCTTGTGAACGGGAGCCAACAGGCGGGGGTTGCGCCGGCCAAACTGCTGGCCGTCACTCAGCTGACCTCAACGTCGGAAGAGCAGATGCAAACCGAGCAGCTGATTCCAGTAACACTAAAATCCTCAGTTGTGCACTATGCGCAGCTTGCTCAATCCAGTGGGGCGGACGGTGTTATCTCGTCTGCTTTGGAAGATCCGATGATTCACGAAGCCACGAACGATGACTTTCTGTGTATTAACCCAGGGATTCGACTTACCACCGATAGTGCTGATGACCAAAAACGGGTCGTCACGCCAGCCAAAGCGGCTGACCTTGGCAGCAACGGGTTAGTCGTTGGCCGGTCGATCACTAAGGCAGCTGATCCAGTTGCCGCTTACCAGACAATCGCAAAGGAATGGGGACTTTAAACATGACAGTATCAGTAGAAAAACAAATCGCAGCCGATCTTCTTGATATTAACGCGGTGACCCTATCACCGAATAAACCCTTCTTGTGGGCGAGCGGGATCAAGGCGCCCATCTATACAGATAATCGTCGCACCATTGCGTTTCCCGAAGTTCGGACCCACATCGCTGACGGCTTGACCGCGCTCATTTCAGAACAGTTCCCAACGGCGACCGTCATTGCTGGTGTCGCGACCGCAGGGATTCCCCACGCCGCACTTGCCGCTGACCGCTTGAACCTGCCCATGAGTTATGTGCGCGCTAAGCCTAAAGATCACGGGACTGGCAAACAAATTGAAGGTCAAATTACGGCTGATGACAACGTTGTGTTGATCGACGACCTCATCTCGACAGGCGGTAGTGTTCTGGGCGCCGCTAAAGCCGTTCAAGCTGTTGGCGCGACGGTTCTTGGCATTGTCGCTATCTTCTCGTACGAACTGCCAGACCACGTGAAAAACTTTGCTGATGCGGGGTTATCGCTGCACACACTGACCAATTACAGCACCCTAATTGAAGTCGCAAATGAGAAGTACGATATTAACGCAACGGAACTCGCGTCGTTGAAGCAGTGGCGTGAAGACCCTTGGCACTGGAATAAGTAACACCTAACCGGCTGACTAGTGATCACACCTGTCTGGCCGGTTTTTGTGTGTGCTAAACTAGGTTATAATGGTGCTCATAAGGAGGCCACGCACATGACGATCAAGCTTATTGCCACCGATATTGATGGCACGTTTTTAAATGATAATAGTCAGTATGACCACGCCTATTTCCAGCAGTTGATGACGCAAATGAAAACGCAAAATGTGCGGTTTATTGTCGCTAGCGGTAATCAGTACCCGCACCTGCCACAGTATTTTGAAGAAATTAACGGCGAGATCACCTATTTAGCAGAGGATGGCGCGCATATTGTGGCCAATGGTCAGGCAATCAGTGAAGACCTGATTCCACCAACACTCGTCCACGATGCACTTCGGTGGATGGCGCAAAATGACGGGTTTAAGCATGCTTGGCTGATTCTTTCAGGGCAGCATGGTTCCTATACTGAAATTCCTGCGAGTGCTAAGCGTTTCAAACAATCCAGTTATTTCTACGGTGATTTAAGGTCCGTGATGGATCTGATGGAAGTGACAGATGCCATTTATAAGCTCGATATTACCTGGCGCCAGTTTGATGTGTCGCAGCAAGAGCGCGATTTCAATGCGGCCTTTAAAGGGCGGTTGCGCGCGACTTCAAGCGGACTAGGCGGACTGGATATCATTTTGCCGCACGTCAATAAGGCATATGGCCTACGGAAATTACAAGACATGTGGGGCATCACTAAGGCTGAAACACTGGCCTTTGGTGACAGTGGCAACGATGTCGAAATGCTGCAACAGGCGAAATTCGGCTACGTTATGAAAAATGCCCCGGTTGCCGTGCAACGACAGGTCGGCCTGGTTACGGATGACGACAACAATCACAATGGTATGCTGAAAACAGTTGCTAGATACCTCGCTGAACAGTAGGCAAGGCGCAATTAATGGGCTATACTATTGAAGTGAACCAATGAACAAGCTTTAAAAAGGGAGTTTTCAAATGATTAAACTAGTTGCGCTAGATCTTGACAATACCTTACTGACAAACGATAAAAAAATTTCCAAAACGAATGAACAGGCGCTTAAGGCCATTTCGGCTAAGGGTGTTAAAGTTGTTTTGTGTACCGGTCGGCCAATCAACGCCATCTGGCACTATATTGAACAACTTGGGTTGACGGGGGCTGATGATTATACGATCACCTTTAACGGGGCGCTGGTCATTAACAATACAACCCGGGAACCGCTGGCTAAGCAAGGGATGACCAAGGCAGATCTCCAGCCGTTGCATGACTTTCTGAAGACCAGTGGGTTTCCACTAGATGTGCTTAACTTTGATCAGGTGTACCCAATGACTGATCTAACGAAATCGATTTACACACTTGGCGGTGATATTAAATTTGAACCGATGACCTTTGCTGATTTGCCTGAACAGACCTATGCTAAGGCCGTTGTTGCGGCACCTAAGGAAGTCGTTGATGCGGTCCAGGACCAGTTACCAGATGATCTGAAGAAAAAATTCCACATTGCGCGGTCACAACCAACTATCTTGGAATTTCTGAGTCTGACCACCGACAAGTCTGTTGGCTTAAAAGCGCTGTTAAGCCACTTTGATGAAGATTTCAGTAATCTCATGGCCTTTGGGGATGCTGAAAACGATGCTGGCATGTTGAAGGCTGCCGAAGTGGGCGTTGCAATGGCGAACGCACAGCCAGCAATTACGGCCTTGACTCAGTACCATACTGGGACAAATGAGGACGATGGCGTTGCTAAATTTGTGAATGAGTATTTTAAATAAGGCATCGGTTTAAAGGCAGCTTCCTGTTTTTACTCATTTCGGCTGTGTGGCATAGTAAAATACAACCAAAAAAACACCATCTAAGAGCCAGTCATGACTCTTTGATGGTGCTTTTTAATACCTGTAGCAGCTTACTTCAACAGTTAAATTAATGCTTAGCAAACAACCCAGTCAGGTAGCTCATAAAGGTCTTCAAGTACCGGTCAGCATCGACATTGATGCCAACAGTAACGTTGGTTTCAGGGTCGTTTAAACGCGCCTGATCGCCAATGGTCCGGCCACGAGTGCCTTCGTCAGTCGTCACCTTCATGTTCAGGTTCAAAGTGGTGATGAAACTTGGGTCCAGCGAAACGCCCACCGCCAAAGGATCATGCAGGGCACAACCTGGCAACTGGCCGTTTGTGACTTCGTAGGCGTCGATGTAGTAATCAACGATGTCCGCAAAGGCAGTCCCAGCCTTAGTGTTTAAGTCACGCCACTGTTGCGTTTCCTTGCGGGTCAACAGTGTCCGCATCGTGACGTCCAACCCAACCATTGTGGATTTCAGTGGACTCGTCAGTACGGCGTTTGCCGCCTCAGGATCCTGGTTGATGTTAGCTTCGGTATAAGGGGTGACGTTCCCTTCAACGGTTAGGGCACCACCCATAAAGGTGACGTTTCCAATCTCATCAGCAATCTCAGGTGCCTTTTCCAGAGCTTCAGCCAAGTTAGTCATAGGACCAGTTGGCACGAGAATCAAATCTTTGCCATATTGCTTGGCAGCGTCAATCAAGAAGTCAACGCCAGAAGTTGTTTCTAATTGCCGTTTGGCTTCGGGTAATTCAACTTCACCGATCCCATTTTTGCCGTGGATCTGGGCACTGATCGGCATCACGTCGAAATGATCGGTCGTTGATGAGTGACCATTGCCAAGATAAACAGGCACATCAGTTGCACCAAGCAATTCAAGAATCTTAAGGGCGTTCTTGCCGCCTTGTTCAACCAATACATTCCCGTATGACCCGATGATCCCAATCAGATCAACGTCTGGTGCACCAACAGCATAGGCAATTGCCATTGCGTCGTCGATCCCGGTATCCAAGTCAAGAATCATTTTCTTTGTTGCCATTAATAAAACCTCCAAAAATAAGTGTTTTTTGAAAGCGCTAAACTATACAGTTTCAATTTTAAAGGAAGAATCATGGAAACACAACCTGTTATGGCGGAATTTTGAAGACGGTACTGCAAGTGAGGGGGATTTGGGTTAAAATCAGAGAGTGTGAGGCAAGGCGGGTTAGGGGCGGTGTGTAACGGCGCTGTCTAAAAGTCCGGGCCTGACTTTTAGACCAGCCGCCGTTACACGTTAGCCCCGTGCCTTGCTGAACACGTTTCGGCAATGTGGCCGAGAAAGCCAGCAGCAAGATGCAATCAATATCAGAAATGCCTGAACCTGGCATTTTTG
>NZ_BBAG01000106.1 GCF_001311135.1 Secundilactobacillus paracollinoides DSM 15502 = JCM 11969
TATTGAATTAGAACGCTTAAGGAGGAAGGTTCGTGAGCTGGAGGCTCGTGATCGAGAACGGGAGGTGCAAATAGCCTTTGCAAAAAAATTAGTCGAAATACAAAATCGGGAGGTGAAACGACCGGACGATATCAAGCGATTCAGGAAATGATAGCCGAAGGCTACTCAGTTAGTGAATTAACTAAAGCAGCTGGAATAACGTGGAGCGGCATATACTTCAAAGGCATTTAACCAATATTTGGTGATTAATAGTGCACGACATAGCTACTCAGCTCCAGGAACACCAGCAGATAATGCGGTAATTGAACATTGGTGGGCTGATTTCAAAGCAATTTGGATAGCCCACCTTCCTAAAGCTCAGACGTTGGTAGAACTAGAACAACAAGTCAAAGAAGGCATCACATATTTCACCGAGAAATTTATCTCAGCGAAAAGAAATGACCTTACCGCAGCAGAATATCGCTTTGGCAAGGCCAACTAATTTTTATTATTTAAAGTGTAAACTTGACAGGGCACAATACCGAATATCGGAATCTTGCCTTAGAGAAAGTTGCCTAGATTAAAGTGTCCAACTTGCAGGGTTCACTTCAAGAATTAACCTTTACTAAGTTCAGACTTGCTATTTCATTGTAATCACAAACCCATTTGGCATCAATTGGTGATCCTGTACGCCCTGGCTAAGAAGTAACCGACCGGTACTTAAGCATTTAATTGGTAAATTCGTAGTGTTGAAAATCCCCGTAAGAACCTTTCCGGCACCCATACGAGAAATTTCCACCAGTCCTGTCGGCAAGACTTTAAGAACAACCATGCCGCCTTCAATCAAGTCTGCATTGTTCCGTCGCAATGCCACTAACTTTTTAAAGAAAGTAAACATATCCTGACCATCATCATCTGGCACCCAATTCATCGGTTTCCGACAGTCTGGGTCATTATCGCCATCCATGCCGTACTCGGTACCATAATAAATTGACGGTGTACCAGGCTGCAAGAAGGTAAAGGCAAAGGTTTCCTTGACCAGATCCCGGTTACCACGAGCCTGGGTCATAATCCTGGCAGTGTCATGTGAATCTAAAACATTAAACATCATCTGGTTAGTCTGGTCACGATACTTCATCAACTGATTACTCAGATGGTCTATCATTTGTTCCGCGCTAATCCGATGATTAATGAAATGATCCAAAATAGCACCTGTATAACTGTAATTCATGACCCCGCTGAACTCGTCCCCGTTCAGCCACGCCTGCGAAGTATGCCAAATTTCACCCAAGATATAAAAGTCTGGTTTGAGGCTGTCGTCTCCTTGTGAAACCTTTTCCAGAAATGGTGGTCAATTTCATTAGCTACATCTAACCTCCAAGCATCAATATCAAATTCCTTGATCCAGTACTTAGCAATTCCTAATAGGTATTCCTGCACTGCCGGATTTGCAGTGTTAAGTTTTGGCATATGCGGCGTGTAATCAAATGTATCGTAGGTTGCATCCGGTGTAAATTCAAAGTTCTTAGTCGGCGTATAGGTAGCCGGAAACTTATTTACATGGAACCAACCAGCGTATTTTGACCGTTGACCATTTTTAAGGACATCTTGCCACTGTAATGATTTATCCCCAATATGATTAAAAACAGCATCCAGCATTACATGAATCCCCCGTTGGTGAGCTTGCGTAACCACTTCTTTAAACAAAGCAGCATTGCCAAAATGCGGGTCAATTTGATAATAGTCTTCCGTATCATATTTATGGTTAGACGGTGCCTTAAAAAGAGGATTAAAGTAAATTCCGTTAACTCCTAGCTTTTGAAGGTGGTTCAAGTGGTCAAGAACCCCTTGCAGGTCACCGCCATAAAAATCCTGCCGGCCAGGATGATCACTGGCATTCCATTTTTTAGTACCGATAGGATCATTGGACCGATCACCATTAGCAAACCGCTCAGGAAAGATTTGGTACCAAACTGTATTCTTCACCCATTCTGAGGAATGGAACATGTCAATTTCTTGAAAGAATGGCATCCGAAAATAGGTATTTAAATCTTCCAATGCTCCATGATCATCTGGCTGAATGTAACCGTGGTCGGTATACACCGTCCTGATACCATCCACACTCGTAATATCAAAGGCATATGCCAACCGTTTTTTCGGTTCGGTAACCGCAATCTGCCAATAATCATAAAGGTCATCTGACAAGATTTTCTTCATCGGCGTTGGGGTTATATAAAATGGCGGTTTAATGCTGGCCAAGCTACGGAGACTGTATGGGTCACCATGTAGCAATTGGACCGTTTTTATGTCTCCTTTTGCAGTTCTTAAACGGATATGCATTGTCTGTGGGTCGTCCAGAAAGGCCATTTCGCTTTCTGGACGGTGATAGATAGCAGCGAAATTCATTATTCAATATCTCCCCTTTCGACAGAGATTTCCTTGACAACATAGACTGCAAAAGCCCCAATCAGTGCTAAAACAGCGGCTACTACTAGCATGTGCGGCATGTAATTGCCCAGTAATGGATAAAGGGCGAATGAGCATACCGAAGCAACAACCTGAGGGAAACAAACCCAGGAGTTGAATAGTCCCATGTAAGTGCCATCATGCTTACCATCCAAGGCATTCGTCAAAATAGTAAATGGGATAGAGTTAATCGTAACCCAACACATGCCGATACCAATAAAGGCAATAACCGACCATAGTTTAGTCGGTGCAACGGACAGACCCCAGAAGCCTAAGGCGCCTAAAATCATCCCTAAGGCGTAGGCAGGCTTTCGAATCCGGTCATTTAGTTTTTGTAAAATCAAACCGTAAATAATTGCTACAGCAACTTCAACGGCCGACAGAACCCCAAACCAATTTCCGGCTGCTTGGTAAGCAGCACTAGAAGCATTCGTTGTGTGCCATATGTTTTGGGCCACCGTTCCGGCACCGTAAGTCCACAGGTACTGGAACCCAGTCCAAGAGAAAAATTCAACAATTCCGAGAGTCCAGAAGACCTTCGGCGCATGTTTAATAATTGTGAAGAAGTTTTCACTAATGTTAGCATCCTGGTCTAAGCATGGTACTTGGCATAAGTCTCGGGATTATATTCGTCAACTTTACAAATGGTAAATATAGAGGAAACAATCAGGATAGCAGCACCAATGTAGAATGACCACTTAACAGAGTCAGGTAATTCACCCTTTGCCGCAATATTCTTAATGCCAATCCAAGTCAGTAAGAATGGAAATAGGTCAGCAGCAACGCCTCCAATGTTCCCCCAAATTGTCTGCCATGACCAAGCCTGGTCTTTCTGTTCATCGTTCACCATGTCAGAAATCATCATCTTAAATGGTTGCATCGACATGTTTGAGGATAAGTCCATAAACAGAATGGCCACCGCACCAAACCACAGTGCTGTCGAAGTCTTAAAACCAAATGAACCGGAATTCGGCAGTAAGAACATAACGATTACGGCTACAATTGTTCCAAGAATCAGGTAAGGGAGTCGACGACCAATCTTAGGAATCCAAGTCCGATCAGAAAAGTATCCCACCAGCGGCTGGACTACCATTCCGGCCAATGGTGGCAGAATAAAGAACCAGCCAAGTTTTGTTGGATCAGCACCCAAAGTTTGAAAAATTCGTCCCATGTTCGCACTCTGCAAAGAGAAGGCCATTGATGTCCCTAGGTTTCCAAACGTCATTAGCATTAATACCGAAAACGCAAGCGAAGGCAAACGTTTATTCAACTTTTTTCGATTAATAAGTAATAAAACCTCCATAAAAAATAAATAAGTTCAAAACGTCTATACTTATAATACATTCCTCCATCTGCTTTTGCAACCGATTGCACAACTGTTCTTTTCTTTTTTGTAAATGGCAGATTGCAAGAAATAACTTGAACGAATTTAGTGACGTAGATTAAGCAAGAAGATCTCGATTGGTGTTCGCCAGTTAAGACATTTAAGTGGCCGGGAATTCAAATACCAATTAATTTGAATCAGCTTCTGATCGCTTAACCCTTCAATGGCTTGGCCTTTGGGAATAAAGCACCGCAAAACTCGGTTACGGTTCTCATTACTGCCTCTTTCATGCGGTGAATAGGCATGGGCAAAATAAACCTGTGTACCAGTTCGCCGTTCAATTGTCTGATAGTTAGCGAACTCTTTACCATGATCTACGGTAAGCGTCTTGAGCTTGTCTTGAAGTTGACTAGCTAGTTCAAGTACGGCTTGAGTCATGGACTGACTGTCGCGACCATGGAGCCGTTTAACAATTGTCAGGCGACTCTTACGCTCCACAAAAGTAGCCTCAGCTTAACCCTTACGTTTACCAGAAAGTACGGTATCAGCTTCAAAGTGGCCGAATTCCTGGCGAGTTTCGACTTTATGAGGACGTTCCTCAATGGAGCGGCCGTGATTGAACGTACCACGCTTTTCTTTAGCACGATGACGACGAATTCCATGATCAGGCAAATCGGGCAACTGTATATCAAGCCATCCTTGATCAATCCAGTTATAGACCGTCTTGTAGGCAATCCCCACCACATGGGCAACTTGTTCAGGGGACCACTTCTGGACTTGAATCTTTTCCTCGATCAAGTGTTTAAGAAGCTGTCTAAAATCTCTTAAGTAATAGTGCTAAAAACGCTAAAACGACCATTTGCAGACTGGTGGTTAATTGACGCTCACAATTTTTCCAAAGTT
>NZ_BBAG01000107.1 GCF_001311135.1 Secundilactobacillus paracollinoides DSM 15502 = JCM 11969
CCAGGCCCGGGCATTTCTTTGTGGTTCTCTGTCCTTGAGCCGAAACGCGTTTCGGAAAACAGAAAGCTGCATGTAAGTGAACTCTGACAAAAATGCCAAGCCCAGGCATTTCTTTGTGGTTCTCTGTCCTCGAGCCGAAACGCGTTTCGGAAAACAGAAAGCTGCATGTAAGCGAACTCTGGCAAAAATGCCAGGCCCGGGCATTTGCCAGAGTTCACTTACACTCCGCTTCCTACCTCTTTCCTCCACGCTCTACTCCAGATACACCCCAATATCCTCAACAAACAACGTCCCGGTATACTGTTTCCCAGAAGCGGTATCAAAGCACTTCTTACTATAAGCAAAGCTACTAGTCGCATTCGCCTTAACGGTCGCACCCTGAGGCTCACCAGTATCGGCATTTAAACCTGATGGCACATCCACACTAAACACCTTAGCATTACTGCCGTTAATGGCGTTGATCCAGGTCGCAAATTTGCCCTCAACAGGTCGATCCAATCCTACCCCAAAGATGGCGTCCACAATGGTTGTGTAGTCACCGAGGTTGATGTCGGCTGGAATCACAGGGATTTTGTAGTAGTCGATGATTTTTAACTGTTGGGTCGTCTCAGTGGAAGCTTTCGACCGGTCACCAGTTAACATGACGGTAACCTTAACACCTCGCACGTGCAACAACCGCGCAATAGCGATGCCATCACCACCGTTGTTTCCAGTGCCGGCAAAAATTAAGACGTTGGTTAAATCATAGTCACCAGTGAGTAACCGGTTAGTCGCGCCTAATGCGGCCCGCTCCATCAATACGAGGGAGGGAATGCCAACGTCTTGAATCGTGTGTGCATCGGCACGTCGCGCATCTGCGACTGAAATACTTGTTGTCATGAGATCACGTCCTTTGTGAAATTATTCTACAAGTATACCGTATGCTAATTTTTGAGAAATGCAATGATTAAGTTGTTTTGGGATGGCTTGCATTTTGAAAATTTGGGTAAAGTAAAACGCACTTGCCTGTTTGGCAGTGCGTTTTTTTGGTTGGTTCTCTTGGTTTTCTTGGTTCTCTGTTATATAGCGGAAACGCGTTCCACAAGGCTGAGGGCTACTGCCTAAGTAACTTCCGGCATAAATGCCAAGTTCGGGCATTTTATGCCGAAAGTTACTTAGGCTCCGCCCTCAAGGCGCCTTGTTCCACGCTCTTTGCCATTTGCCAACGGCGTTTGATGTCGGTCCGACAACACGACTTTGGAAATATCGAAGAGTTCGTTTCCCAAATGGTTGATGTCGATATGTTCCAGATCACCGGCGAAGGATTCCCACCAATTGTTAAATTGTTTGAGTGCATGGTCTAACAGCCGCTTCCCCTCGGCTGTTAGTGTCAGCTCCTTGACCCGCTTATCACGGTCGGCGCTGGTCTTGTTGATCAGTTTAAGTGACGTCAGATGTTTGACCATTCGCGTCATTAACCCTTCATCAACTGCTAAAGTCGTTGCCGCCCGGCGTTGGCTGATCGGCTGGCTTTCCAAGATAAGGACCATCAGATACATTTCGGTAATGTTAACTGGCAGTTCATCCTGCACAAGAAGTTGGTTCATGTCTCGTTGCAGTTGACGGTGCAAAATTGCGTTGTATGTGGATAGTGTTAAATAATCATTTCCGGACTTATCCATTGCGCGGTCACCTCAATCCCCTATATTCATTGACAATTAAAGTATAAGCGTTTTCATGCCCGTTTCATAGTCTTTTTAGCGAATTTTGAGAATCTTTGAAATCGTTTCCTTCATCTCGTTAGCGTTCACGGACATCTTGTGGCGAACCGGTGCGTCAAATAATTTTTGAATGGCCGGTGGTAGTGGGACGTTAATGGTGTCCTTGAGTTGTGCGATGGCATCGAGGCCGTCAGTGGTTTCATCGTGGCCCTCAATCGCGCTTAAAACGGCGTTGGGGAACTTGTAGGGACTGGCGGTTGATACGATGACCATGGGCGTGTCATCACCCGTTGTTTCCCGGTATTGGTCAGCAACAGCCTTGGCCACAGCGGTGTGGGGGTCGATCGCAAAGCCCGTTTCTTTGAAGACGGAAGCGATGGCCTGAGCGTCGGCGTCACCGGTAGCTGAGCCGGCACTGAACGTTTCTTTGAGGAAGCTCAGAGTCTCCGGCTTGATCTGGTAGTGACCAGCCGTTTCCAGTTCATGCATGTAGGCGCTCGTTTGGGTGGCGTCACTGCCAACGGCGCGGAAAATCAGGCGTTCCAGGTTGCTGGAGACCAGAATGTCCATCGATGGCGATGTCGTGGTGAAGAACGGCCGCACGCGGTCGTAGTAACCCGTGTCAAAGAAATCAGTGAGGACGTTATTTTGGTTGGAGGCGCAAATCAGGCGGTTGATCGGCAACCCTAATTCCTTGGCGTAGTAACCGGCCAAAATGTCACCGAAGTTCCCGGTTGGGACGCTGAAGTTGACGGTGTCGCCAGGTTGGATAGCGGCTTGTTTGATCAACTGGCCGTAAGCGTAGAAGTAGTAGGCGACCTGTGGGACGAGCCGGCCGATGTTGATCGAGTTGGCGGATGAGAATTGGTAGCCCTTGGCGGCGATTTCTTGCTTGAAGGCGTCGTCGTTGAAAATTTCTTTGACGTTGGTCTGAGCTTGGTCAAAGTTGCCGTCAATGGCGACGACGTGGGTGTTGGCGCCGGGTTGGGTGATCATCTGCTGTTTTTGAATAGCACTGACACCTTGTTTCGGATAGAAAACGATGATCTGGGTGTCAGCCACATCGGCGAAGCTGCCATCGCAGCCTTTCCTGTGTCACCAGAAGTGGCAGTGAGGATGACGATCTGCTTATCAAAGTGCTGTTTCTTAGCAGCCGTGGTCATTAAATGTGGCAGAATGGAGAGGGCCAGGTCCTTAAACGCAATGGTTGGGCCGTGGAATAACTCTAGGTAAAAGTCCTTGCCGTGGTGACTGACAGGGGCAATCGCGTTGTCGTCAAACTTGTCATCGTAAGCTGCGTTGATGCAGGCCTTGAGCTCATCGTCGTTGAAATCGGTGAGAAAGGCGCTCAAAACCTTATACGCCACCTGTTGGTAGGTAAGATCCGGTAAGTCGTTTAAATTCAAATCAAGTTGTGGTTTTTCAGTTGGCACGTACAGCCCGCCATCAGGACTGAGACCTTGTAAAATGGCGGCTGAAGCGGTCAGGGCAGTATCTGCAGTGCCGCGTGTGCTCCGGTATAAGAGTGTCATCGTAGGGGTTCCTCCTTAGTAATCGACAATCATTAGTCCTAGTTTACCTTATTTGATTAGAAAATTCAGTGAGTTTCTCATTTTTGTGTTTTAACGCCTGTTCAATTTGAGGACTGTGGTAGACTATAGCGAAGAGAAAAATAGAAAAGAGGATTTTCATGGAAATCGAAGTACCAGAATCAATGGCTGAAGTCGAAAAAGAAGTTGCGAACCGTCAAGCCAAGGGTGAGACAGTAACGGCTGACGATGTGATCAAACAAGCAGTGAAGGACTCATTACAGGCCTACTTAGACTTTTCAGAGGAGGGCCACTACGACTCTGTCCGCTGGGACGGCGATGCGTTAGCGGTGACCGACGTCATGAAAAAGCCCCTCAAGACCGTAACGTCTCAAGGGGAGAGCTTTGTAGCTGACTTTCAGGCCAACCCAGGTGCGTTGTTCTTTTATTTGCAGGATGAAGCGATGAAGATCTCTGGGGTGCGGTAGACTTGTTTCTCCACCTGAATACTACTATCATAGTAGTTAAGGGGCGCCCTTAGTGTAATGGATAGCACATGAGATTTCGGTCCTCATGATCCGAGTTCGACTCTCGGGGGGCGCATATGTGTGAATAGCGGTTGTTTGACAGGCATTAAATGGTGCCTATTTTTTAAATTTGTTAAGCTTGATAAAATCAACTTTAATCTATTGTTAATCAAGTTAGTTCTGTGCTCTGATATACTTCTTTTAGGCGTTATGCTGATACTCCGCGCGCGTTGGAATTTTAAAGCGTGGGGGTGTTAACATTGTTTGTTGTGCGGTTAGACCCAATCGTTATTTCGGGGGTCGAAATTGAAGCAGAGAGATACTAAAAGTTGGATTCCTGCCACCATTTCTAGACTGTATGGACTTTCAAAAAACGTCCAGGTGTTAGTTGTGCTGGTAGTGGGTGCTGTTGCCTTAGCACCCTATGTCACTGCAGTTCTGGTTGCTTACTTTTATTGTCATTAAGACAATAAAAAACCGTATGCCGGACGCAACGGTTTTTAAGTAAGTAACTTTGTTATGAATTTTTAAACCAATGCACCGGGGTGTTAACCATGGCGCTAAGGGACGGGGATCGTACTCCCTGTCCCTTTTGTTTATAAGTTTATTTTATCGTATTTGAAGTTACTTGTAAAATACTTACAGAGATTATTTTGTACATATAAATTCTGGATTTAAGAAATGCGTGACTACTGGAGTGGCTAACTGAATCGTGAGCGTTGAAAACGAAACAAGATTAACATGCAGGTGCCTAATAGTTTAGCTTTCAGTTGAAAATATTGACAGCAAATTCTGAGTGTTTAAATAATTATGTGTAAATGATTCATTGAAAAAGGGAAGCCTCTCCCTTATGATAGTTAGCGTCTAAACAAACATCACAGGAGCTTCCCCATGAATCAGTTTACCAAAGAAATCGTCACA
>NZ_BBAG01000108.1 GCF_001311135.1 Secundilactobacillus paracollinoides DSM 15502 = JCM 11969
CTCAAATTATACGCTAAATTTTAGGTGGAAGTCGTGAAGACGCTTAGATTTTTTCGTGAATATTTGAAAGCGCTCTATTATTTGATATAATCCCACACCCGAAAGGTTATAATGTGCTATTTTGCAATGCTACACTAGAAGTTAACATATGTTTGAAAAGGAGTTTTTAACTATGACACCGTACAAAATTGAAACCCGAGATGCGTTTACTGTGTATGCGATCGGGACGCAACTTTCCCTTGGTAATCACGACTTTAGTGCGATTTTCAAGGAGAAACGAACGTTTGAAAAACAATTAAAAGATGACGGCATCCAAGCAAAATTGGATGCTGGCGCAACCAGTGACTTACATTATGCCATCAATGAGTCGTACCACCATAAAATGATGTACTACCTAGGCGTTGATGCAGACCATGCCTTGACGGGCGATGAAGCTGGCCGATTAATTGAATTTCCGGCTGGTCCCTATCTTGTGGTTCCGCACGCTGCTGCGGATGTGGATACGCTGCGTAATGAACTGTCAGGCACGACTTTTGGCGACATTATTGGTCGTTTGGAGGGCTATGCCTATGTTGGCGGACCTAACGCAGTGGCCGAAACCGGAACGAATGATCAGGGGTTAGTGACTGGCGAAATGCTAGTGCCCTTGGTCGAACAATAGCGGGTGGTTTGGGTTTCATGTGAAACAATTTTTTGATAAACAGCGCCGTTTTGGGATCCAGTTTGGATGCTTGGATGGGCTGTTTTTTACTTTCTTGGCTGCCGTGCAGAAATATGATTTGGAGAACATGAAATTGCGTGTGAGTCAGGTCTGATCAAAATGCATCGAGGTACAAATCTGTGCAGTCTTTCTAGGCTACAGTGCCGAAACGCGTTTCGGAAAACAGAAAGCTGCATGTAAGCTGACTCTGGCATAAAGGTCAGGCCCGGGCCTTTATGTCAGAGTCGGCTTACACTCCGCTTTCTCCCGTTTTCCTTCACGCTCTCTAATTTGCTGTCAACTTAATCCCAATAATGCCGACAAAGAGCACCCCAACAAATACCCAGGTGAGGGGACTCAACTTATCGCCAAATAAAATCACACCAATAATGACCGTCCCCACAGCGCCAATACCGGTCCATACTGGATACGCGATGCTTAATGGCAATTGGTGCGTGGCCTTCGCTAAAAATGCGAAACTCGCGATCATGCCCAGAACGGTTAATACTGAGTATATTGGGTGCGAAAAGCCCTCACTGAGCTTCATAAACGTTGCCCAAACCACTTCGAAAATACCTGCAATGACTAAGAAAATCCATGCCATGATAGTGCCTCCTTAAACAAAAAAGCACCGGACACCATTCCTTCAATGACCTAACGGAATGGTGTTCGATGCGGCTGCCCGGTGGCAGTGTTTTGTTTTGATTTTCAATCAGCATAGCACGAGTTGTTGTATCGGGTCAACTCGTGGGTCTCACGAATGTTTCACGTGAAACATCGCTGATTTTAAAGATTACGTAACAGACAGACGTTATCGATCACCCAGAGCACCGTCCTTAAGCCATGATGAGGTTAGCCGGCGGTACGGCTAGTCCCAGTTCTATAATTTAAATGATATCCTGATTCAATGTTGAAGATATAAACGTTAAAGTGCACCGCATGACTGCCAATAGATTGACCCTCCATTTGAACGCCATTGGCTAAGAGGTCGTCTCCTTTGAAAATGGGTTTGACCTTGTAACGGACGTAGTGGCTGTTGCTGCTCTTTAGGTAGGCGGCGACTTTATTTTCGTACTTTGTCATGCCGGGATCATTGAGTGAACGCGTACCGGTCATGAGGTTACGATAGTTGTTGTTTTGACCGGTTAACTGATAGCCAATCAAATGGCATCGGTTGTACAGGTAACCATGGCTTGTCCGTTTATTGTGCCAGCCAGTTGGTTCGATGGTTAAGCCTTCGCGTTCGCTAGTCGGCATTAATCGTTGATTTAAAACGGCATTAGCAGCGGTCACTCGGTTGAGACGGTCTGTGTTCCCGTATTTTTGCCACGCGTGCTTTGATAGGTCGACGCCTTAAATCTTGGGTTGTTGTGATTAACGATGACGACTTGATGACCATGGTAGGTCAGATGCGTTAAATTGCTGGTTGAAGCTTGGGCAATTTTGGCCGTTTTTACTTTGACTCGGCGGACAACCCTGCGTTTAGTCGGGCGTCTGTAAGTAACACGCTTGACCCTACGCGGCCGCGTTTTATAGTCCGTTGCCGCAAGTGTCAGCCCGCGGTGTCGTGCAGTCGACAGTGTGACACGATAGACTTTCTTGGCGCGGTTAAGGCCATAGTTGTGCCGGTGGTAAAAATAGTGCTTGCCGGTTCGCGTCACATAGACGTAAGTGGCGGCTTGTGCAGTGGTCGGGCGAACCGGTTGCGTTGCACCGATGGTTAGTGCCATGGCGGCAAGTAACAGAATGACCCATTTTGTAAGACGTTGCATATGATATTATCCTCCCCAGGCTCTCGTTTAGAATGTGATGCAGAGCTCGATAGCCCGTAATTGCCAGTATCATTTCTAGGCAGAATGTGCTGACAACCGATAAATCAGTGGGGGACGGTCAATAAGTGATTGATAAGTCTAGTATTAGTGTATCATATTGAACACGTGTAAAAAATAAGGATCAAAGGGATTGCAATTTTGAAAAATAGTGTGTATATTAGAATGAACATTCAACTATAAAGTGAGGGATCATCGCGATGGCAAGAACCAAAGCGTTTGAAATCGACGAAGTTTTAGATAAAGCGATGCGGTTATTCTGGACGCAGGGGTACGAAAAAACATCCATGCAGGATCTGGTAGATACCATGGGGATTAATCGCAAGAGCATTTATGACACGTTTGGCGACAAGCACACCCTGTTTTTAAAGACACTGAAACGCTATGATGCGTTCGCAACAGGACTGTTTCAAACGGCCAGCGATTCTGAAACGACCTTGATTGGGAAACTACGTGCGATTTTCCGGTCAGCTGCGTTTCAGGATCCAACATCGCCAAAAGGGTGCCTGATGGTGAATTCTGCAACAGAATTAGCAGTTATCGATCCTGAAGTCGGCGCAATACTGAAGGAAATGTTTGCGCGTAACCAGCATCAATTTGCGACCATGCTCGGACAAGCCCAACTACGAGGCGAGTTAGCGACAAATTTGGATCCTGATGCGCTCGCAAGTTATCTCAACAACGCGTTTACTGGCCTTCGGGTCATGACAAAGGTTCAGCCAAGTGATCAAGAACTCGATCAGATTATTGATATGACGTTAGCCACTATTAAAAGCTAATAGTGATAATCCCAAGTAAATGGGATTTATTTTTACACTATTTTAGAATGATTGTTCAATTAAATGAGAACTTACATGAAAACAGCCCAAATTACACGTTATTCGAAACAGATTCACGCTGAAGTCATCGAAACCACAAAACCTGAAATACAGGCAAACGAGGTGTTAGTTCAGGTTAAAGAGGCAGCTGTGAACCCGTTAGATCTAATGAACATCGATGGGAGTGTCAAGTTGATCCAGAACTACCGGATGCCATTGGTGCTGGGTAACGAACTTTCCGGTGTTATAGAAGCTGTTGGTAGTCAAGTTACCGGTTTCGAGGTCGGTGATGCGATTTATACGCGACTACCAGTACCTAAGATCGGCGCGTTTGCAGAATATGTTGCAGTATCGGCCGATGCCATTTGGCACCTACCAAGTAATCTTAACTTCAAAACAGGTGCTGCCGCAGCGTTGACTGGGTTGACTGCCTATCAGGCACTCCATGAGGAACTGCAAATGAAGGCTGGGCAAACCCTGTTTATTCCAGGTGGCTCGGGCAGCTTTGGCCAGATGGCGATTCCGCTGGCGAAGGCCATGGGCTTAACGGTGATCGTGTCGGGTAACGCACAGGCAAAGTCGCGGACACTCGCCATTGGTGCGGATCAGTACTTGGATTATCGCACTGAGAACTATTGGGATGTACTTTCTAAAGTGGATGCAGTGATCGATACTTTAGGCACGTCGGCGATCGCCCATGAACTGGCCATTATTAAACCTGGCGGCAGGTTACTGAGTCTGAAGGCCGGTCCTAATAAACAATTTGCGGTGAACTATGGGTCGCCGAAGTGGAAACAGTGGTTATTTGGCCTAGCTGGTGCGAAACTCGACCGCCAGCACGACAAGCTGGCGTCACTTATGGGTTCATGTTTGTTCGGGCTTCTGGTGAGCAACTACGAGACATTACGACCGTTATTGAAGCAAACGATATTGTGCCTGCCGTTGATCCAAAGGCGTTTTCATTGGCTGATGTTAATGAGGCGTTGCGCTATGTAAAGGATGGGCATCCGCAGGGGAAGGTGCTGATTTCGTTTTAGACTAAGTTAAAAAGACCCAGTTAAAATCCAATTTTGGACTTTAACTGGGTCTTTTCAATTAAGTTGACCGCATTAGTGCACTCGTATACGGTGTATCGTTAAAAATCTTTGAG
>NZ_BBAG01000109.1 GCF_001311135.1 Secundilactobacillus paracollinoides DSM 15502 = JCM 11969
CCCAAAGGGACTCGTTTTGAGCACATTAGTGCTCAAGATTTAACGACGACGTTACTCCAAATTAACCAGCGACCGCTTAAAATACTCGACTGGCAAACACCGTATCAGGTTATGCTGACAAATTTTTCCAAAAATTCGGATTAAATTTGCAATCTACCACATATTATATTTTGATATACTAATTAACGGCAATTTATCCTGAAAGGGTTTGTTGTAATGGTATTTCAAAGTATCTCGTTTAATACACCGATAAGCACTTTACTTAATGATACATAAAAATCGTGATACAATTAACTGAAGTTTTAAAGGATATTATGGTCACTAAGTTACACGTGTAAATTTTTATGGAGGTGTTGTACTATGGCGAATTTCTACGAAAATGATCCTTTTTTCAACAATGATATGGATGATGTTTTCAATCAATTATTTCGGCGCATGGATAATCAAAATTCGGAGCGTGCACGGTACTTAGTTAATGGAAAATCGTTGACACCAGATGAGTTTGCTCAATACCGATCAACTGGTAAGCTACCCCAAAATAATAAAACAATAGAAGTATCTAAAGATGGTAAACAGGCTTTTAAAAAAGGAGGGATTTTAGAAAAGTTAGGGACTAATTTGACGGAACAGGCTCGTGATGGATTACTAGATCCAGTGATTGGACGTGAGAATGAGATTCAAGAAACTGCAGAAATTTTGAGTCGTAGAACGAAAAATAATCCAATCTTAGTTGGTGATGCCGGTGTAGGTAAAACTGCAGTCGTCGAAGGTCTGGCACAAGCAATTGTGGCTGGTAAAGTTCCAGAAACGATTCAAGATAAAGAAATCTATTCGATTGATTTATCGTCTTTGGAAGCAGGAACTCAATATCGCGGTTCTTTTGAAGAGAATATTAAACAGCTGGTAAAGGAAGTTAAAGCAGCTGGTAATATTATTCTATTCTTCGATGAAATTCATCAGATTATCGGCACGGGTGCCACTGGTGGTGAAGACGGTGGCAAGGGATTGGCTGATATCATTAAACCAGCTTTGTCACGTGGCGAGCTGACTGTAATCGGGGCTACGACTCAAGATGAATATCGCAATACTATTTTGAAAAATGCGGCTTTGGCACGGCGATTCAATGATGTTGTGATTAATGAACCGACGGCCGCTGACACTTTACGTATATTACAAGGTGTTAAAAAGCTGTACGAAAAACATCATCATGTTGTATTACCAGATGATGTTTTGAAGGCGGCTGTGGATTATTCAATCCAATATATACCACAACGCACTTTGCCAGATAAAGCTATCGATTTGATCGACATGACTGCGGCTCATTTAGCGGCTAAAAATTCGCAAACTGATGTTGAGACATTGGATCAACGCGTTAAAAAATTAGAGGCAGCTAAGGAGGCCGCCGTTAAATCGGAGGACTTTAAAAAAGCCGCTGATATCAAGAAGTCGATCGAGGAAACCAAGCAAAAAATTAAAGAAACGGATCAAAAAGAAAAAATCACTGCCACGATTGATGATGTGGCACAATCGGTTGAACGTTTAACTGGTATACCAGTTGCTGATATGGGCGCTAATGATATTGAGCATTTGAAAAATCTTGATAAGCGTCTGAAAAGTAAGGTAATCGGTCAAGATGAAGCGGTTGAAATGGTAGCAAAAGCAATTCGGCGTAACCGTGCGGGCTTTTCAGAGGGTGATCAGCCGATTGGAAGTTTTCTGTTTGTGGGCCCAACTGGCGTAGGAAAGACTGAATTAGCTAAGCAATTAGCCTTAGATATGTTTGGAAATGAAAATGCGATTATTCGGCTAGATATGAGTGAATATGCTGATCGTACAGCTGTGTCGAAATTAATTGGTACCTCGGCTGGATACGTAGGCTATGAAGATAATGCTAATACTCTAACTGAACGGGTTCGGCGTAATCCATATTCCATTGTATTATTAGATGAAATTGAAAAGGCTGATCCACAAGTATTAACGTTACTATTACAAGTGATGGATGATGGGCGCTTAACGGATGGACAAGGCAATGTCATTAATTTCAAAAATACGATTATTATTGCTACTTCTAATGCTGGCTTTGGTAATGAAGCATTAAGTGGTGACAAGCAACGAGATCAGTCATTAATGGATAAGTTAGCACCATTTTTCCGCCCAGAATTTCTGAACCGTTTTAATGGAATCGTGGAATTTTCACATCTGACTAAGCAAGACTTAAGTCAAATTGTCGATTTGATGTTGGCGGATGTACAAAAAACGTTAGCCAAAAAATCCATCAAACTTGAGGTAACTAAAGCGGCCAAAGATTGGCTGATGGAACAAGGCTATGATGAAGCAATGGGGGCGCGGCCATTACGGCGAGTAATTGAACAACAAATTCGTGATAAGGTAACGGATTTCTACCTTGACCACTTAGATGTCAAAAACTTGAAGGCTGATTTAGTGGATGGTGAGATTGTGATATCGGCAGCTTAGCTTAAATCAGTGTTCATAAATAACTTTATGTAAGAGGAGATTTATTGGGCAGGAGATCGCTTGATAGATCTCCTTTTTTCGTTGATTTTCACCATTTGATATTAATCTATTGAGTAAATATGGATATCGTCAAGAATCTTGTGTAAATGAAATACCTCCGTACATATAATATGTAGTTAATTTAAATAAAGGATGATTCCAGGGTGTCCTGAAGTCCGTTGAATCTGCGATGGATTCGCTTCATGGACTTCTCGTTGTAGACGTTAAACTGAGAAACCAGGAATCGATTCAGTGAATCTTCCGTTGGAAATTGTTCTTTGTGGTTGGGGTTGCGTTTGAGATGCTTGTTAAAGTTCGCAATCAAGTTGGTTGAATACAATGAACCGCTTCTTTTTGGACGGTGTCCCGCTTTAAAGGCAGGTAATTGGCATCTAAGAAGATGGCCGCATATTGCGAAGGCAGTCGCCGTTGCTGGAAAGCTTGAACTTGTTCATCAACGACTTTGGTCGTGTTGGAAACCGTGGCTTTGGAGTAATGAGCACCGTACATTTTCTCAATGAGTTAGGCGATTTCGGTGGTGGTAATTCCCTTGGTGTATAGCTGAATAACCGTTGTTTCCAAGATGTCACTGTGCCGACCGTAGGCTGGCAAGATGTGGTTGTGGAAAATACCATTGCGATCCCGCGGAATGGTTAAGTTGAGTTGACCATACTTCGTATCAAACGAGCGTTCATAACTGCCATTGCGGTTATTTCTAGTGTTAATTTCAGCATACGAGTGGCGCTCATAGCCTAAAAAAGCTGCCAGTTCGGTTTGAAGCAGCTGGTTAATCGCAATTTCGAGGTGGTGCCGAAAAACTTCGTCTAAATCTTGTTTTTGGACTAGCGTAGCGATAATTTCTGTGGTAAGTTCATTCCCTAGTTCTATACAATTTAGAAATCTTTTTATGCGTTTACACAAGTTATTTTACGCTCTATGTTATCGAGCTTGCAACTTTGTATTATCAAAATAGAGGAGTATTAACGACCGTAAAGGACTTCCCGTATTCATTGCGTGTTTTGATTAATCAAGTTAAAATATAATCAACTTCTATTTATTTGGTATTGGCACATATATCAGAAAGACGTCATTCTTAATTGAGTGGCGTTTTTTTGTGTATCTAATAAAATTTCGATTTTATAACGTGACAATCTCGTGACTTTATTTTCAGACGTAATATAAACGCATTCTCGTGCATTGTTTGCTTATACGTGTATATAGGTTGTCAAATGCGTGCTATGATTGTATCAATAACTTAGCATATACTTGAAAGGGTGGTAGATTTGACAACAATTGCAGAAATTTCAAAGGATTTACACATATCAAGAGCAAGAATTTATCAAATAATAGATTCACTAGACGACAAAGACAAGCCTTTAAAAGATAGCGATAATAGATATATTTTAAGCCAAGATGTTGTTAATGCTATACATCAATATTATGCCAACAATACAAATAAGGATAGACAAGACAAAAGCACGTCAAGCAACGATCAATTAGTTAATATACTTAGCGCCAACTTGACGAAAAGGATCAACAGATAAACAAATTTCAAAAATTATTAGACCAACAACAGCAATTAAATTTATCCAGTCAGAAATTACTTGAAAATCAAAAGTCAGAACAAAATATCAAAAGCAACACCCTACAAAGCCGTGAGAACGATTCTAAGGACGATAGCAATGATTCATATACAAATATAAGCAAGCAAAACGAAAAGCCCTCTAATGAGACGAGAGAGAACTTTTGGAAACGGTTGTTTAGATAGGTTGTGAATATTTTTTGAGTAGTATGGGTGGCTTTTTTGCGTAAGTTAAGTGACAGCATTGATTGATTGTTATATGATTGTGTATGTCCTAAATGGACACAAGCAACGCTCCTAAGCAAAGCCTGTATGTACTGATTTCAGAAAAGCCCTCTATTCCGCATAATAGAGGACTTTTT
>NZ_BBAG01000110.1 GCF_001311135.1 Secundilactobacillus paracollinoides DSM 15502 = JCM 11969
CGCACAGTAACGCCGGTTGCGCAACAAGATAAACGCATCAGTCATGAATGTGGAAAAAGTCGTGTACCCACCACACACCGGTCAAAAGTAGCAGTGACCACGCTTGCTGCAGTGCGCACATCGCCAAAAATCCCGCCAAGAAGGCACCACTAGCATTGATCACAAGCGTCGCCACCGACACCCAAGTCCACCAGTTCTTGCCTAGCTGCGTCAGCACGTATTGCATCACGCGCCGACCCCAGCGCCTAAAGTCACTAACATCACCATGTTTGTCGCCGCCTTCCCCAGGCTTCGGCGCATAAATACCCGCTAAACGCAGCGCCTAAACCAACAAGCAGCTCAAGCAAGAAGATCCTGATCTCGTACACCGGCGATTCGCCGACGTTTTTGTAAAGGTTCGGCACCATCGTCGAAAACGTCGTAAACGCGCCGACAAAACCAGTCCCTAACGCCAAAATCAGCCATCCCGGCAAATCTATGTACACCGCTAGGCCATAAGTGACAAACTCCAGCAAAAATCTGCCGATCAGATTCACCGCCGTGGTGCCGAGCATCGTGTCGGCATCATTAAGCCACAAGCCAATTTCCCAGCAGGCAATCCCACCGAAACAGCCGCCGATGAACATCGCTAAAATATCTTGGTATCGCAATCGCTGCATTAAACTTCCCCGTAAAACGCGGCCACCAAAATACAGGCAGTCGCGTGGTTACACTCATCAAAATTTAATATAGCGTCTAGCGTTATAGCAAAACATACAGCTGTAAGACAAGCCCGCCTTTTGCACGAAAATTTGTCGGTCTGGCTTGC
The DNA here is from genome assembly GCF_001311135.1 of Secundilactobacillus paracollinoides DSM 15502 = JCM 11969. Classification (GTDB taxonomy): domain Bacteria; phylum Bacillota; class Bacilli; order Lactobacillales; family Lactobacillaceae; genus Secundilactobacillus; species Secundilactobacillus paracollinoides. Next base: position 809 of record NZ_BBAG01000110.1, read on the forward strand.
GCAAAATTTCGTAAGGGAGTATGCTTTGGGTGCTAAAAGTTAATCGGCGATGACGTTCGCCACTAAAACTAATTGGTAAATCAATTTGATGACGTCTACTGCACAGATTTTGCGTGCAGTAGACGTAGACGTCATCTTTTTTTACCGGAGGGAGCACAATTATGTCAGTAGTGATTGAATCTGTGAAGGCGCGCGAGATCTTCGACTCCCGCGGCAACCCAACTGTTGAGGCCGATGTTAATCTCTCGGACGGTACGCTCGGCCGCGCGGAGGTACCATCTGGTGCATCGACCGGCGAAAAAGAAGCCATCGAGTTGCGCGACGGCGGCGACCGGCTTCAAGGCAAAGGCGTCTCAAAGGCCGTGGCCAACGTCAATACCGAGATCAACAAGGCTTTGCACGGCACTGACCCCTTCAACCAAGCCCACATCGACCAGCTGATGATCGACTTAGACGGCACACCTAACAAGGCTCGCCTAGGGGCTAACGCGATCCTGGGTGTATCAATGGCCACTGCCCGTGCAGCAGCCAACGCCTTGCACACACCGCTGTATCGTTACCTTGGCGGCACCGACTTGGAACTGCCACAAACGTTCCACAACGTGATCAACGGTGGTGAGCACGCCGACAATGGCATCGACATTCAGGAATTCATGATTACCCCAGTCGATCGTTCCAGCTTCCGTGATGGCTTCGAGAAAATCGCCAACACCTACCACACCTTGAAGAAGGTGATCGAAGAAGCTGGCTACACCACCGGCCTCGGCGATGAAGGGGGCTTTGCCCCTGACCTCAAGAACTCCGAAGACGCCTTGCAGATGCTGCATGACGCCATCATCAAGGCAGGCTACACGCCTGGCAAGGAAATCGCCATCGCCTTTGACGCGGCGGCATCATACTTCTACAACCGCGACACCAAGAACTATGACTTTGAAGGCAAAACCTACACACCTGCCGAATTAGGAGAATACTACATTCACCTGCTGGACAAGTTCCCAGAGATCATCTCCATCGAAGATCCTTATGGGGAAGAAGACTGGGGCCACTTCGCTGACTTTACCAAGAAGTACGGCGATCGCGTGCAACTTGTCGCAGACGATCCGGTCTGCACTAACCCAGCCTTGATCAAAGACGCCATCAAACGAGGCATGGCCAACAGTATCTTGATCAAGCTTAACCAGATCGGCACGGTCACCGAAACGCTGGAAGCAATCCGCTTAGCGCGCAAGAACGGCTACACTACCATGATGTCTCACCGTTCTGGTGAAACCGGCGACACCTTTGTCGCTGACTTTACCGTCGCCACGAACGTTGCGCAACTCAAGTCCGGCGCTCCAGCCCGTTCCGAGCGTGTGGAGAAATACAACCAACTGTTACGGATCGAAGAAGAACTTGGCGCTGACGGCACGCGCCTAGCCCACTTCCCAGATTCGGTCGACTTCGACTGATTAGCATTGATCCAGCGGCCGAGCACTAATATGTGCGCGGCCGTTTGTTATTTTGAAAAAAGCTGGTGTCTACTATGACCAAAAAGAATACGCTAGACGGCCTCACCCAAGCCGAAGCTGACCGGCGACTGGCCCGCGATGGCTTCAACGAAGTGGCCGAAACCCCCTTCAACTTTGCCACGGCCATTATCACCCGCCTGTGGGGGCCTAGCGCGTGGATACTCGAAGCGGCGCTGATCATTGAAATCGTGTTAGGCAAAGGCATCCAAGCCGGGTTCATCGTGCTAATGTTGCTCTTTGCCGCGGTCAATGGCGCGATTCAATCTCGCCGCGCCAACACGGTCTTACGCAGCCTATCACATGACTTATCGCCGACCACCGCAGTCAGCCGCGATGGCAAGTGGAAACAGGTGTCAGCCAAGTACTTAGTCGTTGATGACCTCATCAGCCTACGCCAAGGGGACATTATCCCCGCTGACGCGCGCCTGCTGACGGACACGCTGGAAGCCAACGAAAGCAGTATCACGGGCGAAGCCAAGGCCGTCAACCGCACCCCTGGTGATACGGCCTATGCCGGCACCGAAGTCCTCTCCGGCAACGCCTTAGCGATCGTCACCGCCACCGGTGCTAATAGCCGCAGCGGCAAAACAATCAGCCTGATCAACCAAAGCTCGGCTCCGGGCCATTTGCAGAAACTATTGGGCAAAATCATCGGCTATCTGGCAGCACTCGATGCAGTGTTGGCCGTGCTGTTGATCATCGTGGCCGTTGTCCGCCACGAAGACTTAGTTGCCATGCTACCGTTTCTTGCAATGCTGTTCATCGCGACGATCCCGATCGCCATGCCATCGAGTTTTGCCGGCAGACGGACTGACCCCGATCATCGAGATCCTAGATGCCGGCCACCGCGTCTATCAACGCATGATGACCTGGACGATCACCAAACTTTCACGCACCGCAGAGTTGCCGCTGCTATTGACATTAGGTTACCTGATTCTCCACTTCATTCCGCTGACCTTAAACGCGATGATCTTGGTCGCAATTCTGAATGATTGTGTGACCCTTGTGCTCGGCACTGACCGCACAACGATCACACACCAGCCAGAAAGCTGGAATCTGGCTAAACTTAGCAAGATCGCTGGTATCCTGGCCATAGGTTGGTCAGCGGTCGGCTACGGTTGGCTAACTTGGTTACAACAGCTCGGTCTTACTACTGATCAAATCAGCACCGGCCTTTACGTCTACCTTATCTTTAGCGCGATGTTGACGATCCTGATGACCCGCACCAAAAAGCCGTTCTGGGCTAACCTGCCCAGTCGTGCCGTGTCAATAGCAATCGGCGGCAACTGCGCATTGACGCTGGTTCTGGCACTTACCGGCTGGGGGATCGCCGCACTCAGTCCAGCATTAGTTGGCTTAGCAATCGTGATCACTGTATTAACTGGCATTGTGCTGACAGTGATTCGATTTGCGGCACGCATCTAGCGAACTTTCACCAGATCCACACCACTTTTGAACCCATTGGCCAATGTGTATTGGCTGATGTTTTTTTGCTTTCCTACGATTTTAGTTACCTAATTTAACTTTTTGGTTTCACCGCCACGCTCAAATTCGGTCTGTATAAGTGTAACTAATTTTCTCAAATCTAGGGAGGCTGTATTCATGAGTAGTGAGCGTGAAGTGTCAAAAATGTTTGTCCGATATATGCAACGTGTGCTTCGCAACGAGCGAATCAACTTTTATCGAAAGCACCTAAGAGATGTTAAAGAAACGCCACTTGAGGACTGGTTATTAGAGGAAATCGTCGAACCATCCCATCTGTCCGACTTTCTTCTGATCGAAAACGAAGTTGCCAATCTCGAATCATTCATCGAAAATGAGAAG
>NZ_BBAG01000111.1 GCF_001311135.1 Secundilactobacillus paracollinoides DSM 15502 = JCM 11969
AGGGGCGGGCCGTTAGCCTTCAAAGCTAGCTTAAGGCTCCACCCTTTAACCGCCTTCTTCCGCACTCTGTGTTATACTATCCAAGACGCATTCAAGGGAGGAAACAAAAACATGTCAGATTATTTAATTAAAAGTCTTGTCGACGACAACCAGTTTCGGGCATACGCTGTTGATGCCACTGAGCTTGTTCGTGAAGCACAGCGCCGGCACGACACCTGGGCCGCTTCTTCAGCCGCACTTGGGCGATCGTTAGTGACCACTTTGCTGCTTTCTTCTTCCGTGCTGAAGGGTGACGAGACCATGACGGTTCGGATCAATGGTGGCGGTCCCGTTGGCGGTATCGTCATCGATGGCAATGCAAAAGGGACGGTTAAGGGGTACTTACAAGAGCCCCACGTCAATCTGCCGCTGAACGATCATCATAAAATTGACGTTTCAAAAGCGGTTGGTGTGAATGGCTTTTTGTCAGTGACCAAGGATCTGGGACTAGATCAACCTTACACCGGTCAGGTACCACTTGCTTCCGGCGAAATAGGGGATGATTTTACGTTCTACCTTGCGCAATCAGAACAGATTCCGTCCGCAGTGGGTGTTTCAGTCTTTGTTAATGAAGATAACTCGATCAAGGTTGGCGGTGGGTTTCTGATTCAGGTCATGCCAGATGCATCAGATGATGCGATTGCGCACCTTGAGAAACGGTTAAAAGAAGTGCCGATGGTTTCTGAACTCTTGTTAGCAGGACAGAAGCCTGAGGATATGCTGAATTTGTTGTTTGGTGAAGAGAACGTCAATGTCTTAGATAAAATGCCAGTAGCGTTTAAATGTGATTGTTCTAAGCCAGAATTTGCGAAGGCCTTAGGTAGTTTGCCGACAAGCCAGTTGGAAACAATTATTAACGAAGATCACCACGCAGAGACCGTTTGTCATTTTTGTCGGAACAAGTACGACTTTAGTGAAGCAGAACTCAAGGCTATTTTAGCCAGCAAAACGGCGTCATAAGTCGGGTATAATTTTAGGTAAGAGTGTGCTATTATAACTAGCGCAGCTTAAAAACGGCAAATAGATAGTAAATTTAATTTAAGAGGTGAGCCTATGGAATGGCAAATTGGTGACGTCAAGATTCCTAACCAGGTTGTTGTTGCGCCATGGCTGGGGTGACGAACTCGGCCTTTCGGGTCATTTGTAAAAAATTTGGTGCAGGGTTAGTTGTTTGCGAAATGATTTCTGATCGCGGCATCATGTACCATAACCAAAAAACGTTAGACATGATGTTTGTAGATGCTGTTGAGCACCCGATGAGTATTCAGATCTTTGGCGGCAGCAAAGAGACCCTTGTAGAGGCCGCTAAGTTTGTTGATCAACACACTGCCGCAGATATCATTGATATCAACATGGGGTGTCCGGTCAATAAAGTAGTTAAAACAGATGCTGGTGCTAAGTGGTTGCTTGATCCCAACAAGGTCTACGAAATGGTTTCCTATGTCACGGATGCTGTTAAGAAGCCTGTTTCGGTTAAAATGCGAATTGGCTGGGACCTGGATCACGTTTACGCGGTTGAAAATGCATTGGCCGCAGAACGTGCTGGAGCGTCTGCTCTGGCCATGCATGGGCGGACACGGAAACAAATGTATGAGGGCCACGCTAACTGGGACGTTTTAAAAGACGTTGCCAGTGAACTGACGATTCCGTTTATGGGCAACGGCGACGTGAAGACGCCGGAGGATGCTAAGCGGATGCTCGATTACGTTGGTGCTGATGCAGTGATGATCGGTCGGGCGGCCATGGGGAATCCATGGATGCTCAAACAGACTGAACACTACTTGGAAACGGGTGAGCTGATTGAAGAGCCAAGTCCTGCAACGAAGATCCAAACGGCTAAGAAACACCTTCACCGGTTAGTTGAACTCAAGGGCGATTACGTTGGCCCACGGGAATTTCGCGGCCAAGCGGCGTACTATCTCAAGGGCATCTCACACTCAGCCAGAACAAAGGCGGCACTGAACAATGCCGAAACGGAACAAGAAATGATCGATCTGTTTGATCAATTTTTAGATAAACTGGCTGCTTTACCGGCACGTCAGCGATAAAATCCTTAAAAAGCAGGCAAAAGAGCTTGCTTTTTATTGAGGGTTGGCATGATTAAACAGGTAGAACGAAATATGGAGGTATTAGTGTGGCTGGAAAAGATAAAGAAATGAACGACCAAATGCACGTTCGTCGCGAAAAGATGGACGAATTGCGTGATAACGGTATTGATCCGTTTGGTCACCGATTTGAACGAACTTATTTGGCACAGCAGTTGCAAGATGAGTTTAGCGATATGGATAAGGATGAATTAAACGACCTTGGTAAGACCGCAGTGATTGCTGGTCGGATGGTGTCAAAGCGTGGTAAGGGTAAGGTTGGCTTTGCTGATTTGCAAGACCGGACTGGCCGGATCCAGATCTACGTTCGTAAAGATATTTTAGGTGATGAGGTTTACCACATTTTTAAACGGTCAGATATTGGCGACCATTTGGGTATTGAAGGGGACATTATCAAGACCGACATGGGTGAACTGACGATTCGGGCAACTAAATTGACCTTCCTATCTAAGGCACTTCGGCCATTGCCAGAAAAGTACCATGGCTTGCAGGATAAGGAGCAAATCTATCGTCAACGTTACTTGGATCTGATTTCAAATCCAGAAAGTTTTGACCGGTTTAAGAAGCGCAGTAAGATCATTACAGCCATTCGGGCATACTTAGATGGGGAAGACTTTACTGAAGTCGAAACTCCTGTATTGCATAACCAGGCTGGTGGTGCCAATGCACGGCCATTTATTACTCACCATAATGCATTGAACATTGACCTTTACCTGCGGATCGCGCTGGAACTTCATCTCAAGCGGTTGATCGTTGGTGGTATGGAACGCGTTTACGAAATTGGCCGTGTCTTCCGTAATGAAGGGATGGATACTCGGCATAACCCTGAATTCACCATGCTTGAAACTTATGTGGCCTACTTCGATTTCCACGACGTGATGGATGAGACTGAAGGGATTATCAAGGCTGCAGCTAAAGCCGTGACTGACGATGGCGTTATTTCATTCCAAGGCCATACGATCGATTTGAATAAAGACTTTGCCCGTGTTCATATGGTAGATGCAATCAAAGAGTATACAGGTGTCGATTTCTGGCCGGCAATGACTGACGATGAAGCTAAGAAATTAGCTGATGACAATGGGATTCACTATGAATCTTATTGGAAGGTCGGTCATATCATCAACGCATTCTTTGAAGAGAAGGTCCAAGATAAGCTGGAACAGCCGACCTTTATTTACGGACACCCAGTGGAAATCTCGCCATTAGCTAAGAAGAATCCTGATGATCCTCGGTTTACAGACCGTTTTGAGCTCTATATTACGGGTAACGAGTTTGCAAACGCCTTTACTGAGTTGAATGATCCAATTGACCAGCGCCAACGGTTTGAAGCCCAAGTGGCCGAACGTGAAGCCGGCAACGATGAGGCAGAAGGTATCGACGAAGACTTTATCGAAGCTTTGGAATACGGGATGCCGCCCACAGGTGGTCTTGGAATCGGTATCGATCGCCTAGTCATGCTGTTGACGGATGCAGATTCAATCCGTGACGTCTTGCTATTCCCAACAATGCGACCAGAAGATTAGCATAAATGAGTAAATAAGCAATTTTAGTAAGAGTCAGGTTAAGTTTTTAGCCTGGCTCTTATTTTTGTTCTCTTTTTTAAAATAAATTGCTAAACTGTATTGACCAGTGTGTTTAAAGCTGGTATAGTTATTATCGTTGTCAAAGAGGCAGAGGAATGTGTTGTTCCGATTTATATGAATAAGCATTCAAACAATTTATAAAAAAACATTGACGGCGATACGTCAACATGTTATTCTTAGAAAGTTGCTTCGGCAGGTCGACAACGAGTTGAGAAAGTTTTTCAAACTTGTTGTTGACACGTTAAAGACAGCGAGATACAATTAAATAGCTGATTCAAAGGGAATCAGCTAA
>NZ_BBAG01000112.1 GCF_001311135.1 Secundilactobacillus paracollinoides DSM 15502 = JCM 11969
GGCCGCTAGCTGTCGATCTAAATGTTGCTCTTTGGAACTCACACGAGCATAACCAATTTTAGCCATTGTCAGCACTTCCTTTTGGACAGCTCTAATGAACATTTGTAATTCCTAGTATAGCACAGAATCAAAAACGGCCACTAGGGTATACCCTATTGGCTAAAAGCAAATAAAAATTAGGTCAATATCGACAAGCACCACAAATAAAAAAGCCGCCCTGCGTAACTTTGGTCGGTTACAGGGCGACAATGTAGTTTTGTAATCTAGACCACCGCCTTTGAAGCGGCTTGCACGGGAAGTCCTGTTTTCGGCGGGACTTCCTTTTTCTGTTTATGTTATAGCATGACCTTTAAAAACTGGCTAACGCTTTAAACTTTGATCCAGTTCGGATTTGGGTTGTTTGATCTCCGGATTCTGTTCAGCAAATGTTTTCAGTTGTTTTTGAGTTCGATCACTAATTTCTTGGTGCACATCGTTTAACTGATTTTTTAATTGCGCTTTTTGTTGTGGACTAGTTGTTTGTTGAATTTGTTGTTGCAAGCTTTGGTAGGACTTATTAAGATCATGGACTGATAACTTTTTTAGATCATGCTCAGGCTCTTTTTGGGCTTCTTGTAAGCCTAATTGTTTGGTTAACCCGTCGCTAAGCTCAATCACTTTGTTGCTAACTTGCTGGATTTCACTTAAAGCACTATGGATCACAGCTGTATCTTTAGCCCAGGTAGCCACATAACCGAGTGAATAGTTACTGGTATCAACGCCAATATTTTGCATGGCAACATATGCGACCGCTTCGGCCTGGGTTTCCTGATAGGCTCGTGGCCGATCTTTAAAGGCTGATTTTAAGCCGTGTAGCTGGCTATGCGCATATTCGTGGTATAACGTCTTTAGTTTCAAAGCATTGTCGGGCTCATCGCCACCAATGACGATTTCATTAGTGCTGGGTTGAAAATACCCCTTAGCCCCATTTAGCGTCGCTAAAGGCACTTCACTGACTTTAAGGTCGGTTTGCTGGTTTAAATAATCTTTGAACGCGTTATATAAGCTTGTCACATTCTGATGATCGGCCAAATTTTCTTTGACAAAATCTTTAGCACTTAGGACTGGTTCGCCGCTTGTCTGTGATATGTCAAATACTGGAATATAGCGATAACCAACTATGGCTTTTTCTTCGGTCGTATCAAGCCTTTTCTGATCCTCTGGAGTTAGTTTTTTAATAATAGGGGCCGCAATCCTGATCCCTTTTTCTCCTTTATTTACTGATCGTTTAAAATCATTCTGCCATTTTTTAAAGCCTGCAACTTGGCTGGCACTTGGATTTTGAGAATAGATAAGGTCAATATTACGTTGGCTATACCGGTGAAACTTTGCTAAGGTATCAAGATAACTTTTAAATTTTTCACTATCAGTTAGTTTTAAAATTTCTTTTTCGGCATTTTCGACAAGCTGCCTTTTCCATTTTTCAGTTTCAACTTTACTTGGCATGATTAACCCTCCTCGGCGTCTACAAACTCTACAGAATTATCAATTTGGGGTAACTTGATAGATTGTGTGCCGTAAAGTGCTAAATATTCAGCATTCTTTTTTTGCCACGCAACTTGAATATATTTGCCATTACCCGCAACTTCTGATAGGTACTTATAACTGCTTTTATCCGTCAAAATAGGTAATTCGCTTGCTAATGCTTCCAGTTCATTTTTCATGATATATCCCCCTTCTTTTACAATTACACTCGTTGGTTAGGTTCACTTTTTGGTTTTTGAAAAGTAAACCTAAATGACGAGTTCACCAACCGAAACAACGTGCAGGGCGGTAGGCAGGTTCTAATCAAAATCAAAACTTAATTTATGGCCGTCAAGCTTTAACTTGGCGTCAAACAACTTTCCTTTTTTGCTCTTGAAACCCTTTAATTTGCTCGTTTCCCCCTTGGTGACCAACGCTTTAATGGCGGTCTTCCCGAGGGTCTTACTGCTCCATTTCTTGGGCAGGGTAAAGTCTTCGCCTTGCTTAGGCTTTACAATATAAAACTTCTGTTTATTTAAAACGGTCGCTTGCGGTGTTTCTAAGAAGACCTCGGCGGACTTTTGTGCTTGCTGTTGGTGATTGATTTGTTGCTTAATGGCTGAATTGCCGGTTAATTGTGTGGGGACATCAGCAATTAACTTCGCCACAAACTTCTTAATCTGGCTCAAAAAGTTATCTGGGGTGCGTTCTTCGGTACTGATTTGCTGTAATGCTTGCTCCCATTTAGCCGTCATTTCTGGGCTAGTTAGCAAGGGTTCGAGTTCGACTGCTTTACATAAAGTGATTCCGGCTTCACTGACGTGCAACTTATTCTTTTCAGTAACTAAGTAGCCGCGTTTCTTTAACACTTCCAGCACATTGGCCCGGGTCGCACTTGTCCCAATGCCTTGCACATCTTTGAGAATCGCCTGGGCTACTTCATCATCAAGCGTTTTGCCAGCGGTCTTCATGGCCGTAATCAGGGTACCTTCGGTAAAGGGTACCGGTGGTGTCGTTTCTTTTTGCGGTGTTTGCAGATTTGCTTGGACTTGATCGCCTTGGTGAACGAGCGGTAAAGTTGCTGCTTCTTGCTGGTCGGCTTTGTGATCATCAAATAAAGCTTGCCAGCCTTGCTTAGTTGGGACCTTACCGGTTGCTTTAAAATTGGCGTCACCAACTTGGGTGATAATGGTGGTTTCCTCGTACTCATACGGATCAGCAAACATCGCTAACGTCGTTCTTAAAACCAAGTCATAGACCTGTTGCTGTAATTTAGGTAAGCTGGCTAGTTTCTCTTTAGTCGGCACAACTTTAGTCATGATAATGGCGTAATGTTCTTCAACCTTTTTCCCATCAACATAGCGTTTGTTCGGAGTGGTATTGGTTAAAGCGACTGGCTTAGAGACTAAACCCAGATACTTCGTCAGATTAGCCACTAAGTACTCAAATTCTTCATCAGTGATATAAGCACAATCGGTGCGGGGGTAACTCAACAACTTGGCTTCATATAAACTTTGAATGGCTGCTAAGGTTTGGCTGGCGCTGGCGTGATAACGTTTATTCATGGCACTTTGCAGACTGGATAGTGAGAATAGTTGGGGACTAGCACGCTTTTTAGCCTGTTTTTGGACGTCCTTGATTAAACCGCCCTGTGAGCCTTTCTGAACGTGTTTAGCTTGCATGAATGTCATTAGCCCTGTTTCGTCTTTAAACCGCTGATAGGGGCCTAATTTTGCGACAAATTTTTGCTGATTAGCTAAAATTTCCGCATTTAGCTCAAAATAAGGTTCCGGCTTAAAGTTTTTGATTGCCTGGTCTCTTTGATAAACCATATACAAAGTTGGCGTCTGTACTCGACCAATCGAGTACACCCCGCGCACCCCGTTTTGTCTTAATAGCAAGGTGTATAAAGGGCTGCCATTCATTCCAATTAACCAATCGCTAATTTGACGGGTTTGGGCTTCTTTATACGCCAAATAGTCTTGGTGCCAATCACCAAGATTTTTGAATCCGGTAATAATGGCGTCTTTTTCCAAACTATTCAACCATAGCCGCTTAATGGTCTTCTTTTTAACGTCAATCTGGGCTTGGCTCATGATCGACCAGGCAATATTAGAACCCTCTCGGCCACTATCGGTGGCAACAATAATGGTATCGGCCTTCGTTAACAGGTCTTTGACGACCTTGAATTGATCTTTTTTACTAGCTGACACCACAAACTTGTATTTGTTGGGGAAAATCGGTAAATTAGATAGGGTCCATTGCTGGTATTTCTGATCGTATTTATCCGGTGTGGCCAGTTCAACTAAATGTCCGAGACCATACGTCACAAGCGTATTTGCGGGCAAAACAGGGTCACTAACCGTATAGTAACCCTGTTTTTTTGTGCTCTTTTGAAAGGCTTGGACGTATGAACGGGCTTGACTGGGTTTTTCAGCTAAGATAACAGTGGTCATGTTCGTTCACTCCTTGTGATTAAGTTTG
>NZ_BBAG01000113.1 GCF_001311135.1 Secundilactobacillus paracollinoides DSM 15502 = JCM 11969
TTTCATCTTCGTAGAGCTTGGGTCAGCATGCTTTCTCGTTTACCGAACGGCGTTGCTGAAGGACAGAGAACCACGAAGAAAGACCTGAACTTGGCCTTTCTGTCAGAGTTGAGTTACATGCAGTTTTCTGTTTTCCGAAACGCGTTTCGGTGTGGCAGCATATCCAGACAACTTGAATGGTTAACTTATGAATGATTCAAAAAGCGTGTGCCGACTGGTTTTGTTGGCATACGCTTTTTAGGACATGTAAATTAGTATCTGTTAATTTGACCAGTTTTAGGATAGAATCATTATTTAGGGACACTATGTTTTCCTCACTTTCGATTACTTTGTGGTGATTTAATCGTACCATGTGAGGACATAGCGTCCTTTTATAATGGAATAAGACAATAAAAAAGCTGGCATTGGTGTGGTCACCAATACCAGAAATTTTACAGCCGCTTTTTGATTGGGTCTATTTTTGATCTTGGTCGTCTTTCTTGGCAACCGCCCCTTGCCTTGCTTCACACTCTACTCCCTGTGTGTTGCCTTCCTAAACCTCTGATCAACTTCCTTACTCCAAAAGCCACCAGACATGTGGGTTGGTTCGTTCACCATAATGAAGCGTCTGGCGCTAGTTCGTTGACCAGCGTCATCAAGCGCCGGTCCGCTTTCCGCGGTGCTAGAATATTCATGATCAATCGGGTACCGTTTCGACCATAGCCCCAAGTTTCAGTGACGCCATAGCCGTGGTCACGAATTTTTTCTGGTAACGCCTTGTTTTGCTCATAGTTCTTATCGTCATTATTAATATTGACCGTTACTTGAAAGTTGACGTAGCCCAACGCCACGTGGTCTTCAATGATAATCCCTAGGTAAATGCCCAGGCCAAAGCCGACCGTATATGCAATAACGTTCAACGGAGAGTTAATATTTTTTAACGCAATCGCCAGCGCAATAACGTAAACGAATTCTTCAAGGACTGCGAGTAGCGGCGCCCAGAGTCTTTGCCGCCGGACGACCAACATGGTCCGAAACGTGTTAAGCGTGATATAACAAGCGTTTAGTAGAAAAATTGTTGCTGCAAGTTTCATTTAAACCGCCTCTATTCTTAAAAATGAACACATCTATTTTAGTGTGTTTAGGCGTGTGATGAAAGTATTTACCTCGCAAGTTTCATGTTTTTAGTGTGCTATGATAAGAGACAAGGAGGAATCTTAAATGACGACTGAACGCGAAAAAATGACTGCCGGTGAACCTTACCAGCAGTTTGATAAAGAATTGATCGACCGGCGAGTATACATTCGTCAGCAGATCGAAGAAATTAACCACATTACTAATAATAACAACCGTAACGACCGGTTTAAGGCACTACTGGCGGATACCGGGGACGACTTTTTTGTTGAAAGTGACTTTAAATTTGATTACGGCTTCAACATTCACATCGGGGATCATTTTTATGGTAACTATGACATGACCTTTCTGGATACCTGTCCCATCACGATCGGCTCACACTGTTACTTTGACCCCAACATTGGGCTGTATACGCCAGTGCACCCGCTTGACCCAACGAAGCGGAATGCTGACGTTGAGCTTGGAAAACCGATCACCATCGGAAATAGTGCCTGGCTTGGCGGTCGGGTAACCATTCTTCCTGGTGTGATACTCGGCGATAACGTTGTGGTGGGTGCCGGGTCGGTAGTCACAAAATCATTTGGCGACAACGTTGTGATTGCGGGTAATCCAGCCCGCATCATAAAAGAGATTCCGTCAAAAGCGTAAGTCATGATTTAAAAAGTTCTCAATTGCTTAAAACGCAAATTGAGGACTTTTTGTGTGGACTGATAGTCGATAACGATATTATAAATGGCAAGGAGTAAAGTGATTATTTTGATGACGCTTTCAGCTAGAGTAAGCAACGCATCAGTGATTATTTTAAAGGGGACAAATGACTAACCAACAGCTCAACTTGTTTTATAACAGATCAACCAACTGGCGCACACTTACCGTTTCATATGACTTTGCTTATTATTGTACTCGATTTTACTTATTATTTTAAACGTGTATAATGAATAATGTAAATTTGATCGGGTTTCTTTGGAAACGGCAATTTGTTGCAGAAAACGCTGTTGCAGGTGGTCTATGACTAGTCTCAGCAGCGTTTTTGTGTACAATTTGCAATCTGATCAAAATACGCTGATTTTTTTGAAATTAAACTGAAAAATCCGGCATGAGAGATTATAAGAGGAGGATTATTATTTTAAGAAGCAAGTTAATCAACAAGTGGGTCTTTGTTCCAACTGTTGGTTTGTTTCTGATGGCTACGTTGGTGTTAATGGTGGGCGGAAAGGGTCTGCAATCACCGTTAAGTGGTCTTCTGAACTGGATTAACCTGAAGTTGGGATGGCTGTATCTTGGTATCTATATCGTCAACTTCGTCTTCTTAATTGGATTGGCATTTAGCCATTACGGCAAGATTAAAATTGGAAAACCAAATGACAAGCCAATGTATAGCGGGTTCAAGTGGGGTGCGATGGTGTTCGCCACCGCAATCGATGCCAGTATCATGATGCTATCGATCACCGACCCGTTGACGTTTATCCAACATCCAGCGTTTCATTTACACGCCTACTCAAACGCAGCGTATGTGGCTGCAACGGCATACGGCCAGTTTAACTGGGGGCCGATGGCGTGGATGATGTTCGCGCCCGCAGCAATTTTGATCGGCTACCTGATGTATCGCAAGGGTCAGCCGGTCCAAAAATTGAGTGACGGCATTGCGATGTTGAATGGAAAATCACCATTGAAGCATTTTCTGGCCGGTTTGGTCAACTTCTTGGTGGTTGTCGGCATTATTGGCGGTGTTGGTTCGTCGATCGGGATGGAAGTGCCGATCACGGCCAAAGCGTTCTCGAGTGCAACCGGGGTGAAGTATGGTTTGCCTCTGGAACTTGGGTTATTCGCCGTTTTGTTTGTGCTCTTCGCTATGACGGTCTTTAAGGGCCTAAATGGTGGTATTGACCGTTTGAGTCAGGCACATATCTGGTTAGCCATTGGTTTTCTGGTCTTAATTTTGGCAGTGGGTCCAACCCGCTACTTAATTGTGAACCAAGCAAAGAGTCTGGGCGTTCTCGTCCAGAAGTTTATTCCGATTGCCACTAACACGGCTCCAAGTGTCACCCAGCAGGATACGATTTTCTACTGGGGTTGGTGGCTGTCATACATGCCTGTGATGGGCTTGTTTATCGCAAAGATTTCACGGGGCCGAACCATTCGGCAAATGCTGTTTGGGATGCTGCTCTACGGGTTTACAGGCTGTGCGTTGTTCTACGCCGTTATGGGTGGCTATGCACTCTGGCTGCAGCAAAATGGGGTCATTAACCTGGTCCACATTTTGAACACCCAGGGTCAAGCTGCGACGATTGCGACCGTCATTGGCACGTTGCCGATGAAGTCGATCATGACGCTCCTATACTGTGCGTCATGCTTCATCTTCCTGGCTACGACCATTTCGGGGTCAGCTTACATCCTGTCGTCGTTTACCAGCACGCCGTTGAATAACCGCGAACCAAGTCGTTTTAACCGGATGACTTGGGTGGTCGTCTTCATGATTTTTGCGTTCTCACTGGTATTAGTGGGTGGGTTCAACGTCATTCAAACGATATCAGTGATTGCCGGCTTCCCATTAATTGGAGTCGTCGTGATCGTCCTAATTTCCATCTACAGGTTGGTCCGTCGCGATTCCGAACTGGTCTTCAGCCCAAGCGAGACGGATATGAGTCTCGACGAGTTGCCAGCAACGGTGGAACGCAAGTCAGCAATTAGGGGAAAGTTGATTTTGTCGCCTAGGAATGTGGCCTGAGCGCGGAGCAAGGCGTTTTGAGGGCGGAGTGTAAGGTGTTTTGACCCGAAAAGTCCGGTTCTGACTTTTGG
>NZ_BBAG01000114.1 GCF_001311135.1 Secundilactobacillus paracollinoides DSM 15502 = JCM 11969
ACGAAGAAAGGCCTGAACCTGGCCTTTCTGTCAAAGTCGGCTTACATGCAGCTTTCTGTTTTCCGAAACGCGCTTTGCCAAGTTACCCTAGAACAAGTAAATAACCAACAATACAACTCAAACATGGGGGTGTCTTATAAGCTAAGACACTCCCATATTAGTATTTCTGCCAATATTACTTGAGCAAACCCGACTTTAACGCTATGGTTGAACTGAGATTAGAAGATGTGTGCTATAACGTTATTCTATCTCAGATGATTAATTTACTTTGGAGGCTACTTATGAAACACGGCTATCTCATCACCAACATCATTTTGGCGGTGATCTTCATTTTACTATCTGCGGTTATTTTCCTGCGTAAAACGGATGGGGCGGGTCTGGCACAATCGCCGCATTTACGACTGGTCACATTCGTTGTGCTCGTTATCTTCTTTGCACTTATTTTAGTAGGTGAACTGATTGTGTTTGCCGTTTCACGTCGCAAGCAGGCATAGAGTTACTTATGATAATACTTGTTATTAAAAATGACCATCCAACAGCATTAGCGTGTCTTTAATGCTGTTGGATGGTCTTCTTTTTTTAAAAGTAGAAGCAGAATTTGATGAAGACCGTTTTTTAAGAAGAGTATCCACTTGATTTAGATGCTGAATTATTATTATACAATAAGCTATTATGCTTTTTTGGAAAGAATTTAAGTTACAAAGCGTGAAAGTATTACAAAATAAAAACTATATTTTTGAGGTTGTAAATATCAAAAAAACTAAAAAAATAATATCAGTTTTCAAATATTAAAGAGTATTTTTGGTATTGGAAATTTTTAATGTTCTGGAAAAAAGAGTGTTAATCCATCCTGATTTTAAATACTTGTTGGAGTTAAATTTTCGTGAACTATAAAACGATTAGTTTTTAATTAATTTGCTAAAATTTCCTCTTTTGACATTCATTTCCTTTTGTGAGAGACTCATGCCGTTATAATTTTACGTCGCTATCAAGCCAAAGGAGAATTAAATGCAAAATAAAATTTTAGATTTACAAAAGTTTGAAACTCGTAGCAAAGTGGGTCATAAAAAGTCACTTGTCAGTATTGCTTGTGGGAACGGGAGCACTGTGAGTTTATTTGCTTGTCCCGGCCACCCAGCTAAATAATAGGAGGATTTACTATCATGAAAAAAATTACCGAATTGCAGCGTTTATCTGAAACTGGGCAAGAGCCAGTAGCTGCCAGAATGTCCACTGTAAGTATTTCATTTTGTGGACGAAAAGGGCACTCAATTTGGAGCTTGACTTCATACTTTCTGTGCTAAATAGAAAATACAGTTAATGATTTAAACGTTTATTTTTAACTTGGAAGAATATTGTCTTTTATAAATTCACCGAAAGAGTCTGGATGTGATTATTGCCATTAATTACTTAATACGAATCAATCGATGGTGTGATAAATGATTAAAATAACTTTTATGAACTCGGATGATACGCATAGGCATTTTGCGTCTGCCAACTTTGTTCAAATAGCTGGGAAAAAATATTTAGCTACTGCTGCACACTGTGTCTTTGATCCATTGAAGCAGGAGATATCAAAAGATATCCGAATGAAACTTAGAGTGAACGGAAAAACTGAAATTGGTATTGTGACAGGAGTAAGTATAGATAACCGGTGGAAAGAACAAGGATTATTACGATTTGATAATGCGATTTGTTCTTTTAAATTTGAAAGTAATTTTGAGCCGTTTGCTGTCGAAACAGCATTTAATTATCTGCCTGAAAAATCTGATTCGGTCAGTATCGAGGGTGTGTCTGCTGGTCGGTTTTTCAATAAGTCAGTTGAGGCGATAGGGCATCCAGACTTATCTCTGTTAAAAAGTAATCAGATAGTAGGTATATCGGCAAAGATGAAACAAGGAGTTTCCGGTGGGCCATTATTTTCTAAGATTAACGGTGAAAAAAAACAAGTTGGTGTTATTACCGCTTCTTTACAAGAAGCCCCTGGATATATTTGGTGCACTGTTTGGAATCGTGAAGCATTTAATCTTGTGACATCGTTATGAAGATATTAATAAGTGATAAAGCGGAGGTAAATGATGGATATCCGGTATACGGACTTTCTTAATAAAGGGACAATTTTTTATTAACCAACCCAACATGAATCAAAACCTTATGATGCACCAGAAGTAGAGTTAGATGATTGGATTATTTCTAGTGATAAAGATTGGAAATATTATATTAATCGAACAAATAGCTTAGCTAAACAAGGTTGGAAGATTCACATTACGTCAACTTTAGGGGAAAGTCAGAACTGTCTGAACGTGGTTAGTAGTTGGTTAATTGCTAATCAGATTTCCTTTAAGTATGTTACCAATGTTCTAAATTTATTATCAAAGAATTCAAAATATGGCGATCGTGCATCTGCTGGTAAGTTTATTACGGTTTATCCTAAAAATACTCAAGAATTTTGCAGTGCGTTAAAGGGGTTAGCGGATTGCACTAGTGGATTTGCTGCAGGACCATATATTTTAAATGACAAGCAATGGTTTGACTCAAATGTCTTTTTTCGATATGGCGCATTTCAAGAAATGTACGCATTTGAAGACGGCCGAAAGGTTTTAGGAATTGAAAATTCTAAGGGGGTCATGGTTCCTGACATTCGGGCACCATATTACGTTGTGCCGGATTTTGTTGAAGAGCCAGGGATAGTTGTTCAAATGACCGCTATTCAGGACAAAAAGTATTCTCAGGTAGATACATCTAAATTTGATAAATATGATGTTGAATCTGCATTGCATTTTAGTAATGCAGGAGGCGTTTACAAAGTTAATTACGATACAAAAAATTTCGTAATGAAAGAAGGACGAAAGGAGGCAGGATTAGATCGATTAAATCGAGATGGATTTCAAAGGTTGAAGAATGAAGCTGAGGTATTACATAATTTACAGAAAAAAGATTACGTTGTAAATATGTATGATTATTTTGAGATTTGGGAAAATAATTACTTAGTTGAGGATTATCTGCAAGGTCGAAATTTGTCATATTTTGTAGCTGAGGATTTCCCTTTTTCTAATTTTCAAGATAAATTAAAATATACTGGGCAGGCATTAAAGATTATTCTGAGACTCAAAGATATTCTAGTCGATTTGCATAAGGATGGCTTTACTTTTGGAGATTTACAGCCAAATAACGTTATGATTTTAGACAATCATGATATTAAATTAATAGACTTGGAAACATCAACTCCAACGAATAAAGTCTATTATCCTGGATTGCAAACGCCAGGCTTCGTGCTTCAAAGTGCGCGTTCCTTTGAAGAGGCTGACTGGTTTGCTTTATGGAGAATAGCCAGATTCCTGTTCTTGCCAATCGAACCAATTTCAGATTTGACTGCAAGTATCGAAAAAAATCAGGATATTTCTATCGAAGAAAACTTTGGGAGTGCCATATCAAACCAGCTCAAATCTTTACAGACTTTTATTGAGAGTTTTGTTCAATTTCCAGAAAGTGCTTCAGGACTGTCAGCGCCGAGTTATCAGTTTAAAAATAATATCAAGGACACATTGACGTCTCAGCTAAGACAAGGATTAATAGAAAATATTGATTCAACGAGTGATTCATTGATACCGGGGGATATACGTCAATATACTGACGTATTCGGCTCACTATCTGTTGCCTACGGAGGATTTGGCGCTGTAATGGCTTTAAACAGAACTGGCGATTTACCTCAGGAAGCACGAACATGGGCTGTTGGAACAGCAAATAGGATTATAAATATGTCCGATCCAGATCTTCCAAAAGGGATGTTTAATGGTCTTTCAGGAATTGCAGAAGTTTTATTTGAAATTGGAGAAAAAAAGCTCTCCAAAATGATATTCCAAAAGTGCTTATCAGAAAAAGATAACGGGGA
>NZ_BBAG01000115.1 GCF_001311135.1 Secundilactobacillus paracollinoides DSM 15502 = JCM 11969
TTGGCTGTGGAAAAGTCCAACTTTTGAGTATCTATATTGTATCTATTAGTATCTCTTTCTTTAAGTTCTTTATCTAGATTGACTGTAGAATTTACAGTTCTGCGCGCAGCAAGGGTTTGAGCGTCCTTTTCAACGGTGTCATGCTGAACTGTAGAATTTACAGTTCTGCGCGCAGCAAGGGTTTCAACGGTGTCATGCTGAACTGTAGAATTTACAGTTCTGCGCGCAGCAAGGGTTTCGGGCGTTTCTGACTGTTCACCACGCAAATACACGTCATTTGCTTGTACATCGAGGCCAGCAAGGTAGAGACGATTTGGTAGCTGTTTACCTGCCTTAGGCTGAAAACCCATACGTTTTTGCCGCAGTAGATTAAGCCCCTCTAGTTCTTTTTTGATCTTAATCACGGTCTTTTCGGAAGAGTTGAATAGTTCCATGAGTTCAGCATTCGTATAGACAAAGTAGATGTTGCCGTCTTCGTCCACCCAGTTGTTACGCAAAGAGTACTCTAGCCGGTCTTTTAGTACCATATAAGCCAATTTAGCGGCATTGCTTAGATGGCGATATTGTTCGCCGTACATTAATACCTTAGGGAACTGGAAAAACAAGGCTCCATATACGCTATTGGCGTCATAGTAATTGAAATCTGTTGATTTTGTCATAATAAAAACTCCCTTTCTTGACTGACACACGCTGTCTCAAAAGAGAGTTGCTAAAACATTTGATTTGCTTTAAAATACAAATCTGATATGCTCTAACTGAATTACAAAGCGAACATTGGTTGTGAGGGCTTTGTAGTTTCACCAGCATGTGTCTGTTTGTGAGTTGCCCAGTCGGCAACTTTTTTAATTTCTAACAACAAAAAATGGACTAAATAGCTCCAGTTAGCTACTTAGTCCATTGACTTCAATTTGTTTTTAACTATCCTTAACTTGTCCTCGGGGACTGGTTTGCGGTATAATTAACCTACAAATTAAGAACAATGTTCAGTCGATTTTCACCGGCAAGTTAAAATCGACTGAATCTAAGTAGCTGTCCTATAGCTACTTGCTAAACCTAAAATCCCTGATTCCTCGTGAATCGGGGATTTTTCTGTTTAGCTTGATCTCTTTATTCGGTTGTTAAATTAATCTTAGTCTAGCATAGCGCTTACCTAGCGGCAACTTTATTTGGTTTTGTATATTTTGCCAGCTTTTGGTTGAAACCAGTAGGCGATAGAAGATACCAGTAAATATTCGAACGTCAGCAATGCTTCTGGGTGTTTAAGCAAATTCCCATCAAAAGCACTGAAAATCATGAGCATAAGTAATCCGCAAAAATACGTGATAAACAGAGACATTATCTGTAAAATTCTTACGACAATACGACGGTTACCGCTGATTCTTTCAAATAATAGCTGTAGCCAATACTGCATTGGAAATAACCACTGTCGAATAAAAAAGCGGTCATCTACCAGGTGATTTTTTGCAATTCCAATGGCTGGGATTATCCAAAAGACAATAAGGCTGGTAAACAAAAATATAACACTTATTGGAATTCCCATAACAAGGCCCTCTTTCTAAATATCATTGTCTGAAAAGGCATTAAATCCTCCTTGCAAGCGTTCTTTGGAATCAGATGGTGATTCTGTGCTATTTTTAGGTGCTTCTGGAGCTTTTAGTTCATCTTTAACATAAGGATCACCTTGAGCCTTTAACCGTTCAATTTCGTGAATTAAAGCGGTTTTAACAAGTGTGGTTTTAGGAATTAATGATTTATCAAAGTAATCAAGGATTTCTTTGTCGACAATTTTCTCGGGATTTAGTCGGACGTTCAAGGTTTTAACTTTTCCCATGATTACTTGCTCCCTTCGTTTTGAGCTTGTTGACTTAATCCGTACTTATAAAAGCCGTTAACATTAGCAACTTCTGTATTTTTAACAATAACTGCGTTAGTGAAAGTAGTATTCAAGATTTTTTGGTTAAGCAAATTGGCTCCACCACCGGTAAAGAACAAAGTATCAATACTATCAAGGTTCTTTAACGTTGAAGTTACATTAGCAACTAAGCGCCGGGTAAACCGGTCAATTTCCTTGCAAACCAAATCAGTAATATCATCTTGACGATTTTTAGAAAATCGGTAGCTCCAATGATGTTGCTGGTTTCCCTTTCGTAAATCTTTTTCTAATTGATAAAGGCTAGTATCACCATTAATCCCGTTGGCAATGGCTTCATATAGATCATTTACGCCGGTATTAAATTGATGGCGGTTTTTGCCACTTAGCTCAAAGTTTAAAATCGTATCAATCAGTATTGTTCCACCACCTACGTCAACAATGCCGACTTTTTCGTCTAATAGATCTTTATTCTGGATAAAGCCTTCATCATCTAGTAGTTCGTTATATAAGGTGCCGATTGGTTGGGGCAAAATATAAACTTTACGAACTCTTACCGTCACGATTTTATCGTCAATAGTAACTTGGTGTTGGCCCTCTAAGACTTTTAATAAAGCTTTTAATTGTCCTTGGTCAGCATAATCTCCAGTTGGAAGTCCAGCAGTGACGACTACTTCTAAAACTTGATCTTTAGCCGCTTTGAAATCACTTGCTAGTAATCCCAGCGCAAAATTGGCTAGTAATTTAAATGCTTCACTATCGTATCGAGCACCATACATGATTGTATCCGCTAAATATTCGTCAAGGTGAAGTCCGTCAATATCTCGACCCCATACGTACTTATCGTCGCTAAAAGGGACTGAATAAGTGTGTAGGTCATTATTCATTGTAGAATTGCCAACTGACATCGGCATGTCTGCTTGGTTTAAATATCTTGAAGGCAGTACATATTCAGCTTTGCTGCTTTTTAATTTTGTCTGCTTGTTTCCTAAATCTAAGCTAAAAATATCTATAAAGCATTCTCCTTTATTTGCATTATATTGTATATATATAAAATACCACATTACATGCTATTTGTAAATAAACAGAATCACAAAAAATGCAACTAAATTAAGTTGCATTACAAAAAGTACCGCTTTGTTAGTCGTTTTCGTTTAATCTTGTATTTCTTTCGATACCTGATAAAGTGGATGTAAGCTGATTCCTGAGACAACTTTTAAGAGATGGTATAATGAATAAATCGTCTCTCAAAAGGAAGGAATTTTTACATGCCAACTCGTTACGACAAAGAATTCAAACAAAACATCATCAACCTATATAAACAAGGCGAATCAGCCGCCCAACTGGCCAGAGAATATGGCATTGGCTATTCAACCGTTCATAAGTGGATCCAGGGCCAAGCCAAAACTCAATCCGGTAAATCGCCAGACGAAATTAAAGCGATGGAAAAGCGGCTGGCTTCCCTGTCTGAGGAGAACGAAATTCTAAAAAAAGCCCTGGGCTTCCTTGCGCAGAAGTAACCAATATTTTTGATTACATTCACCAAGAAAGCCATCACCACCAGGTAACTAAGATGTGCCGAAGATGAGGACTTAAAACAACGGATTCTGCGGATCTTTGCGGAATTCAAGCAGCGATACGGCGTTATGAAGATCCACCATGAATTGAATCTGGAACTTCAACCACTGCAGCGTCGGTGCAGCCTAAGACGGATTTCCCGGCTCATGAAGGAACTGGATATCCACTCCGTTACCGTCAATAAATGGAAAGCGGCTTCGGCTTCCAAAACCAAGGTTGAACAGCGTCCCAACTTGCTTAAGCAGGATTTCTCGACCACTGGTTTAAATCAAAAATGGACCGCTGATATGACCTATATTCAAACGAAGCGTAATGGCTGGTGTTACTTATCAACCATCATGGATCTGCACTCAAGACGAATTATCGGCTATTCATTCTCAAAAAAGATGGC
>NZ_BBAG01000116.1 GCF_001311135.1 Secundilactobacillus paracollinoides DSM 15502 = JCM 11969
ACTCTTTTTATACTATGGGAGGATAAATTAATATAAGTATATAAGATAAAAGAGTAAAAGATATATATATATATATAAGTTATGTTGAAAAGATCCTCCCACATGATAAAAAATAGGCTTAGCCCTTACTGCCGCAAGGAATACAGCGGCTAGATGGTTCTCCCATTTTTCCTCCCATTTATCCGTCGCATTGGAGGTATGACCATTAAATCAGAACATGAGATTCAAAATGAAATTTTACTAGAGTTATCAAAAATTGGCACAACCGTCTGCCGAAGTAATGCTGGAAAAGTTAAAACTAAAGATGGTCGAACAATTGCCCTGTTTCCTAAAGGCTGGCCTGATATTACTGGATTCCGTCATTCGGATGGAAAGATGATATTAATTGAGTGTAAAAATAATCGTGGACGGCTACGTAAAGACCAGCAACAGTTTGAAAAGTTTATTAGCCAATACCCAGTTCTATATGGCGTTGCACGATCAGTTGATGATGCGTTGAAAATTGTAGGTGATAGTAATGCTTGATTATGATGCTTTAAATAAGCTAGAAAAACAATATGGCAATATTAAGCTAGTGCCAGAAGACAATCCGTTATTAAGTAAGCTTAGAAAGTCCGCGATTGGTAACGAAGATGATCCACAAGTTAGGTATCCGAAAACTAGTGCCCCTATTAGTCATGATGATGTGGTTGAGATTCAATACTATTGGATCATGGCGTTCACAATTCGCAAAAGATCGGTCGTCTAATGGGGCATGATCATACTTGGGTAACTAGGCGGTTAGCAGTGATGGGGCTTAGCACCATCAAGCATAAGCGACTTAGTAATGCGGAACAACGGCGCCTACATCAAAAGGGACGGGTGGCACACAGAAATGGAAGCGAAAACCATAAATGAAAACAATTAGTATTACGGATTTACGAGATAGCAACGTGTATTACCTTAGTAACTTTAGCTCAGAGTGCTTTAGCTTTAGTAAAAATGCCAATGAGGCAGCATGCTTTGGTCAACAGGATGGCAAATTTATTGGCCGCAAAGTAGCCAAAATTCTGAACGGTGTGGTCAAGGTTACAGATGTGGAGGGAGAAGCTAAATGAATCCACCGGCAGTGCTAAATTGCGAGAGAAGCTACGGGAGGCATAGTTATGGCAAAATTAGGACGCGACGAATTATATACAATGGCTGGAGTTAATCAGCATGCGGAATTTGAAAAATTTATAAGCGATTTGCTGTTTAAGCCAAAAGAACGCAATGATTTTTATAAAAAATTCTAACTATTAATAGTAATGTGTCAACAGATACGTTTCGTGAATACTTTGAAGAATATGCTGCCGAGAGAAAATCTCAACAGCAAGATTTTACGCCTGATTCTGTTTCTGAATTAGTATCAAAGATTACCAGGAATGATAATAGTAGTGAAAGTGGATGGTCTGGATATGATCCAACTGCTGGAACGGGATCGCTAATTATTAAAAAATGGAATGATGACAGATTAGCAGAAACGCCATTCAGCTATGCCCCACACAACTATTTGTATATGGTGGAGGAATTTGGAGATAACGTTATTCCATATTTACTACACAATATTGCGATTAGGGGTATGAATTGTGTTGTGATTCATGGTGATACATTAGAAAGAAATATAAAACAGATTTATTTTGTTCAAAATTCGCATGATGATTACATGAAATTCTCTGATATAAACGTTATGCCTCACACCGATAAAGTTAAAGAAAAATTTAACGTATCTAATTGGAGTGAAAAAGCTATTGAACATGTCGAGAGTGATAAGGTTGCATACATTCCGGCACTTCCAATGCACCGTAAACACATTTGATTAACTGGCTATGCCGGATAACTCGTGGTGATAGGCGAACAGTGATGATTAAAGTTAAAGTCAGCCACAGGCATATTGAGGTGGCACCGAGTGATGTTGAGATTGGGAGGAAAAATGATGGATAAATCAGTTTTAGAAAAACGCATTCATGATAAGGCAGAAGAACGGGCCGATAAATATTTTGAAACGATCAGGTCGTTTTTTGGGAACGAAAGAGAGTTGGTAAACAAGCTTGCTCTAAAACCAAGTAGTAAAGAAAAAATGTATTTTAGAACAGATCATTTTGGGAGCGGAATATTTGATAACCAAGAGACTTTAAGCAAACATACCAACTGGCAAGACATTCGTAAAGAACTCGTTGAGAAATATGAAAAAGAAGAAACTGACAATATTTTAGATAAATTAGATAGTATTAATTATCTATTGGAGGGGAAATGATGGTACCAAAATTTAGAGTGTGGGACAAAGCTCAGAATAAAATGCTGTTACCTGACAACATCGAATTTATTTATGGTCAAGCCTACTGGGCAGAGGCTAGTGCTGATGGGTATTACGAGTGCTCTAACGATGGTAAAGTTGATGGAATTTGCGCAATGTTTGAGCTTGAGCAGTATACCGGCCTGAAAGACGTGAACGGTAAAGAAATTTATGAAGGCGACATTATTAAATTTTTTGGTGCTAATAAAAAAATTAAAGCCAAAAATGAATTTGGAATTATTGTTTATAAAGCCGATAGATATGGAGCTGGCTTTAATTCGATTATTCAAAATAAGGAACATGGTTATGGTGGAATAAATATTGCACAAGATATTGTAGTTGGCAACGTTCACGAGAACCCAGAACTATTGGAGGGCAAATGATGGATATAAAATTTAGAGTGTGGGACAAGGTAAATAAAAGAATGTTAAACATTGATACGTTAGCATTGAGTTTTAGCCCTAAAGGGGTGCTAACCAGCATTTACACGTATGGCCCAGACTTTTCTAATGACCCAGATATACTTGGTGATGATGAGCCTGATTTAGACAGCGTAATTTTGGAGCAGTTTACCGGCCTGAAAGACGTGAACGGCAAGGATATATATGAAGGCGACATTATCAAGTCTAATTACAAATATGCTCAACCAAAAGTTTCACAAATTATCATCGAAGACGGAAACAGCTACATTCTGGGAGAAGACTTGGCTACCGGGAATGAAATGCTGGTTAGTGACCATATTGGTGAAATCAAGGTTATCGGCAACGTGCACACTAATCCGGAACTAGTGGAGGCAGACAAATGAACGAAACCGATGAGCAACAAAGATGTAAGTATTGTCATGAACCATTCCTGGATTTTAGTGGTAGAACAGATTATGAGGTTGATTTAGAAGACACAGCGTATTGCGGGACAGATGACGAGGGAAACTTAGAGTTTGGCGCTTCTTTTGATTCCGGTTGCGTAAGTAAAAGCGAAGCAGCAAATATTAATTATTGCCCGATGTGTGGTCGGAAATTAGTGGAGGCGCAGCATGACACACGAACAGATTGAGTATCGCAATTACGTGCTGCAAGGCATGGCAAGCTATGGTGGCGATGTGGCACAGGCGCTAGTGTGGTGCGGCAATCACTTTATCAAGCTGAACGGCAGCCAGCGCAACGCGATTAACAAATTGTCATCGAAGGAACGAAACCAGGTTATCCATGAGCTGACGATGGGATAAAATTCTTAACGAGCTTACACGGCCATTTTAGGAGGA
>NZ_BBAG01000117.1 GCF_001311135.1 Secundilactobacillus paracollinoides DSM 15502 = JCM 11969
AAAACGGCTTTTCCGTTCTATGAGCAGATTCCGATGCCGTTTCTCATGTGGCGGTTAAGGCGGCCCAACGTTGAGCTGCTGGCATTTACGGATGAGGGCAAATTAGTTGGTGCATCCTACACGATTTCTCGTCGACAACAGACCTATGTCCTGTACCTGGCCGTTTCGGAAAAGGTGCGCAGTCAGGGGTATGGGTCGCAAATTTTAGCCGCCATTAAGCGCCGCTACGTCAACCAGCAGATCATGCTGAACATTGAGCCGGTGACCCCAGACGCGCCAAATGTTGATCAGCGGCAAAAACGGCGGCAGTTTTACTATAAAAACGGCTTCCGTTCCACGCATTTGATGCTGACTGAAATGGGTGACGACTACGAACTGCTGACATGCAGCGGCAGTGTTAGGGCGGATGACTATCTTGCGTTGATGAAACAGTTTAATGGCGGTATCGTCGACATGCTGTTTCGAACGAAGGCGCGTGAACTTTAGAAATGTTTCACGTGAAACATCCGTGATTGGCACTTGTTAAGTAGTTGTCGGCATTGGTAGGGCGTTTGCGAGAACGATTCCGCGATATATTAGAAATTCAAGAATCTCCACATCTCCCTTGTTCCTAGGCGAGAAGAGAACCCTCACCAACTAATGCTGACACCACAGTCTGCAATACCGAATGGTTCCACTACGCTACGGTACTTGTAATACTCATAATTGATGGCAAGTCTTCATTATAGGTAGCATGAAACCTGTTAATCAATTGTTACAAGTGGCAGCTCATTATGAGAAGCATTGCTGACAAAGGTCTTATTAGCAGTTGAGGGCGAATTCTCTGCAAACTTGGGTTAATGGTATTGTGATGCTTAACCAGTGGTAAAAGGTAAGTTCAACGTTAGTGGAATGCAACGGAATTGGTTACTAAATCCGGGTAAATATCTAAATGATCCGAACGGCCGTCCTTCATCATCATTTTGAAGCCATTTCACTAGCTGTTTCGGCACGAAGCGCGCATAATGCAACCATTAAATCCTGTATCAAAATGGAGGGGATCATCATGGTTCAATTTGATTGGCAAATCGTTGAAACAGCTGAGTATTCGCATGATACAGCACCAAGCTTTGTGACGTTGACGACCCGAAGTTATTTGACAATTACTGGGCAGGCAGCTGACCGCACGCGTGATCCTGAGTTTCAGAAAAGGGCGGACGTGGTCAAGGCGGTCGCTGAAAAAATCAGCCGGGGGCCGGACGCCGGTATTATGATCGACCGATACCGAAGCTATCGGCCATACCAGCTCCAGGCCGTGTGGTCGGGTGGCGACACGATTGAGGACCGGCACACGTTCAAACTATGGGTCAAACAGCCCTTGTTTGTGAAACCAGAGTACGCTCGCCAAGCATTGACACAGCTTGATCTGGGTGAGCTAGGTGAACAAGTCGCGTTTGAAAATCTAGCTGAAGGAACCGAAATCCAAAGCTTTAGTGCTACTCCCTTAACGAACACTAGTCAGGCGGTGCAAACGCTGACGGATGCAGTCTCTGAACGCGGCCTTAAACCACTCAGCACGGATAGTCATCGAGAAGTTTATATTGATGGCTATGGTCCGAATGTTGCCGTACTATTGCGGTACGCAATCGACCCCGATACTGGTCAGATCGACGAGGGCCGAATGGCAGTTAATTAAAAATAATAAAAAACCTGTTTGGATCAAAAACGATCCAAGCAGGTTTTTCGTCTTTATTGTCAGTGATTAATTAAGAAAACAGCTTCTTCGTCGCCTTAGCTAACGTCTTCATATCCTTATCATACCGCGGTGTTTTCACCAGGTTGTCCATGGAGATCCCGGTAAAGTGGTTATGCTGCGATCTCACCCGAACGAACGGCAGACTGTTCCGTGAAGACCATTTGATACGGCTGCTCAGCAAATTCGCCAGTGAAGGCTAAGTTCGTTGAGTGTTCCGGAATGACTTCGGGACGGTCAGTCTTAGCCCGGTTGTTGAACAGAGCTGAGGCATATGGCATGTAGACGGGGATGTTGTTGATGATGCTATCCATGATCTCGTCTTTCTTGTCCATGATGTTTGTTGGTCCTGGATCGACCTTAGAGAGTTGGCCGATCAGTTCCTCAGCCATTTCTTTCCCGGTCATTTCAATATAGGGTTTCTCCACGAACTCACCCTTGCGGCGAGGATAGAGGAAGTAGCCCCAAATAACGGATTCGTTTGGCTTTTGGGTCGTGAAATGGGGTTGGTGGTGAACCACGATCGACATGTTCACGTCCTTTTGACCAAGTGTCGTGATCGGCTTCGTTGACAGGAATGAGTTCAGCGCGTTACCAGGCACTTGGGTCGTGATCCGCGTGATTTCGTTTAGCAGCAGATGGTTCTTGGTAGTCAACGTGAAGCTGGACCACTCACTGGCGTTTCTGTCGGCAAAGAATTTGTCAGGATTACCAAGGTTGTAGAAGTGCTCAGTTGCTTTCTTCCACAGACTAGCGGCAGCACCGTAGTCCATGTTTTCGGCAGCCGGTGTGTTGAAGTCGCCCAACGTTGCAGAATCAGTGATCGAGCCGTTTGTGAAGAAGACGGCTGTGTCATCATCCACAGCAACCGTTTCCGATTCATTGGTCTCGGTGTTTTCCATTTCCAGGCCAGTGACGGTGATTTCATCTTGTAATTCGGTATCTTTGAAGGTGAAGTCCGTTACCCGACGATTCAAAATAATCTTGCAGCCCTGTTCCTTCAAGTAGTTGATCAGGGGTAGCATCATGCTTTCATACTGGTTGTAACGTGTTCGGTTAACGCCAACCAAGTGTTCAATTTGCGTAAATTCATAAATCATTTGGTGCATGTACCGGCGCAGTTCTTGGGCTGAACTTTGCACACGGAAGGCGAAGGTCGTTTCCCACATGTACCAGAAATTTGTTTGAAACATGTGTGGATCATCCTTGAAATAGTCTGCGATGGTCACGTTGTCCAGTCGCGTCTCTTCCTTGTCAGGCATCAGGATCAATTTAGTGAGCAGGGAACGATCCTTATTATTCAGTCCCAAGTGGCCGCCATTGACGATGCCGACACCGCCTTGTAACAGGCGCGCTTTATCATAGGTGCGATGGTGGGCGTCAAAATCGTGGGTGTCTTCTGCGGCCGTCATGTTCTTTTCGGTAGCGGATGGAATCCGACCCATCAGATCCATGAGATCAACGTAGGTTCGGTAGTTCAGCATCCGGCCGCCACGGGCAACGAAGCCCGTATGGTTGTCAACTGGATAATCGGTATTCCAGTATTCGCCCTTGGTTTCAGTTGCGGTCGAGCCGTCGTTTGAGCCGTGGTCATCGATTGAATAAAAGGTTATCTGGTCGCCTTTCCAGTGGGCCTCCTGAATTAAGTAAACGGCAGCGGCCATATTTGCGAGGCCGGCACCGATCATGATTGCTTTACGTTTTACCATACTAATCCCTCCAAATTCTAAAATGAGTGATGTCACAGGTACGTTGTGTCAGTCAGCTGTACGGATGCTTGTTTTTTTTAAGAAG
>NZ_BBAG01000118.1 GCF_001311135.1 Secundilactobacillus paracollinoides DSM 15502 = JCM 11969
TATAGTAAATAAAATACAGAGTACAGTGGTATTGTTTTATAATTTGATAAAATCTTCACAAACAATCCCAGGAAAATCCATACATTGCACACATTTAAGTTATAGTATTGATAACATAGAGAAACGAACAAGTGAGCAAAAGTTTGGCTTCAATTGTTCGTTTATAAATCGAAAAAGAGGAGACTTGAATGCCTATGGCGGTGAACTTGCACCATCTCAGTTGCTAGTTGCGAATGACAATCCAGAAAGGAGCCAACTCAATGCCTCAACATCAATTCAGAAACACATTAATGTCCGACACTCAGCATACTCCCAAGGAGGAAATGACCATGACTACAACTAACATCAAGAAGACAAGCAAGAAGAACTGCCTGATTTACGCCGCATTAGTTGCCGCCAGCATGATGGGCGTTATCGGCTCTACGCAGACCTTAGCTCATGCGAAGGGGAATACCGACCCAACCAGTAGTAGCGTTGTCACGAATGTAAAAGCGCTTCAGGCACTGAAAGATGGTGATAAAGAAGCTTTTGACACATCCATTCAGTTAGGTGCAGATGCGCTGGTTGTTGGGGATTATGAGGCAGCAATTTCAGCTGGTGTTACCTGGATCAATGATTTTGATGAATCACAATTGAACGCTTGGGATGCACTGGCATTGGTTCGTAGTCCGGAAGGTATTTCGACCGAAAAGGCTACTGCAATCTACAACAATATTTTGGCTTTATATCCGGGAACTAATCATCAAGTTACCGATTATGAACGAGACATTATTGGGCTTGTCGCAATTGGAGAGGATCCCACAAACGTCAACGGTACCAACTTGATTCAGGAAACAATTGATGGTATTGCTGATGGACAAGGAGATATTTATGCAGTGATGTATGGACTCCTCGCATTAATATCAGCTGATACGAAAGGTATTGGTGATTATCAAAGCGAGATTGATACGCTAACGACACGTTTGATTAATATGCAAAATAGCGACGGATATTGGACTGATGAGTATGGGTACACATTAGATGTTACGGGTATGGTCATGCAGGCACTTGGTTCTTATCAGGGCACAATTGATACATCGACGTCTATTTTTTCGGCTCAGGGTGCTGTTCAAAATATTCTATTACAACCTGATACAGGTGAATTCTTGGACCCAGAGCAAGGAACTGATAGTATTAATTCTAGCAGTGATGCAATGATCATTGCGGGCTTAGCCGCTTGTGACATTGATCCGGATGAGTTGGGTGCAACAGTATCACCAGTTGACGCATTATTAAGTTATCAGGTTCCGGAAGGAGAAACAGACGCCGGTAGTTTTAATTGGCAGCCTGCTCTAACATACAGTCGTCAATCGGCAACTCAAGAAGCGGTATATACGTTGGATCAATTTGACTATTTTAAAGCCAACAAAGGATCTATCTACAATTTTTCAGAATAATTTCATGAAGCCGAGAAAATGAATGAAAAACTTCGATTATAATTAAAAGCTTGTATTATAACAGTAGAGCTTCACTGGTTTGAAACCGGTGGAGCTCTATTGTTGTAGCTTTAAATAATTGAAATGAAATTGACATACAATTATGAGAAAAAGATTGAATGAGTGACATATAATAGTGCTAATGATTTAAATAGTGCTATTAAAATAGTATTTTTATGTAGATTTAGTTTAAAATTGCCTTTAACAAGCATTGACTAAAGTCTGATAATAGGTTTTCCAGTCTGCTAGTTTGTGTATATTTGTTTTTTTAGTTGATTCTGATTAAGGTCGAAACTATTATGTGGCACTTTGTGAAGTTATTGTATTTGCAAATCAATGTAAATATAATTTACATAATGGAAACGCTTTAATAATCATTAAATAAATTACTTGATACAAATCAGTGTAGAACTTTGGAGGGTTAGATTTTATGAAAAAAAGAAAATTAACCACTGGGATTATGTTGTTTTCAACAATTTTAGGGTTGATTGTACCTGCCTCGGCCCAAATTAAAAATAATCGGCTAGTGGGTGCTGATTATACGATGGCGCATGCAGACGATACAACGATGGTGACATCAGATGATATTGCTGATGCCATTTCACAGGTCAAAGAAGCCGCTTCACAGGCTGAAGATAAAGTATCAACTGGTTCAGCAGAAGACACTTTGAAAAGCATTTACAAACAGCATATTGAGCAATTAGAAAATGACATCATTTCAATCTTAAATACTACTGATTATAGTAAGACTACCGCACTTGCATTTGCATCCACCGAACAAAGTTATATAGCGGCCATCAGTAATTCGGCAACACCAGATGACTGGACGACAGCCTATTCGAACATTCAAACAGCAATAAATACTGAAATTCAGAAGCTTAATGACAATACAAATATTACAGCTGATCAAAGGGCAACTGATATTCAGCCGTCTCTGCTTTAGGTGAAAAATACTCCTCTGCTGAAGCAATTGGGAATATCACATCAACTGCTGTTACCGGAACCAATGCTGCTTATAAAAACGATCTCGGTTGGGCAAAGACAGCGATTAATAGTATGGTTAGTGGCGTGAATTCAAAAATTTCAACAATAGAAAAAAATGATGCAGCACCGACCTCCACACAAATTGCAACTTACGTTCAAAAACTCACTCAAGCAACGTCCTACGGTACTTTAAGTGATTCAGCGCAAGCCGAGACTAAACAATTGATTGCTGATTATACGACTAAAATGAACAATGCAAAGGTTTATGGTGACCTTTCCACTTTATATAGTGAGTTCACGGCGGCGTATGGTCAAATTAAATCTGCTGACAGTGCGACCTCCACGTCGACCAGTAAATCTTCCGAGCCATCAAGCTCATCAAGCTCATCAAGTTCATCTAGCTCGATACCATCAAGTGGCAATGAAACAGGGTCAACAGGTGCCAATAGTACTGGTTCATCTTCAGTCTCTAGTTCAAGTTCTTCGTCAGCAAACACGGATAGTTCAACAGGAAATGATACCGACTCAACATCTGCTTCTACCACTAGTTCATCTTCAACAGATGGTTCTTCCTCAACCGTGAGTGCAACGAATAAACAAGCGGCTATTATTGAATTAACAAATAATCACGATTTATATGTTACTGCATTGAAAGCAACTTTAACTGGAAATAGTCAGGTTGAGGCAACCCAAACTCAAAAAGATGCTGTTAATGCGGCTATAGCCAATGAGGATGCAATATTAGCTGAATATACTGATAAAATTAATGCTTCAACTTCTATGACTGAATTAACAATCGTTAAGGCTGATGGTAATGCGGCACTAAAAGCTGCTGGGACAACGACCCAGACTGCAACGGACGCTGAAAAGCAGGCTGCAATCCAAGCGCTTAATAATGCTGCTTCACAGCAAAAGACTGTCATTGCAGCCGATACAGAAGCTACTGATGCTGAAAAAACAGCCGCCGAAGCAATCGTTGATAATGAACTGAGTAACTATGTGGCACAAATTAATATTAATAATATTG
>NZ_BBAG01000119.1 GCF_001311135.1 Secundilactobacillus paracollinoides DSM 15502 = JCM 11969
AAAAAAAGCACCCTCTCCTCAGAAAGGGTGCAGCACATAAAAGTGCAATGACATCATGATTTAACATGATTGTCCGCGACATCAAGTGTCATAATACTATGGTAACGCCCTTTTACTCAAAATAACAGACGTTTTCGAGAAAATACTAGTTTTGCTTCAAATGCTTCGCCACGAATTCATCAATTGGCAGCCGGAAGTCATCATAGTATTTTTCGAGGTCTTCACGTGACCAATCCCACCATTTGATTTCTTCTAAGTCAGCCTTGAGTTCATCCGGGAAACGGTCCTTGATCGGTTTTGCCGGCACGCCACCGACAATCGTATACGGGGCAACGTCCTTCGTGACAACGGCTCCTGAACCGATCACCGCACCATCACCGACGTGAACGCCTGACTGGATAACGGCACCGTGCCGATCCAGACATCGTTGCCGATCTCCGTTTTTCGAATCTTGCGCCCAGCCAGAAATTCGGTATCCGGATTATCAAAACCGTACGCTGCACCGTTATACGCAAAAATATGCTGAGCTGGTCGGTCGTAGATGGTTGGTTGGGCCGATGCGAATCATGGCGGCCATACTAATGAACTTATTTAAAGTACTGTTTTGAATAAAACAGAATTGGCCGGTATAGGTATAATCACCGATGGCGCTGTTATCCAAATAGTTCTGTTCGCCAATTTCAACGTACTGGCCAAACGTGATGTCCTTGTGTTCCCCGCCTTTTCCAATGACGGGTTCATCCTTTGACAATTTTACAAAATTAATGTGCATCGTGTCACTTCCTAATTCATTTGCGTTATGATGTTTTCAGAATATTATAAGTCTTTTTTGGCTAAAGGGGTGGAAAAATATGTTTCAAGTGAAAGCTTTAGATACCTTTGACGTCACCGATTTTGCGGGTGACACGTTTAGATTGACGGAATCGGATACACCAGATGCCGTTTTGGTTCGTAGTACTAAGGTGCCGGACGAGCTGATTTCAGAGCACCTGCTACTTGTCGCGCGTTCTGGCATTGGCACGAATACGATCAACGTTGATGCCTGTACGGAAAACGGCACGGCGGTTTTTAACACTCCTGGTGCGAACGCCAATGCGGTAAAGGAACTCATCATCCAGTGCTTGTTTTACAGCGGTCGGCCGCTCTTTTCAGCCTTAGCAGCCACCCGAAAGTTAGTCGCTGACGACTTGCAAGCGGCGGCAGAGGGCATCCGTAAATCCTACGTTGGCGAAGAACTCTACGGGAAAACGGTCGGCATTCTCGGTCTTGGTGCCATCGGCCAGCGTCTGGCCAACACGTGCTATCATCTCGGGATGCAGGTGCTCGGCTACAACCGCAGCTTCAAGAATCTTCAACACGTTCAGCAAATGGAAGACATCAATGATGTGCTCGAACAGGCTGACTTCGTGGTGCTCTTATTACCGCTGAACGATGAAACTGAGCACATGATGGGTAAGGCGCAGTTCCGGTTAATGAAGGATACTGCCTTCCTATTAAACTTCGGCCGGGCAGCACTGGTTGACGATGACGCCGTTAAGGAGGCCCTCCATCAGCGTCAATTTGCCCACTACATTACGGATTTCCCGCAAAATGACCTGAAGGATGAACCGCAGATCACGATGTTGCCCCACCTTGGCGGCAATACGGTGGAAGCATTGTCAAACAGCGCCAACCTGACGCTGCAAAACACCCTCGACTTTCTCGAAGCCGGCACCATCCGTTCCTCAGTCAACTTCCCGCCGGTCGATCTGCCGTTCACGAGTCCCTACCGCTTCACCCTGTTTTTCAAAACACGCAACAATTTCTGGTCCGACGTCTCAGATGTGCTCAACCACTTTGAACTGCCCATGCAAGAAATGATGGGCAACACCCGTGGCGACTATGGGTATACCGTGGTCAATACAACGATTCCGGAAATGAATCAGGACCAAGACCAAGTTGAAACGATATTGAGCGCCCTAAGCAATGTCCCGGGCATGATTCGCGTTCGGCTGTTGGCCAATCCGTCAGACTTTATCGAAACACCAATTCCGCCTGAATCCATTTAATACTGACTGAATACCACCAATTTCTTGGCATTTTCTTAAGTCCTGCCGATCCAAAGTAAGAGTGATTGCGTTCTCGCCCACTATCCGGTAAACTACGGTAACTAAGAAATCGCTCAGGAGGGCCACCATGGACACCACTACCATCATGACACTCATTGACCAGTACGGTTATTTGGCAGTGCTACTGCTCATTGCCTTAGAAAATATCTTTCCCCCCATTCCATCAGAGATCATCCTCACCTTTACAGGATTCCTCATTCTATCAACGCACCTCACAATTCCCGGTGCGATTCTTGCCTCAACTGCTGGTTCGGTTCTCGGCGCCATTATTTTGTACGGCATCGGCCGCCTACTGACAGAAGACCGCTTAAATTACTTCCTGGCTACACGTGTGGGGAAACTCCTGCGACTAAAGCCTAAGGACGTCAACAAGGCGTTTACCTTCTTCAACCATCACGGTGGTAAAGCCATCTTCTTCGGGCGCTTTATTCCAGTCGTGCGGAGTCTGATCTCAGTCCCAGCCGGAATGGCCGAGTACCCACTCGTGCGTTTCACAGTCCTGTCAACCCTGGGGACTGCTATTTGGAACACAGTTCTGATTTCTGCCGGCTACCTAGCTGGTGACAACTGGCAAACGATTCTCGCCACCATCGAATCGTTCAGTTCAGCCATTACCGTAATCGTCATTGCCGCCTGCTGTTTAGCCGGTTACTACTACCTACGCAAACGCCGAGCCAATGCCACGAAATAAGTGCAAAAAAGCGCTCAGACAACCATCTCGCTAAGCAGCTGGTTGTCTGAACGCTTTTTTACTTTTCGTTTTGGTTTTCCTTTTTCATTTCGGCAATCATTTCATCTAAACTTAAATAGGCATGTCTCACTAATTTCTTGTGGTATTCAGCGTTTTCTCGATCAATTTCTCGAATGATTTGGTCATAAATATCCTGTTGGCTTTCCATTGGCTTAGCCTCCTCCTACCGTGGAATATATCATATTTTCAGCAGGTTATAAATAGAATCGCATTACTGTTTTATAACCGCCCTTAGTCTTCGTTCCAACTTCTCGTTATCTAACGCACGATTACCTTTCTGTCGTTCAATATCAGACTTGTCGTGCCATCTTAAAAACAAATGAATCAAATTTGTATAGGGAATTTCCTCACTTTTAATTTCAATTAAGTACCTGAATTATTCATAGTTCATAAAAATA
>NZ_BBAG01000120.1 GCF_001311135.1 Secundilactobacillus paracollinoides DSM 15502 = JCM 11969
GCGTGGCAACGTCCTACCCTCGCAGGGGGCGATCCCCCAACTACTCTTGGCGTGCTGAAGCTTAACTTCTGTGTTCGGCATGGGAACAGGTGTATCCTTCAGGCTATCGCCACCACACTATTGAGAACTGATGCTCTCAAAACTAGATAATATCGTTTTCCTACCGGAAATCACCGTTTTCTTACTTGGTTAAGTCCTCGACCGATTAGTACTAGTCCGCTCCATCCATCACTGGACTTCCACTTCTAGCCTATCTACCTGATCATCTCTCAGGGGTCTTACTTCCATATAGGAATGGGAAATCTCATCTTGAGGCGAGTTTCACACTTAGATGCTTTCAGCGTTTATCTCATCCACACATAGCTACTCAGCAATGCGCCTGGCGGCACAACTGATACACCAGCGGTGTGTCCATTCCGGTCCTCTCGTACTAGGAACAGCTCCTCTCAAATTTCCTACGCCCGCGACGGATAGGGACCGAACTGTCTCACGACGTTCTGAACCCAGCTCGCGTACCGCTTTAATGGGCGAACAGCCCAACCCTTGGGACCGACTACAGCCCCAGGATGCGATGAGCCGACATCGAGGTGCCAAACCTCCCGTCGATGTGGACTCTTGGGGGAGATAAGCCTGTTATCCCCAGGGTAGCTTTTATCCGTTGAGCGATGGCCCTTCCATACGGTACCACCGGATCACTAAGCCCGACTTTCGTCCCTGCTCGACCTGTCTGTCTCGCAGTCAAGCTCCCTTCTGCCTTTACACTCTACGAATGATTTCCAACCATTCTGAGGGAACCTTTGGGCGCCTCCGTTACTTTTTAGGAGGCGACCGCCCCAGTCAAACTGCCCACCTGACACTGTCTCCCACCACGCTAAGTGGTGCGGGTTAGAGTGTTCACACAACAAGGGTCGTATCCCACCAGCGCCTCTGCCGAAACTAGCGTTCCGGCCTCTACGGCTCCGACCTATCCTGTACAAGTTGTGTCAACACCCAATATCAAGCTACAGTAAAGCTCCATGGGGTCTTTCCGTCCTGTCGCGGGTAACCTGCATCTTCACAGGTACTATAATTTCACCGAGTCTCTTGTTGAGACAGTGCTCAGATCGTTACGCCTTTCGTGCGGGTCGGAACTTACCCGACAAGGAATTTCGCTACCTTAGGACCGTTATAGTTACGGCCGCCGTTTACTGGGGCTTCATTTCTGGGCTTCGCCGAAGCTAACTCATCCACTTAACCTTCCAGCACCGGGCAGGCGTCAGCCCCTATACGTCATCTTACGATTTTGCAGAAACCTGTGTTTTTGATAAACAGTCGCCTGAGCCTTTTCACTGCGGCTGCACTTGCGTGCAGCACCCCTTCTCCCGAAGTTACGGGGTCATTTTGCCGAGTTCCTTAACAAGAGTTCACTCGCACACCTTAGGATACTCTCCTCGACTACCTGTGTCGGTTTGCGGTACGGGTAATAAAGTATTCACTAGAAGCTTTTCTCGGCAGTGTGACGTCGGCCACTTCCCTACTTAAATTCGGTCCTCATCACAGCTTGTCAACCCGGCTGCCAGCATTTAACTGGTAACCTGACTTACTGCTTGAACGCACATTTCCAATCGTGCGCACGGCTTAGCCTCCTGCGTCCCTCCATCGTTCAAACACACTTTACTAGTACAGGAATCTCAACCTGTTAGCCATCGCTTACGCCTCTCGGCCTCAGCTTAGGTCCCGACTAACCCTGGGAGGACGAGCCTTCCCCAGGAAACCTTAGTCATTCGGTGGATCAGATTCTCACTGATCTTTCGCTACTCATACCGGCATTCTCACTTCTAAGCGCTCCACTAGTCCTTACGATCTAGCTTCACCGCCCTTAGAACGCTCTCCTATCACGTGACCTAATGGTCACATCCACAATTTCGGTGGTATCCTTAGCCCCGGTACATTTTCGGCGCAAAATCACTCGGCTAGTGAGCTATTACGCACTCTTTAAATGGTGGCTGCTTCTGAGCCAACATCCTAGCTGTCTATGCAACTTCACCGCCTTTTCCACTTAGGATACACTTAGGGACCTTAATTGGTGGTCTGGGCTGTTCCCCTTTCGACGATGGATCTTATCACTCACCGTCTGACTCCCGGATATAAATCTGTGGCATTCGGAGTTTATCTGAATTCAGTAACCCATGACGGGCCCCTAGTCCAAACAGTGGCTCTACCTCCACGATTCTCAATTCCGAGGCTAGCCCTAAAGCTATTTCGGAGAGAACCAGCTATCTCCAAGTTCGTTTGGAATTTCACCGCTACCCACACCTCATCCCAGCACTTTTCAACGTACACGGGTTCGGGCCTCCAGTGCGTTTTACCGCACCTTCACCCTGGACATGGGTAGGTCACCTGGTTTCGGGTCTACACCAACATACTGAAACGCCCGTTTCAGACTCGCTTTCGCTACGGCTCCGTCTTTTCAACTTAACCTTGCATGTTAGCGTAACTCGCCGGTTCATTCTACAAAAGGCACGCTGTCACCCATTAACGGGCTCCAACTAATTGTAGGCACATGGTTTCAGGAACTATTTCACTCCCCTTCCGGGGTGCTTTTCACCTTTCCCTCACGGTACTGGTTCACTATCGGTCACTAGGGAGTATTTAGCCTTGGGAGATGGTCCTCCCGGATTCCGACCAGGTTTCACGTGTCTGGCCGTACTCAGGATCCTGAACTGAGGGTTATTGGTTTCGTTTACGGGGCTATCACCCTCTTTGGCCAGGCTTCCCAACCTGTTCAACTACCAACAACTTTGGTAACTCAAATGTTCAGTCCTACAACCCCAGGAAGCAAGCTTCCTGGTTTGGGCTGTTCCCACTTCGCTCGCCGCTACTATGGGAATCGCAATTGCTTTCTCTTCCTGTGGGTACTTAGATGTTTCAGTTCCCCACGTCTGCCTTTACTTAGCTATGTATTCACTAAGCAATAACCATCGGTTAAGATGGCTGGGTTTCCCCATTCGGAAATCTCCGGATCAAAGCTTACGTACAGCTCCCCGAAGCATATCGGTGTTAGTCCCGTCCTTCATCGGCTCCTAGTGCCAAGGCATTCACCATGCGCCCTTGTTAACTTAACCTAAATCACTAACGTGATTTCAGTTAATTGAGTATATGCGAAGTAGTTTAACTACTAATAAAAAACTCAAAATAACGCGGTGTTCTCGGCTTAATTAATGAAATTATTAATTAATAAAAGAAAATTGATATTATCTAGTTTTCAAAGAACC
>NZ_BBAG01000121.1 GCF_001311135.1 Secundilactobacillus paracollinoides DSM 15502 = JCM 11969
CAGTCTTTATGGTTTGAGCTTGTTTGTGTTAGGGTGGTTTTTTGGGTATTGAGGCGAAAGTTGTTCGGCACGGGGCTAAGTTGTATGGGCCTTTTGTCTTAAAGTCAGGACCGGTTTTGTGGGTTACTTTTGCAGAGTGCTGTTGGCTGCGTGGTTTTCCCCTCATCTTGCGGAAACGTGTTCAGCAAGGCAAGGGGCTAACTTGTATGCGGATCTGGCATAAAAGTCAGAACCGGTTTTGTGGGTTTCTTTTGCAGAGTGCTGTTTGCTACGTGGTTTTCCCCTTATCTTGCGGAAACGTGTTCAGCAAGGCAGAGGCTCCTGTGTAAGTAACTCTGGCAAAAACGCCAAGCCCAGGCATTTCTGCCAGAGTTACTTACACTCCGCCCTCTAACCGCCTTGCTTCACACTCTACAAAAAAAGCCACACTCCCCACTTGCGAGTCTGACCTTCTTAACGTTGCAATTATTTAACTTTAATTGGTTGTGTCACGCTTCATTAAGCCGTATGGCAACAAGACCGTCTTTTCTTCGACTTCTTCGTTGTTCATCAACTTAGTCAATAACCGCATGGCAACGGCGCCAATATCATACAGCGGTTGGGTGATTGATGACATCTTTGGCCGCACCATTTCAGTTAACTTCGTATCATTACTGGTAATGAGTTCAAAGTCATTTGGCACGTTCAAGCCTGCATCCGTCACACCGTTCATCACACCTGCAGCAAGTTCGTCGTCACCGACAACCGCTGCCGTGGCACCAACTGACTGCAATGCTGGTTGCAGTAATTGGCCAGCCTTATATGTGTAATCCGTTTCGAAGACTAACTTGTCATCGTAGCGAATACCAGCCTTCTTCAGGGCTTGTTTGTAGCCCTTCAGACGGAAATCACGGTTGATTGGATCAGCTAAGTTTCCTGAAATAAAGGCAACTTTTTGGTTTCCTCGATCGATCAGGTTCTTAACAGCTTCTTCAACCGCAGCTGTGTAGTCAATGTTGACACTAGGCATTTGGCCCTTTTCATCCACACATCCGGCTAACACGATCGGCGTTTTAGCTCGGTCGAATTCTTTGCGAAGTTCCTCACTAACAGCATTGCCCATGAAGACGATTCCGTCCACTTGCTTTGCCATTAAGGTGTTTAACACCTGAACTTCTTTACGTCCATTTTCGTCGGAGTTTGTTAGAATGATGTTGTACTTGTACATCATTGCAATATCATCGATGCCTCGAGCCAGTGCTGAGAAGTAAATGTTCGTCACGTCGGGAATAATCACCCCAACAGTGGTCGTTTTCTTGCTGGCCAAGCCACGAGCAACAGCGTTTGGCCGGTAATCCAGCCGTTCAATCACATCCAAAACTTTTTTACGAGTCGCTGGCTTAACGTTTGGATTCCCGTTAACCACCCGGGAAACAGTTGCCATTGAGACATCTGCTTCACAGGCCACATCGTAAATTGTCACAGTCTGTTTATCCATTGCGATAGCCCTTTCTTTATTGGTATTATTCGTTTTCATAGATTTTCAACAACCTATCAAATATAACAGATAAACTTTCAGAAATCAATTTGAAAACGTTTTTATCTTGATGATACTCTATTCAGCCCCACTTTTCAAGATGAGCAATGCTATAATGAAGTATTCTTACAAGAGGTGATTACATTGTCCAAACTACAAGAGATTCAAAAATGGACCGCCGAAAACCACGCGGATTTTGCTTACATTAGCAACCCCAAAACCATTCAGTATTTAACGGGCTTTTACAGCGACCCGATCGAGCGAGTTTTAGCACTGATCGTCTTCCCTGATCAAGACCCCTTCATGTTCGCACCAGCACTGGAAGTAGAGGCCATCAAGGACACTGGCTTTACCTATCCGGTGTACGGGTACCTTGACCATGAAAATCCATGGAAGATGATTGCGACAGATGTTCAAAAACGAGTCGCATCCCCTAAAAACATTGCTCTTGAAAAGAGCCAATTAACGGTTGAACGACTTGAATTTCTACGTGAAATTTTTCCAAGTGCGGCTTTTAACCTCGACATCACCGATTTCATTACTCAGTTACGTCTCATCAAGTCTGATGACGAAATTAAAGAACTGGAAATCGCCGGTAAATGGGCAGACTTCGCGTTTGAAAAAGGGTTTGCAGCAGTCAAGGCTGGCGTCACTGAAGGTCAAGTTGCGGCTGAATTGCAATACGCTCTGATGCAAAATGGCATCATGGAAATGAGCTTTGCGACTCTGATTCAAGCTGGTGCACACGCTGCGGAACCGCATGGTGCAACGAACGCGACCAAAATTGAAAACAACGAACTGGTTTTATTTGATTTGGGAACCGTTTGGAACGGCTACATCTCTGATGCATCACGGACTGTTGCAGTTGGCAAACCGACTGAAAAACAGATTGATATTTACAAGGTTTGTTTGGAAGCACAATTGGCAGCGCAGGATGCCGCTAAACCGGGCATTACCGCTGCTTCACTTGATAAAATCGCCCGGGATATCATTGAGAAAGCTGGCTACGGTGAGTACTTCATTCACCGTCTCGGCCACGGTATGGGCATGAGCGAACACGAATTTCCATCCATTATGGAAGGCAACGACATGATTCTTAAACCAGGGATGTGCTTCTCCATCGAACCAGGGATTTACATTCCAAATGTTGCCGGCGTTCGAATTGAAGACTGCGTTCACATTACTGATGATGGTTGCGCACCGTTTACGCATACGTCTAAGGAATTGACTTACGTAGGATAACCCATTGTTAGCCAATAAAAAGCGACTGAGATTAGTTTTCTCGGTCGCTTTTTTGATTAGAATTTTGTTTTTTGGCTCTCTTATTTAGATTGCCGAAACGTGTTCC
>NZ_BBAG01000122.1 GCF_001311135.1 Secundilactobacillus paracollinoides DSM 15502 = JCM 11969
CAGATCCTTGGCATTGGCCTCACTGGTTGATATTCAACTGGCTCAAGATACCTTAAACAACCGGCTGCGGCGGTCATTGAACTATCGCTGTCCAGCTGATCTAATGCCTGAACTAGCTTAGCAACTAGACCACTTCTAAGAATAGATTCTTAGTGTTGCACTTGATTTGACAATTGAGGTTTTTATTATTTTGGACTTTTAGCAATCATTCTTATATATAAGGGCGTTTGCTTAATGCCCGTTTTTTAAAAAGTCTTACAAATCCTTATATATCAACATTTATAGCCGTTCGGGCTTGCCACCAAGGCAAAGCACGAAAAGGCGGACATTAATTAAAATTATTAACTTAATAACTCAATCAAGAACCAGACTGCGGAAAACAAGTTTTCCTTGTCGTTCCACTCGTTCACGTTAGGGATATGCGCTTTCCCTTGCAGGGACGCTTTGAACAATTAAATAGTTTGCCAATAGTCTAAGTTACTTTTTTATCATAAACTGTTTTTTATAGTAAATGTGTTCATAATAAATTTTTATTAACAAAAAACACCATATTCTAATGAATACGGTGACTTACTCTAAATAATAATGACTAAGGCAAGGAATTTAATACTGCTGCTTGTTTTTGTTGTAATTCATTGATTTGTTCATCAAGGGATTTTGACTCTGATTTTAATTTATCAAATTCACTTTGCTCAGTTATAGCATTTTTTAAATAAGTGTCTACACCTTCAGAACTTATTTCACTAAAAGTATTTATATCTTTTTGGTCTTCGCTTACTTCCCCTTCGTCTGTTTGTAGATTTGCAAGAGCTGTGTAGTCATTTGGATCTTGCGCTAAGAGCTTTTTATCCTTAATTACTGCATTTTGATAAATTGTAAGAGAATCATTCAAATCACTTAATTTGGTATTCCTATAAAACTCAACGGCCATTTGAGCAGCATCTAATGGGCCCATATTATTGTTTGCATGAAGTTGGTCTAATTGATTATTTATCGAAGACATTTGATCATTTAAAGCATCTATTTGTTTCTGATAAGCTAACCAAGTATTAGCAGTTTGCGCATTATCTGAATTAACTACTGTCGTAGTACTTTGTTTATTTTTTAAGTCATTTAATTGCGATTGCAAACTTACAATCGTATTCTGCAAGCCGTGAATTTCATCTTGATAATTATTACTTTGAGCTTGATCTATTTTTGTAGAAGCATATAAAGCCGTAACAGTATATTTTTTAGCTG
Organism: Secundilactobacillus paracollinoides DSM 15502 = JCM 11969; assembly: GCF_001311135.1. Lineage (GTDB taxonomy): Bacteria > Bacillota > Bacilli > Lactobacillales > Lactobacillaceae > Secundilactobacillus > Secundilactobacillus paracollinoides. The sequence goes on from NZ_BBAG01000122.1 coordinate 1,240, forward strand.
TAAAACCTTTTTTTGTAGCTTGAATCGTATACTTCCAACCATTTTTGATTGGTACTTTAAGGGTTATTTTAAAAGCACCTTTTTTAGAAGCTGTACCCTTACCTAATAAAGTCTTATTATGTAAAACCTTAATAGTTGCTAATTTAGTAGTTTTACCTTTAACACTCGTTTGCTTACCTGTAATTGGATTTACCTTCAAACTAACGTGATTAGATTTCGCAAGCACAGGGCTGCTTAACAACAATGCGCTTAATCCGACACTCATCAAAATTATGATAAATACTATATTATCTCCAATGATTTTTTAGAACATGTATTATAAGCTCTTTTAAGCCATTCTATCTTACTCACGTATATTTATATTCAAGTTGTTCTAAACGTCTTAGAACGTCTCTCACGGCTTTAAAATATAAGATAAACCACATCTGCGCAAAATTGCACACATCTTTTTGAGATCTCCCCAAAATTAAGGTTATCTCAAAACACGAACCCCTAGCTCTTGTTTAACTAGGGTCTACCCTAATGTATCCATCAAAAACAACTGATTTTATTAGTTACAATTAAGTGTTCCAGTGGCGTTCTTAGGTTACCCTTCTTATCTATATCATTGAGAAGTTTCTGTAATTTCTGATACTCCCGTGTTATGATTAATCTCGTTCTGACATTCCATTGGAATATTCCTATACAAAAAAGATCATCAAAGAAGATACCCTCATAATACCTTCCTAGATGGTCTTTTTTACATCTGCTAAAATCCAAAATGAACCAGTTTCACCTTATGATAATTTCCATGCTTGTTAAGCGATAATGTGTTATGAAAGTTCTTTCTAGTGTATATAACGTCTGGGCCCTGTCCAGACACGTCTAATCCCTTATGATTATGCCCATGGTAACTAAAAATGATTGGCACGTACTGGCATCCAAAATCTAAAGAGTGACCATAATATAATCCATCATAATAAAGTTTTACACGATAATGCTTACCATTAGCATAGCAAGTACCTTTAACCAAATGTCTAGTTATCACCATTTTACCAGTTCTATACTTCTTATATGTACCAGTAAATACAGCTTTCTGGTTTCCAAAATACCATTTTCCATGAAGTGCTTTAGGAACTTTATACCCATATGTCAGTTTAGTCCCATAATTTGCATGTGCCGTTGAAGGTATTTCGAATAATGACAGCCCAATACAAACACCTAATCCAACAACGAGTCCCTTAATCAATTTAGACAAGGTAAAACGCCCCTTTCATATTGATCTAACTATACCACATATCCTCCATAACTCCCTCAGCTTTTACCGTCATCAGCGTTTGGACTTACCCTATACCAATTTCTACTTTACATAATCGGCCTTATCCCAAGTAAACCCTTCATGCCCTGATAAAACAACGATCCGTTATTTGGCCTTTGTGAACTTGTCCAAAAAAGAAGTGGTATAGGTCTTAGATTGGCTTTAATTGGGGAACTGTACTTTGTGAAATTTCTTGGGATTACGCCTGTACCATTCATCAATATTCTCCGTATTTTTGAACTTTCTTTCGAATTTGACTTGACGGGTTATGGGTTA
>NZ_BBAG01000123.1 GCF_001311135.1 Secundilactobacillus paracollinoides DSM 15502 = JCM 11969
GTGGTTATTTGTGGAGCAAAAAAAATGAAGAGGAAAAGTTATTGCTAACTAAGGCCCTCTTTTACGGAAACACTGGGACGAATCTTGACCAATTATATAGATATTCTTTAAATGCTAATACAATTAGTGAGAAGTATAGGTTATTCCATAAATGGCGACGAGAACAAATGAATATTAGTTCTCGTTATGATTTGCTGCAACAACTGGAACGGTTGCAACAAACTGTACGGTTGCAACAACTGGAATATTCTGTAAAGGACTATCGTGAACTAGTCATCGATACTGATGATGTTGTTTACTGTGATCCACCATATGTTGGGACTTCACATAATTATGGTGGGTTCGACCATAAAGCGTTTGAGAATTGGTATCTACATGAATGCCCAGCAAAAGAAATTTATATTAGCGAATACACAAAGCTACCTTATACCGAGGTGGCTTTTAATTTTGGCAATAAGCAAAACTTTTCTGCAACAGGAAAACGTAGAGATGAGTTGCTGCTAAGAGTGGTCCGTTAAATGCCAAGGACAAGAAGATGCCGCTATCCTAACTGCCATGCAATGGTTGCGTTCCCTCACTACTATTGTCAGCAGCACTATGAGCATGAAGCTGAGTACTTGGCTAGTCGGCAACGTTGGGCACGCAGCAATGACAAACTTTACACGCACAAGTACAACACGGTCACACGTAATCGTGATGCGACAAAACGAGAACAATACAACTTCTATCGCACACGACAATGGGCACATCTAAGACAACAAGTCCTAGACCGTGACCATTACTTGTGTCAGTACTGCAAGACAATAGGAAAGCTTACGCCTAACAGCAAAACTGTAGACCATATTGTGCCCGTGGAAGCACAGCCTAATAGTAAGGCAGATATCAACAATCTAGTAGTGACATGCAGACAGTGCCATCATAAGAAGACCATCTGGGAACAAACATACTATGGTACAGGAAATGGTAATGAGCTTACTAATGCAGACCCAATTGAGAATATTGGTGAAATTGTCAAATTAATGAATGATCGACATCCTTAAAGGCACTTATTAGCTCGTTAGAGAGCGAATAGACAATGCACGATCATTTACATTAAATCAAAATAAAAATATCCCCCCCCGCCCCTATTTTAGCCAAAAAAGAGCACACACATTGCCATCATTTTGTGACGCAAACGATTTTTGAAAATTTTTAGGTAGGGGGGTCACCCAATAACGAAAGGAGACAGAGAAAATGAAAAAAGCGGATAAAGACGTCAACGACGGTCAATTAACGCGCACACCGCCAGCTTACTTAGGACGGCAAGCTAAGGTCGTTTGGCGTCGATTAGTGCCTTTTTTAGAGGATAACACCCCAGTTAAACGCATTGATAGCGGGCTTGTGGAGCAATATGCTTCCCAGTATGAGATTTACCGCAATGCCTATAAGCACATTCAAAAGAACGGTGAAGTCCAAGCAATCTATAAGACGTTGCAAGATCAGACTGGTCAAAAAATCGGTCAAGACTTTTTGGGCTACAAGCGTAATCCCATGACACAAATTTACGACTCAGCGGTTAAAAATCTGACTAAACTAGGCGCTGAATTGGGACTATCTCCTAAGTCACGTAGTGATTTGCTCAAGCTAAACTTAGATGATCACAAGGACGAGCGAAGCATTGGTGAACGTATGAAAGAATTTTTGGGAGAGTAAAAAAGACTACTTGTGAAAGGGGGTGATCTTATGAATATTGACCTTACTCAATCACACGATGTGTTAGGAGCATACCGTGGAATTGATGTTAAAAGTATTCGTGACGAATACACAGACGCAGGAACTCAGTATGCCTTAGATGTTTTAGATCAGAAGGTAACTACTGGTTATTTGATTAAACTAGCGGCTTTTCGCCATATCAGAGACTTGCAACGACAAGGTAGCGTTGAATTCCCGTTTACTTACTCGGTTAAAAAAGTAGACCAAGTGCTTAAATTTGCTTCCATCTGTCCGAACGTTGATACAGGCGAACCAACTAAGCTCATGCCGTGGCAGGAATTTTTTTAAAAATGGTACTATAATAATATATAGCTGATAGAAATCGCTTATTAGTAAATAGTTACTGCAAGAGAAAGGGGCTGGTTAACTATGGCAATCATTGATTTATTGCATCCGGTTTATATTGAATTGACGGGGTACACGTATAAGCAACCATCTAATTATGGGTTACTGCGGGCAATTTATAGCAATAAGAAAGATTTAAATATTTTGGCAATTGATACGGATAAATGTATTCTATTCAACAAAAAATCAAAACTTTGACGTGGGATTTAAAGCGGGCAACTAGAGAGAACTATAAGCCACTTTACTATGAAAGTATGCACGGGCTAAGCGATGAGAAAGTCCGCCGGTATCTTTTAGAGCATAAAAGCGAACTAGGTAAGGGCGTATACAGTGACTTGAGGGTATTAGATATCGCTCTAAGCATGGCCCGGACCACCCTCGACTATGTTGTACCAGACTTCTCTAAACGAAGCTTTAAGCCGGGAAATACGGGCGACTTGATTGGGGGCTATCTGATTGGTTCCTACTTTGGTTCAGATGGATTTAACTATAATCCAGACTGGGGAAAATAAGGGGTTATGGTAGATTGTAAAATTAATCCGAACGCTGTTCGGACAAAAAAGATCAGCTTCCTTTAAAATGGTGTTTACCACAAACCCATCTTTCAATGGAACAATGTAATCCTTACATTCCAACAATTCCACCAACTTTCTTTTTTTTCTTTGGAATTTGACTTGACGGGTTACGGTTTT
>NZ_BBAG01000124.1 GCF_001311135.1 Secundilactobacillus paracollinoides DSM 15502 = JCM 11969
CATTTTTCGTGGTTCTCTGTCCTCGAGCCGAAACGCGTTTCGGAAAACAGAAAGCTGCATGTAAGCCGACTCTGACGTAAATGCCAAGTTCGGGCATTTACGTCAGAGTTGGTTTACACTCCGCTTCCTACCGTTTTCCTCCACGCTCTGCTCTACAACAATTCCGCAAACACATCTTCCTGTTGATTCATAAAGTTCTCACCAGGGCGGATGTTGCATACTTGGATGCCGTCAATAGCTTCCTTCATCAATGCATCAACGTCGACCAGCTTTTCAAAGTTACGGGTCTTTTCCAAATCAGGCCGCGTCTTTGGTGCTGGTGGTGTGAAGATCGTACAACAGTCCTCAAATGGTAGGATCGAAAGGTCATAGGTATCTATCTGTTCAGCAATCTTGATGATCTCGGTCTTATCCATTGATACCAATGGGCGCAACACTGGCATGTTCGTCACATCATTGATGGCCAGCATACTTTCCAGCGTTTGCGAGGCAACCTGTCCCAATGATTCGCCAGTAAAGACTCCTTTAGCACCACGCAACTGCGCAATCGCTGCGGTGATCCGCAGCATCATCCGCCGTTGAATGGTCATCAAGTAGCCTTCGGGAACCTTTTCTTTGATCTCTTCTTGAGCTTTGGTAAACGGCACTTGAACAAACTGAATACTGCCGGCATAACCCGCAATCTTCGACGTCAGTTCCTTAGCCTTAGCCAACGCCTGTTCACTCGTATATGGCGGACTAAAGAAGTGCACCATATCCAGTTTAACGCCCCGTTTCATGCCTAAGTATGAAGCAACCGGGGAATCGATACCACCGGACAGCATCATCACAGCATGGCCGCCAGTACCGACGGGAAGACCACCAGCGCCCTTGATTGTTTCACTGGTCAGGAAGATGCCGTTTAACCGGACTTCAACCTTGATCATAATGTCAGGTTGTCTCATTTGGACTTCGATACCGGGCACATTGCGTAAAATGTGACCACCCAGCTTATCATTGATCTGATTGGTGTCAAATTCAAAGTTGTGGTCTTGGCGTTTTGTATTGATCTTAAACGTCATCCCTGGCTTGTACTGCGCCTTGACCATTTCAAGCGCTGTATCTTTGACCTGTTCGAAGTCCTTTTCAAGTTTGATCATTGGTGAAAAGTTCTCGATGCCAAAAACACCCTTTAGCCGGTCCATGACGGGTTGTGCTGGCGTGCCATTTAGTGCCACGTGTAACCGATCATACTGGGCGCGAATCTCCAGACCAGGAAAGTCATGCAGACTATGCCGAACGTTTTTGCCCAATTGTTTGATAAAATCTTTTCGGTTTTTACCCTTTGTGGACAGCTCACCATAGCGGACCATGATTTCTGTATATTCCATAGATACCCTCCTTTGTTTTAGAAATTAAGCCTTTGCTGGTTCGTCAGCAGTAGTTGAACTCAATTTTTCGAATTGTTTGTAAAGTTGATCAAAAACGGTGTTGAACTCATCAGCCTCTGCCAGTGTGTTGTGCTCGTCTAACGAGATTCGAATGGCGCTCGTAGAAACGTCTTCTGGAATCCGCATTGCGGTCAGCGTGCTTGAAGCCAAGTGCTTCTTTGATGAGCAGGCACTGGTGGTTGAAATGTAGATTTGATGCTCTTCAAATGCGTGCACAATGGTTTCACCACGTACGCCGCGAATAGCAAAGCACAGGATATGTGGCGCAAACCCATCATTGTCTTCAGAGAACGTTGTCACCAGTGGAAAATCCTTCACGTGGTTGTAAATCCGTTCCTTGATCTGTCGCTGCATGTCGACCTTAGCCGGCTCGTTATCAAGTAACAAACGCAACGCCTTGGCCATGGCAGCAATGGCCGGCAAGTTTTCAGTGCCGCTTCGCAGGTTACGTTCCTGCCCACCACCGGTCAACAGTGGTGCAATCTTCCGGCCCCGGCGCGCATAGATAAACCCGATTCCGCGGGGCGCGTGGAATTTATGACCAGAGAACGTCACGTAGTCCACCCGGTCATTCATGATCATGTCTTGAATGCCCTTACCAATGCCTTGAACAGCATCAATATGAAAATGAATTTTCGGGTAGTCTTTCAGCACATCAGCGACCTCAGTTAGGGGTTGAATGGTGCCAATTTCATTGTTAACGGCCATAACGGATACCAAAATCGTCGTTGGCCGAATAGCAGCTTTCAGATCATCAATTGAGATCCGACCATGCTCGTCAACCGGCAGATAGGTCACTTCATACCCCAATTGTTTCAGCTGCTCCATTGAGTTATGGATGGCTGGATGTTCAACTGCGGTGGTGATCAAGTGATTACCAAAGGCCCGCTTTTCAATGGCGGTACCCTTTACGACCCAGTTGTCGCCTTCTGTCCCGCCACTAGTAAACAGAATCTCAGATTGAGAAGCCCCTAGCAGATCAGCAATCTGCTTGCGAGACTGTTCCAATAGGTTAAAGGCTTGTTCACCAAACTGGTGCAGACTGGATGGGTTCCCCCAGATCTGATGGCTGACCTTATCATAGGTGGCCACAACGTCCGGTGCTGATTGCGTGGTAGCACTGTTATCAAAATAAATCATAAATTTCTAAGCCTCTTTATTTTTAGATTGGTTCGACTTCAATCAAAAAGTGCTTTTATTATAACGAGAAATGGGTGGGGATACAAGCAGAGTGTGGAAGAAGGCGGTTAGAGGGCGGAGCGTTAGGGACTTTGACCCGAAAAGTCCGGGCTTGACTTTTTGGGTC
>NZ_BBAG01000125.1 GCF_001311135.1 Secundilactobacillus paracollinoides DSM 15502 = JCM 11969
GGGATATCGGTACGGTGTCATGTTACAAGAAAACGCCGGCGTAGATGTTGACTTTATTGATACTTGGGAACCAAACGTTGAACAGGTTCGTAGCCAAGGCGGTGTTTCTGTAGCCCGTGACCACGAAAATCGGCATATCGTGCCAATCAATATTTACTACCCTGAAGAATACACCGGTCATCCAGATGTTTGGATCGTCTTTAAAAAACAAATGCAACTTGCGGAGGAACTTGACCGCGATAACAAGGCTGGCATCTTCCACGATGACCAGTACGTCTTCTCAGCCATGAACGGCATGGGACACTTTGAAAAAATTGCTGACTACTTCCCAGCAGACCACATCGTTTGTGGGAGCGCCATGATCGCCACCCGGATGGATGGCCCAGCAAACGTTGACTTCATGGGCGCCGTTGATTCAGAACAGATGCACATGGCGCGTTACAACAACGAAAAACCAGACGAAACAGTTCAGGCCATTTTCGATGACTTCACTCAGGCAAAATTAGGGCCGATCTTCTCCGACGAATGGAAGGGCATGTGCATGTCCAAGGTCGTTTTCAACGCCGTTACGAACACCCTTTGTACCATGTTTGAAATGCAAATGGTGCAGTTCATTGAGTACGATGGTGTCCGTGAAATGTCTGAGCAACTCTTCAACGAAGCGTTTGATGCCTGCGAACGAGCTGGTATTCACTTAATTGAGACCCGGCAACAAGAAACGGATTCTGTGATCACGGTTTCTAAAGCGTACAAGTATCACTACCCATCAATGTACCAATACTTTTCAAAAGGTCGCCCAACCGAAGTGGATTACATCAACGGGTACATCGCAAAGATCGGCCGCGAACATGACTACGTTTGCCGGACTCATGAGTTTGTGGTTCACGAAGTCCACATGGCCGAAATGATGCGTAAATATCACAAGCCTGCTGAAAACACAGCGGACGCACAGACAACAGAAAAGGCAGGCGCTCAAGCATGAACTATCACTACTCAGACCGTGTTCCAGAAAGCGACGAAGACCCCGTCGGCAACATTTTGAAGGTGGCGGGTTCTGACAAGATCATCTCATTTGCAGGTGGCCTGCCAGCACCGGAATTATTTCCAGTTGACGAACTTAAAAAAGTAACTGATGAGTCTACGATGAATCTGGCCGAGCCGCGCTGCAGTACAGTGTTGCCAACGGGTTACCTGAGCTTCGCGAGCAGATCGTTAAGCGGATGGTCAAGTCCAACATTCACACGACGGCAGACAACATTATTATTACCACCGGGTCGCAGCAATCCATCGATCTCACCGCGAAGATGTTTGTGAACCCCGGCGATACGGTGATCGTTGAACAACCGACCTACCTGTGTGCTTGGATGTCTTTCGGACCTATGGCGCCCACTTAGTTGGCGTTGAGATGGACGACGACGGGATGAAGATTGATGCGTTGGAGCAGGCCTTAGTTGCCAACCCGAACACCAAGTTTATCTACACCATTCCAAGTTTCCAGAACCCAACCGGTCGGACAATGCCGTTTGACCGACGTCAGAAAATGATTGAAATTGCTAAAAAGTATGACGTGATCATCCTTGAAGACGACCCATACGGCGCCATCCGTTACGCTGGTGACGACGTTGCGCCGATCAAGAGTATTGACGATGACGAGCGCGTGATCTACATGAGCACCTTCTCGAAGATCTTAGCCCCTGGGTTGCGGATCGGTTGGATCGTTGCCGAAAAGAAACTTGTTAAGAAGTTTACGTTAATGAAACAATCCGCCGACGTGCACTCCGACAATTTGACACAGCACATCATCGCTAAATTCATGGGTGAATACAACATTGATGACCATATTGCGAAAATTAAAGCCGTTTACCGCGAACGCGAAGGGGTCATGATGGATGCCATCGAGACCTATTTCCCAAAGGGTGTGCACTACAGTCATCCTGAAGGCGGGCTGTTTATCTGGGTCGAGGTGCCTGGTGACATTAACACCCAAGACCTCTTTAATACCTGCATCAAAAATGATGTGGCGTTTGTCCCCGGTGAACCGTTCTACGCCGACAAGGTCATTCCTGGGACGTTCCGCTTGAATTACTCCAACATGACCGACGAGAAGATCGTAACTGGGATTCAGCGGCTTGGCAAAGCGATTGAGCAGACCATTGCTTCTCAGAAGGTTGATCAAGGGGCATAGGTCCTCTATGTCCGTTGCATTCCGCAATTTGGCACTCCGTGTGGTGGCTCGCGATGAAGCTAATTCGATTTCTGCTGCGCAGCTCTCGAATGGATCTCCATCGACTCGCACATCAGTAACCGACCCAAGAACGGTCGCTAACTGATGTCGACACCACAGCTCCGTGCCAAATTGCTGCATTCCACTCATATTGAGCTTACAGTGTACTGTTAGTTAAGTATCTTAATAGCTTTGACCCTAGTTTGCAGAGAATCCGCCCTCGACTGCTGATTAGGTTATCGATAGCAATGCTTCATACTAGTCTCTAATTAGGTGGTATCTTTTAATTAATAGTCTCAAAAAAGCAATGTTGCAGTGTCATCAATTATGAACCTTGTCCACAATTGCAGTGATACTGCATCTATCCACGAACACAAAAAATGCGTTCATCGTCATTCTGAAAATGATCGATGAACGCATTTTTTATTATTGTTCT
>NZ_BBAG01000126.1 GCF_001311135.1 Secundilactobacillus paracollinoides DSM 15502 = JCM 11969
GAAGATGATTACCAGTTTAGACGAAAATTAGTCGCCAGTTGGCGTTTTTATTTTTAAATAAATATGTAGCTAGCTACATAAGAAAGGTGTGTTGCTTATACTCACGATCAATTCATCCGTCAAAAAACGCAACTTCATGTTGGCCGTCCTGTTAATTGGCGCCTTTACCATGCTCCTCACCGAAACCTTTTTCAACAATGGCATTCCCACCATTATCAGTGTCTATCACGTGACACAAGCCACTGCCCAGTGGATCAGTACGGGCTACCAACTCGTGGCCGGGCTAATGATCCCACTATCTGCCTGGATGTTTCACAAATTCAATACTAGACACACAGTGATCGTGCTCGCGTCGATCTTCTTGGTTGGCTCGATCATTGGCTTTTTTGCGAATAGTTTTATCCTGCTGCTCCTTGGCCGGCTGATTCAAGCCATCGCAGCTGGTCAATGATTCCGCTGATTCAAAACGTGGTTTTATTACTCTATCCGCAAAGTAAACGGGGCACGATCATGGGCATTATTGGCTTAGTCGTTGGCTTTGGACCAGCACTTGGTCCAACTGTCGGCGGCTGGATCATTGATAATCTTGGTCTCAAATGGTTATCAGGCGTTTTAATACCACTCGCAATACTCCTTATCATCGCATCCGCCATTTGGGTTCACCCAGTGGTAGCGTCAAAAGAGGTGCATGTCGACTGGTTGTCCATTGTCGAGTCTTCCCTTGGGTTCGGCACCTTGCTCTACGGCTTCTCAGCTATCGGTAACACGGCTAGTCTGACCATTACCAGCGCGTCCTCGCTACTGATCGGTATGTTAATACTTGTTGCCTTTGGTCATCGTCAATTGACGATTAAAACCCGCCCATCAACTTAACAGTGTTTAAGAATCGGACATTTACCCTCACAACCACCTTAAGCGCGCTAAGTAACGTAGCCTTATTGGGCGTCGAACTGGTCTTACCGCTCTATTTGCAACGTGTCCACGGGCTGTCCGCCTTTCAGTCAGGATTACTACTATTACCGGGTGCGTTGCTTGAAGGATTACTCAGCCCCATTTCAGGAAGGCTGTATGATAAATACGGCATTAAAACCATTTCACTGATAGGCTTCGCTATTGTTGCACTGGGCACATTACCAATGCTGTTTTTCACGCCAACAACAAACCTCGTGATCGTTGCAACCTCCTACGCATTTAGAATCATCGGGATTGCGACGGTCATGATGCCAACATTTACTGAAGGCATCAATGCGTTGTCGCCAAGCCTTAGCGTTCACGGCAACGCTGCGTCTTCCACAGTTCGGCAAATCGCTGGCTCCCTTGGTACCGCTATTTTAATGATGTTAGTCTCATTCGGGACTCAAATTGGTAAGTCTGAACATCTTTCCAGTGTGAGTCAACTAAATCATGGCTACTGGTTCTCATTTCTTATCGCTTTCCTAATGGCAATACTTGGATTCATCCTATCCTTACGACTAAAGTCATCATCTAAAAAAACGACCCTGTAACAAAGAAACGCTTTGCTTCCAGGAAAAAGAGGACTCAACTAACCCCCTAAATTTGGGGTTTAGTTGAGTCCTCTTACAGGTCATCATCTATTCAGTCAAAAAGGCCACAGCCAAATCAGTACTAATCTCCCGAGTCGCCCCTTCAAACGTATGCCCGGCACCATCAACAATATGCAATTCCGAGTTTGCATAGACGTCATCATACTTCCGGGAAGCCTTATTATCTACGATCACATCCGCCGACCCATGAATCAGCGAAACAGGACCTTCAAACTGCTGAGCGACTTCATAAATCGGCATCACTTGTGCTGTGCGTAAATACAGGCCACCAACAGCGAGATTCAAATAGTCCAGCGGTGCGCCCAGTGGCAATTTTTCTGGAATATGGTTTGGGTCGTAGGTGGCGCTTTGCAGCCGACCTTTCAAAGCATCTTCCTTTAGGGTCGCTGCCGGTGCCATCAAGACTAATTTAGCGACCTCGTCATGGTAGAGCCCGGCAACCATGCTGGCGACCACGCCGCCCTGGGAGTGGCCCAGTAGATAGATCTGGTTTACATTTGGCAAATGACGTGCGTAGTTTAAGAACACGCTCGCATCCGCAATCTCACTTGGGACGGTCATTTCGGAAAAGTCGCCGTCACTTTCGCCGTGGCCGTCAAAATCAAACCGAATCGTGGCCACGCCCTTCGCTGTTAACTTTTCACTCAGTTCGTACAACATGTCCTCGTGCGCCTTACCCTTATCACCTGTAAACCCGTGCATGATGAGTGCTAAATCATAGTCTGTCGCATTTTCCGGGGTGTTCAGTACCCCTCGTAAAGTTAAGTTAGCGCGTTGAACTGTAATGTTTTCTGATTTCATTTTATGATCGTCCTTTTTGAGTTTAAATTTTAGAGTGGTTGCTCTAATTGCTGTTCATCATAGTCACTGTTGAATGGGAAGTCAACAGTTTTAGAGTGAATGCTCTAAAATTAATATTAGAACAGCTTATAGTGCCTTTTATCTAAGGACAGATAGGTCTAAAATGAATATCAACTTTTTAAAAAATTCCGTTTAAAAGTGAGCGATTCCGCAACCC
>NZ_BBAG01000127.1 GCF_001311135.1 Secundilactobacillus paracollinoides DSM 15502 = JCM 11969
AAACACTCTAAAGTTACTGTCAATACAACAAAAGAACAAAATTAGATAACATCAATTTACTTGATTAAGTGAATTGATAATGGAAAGAGCAATATCTTTCCCAAAATTAACAGCTACTGCATTTCCAATTTGCGAGTAAATTGACCCAATTCCCCCAGAAAAATGCCAACTATCGGGAAAGCTTTGAATACGAGCATATTCTCGAGTTGTGAATGGTCTGGTTTCTACTGGATGACATCTTTCAGTTTGTTTTTGGCTCGGAGAAGTAGTGAGTGTCAATGATGGCTCTTCCCAGCTCAATCTACGTGCCATGCCTGTACGACCTCCGCCAGAATAATAACTTTTTCCCATATATTCCCTTGCTACATTCTCCGGCAAGTCTCTCCAGTATCCTCCAGCAGGCACTTGAGCTAAAACTTTTTTCTTAGCATCTGAGTATCTTTGTCCAGGTGAATTAGGTACATTTTTTAAGACATCACGCAAAACAGGTTTATAATTATGTTTTTTAGGAAATTGATAAGTGATATTAAGTCATTTCTAATGCCAATTAAAATCATACGTTCACGTTTTTCAGCAACACCAAAATCCCATGCGTTTAATACTTTGTAAATAGTCTTATAGCCCATATTCTCGAAAACTTTAATCATAGTTTTTAAAGTACGTCCATGATCATGCGTTGTAAGCCCCTTAACATTTTCAACCAAAAACATCTTGGGCTTAACTTGCTCTAAGATTTTAGCATAATGATAAAACAGAGTTCCTCTTGTGTCGTCTAAGCCCATTTTTTTCCCTGCATAAGAAAAAGATTGGCATGGATAGCCACCACTTAATAAATCAATTTCGCAACTCTTGGGTATATATTTATAAATGCCTGCAGGATCAGCCGTAATCTTGGTAATATCTTCATTGATAACATTCCACTTAGGACGGTTTAGCTTTAATGTATCTGCAGCGTGCTTGTCAATTTCCACCAGACCGACATCATTAAAACCTGCCTGTTCTAGTGCAAGGGCTAGCCCACCAGCACCAGCAAATAATTCCAAAGCATTGAACTTCCTTTTTGCAATTACGTTTGACACGTCAATCGGAACCTCTGGGAACATTTCATTTCTTATATCTTTTTTGGGGGATAATATCGATAATTGCTCGTTTACTGGTACAATAGACTTAAGTACATCATACCCTAATACGTCAGCAAGGTTAGAGACGTTACTTTTAATCGGAGAAAACGAGCTGGATAGCATGACCGACAATTGATTTTTGGTTATACCCATTGATTGAGCCAACTCTTTTTGTGTTTTTATTCCCTTTTTTTTCATTAGGGTGTGAATTTCTTTCTTATCTAAGATCGTCTTCATAGCCGTACCCCCATATAATGTTATGAATATATATTAACTTTAATAAGGGTAGTTGTCAACGTTTTTTTAAGGAGATTTATAATATGTCTAATATAACTGAACAAGAAGTTCTTGATAATGCTTACGATTTCTTTTTTAATTTGTTTTCTAAAATAGCCCAAAAATATTCTTGCAAAAAATATAAATCATTTAAGGTTAATCCTTTTACAATTCAAGCAACGGCTAACGCATTTGGATCACCAATTACAGCCAACTCTTTAGCCAGGGCTGTTGTATATCCTTTTGCATTGGGAACTTCAATAGCAACAAGTTTTGGAACTAACTTTCAAGCCTTTATGGTTTCAACAACTGGCGGAGTAGCCACGGCATCTGTGGTAAATGGAATGGATATTGAATATGATGATGCGCTTGATGATAGGCATAAGTATTGTCAAATCAAGGCTGGTCCAACCACTATCAACAAAGATGACATTAAAACAATTGAAGATCATTTCAGAGGTTTAACAAACTTAGCAAGAACCAACCATTTACCCTTAGATGCTTCCGATAAAGTAGTTGGCGTTCTATATGGTACACATGATGACTTAAGTACAATGTATAGAACTATCGAGAATGATGGAATTAATGTTTTTGCCGGTGAGGAATTCTTTTATCATGTAACAGGTATTCGCGGCTTGTATAAAGGTCTTATCGAAAGTGCACAACGTGCTGCTGAAAATTCCAAAATGCAAGAAAGTATTGAAACACTGATAGCAGAAGTAGAAAGTGGAATAAATAACAATAAGGATTTTTACAGCTTGAAGTAGCGCTCAAATTGGTATTTATTAATCATTTGGGTAGATTGTAAAATTAATCCGACGCTGTTCGGACAAAAAAGATCAGCTTCCCTTAAAATGGTGTTTACCACAAACACATCTTTTAGGAGCTGATCTTTTGTCTAGTATAACCTATTCTGAACGAATTAAAATCGAAACCTTTTGTGAACTAGGCCTGTCCAATATCCAAATGAGCGATCGCCTAAAACGATCACCTGCCACAATTTCTTATGAATTAGCTCGATGTGAACCTTACCAGGCCGAAGTGGCCCAAACAGATGCCGAATACAAGCGGTCACGATGTGACCGAAAGACTAAATTGAATGACAAATTAAGGCAAATAATTTTAAACCATTTACGGCTAAGTTGGTCACCAGAAATGATA
>NZ_BBAG01000128.1 GCF_001311135.1 Secundilactobacillus paracollinoides DSM 15502 = JCM 11969
ATTACCTTGCATAGAGAGGTATCTCTGTGTACGTGTGTGTGTTGATTTTCGACTAGTCCTTATCCCCCCGGATAGGCTTTTTTTATTCTGAAGAAGTGTTATACTCTGGTTGTCCCAGAGTCAATCTACCTCTTGCTTAGATTTTATTCCAGAAAATCTTTGCCTTAAAAAGCTCACTAGTTCCTTGCTAGAGTGCTTTTTTATTACATAAAAAAGTGTTAACATTAAGAAGCATGAGAGTGCTCTTTCATTTACGATTTGTAAGTCCCTACTGTCAGTTTGGTGAGGGCTTTTCTTATACACTAAAAGTGCTATACTACCTACTGTATCATTTCACCTCAAATACTACCTTCATCAATTTGTGCAGAGTTAAAAAGGCCCTCTAGTTTTATCGCTAGGGGGTCTTTTTATTATCTCTTTATAATATACCAGATACATCCGAATGCTACCTTATGAAGCTGTCAGGGGCACTCAAAGTATCTCTTAATTATAAAGTGACGACAAAAAAGGCCCCTACTCCGCATAATAGAGGGATTTTTTGTATGCATTCTGCTTCATTTAAGCGGACCAAGTCTACGTCTAAAAGGTGAACGTGTTGTCTGAGAGCGCGATATTATTTTCCCCTAGTTCGGGCGTCTCTACTCTCCAGAATATCTAATTGAAAAGTAAATTTTCGCTTGTCTTCAGCGTCTAAAGAATCAATGAGATAGTCTAATGCGTTATCAATGGCATCTTTTTGAGATTTATATAGACCAATTCCAGATAAAGCTTCCGCTTTGTTCTTAATATGGTTGTTGATTCTAACGTTAGCATAAAAAGTAACAGAATCTGCAACGCTTTTTCCCGGTTTTGATGGTTTGCCATTATTACTTTTAAGATCATCTGTAGTAAAGGTGTTTTTGGGTTTGATATCTTGTCCACGATCAAGTGGGTCCGTCTTTGGTTGTTTTTTTAGATTGGGATTGTTTAATAATCCGCTCATTCCTATTCACCAGCCATTCTGCTAAATATTTCATCAGTAACGTTGGAGTATACGTCTTGAACTGCTTTATCAAACTGATCTTTAAATGTCACCCCGGTTACATCATATCGTTTTAAGCGTTCCATATTTTTAATTGTTATGTCAAAAATATTTTCTTTACCAAATATATCAATTGCTTTAGCTAAGGTGCTCTTATCGACAGGGGCACCATTTTTCAGCAAAACCGGCAATATTCCTAGTAAATCTAATGTCGGAGCGTGGAATTCATTGATAATTTGATCTTGCATGTATTTGATGAATGCCTGGGCACCCTGAAGCGATCTTTCCTGAGTTTGAAGAACGACAATCGCGTAGTCTGTCATATATAATGCGGTATCTGTGATTAGGCTAATTGTAGGTGGAACGTCTACCAACAAGTAGTCATAGTCATCTTTCCACGGATTTATTAAGGTAGACAAGTATTTTACACGATCGGTGTAGTCAGAAATTATATTCTCCATATATCTAGGATATAAAGAAAAGTCAGCTGAGGATGGAAGAATATCTAAATTTTGGATTACGTTGATGATAGCTGGTTTGAGGTTTTTGTTTTTAATTGCGGTCATCAAGGTTTCATCAAAAGAAGTTACTTCACCGCCGACGTTATTTTTAGTTTTTAAATATAAATTAGTGGCGTTAGCTTGAGGATCCAAATCTATTAATAGTGTTTTATACCCACGACGTGCCAACTCGATACCAGTCATTGTACTATTAGTTGTCTTGCCAGTCCCGCCTTTAAAGTTTGAAAATGTTATGACTTTGCTATCCAAAATATCACCTCATAAATATGTAGTGTAACGCTCTTAAAGCATAGCACAAAAATTAGTACATGTATACAAATACAAGTGTGTAAAAGTAAAAATGTATACATGAGCTCTATGTAGACTGCAACAGAGGCGTTTTGAACGAGTATACAAATACTAATTTTTACATTAGTATTTGTACTAATGTAAAAATGTATACATTTTTAAAAAAAGTGTTGATTTCTTTTATTGAGAGAAATACAATTGTACTTGTAAGTGAATACAAAAAAACACCCACCGACGGGAATCGGTGAGCGCCACATAAAAGTCATCGTTATTTAATGACTATTATATCATGGCCGGTGCGATTTTTAAAGCCCTAGGGGACAAGCTGGGGTCTAAATCTAAGGGGACACGTTTGCCAGTGCGACGT
>NZ_BBAG01000129.1 GCF_001311135.1 Secundilactobacillus paracollinoides DSM 15502 = JCM 11969
TGTTCATTAGCCAAAACACATACAAATGTAAGAAAATAGCGACTAAAGATGTCAGTTTCCTGACATTTTTAGTCGCTATTTTCTTACATTTGTATGCAGCTAACAATCAAATAAGATTCAAATTATTATTACTTCTTCTCCTCATCCTTCAACCGCTCAGCCAAGTCCAAAATATACTGTTTCAATTCATCCTTAATCTCTGGATGCGTCAGCCCATATTCCACGTTAGTGGTCACATAGCCCAACTTATTCCCAACGTCGAACCGGTCACCCTTAAACTCATGGGCAAACACCCGCTGCGTTTGGTTTAACGTATCAATGGCATCCGTTAACTGAATCTCGCCACCCTTACCCGGCTTCTGGTTTTCCAAAACGCCAAAGATCTCAGGGGTCAATAAGTAACGACCAATGATAGCCAAATCACTAGGTGCTTTATCCACCGCTGGCTTTTCAACGAACTTGCGAACGTTGTACAAACCATCAGAAACTTCACTCTCAGGATCAATCACACCGTAAGCGGACACATCTTCATGAGGCACCTTCTTAACGGCCAAAATGGACGCGTGAGTGTTCTCATACTGGTCAATCAACTGTTTAGTCAATGGTACCTGATCACTCATTAAATCGTCACCTAACATGACGACAAATGGTTCATCAGCAATAAACGACTTAGCCATGCGCACAGCATCGCCTAACCCATTAGGATATGGCTGCCGAACGAAGAATAAGTTAACGCCAATATCCGTGGTATCATTAACCAGCTTCAATAAGCCGTCCTTACCCTTCATCTTCAAGTTCTGTTCCAGTTCAGGTGCTGAATCAAAGTGATCTTCAATGGATCGCTTTTGTTTACCTTCAACAATTAAAATATCAGTGATACCACTTGCTTTGGCTTCCTCGACGATAAACTGAATTGTGGGTTTATCAACGATTGGGAGCATTTCTTTTGCTAGTGCCTTGGTTGCTGGTAGAAACCGTGTACCCAATCCAGCTGCAGGAATTACGGCTTTGCGTACTTTCATTTTTAAAAATCCCTTCTAAACGAATTATCACAACTACTAGTGATGATCTTTCAAAATTGCTTTTGCTTCATGTATTAATTTTACTCTAAAAACAACTAACAGCAACGCATAAAGCAATATTCCTAAGATAACTTCAACAATTAACATCAGCCATGTACTTGGCAAATGCTGGTCCAATTGCCAAACAACGACAAACATCAACACACCTGCAAGTAGATACTTAAAAGTATCTGTAAACAGTGCTTTAAAATCAACTTGTTTTTTAATCGCGACTAGTTGATACAAAGTAACTGAAGCCTCTGATAACACTGTTGCCATTGAGGCCCCAATTGCTCCCCACAGTATGATTAATGGAATGTTCATAATTAAATTAACTATTGCGCCAACAATGACCGACGTCGTATAAGCCTTGGTTTGTTTCGTTGGAAGTAAATACTGTGTTCCAATAGCGTTACTCCAGGCTATTAACAAAATAACAATAGCTTCTATCGTCATTATCGGTGTTACACTAAGAAATCTTGCCGTAAAAAATAATGGTACGAATTTATGCGCAACTGCCATTAAACCAAAAGTCATTGGCACAGACATTGCAGTTACAAAAGAAAAGCTCTTATATAAATAGCGCTTAGTCTTCTCGTGTTCCCCATTTGCGAACGCATTGGCTACATGAGGTAACATAACTGTCCCTGTAGCTGTCACGATAGCTAGTACCATCTTCACCATTTTATCAGACTGATCAAAATACCTTGCTGCCTGCACAGATGTCATTGACCCTAACATTGTTTTGTTCAATACGAGGTAGATTTGAGTAGCAATCTGAGGTACAAAGAGTACCAGAGAAGGCCAAAAATGTTTAAATATATGCATCCCTTTAATAACTGGACGACCAATATATCGTCTCAAACTAGGGAATAGTGTAATGTTTCCAATAAGCAACGATAACGAAAGAATCAATATATATGTTGTAAGATCACTATA
>NZ_BBAG01000130.1 GCF_001311135.1 Secundilactobacillus paracollinoides DSM 15502 = JCM 11969
AAACACTCAATAAACAACCAAATAATTAAAATAATTGGTACAAAGACTGGTTTAGAATGAAACAAGTGATATTTTTTTAGTTCTGATTTATTATCATTTAACATTTATACGACATTCCTTTAATTTTTTTCCTGAAACTTGAAAGTATGAAGACAGACTGATCCCTTGGTATCACAGGCATATTTTAATTAATGGCAGATTGAATTAAGGGTAACCCATTAATCAATAGGGTTACGTCAAAACGGCGATCAGGATCGACATCTTGGGTACCAGCTAACCGTGGCCGCACTGCTTGTCGGACCACTTCATAACTAGATTTACCGCCAGCGACGTCCGCTTTCCAAAACAACTCGAGCGTCACCGTGCCCAGCTTAGCATCATCACGTTCAACTTCCACTTTGCCAATGCCATTTTCGGCGGCTAGTAACTTAGCTGCTTCGTAAGGTGTCCGGACCTCAATCGCCCGTTTAACCTGATTAAATTCGGTATCAGTTAAAGGGTGTCCCTGCAATTTAGCATAATTATTGTTATTTAATTTATCACGAAAATTAGCCCATAATTGATCCGGCGTCGCACCATATAGGTCTTTGCGTTCCACCCATTGATTGCTTCCAGTCGTTAAGGTTTTAACAACTTCTTTTTCAAACGACAGTTCCAACATAAAAACATTCCTTCCCCCACCTTTAAATTACTCACTAGTTTATTATACGCGAACAGATTAGCGTTTAGGCTTCATAATTTGTTAGATTGATTTTTCATTTTTAGGCCAATAGGGTATACCCTAATGGTCTTTTTTATTTCTGTGCTATACTAGGAATTACAAGTGTTCATTAGAACTGTCTAAAAGGAGAATTGGAAATGGCTAAAATCGGTTATGCGCGTGTGAGTTCCAAGGAGCAACATTTAGATCGACAGTTAGCGGCTTTAAAAGACGTTGATAAATTATTTACGGATAAATTAAGTGGGGCTAACACTAATCGGCCAGAACTGCAAAAAATGCTCGCCTATGTTCGCGAGGGTGATATTGTCCTGGTCACTGAATTAGATCGCTTAGGCCGAAACAACCAGGACTTAACTAAGATCATGAACACCATTCAAAATAAGGGGACCACCCTAGATGTGTTAAACTTGCCGTCCATGACAGGGATTGCGGATCCTAATTTACGCCAGCTCATGACGAATCTCATTATTGAACTGTATAAATATCAAGCTGAAAGCGAACGTAAGCGGATCATTGAACGGCAGCAACAAGGGATTGCCCTCGCTAAACAGCAGGGTAAATATCATGGTCGGAAACCTCAATATGCCGAAGATGATCCCCGTTTACTACATGCTTTTAAACTTTACCAGACGGGCATGAGTGATGTAGATGTTGCCCGTAATACCGGGATTAAACGGACAACCTTTATCAGATACCGAAAGAAATTCGATGTGCATTGAACCGGTTTACATGAGATAATCAGAATAGATTAGAAGCCCTGAAACAGGCGTAAAATAACAAATGCTTAAAAATGATGCTACTGGAAGTTGGTCGCATCTTTAATTAGTATTTAAATTAAAAATTAGAATCTAAAGGAGAACTTATATAATGACAATACACAAGAATCCTTTAGTTAAGCCTTTGTCAAATGGGCTGGGGGAAAGCGACAATTATTACCAGAGATAAAACGTTATTTGCCGTCAAAAATTAAAAATTATTACGAACCATTCGTGGGAGGGGGCGCTGTTTTTTTAGATGGCGAATTTACAATTGAAATGCAACACAAAGTAAAAAAATAAACCCATACCGGGTAGAATATGTTTAACGACCAAATCAAACAATTCGAGGTATCCGGTATGAGCTATAAACATCTTACTATAAAAGAACGTGAAATACTTATGTTTTTACGAGCTAAGGGGTTATCTATCCGGGCTGTTGCGTTACGGCTGGGGCGAAATCCAAGCACTATTTCACGGGAGTTAAAACGTTGTGCAGGTAATTA
>NZ_BBAG01000131.1 GCF_001311135.1 Secundilactobacillus paracollinoides DSM 15502 = JCM 11969
AAACACTCTAACCAGTTGAGAAAACATAGTTATCATAAGGCAAATCATATAAATAGTTATTCATTTGATATGGGCGAACCGTCTGATAAAACACATCGCCTTTTTGTGCAAGACGCTGTGCCCTTGAAGGTGCTTGATCTTTAGATTCAGTTCTATGCGAGATCATTTCAGTCCCTACAACGCTTTCTAAGTCTACATACTCAAATTCATCTGGAAGAACTGTTTTAGGATTAAATTGAGCTATATCTTTTAACTTACGCTCTTCCCATTCATCCGTGAATCCTTTAAATCGCAATTCTGGGACTTTCTTTTTAACTGAATCATCTATTTTCGCCATAGTCCCCACCATTTTCTTGGTTTTTCTTGTTCTTCTATCCTTTTTTGAACTTTGATTTGTTCCTGCAAATTTTCCAACTTCTCTTTAAGAGCGTTCACTTCATCTTTATATTGATTGTCTAAGTGTTTGAATTCTGTTTCCTGTGAGGGCATTTTGAGAACTTTTAATCTGTCGTTTTCTGCTTTGTATTCTTCGAGCAGTTGTTTGTCCTGTAAGGCCAATCTTTGTTGCTGATCTAGTAACTTATGTAACTCTTTCTTTTCAGATTGAATTTCTGATACTAAATTTCGAAGGAATTTCACTTCATCTTGTCCATCAACCGCATCTTTTTTGTTGTCGTCAACATCATCTTTTTGTTGACGGTATCTTGTTGACGAATTGTTTGAGAACATTGCTTTAATAGCTTTTTGCCCATCAACATCAACGTAAACAGTATTGCCTTTTGTTGATGTAAATTGACGTAAATCGATTGACGCATCTCTTTTTATCTTTTGCCATATAGCCTGCTTTGAAACGCCCAATTCATCAGCAAGTTCTCTAATTGTTTTAGGCATTATTTCCAAACCCATTTCGGAGTTCAGCAAGTGCTTCTTTTCGTGCTTGATCTCTTATTTTTTTATCGTGCTCGGCCTGTTTATCAGCCAATGCTTGTTTCTCAGTAGAGCCTAAAGTTAGCCCCTTAACCTTGTCAATGGCGCGCCATTTTTCCTGTTCTGTTAATTCAGCATTATGCTGAATGTTAAAGAGTTTTTGACGTTCATCTTGAAATTGACCTTGTGAGAAGTCGTTAGCGTCTTTCTTTTCAGGCTTCCAAGTAAAAGAATACCCAATCACTGGTTTCCCGCGGCCTTTACCATATTTTTTTCTAACCGTTAGGCCTCTAAAAAGAGGCGTAAGTTCCTCTTTGATGGGTTTTAAAACGGATTGATTTATATTGCTACTTTTATAGCTTTTAGGGACATCTAATAGCTCGTTAAAGTCAGCAACTGAAAAGTAAGCGTACCCAGTAGTTCTAAATTGTTTTAGTAACCGAAACATGGTTTTTGCGTAGCTACTTTTTAAATCTCTGAATTCTGATAAAGCATAACGAACCCAACTTTCCAGCTCATTTAATAATTTTATAGCTTTGGGGTAAATTTTAATATCAACATAAGGATCATCAGCATGGCCGTTTATCTCAAATTCGGTAAACATAACAAAAAATTCACGATGCAGCCCATCTTTACTACGTCTTCCAAAGCGTAAGCCTAAAATTTTTTGATAAGTACTTTCAATATCGTCAATAAATCGGTTATTTGCTGTAGGTTTATATGCACTTAATTCTTTTAATTGATCAAATGAAAATCTTACAGTTTCGTCACCCTTGTCACGCATTCTAGAAACTATTGAGAAGAATAAATTCATTTCAACAGGAGTGAATTTTCGAAGTGGGATTGTATTTAATTCAGGATCATATTTAACAATTTCATTACTCAAATGAAGCACCTCTTTCAATGAATATGGTTTTATGAATATATAATACTACAAAACTCTATCTATAAACAGACAAAACTCTATCTATAAACAGACAAAACTCTATCTATAAACAGACAAAACTCTATCTATAAACAGACAAAACTCTATCTATAAACTCCTGTATTCCC
>NZ_BBAG01000132.1 GCF_001311135.1 Secundilactobacillus paracollinoides DSM 15502 = JCM 11969
CTATCATTCATGGAGGATTAGCTCAGTTGGGAGAGCGTCTGCCTTACAAGCAGAGGGTCACAGGTTCGAGCCCTGTATCCTCCATTGAGCCGTTAGCTCAGTTGGTAGAGCATCTGACTTTTAATCAGAGGGTCGACAGTTCGAGCCTGTCACGGCTCATTACCGAGAGAAATTTCGGATCTCTACACCCATTAATTTATTGAGTTGCCGACTTAGCTCAGTTGGTAGAGCACCTGTCTTGTAAACAGGGGGTCGGAAGTTCGAATCTTCTAGTCGGCATTTAACAGAATATGCGGAAGTAGTTCAGTGGTAGAACATCACCTTGCCATGGTGGGGGTCGCGGGTTCGAATCCCGTCTTCCGCTTTTGCCAAAAACGCCGGGGTGGCGGAATTGGCAGACGCACAGGACTTAAAATCCTGCGGTCAGTGATGACCGTACCGGTTCGATCCCGGTCCTCGGCATTGTTACAATTTAATATTTTGCACCCATAGCGCAATTGGATAGAGTGTCTGACTACGAATCAGAAGGTTGTAGGTTCGACTCCTACTGGGTGCATTGAGCGGGAAGTAGCTCAGCTTGGTAGAGCACCTGGTTTGGGACCAGGGGGTCGCAGGTTCGAATCCTGTCTTCCCGATTTAAATAAATAGTTTCATCTTTATTTAAACACCATCGCGGTGTAGCTCAGCTGGCTAGAGCGTCCGGTTCATACCCGGGAGGTCGAGGGTTCGATCCCCCCCGCCGCGATTGATCATTAGTGCTCGGACCTTTAGCTCAGTTGGTTAGAGCAGACGGCTCATAACCGTCCGGTCGTAGGTTCGAGTCCTACAAGGTCCATTAACTTGGGTCTTTACTATGGTCAAGTAATGTTATATCATTGTTATTGTATCTTATGGAGGATTACCCAAGTCTGGCTGAAGGGAACGGTCTTGAAAACCGTCAGGTGGGTCAAACCACGCGAGAGTTCGAATCTCTCATCCTCCTTTTTATTATCGCGGGATGGAGCAGTCTGGTAGCTCGTCGGGCTCATAACCCGAAGGTCGTTGGTTCAAATCCAGCTCCCGCAATTATTTCTAAATATCTATTTGGTTCGTTGGTCTAGTTGGTTTAGGACGCCTGCCTGTCACGCAGGAGATCACGAGTTCGAGTCTCGTACGAACCGCTTTTATGGCTCGGTAGCTCAGTTGGTAGAGCAACGGATTGAAGCTCCGTGTGTCGGCGGTTCGATTCCGTCCCGCGCCATTAATAAAACAACGCCAATAGAAATACCAAATGCGGGTATAGTTTAGTGGTAAAACCACAGCCTTCCAAGCTGTTGTCGCGAGTTCGATTCTCGTTACCCGCTTTTTGGGCCTATAGCTCAGCTGGTTAGAGCGCACGCCTGATAAGCGTGAGGTCGATGGTTCGAGTCCATTTAGGCCCATTGGAGAAATACTCAAGTGGCTGAAGAGGCGCCCCTGCTAAGGGTGTAGGTCGCGTAAGCGGCGCGAGAGTTCGAATCTCTCTTTCTCCGTTGTTTCATTAATAGTTAAGTCATTTTATAAATGACCCGTTGGTCAAGTGGTTAAGACACCGCCCTTTCACGGCAGTAACATGGGTTCGAATCCCGTACGGGTCATAAAAATAATATTATCGCGGGATGGAGCAGTCTGGTAGCTCGTCGGGCTCATAACCCGAAGGTCGTTGGTTCAAATCCAGCTCCCGCAATTTGGTCCGTTGGTCTAGTTGGTTTAGGACGCCTGCCTGTCACGCAGGAGATCACGAGTTCGAGTCTCGTACGGACCGTCAGTAAACGATGAATGTGAGTTCATCGTTTTTTTGTGTTCAAAAATAAGCATGGCAGCTAACTTAGGAATGCTGCCATGCTTATTTCAAAAAACTGGCCACCTTTAGACGTATTGTAAGCAGTAGATAACCGACCGTATTCAAATCAACTCTAAAATGATTTACGATTATC
>NZ_BBAG01000133.1 GCF_001311135.1 Secundilactobacillus paracollinoides DSM 15502 = JCM 11969
TGAAAATTTTCTAAAGCTGGTCGAATTAATTCAAATTGTTGCCGAGTAATATTGCTGGGATAATTTTTCATAGCTTAAACTCGATTTTTACATAGAAGTATATCAAAAATCATAGATCTTGGACAGATTCTAAGTTATCTTGACCGGAAGTCCCGGGTTTGGATTTTTGGTTGAGATGACCTAGGTGCAGGCTTCTGCTTTGCGTAGCTGTCCTAATTATTATAGTTTAACGGGTTCACTCAATTTTGAATGGATAAAGCGAACTGAGAATGCAGCGAGTACCAATGAAACTCCGCCAACTAAGAACATTGCTGGCATTGAGTGGCCAACCATTGGGAAGATGAAGAAGCTACAAAGTGATGCGGCAATTTGTGGTAAGCAGATTGAACCATTGAATAATCCCAGGTAAGCCCCTTCATTTTCACCGTTCAAAGCCTCAGTTAATAGTGAGAATGGTTGAGTGCTTATTGTGATGGAATTAATTCCGATCAAGCAGAATGGCAATACAAGGAGCCACTTGCTGTGAATAAAGAAAATCAAGACAAAGCCAAGGGCACCGGCAAGTAATCCAAAGACGTACCATGCTTTTCGATGTTCTGGTTTAGTTCGTGCTTGAACTAAGAGACCAAATAATACGGCAGCAACGGCTTGGATGCCGGTTAGAATACCGTACCAATTACCAGCAGCTTGATAGCCAGCCGAAGCAGCATTAGTTGTGTGCCAAACATTCAGTGAAATAGTACCGGCTGCGTAAGTCCAAGAATAGAGAATGGCAAACCAGGTAAAGAATTGAACAACTGAGATTTCCCAGAATACACGAGGGGCTTTTTTCGTAAGGGTCCAAAGACTTGGTTGTTTCTTTTGTTTTGTTAAGTCAATGTTGTGATACAAGGCATATTCTTCGGGGTTGTATTCGTGAACCTTGGCAATTGTATAGAACGAGGTCAGTAATAGAACGGCTGCGGCGAGATAGTACGCCAACTTAACGGTAATGGGCACTTCACCCTTTTGAGCAACGTTGGAAAGACCAATGAAAGTTAAGAAGAATGGTACCAAGTTGGCTAAAATCCCACCAAGGTTAGAGAATGATTGCTGCCACGACCATGCCATATCCTTTTGGTCTTCATTAACCATGTCACCGATGACCATCTTGAATGGCTGCATGCAGACGTTAGACGATAGATCCATGAATAGGGTAGCGATAGCGGCGAACCACAGTGCGGCGGCTGAACCATATCCGAATCCAAATGACCCAGCGTTAGGAAGTAATACCAAAACAATTGCTGCGACTGGAGCGCCAATAAATAAATAAGGCATTCGTCTTCCAAAACGGGTCCAGGTGCGATCTGAATATTTACCAATTAACGGTTCAATAAACATACCAGCTAATGGTGGTAGGATGAAAAAAAATCCAAGGTTATTAGGGTTAGCACCAATGGTTTGAAAAATTCGCCCCATTTGTGATTGCTGCAGTGAAAATGCCATGTTGACTCCGAAAAATCCGAAGGTCATTGCAAAAATGGTGCTTGCTTTCAAACTTGGCAGGTGAGATGCAAAACTTTTAGGTTCAGTTTTGACGTCTGCGTTGCCAGCTTTTGCTTTTGCGTTCATGAGAATTCCTCCTTTAAAGATGAACATCTCCGTAGCAACTTGGCCAATAAATGCATTGCTCGAAAACGTTTACATTGATGATAATAGCACCTGAAGAAAACGTTCGCAACCATTTTTCATAAATGTCACAAACGTTTGTGTTTTAGTAAAAAGAGTGAGCGGAGCAAAGCGGTTAGAAACTGGAGCGGTCCTAATCTATGTAGCCTAGAACAATCACTAAGCAGTTTTGGAATTTTTGAGTGAGGTAAAACTTAGGCGCAGATTTCTGTTTTGCGGAGTGATCCTAACTTATGTAAATACAGAATAATATAGAACAATAATGACCTAGCCCTGAGAAG
>NZ_BBAG01000134.1 GCF_001311135.1 Secundilactobacillus paracollinoides DSM 15502 = JCM 11969
ATTTGTTAAAAATGGACCCTATTTATAATTTTGTACAAGTTCGAATAGATTATCTTTTATTTTGTTTCGAACTTTTCTAAAGGCTTGTAGTTTTTCTTTTTCTGTTCCAGTGGCTTTTGCAGGGTCGGGTAATGGCCAATGAATACTTGTAGCTTGTGGTGGAATAACTGGACATTTATCTCGTGCATCACCGCATAAAGTAACAATTAGATTAGCTGAATTGAAGTAATTTAAATCAATCAGTTTTGAATACTGCTGACTAATATCGACACCATCTTCTGCCATAACTTGTACTGCATTTTTGTTTAAACCATGCTTTTCTACGCCCGCACTTCTAATTTCGAATTTATCGGAAGGAAAAAGTTCTTTTGCGTATCCTTCGGCCATTTGGCTTCGACATGAATTCCCGGTACAGAGAAAATAGATTTTTTTCATTTGGTTACTCCTTAATCATAATATTTTCTTTTAATCCATAGTGCTACATCAACTAATAAGATCATTACCGGTACTTCAACCATTGGGCCAATAACGGCAGCAAATGCTTCTCCAGAATTCAAGCCAAATATAGCGACTGTTACTGCAACAGCTAATTCAAAGTTATTACTTGCAGCGGTGAAAGATTGTGTCGCAGAAATTGAATAACTAGTTTTAGTCTTTTTCGCAATCCAAAAGGTTATGAAGAACATTAAGACAAAATATAGTAATAAAGGAACAGCAATTCTTATTGCGTCCATTGGTAGTTGAACTACTTTTGCACCCTTGACAGAAAACATCACTACTATTGTAAAGAGTAAAGCCCAAGTAGTAATTCTGCTTATTTTTGGTACATATTTATCTTCAAACCATTCTTTACCCTTTGTGCTAATGATAAAGTAACGAGAACCAATGCCCAAAATGAAAGGAATACCAAGATAAATAAAAACACTTTTAGCAATTTCACTCATTGTAATATTAATTGTCTGTGTTTGTAGCCCAAAGAATTTTGGTAAGACACTAATAAAGAAGTATGCATAAACGGAATATAGCAAAATCTGAAAAATTGAGTTAAAAGCTACTAGACCAGCAGCATAATCGTTATTACCCTGCGCTAATTCATTCCACACAATAACCATAGCAATACACCGTGCTAAACCGATCATGATTAAACCAATCATATAGTTTGGATAATTGTGTAGAAAGATAACAGCAAGAGCAAACATTAAAATAGGGCCAACGATCCAATTTTGAACTAATGAAAAAGCAAGTTCCTTTTTGTCCTTAAATACATCACCCATTTTGCCATAATTAACTTTGGTTAGTGGTGGATATAGCATTAATATTAAGCCTATTGCTATTGGAATTGATGTTGTACCGATAGACCAACTATTAATTATTTTAGGGAGCGATGGAAAAGCTAAACCGCTAATAATTCCCAGTGCCATAGCTAAAAATACCCATAAGGTCATATAACGGTCCATGAATGATAAATTTTTAGAAGTACGCATAATAGCCCTCCATATAGATATTTATCTATGTATAATGCAAAATAAAAAAGCTAACAGTTTGAATGTGAATCCTTACATATGCAATGGTCAGTTTTAGATAGTATTTGTGTTAATTCACTAATCAGTCTTTCTTTTTTGTTTGAATTTAAAGAATAATAGTGCCACTTAGTATCTTTTCTTACGTTAACTAATCCACTTTTTTCCAGAATACTCATATGGTGGGATAGAGTCGGTTGTGTAAAGTTAAAGTGTGCAAGTATATCACACCCACACATCTCACCACAGGACATCATTTCTAAAATCTTAAGACGGTTAGGTTCAGCAACCACCTTTAAAAGTGATGCCAAATCTTTATACTCATAGTGCATCAGTAAATTCCTCCACATTAAACATAGACGATTATCTATATTGTATCACATGAATAATGAAAAAGATTGCCGTTCGGA
>NZ_BBAG01000135.1 GCF_001311135.1 Secundilactobacillus paracollinoides DSM 15502 = JCM 11969
GTTCAGCGGTGTTGTTGCTCCAGTCCATGGTTCCATCGTTCACGATTCGGCTCAGATACATGCGTTGATCAGCCGCGTAAGTCACGGCTTTACCTAGTCGGGACTTAGCTAGCCCGTCATAGTGATCGACCCACTGCCAGAACTGTTTTAAAAGCGGTCTTATTTTACTACGCCGACGTCGCTGGCGTACTCGTGGAGAAAAGTGTTGCCAGGTCTTTTCGAGTCGAAACATGCTGTTGATCAATCGCAAGGGTGTTTCAACGTACTGTTTATCGGCATCAAACGCATCTTTGAACTTTCGCCGGACGTGCGCCCAACAGCCGACGCGCTTGATTGCCTGATCACCAAGCAGATTATAGCCCGCATATCCGTCGCATTGTAACACGCCTTGATACGTGCTATAGAGTTGTTTCTGCGCGAATGAACCAGCTCTGGTCTGGCTATAAGCATAGTACACAATCCGATTGGTTAGCTTCAAAGGGATGGTCGCGACCCACATGTAAGATCTTGACTTTGCTGCCCGACCAGGCTCGTTAATAACTTGGATTGGTGTTTCATCACCTTGAAGGTGATGACGGGCAATTAATTCTCGGTGGATCAGACCATACAATGGTTCTATCAGTTGGCTAGTTTTGATGATCCAATTAGCTAAGGTCCCCTCTGAAACATTAAAGCCGCCCTGTTTAAGGGCTCTTTGTTGTCGATACAAGGGCAGATCTAACAGAAACTTGTCACTGATCACATGCGCTGCCAGCGATGCTGACAATGGACTATGCTAATAAACCATGCGGCGCCTGGCTCTGAAACATATAAGTAAGGCCAGTTTGTCTTTCACATTCACTGCAGGTGCCAGTTTCTATGTAGATTCTTTTAACGTACAGGCGTCCCGGTTCGTAACAGACTTCTTGGCGGACAAATTTTTTGCCGACGATGAGCCAGTCAGAGTGTCCGTGAGGACACTGACTGGCATCGAATGGAATTAAAACGTCCTGAACCGGCAGGTCAGGACTGATTGTTTGTTTGCGTGTCTTCTTTTTCGACCTGATCTTGGTTATTACTTGGTAGGTCTCTTCGCTTTGGTTCCCAGTTTGCTCTGGTTCGGTAAAAACACCACTTTGTCCGAATAATGACAATTGATCAGAATTAATTCTTTCAGAGCTTTGGCCATAGATCTTTTTGGTTAAAAATGCCACCTGTTCTTCCAGAAGTAGAATCGTCTGTTTTAGTTCGTGCACTTCTTGTTTTAGCTCAGTGTTCTGTCGAATTAGTTCGGCTTCAATATTTTTTACGTGCTTAGCCATCGCATTCACTCCTTTCCGTATATAAGAGTTGTTGAAATGAGTTTACCACTCGCTAAACGGGTTTAAAAGCTATTTTTTGTGACCCGGTGGGGTCACTTGATGAATGGTCGACTCCAGCGACCACCCGCTCAGGAGACGAAGTAACTGTTTGGGATTTAGCTTACGAATTGCAGCTTGATCAACTGGCCATTGGAGTCGACCATTCTCAATTCGTTTGTATAATAACAGGAATCCGTCACCATCCCAGTACAGTGCTTTGAATCGGTCTTTACGACTCCCGCAGAACAAATATAACGCGCTGTTATATGGGTCCAAATCAAATTGATCTTGAACCACCCCAGCTAGACCATCAATTCCTTTTCTTAAATCTGTTTTTCCGCAGACCAGAAAGATCTGATGAAGCTTATTTTGGTCGATTATCATCGCTAAACACCGCCTTTAGGAATGCATCTAAAATATAACCATTAATGTGATTGTAGATAATGACAGATTTGTTGGTGCCGACTTTGATGTGCATTGCTTTCGTCGTAACCGTTGGTTGCGACTGTGGCGTTTGACCCATGCGAATTTGAACAATATCAGGTTTTTCAGTCATAAAAAATTACCTCACCAATTTTATTTGATGA
>NZ_BBAG01000136.1 GCF_001311135.1 Secundilactobacillus paracollinoides DSM 15502 = JCM 11969
CGCCCCTCAAAATCATTGTTAAAATAACCCCCAATATCTATAATATGGATATTAGGGGTTATTTATTTTCATATTATAAAAATAACTTCTTCTATTTGTCATTTTTTCGATACCTTTTAGCACGATTTTGACCAGGAAATAAACGATCATGCGATCCGACTCGAATGCCAATTAAGACTAGTTCATCTTTATCAATCGTATAAACCACCAGGACATCGTTAGTTTCGCTTGGTGTTTTGTTTTTCGGAGTATCTCGCAAGTGAAATTCATTATACCCGCTCATTCGCCGATTAAGCTCATGATCTTCAAATTCTGGTGGTAATTGTTGCTGCTCAAGCAACAGGTCAATGGCTGCTCGAACTTCATCAATAATAGATTTGTCTAAACTGGCTAACCGTTTTAGATCAGCATTAAAGGTTGCACGTGGTTTAAATCTTAGTTTTTTCATTATTTAAACTGACCCCAATAATCATCATTTGATTCAACAATTTCATCATCAGGTAAAACATGGCGTTTAATTAACTGATCACGCGCAATTGCATATTCTAACGAACCTTCTTTCGCTTTTAATGCTCTTTCTAGCCAGTCCATTTTTTCTTGTGAAACGATGGCCACTGCGCGACTGTTTGAACGAGCAATATAAACGGTTTCGTCTTCGTCATTAACTTGATCTAAATATTTTTTTAGGTTAGCGCGAAAATCGCTCTGTGTTAGTGCTAATGTCATATTTACCACCCTTTCATTGTACTTAATATTGTACTTTAATTTGTACTAAAAATCAATTTTTTAAGGAGCTAAAACTATGCAACAAGTTGTCTTACCCATCAAAGATTCAAACGTTCTCAAAGAGGTTCAAGATACCTTACTCAACAACTTTAAAGCTGGCCGGCGTAACTATACAGTTTTTCAAGTTGGCAAAGCGACACTGTTGCGAGTCAGTGATGTCATGCGCTTAAAACAGATAGACATTTTTAATCCGGACGGGTCTATTAAACAAAATGCGTTCATTCACGATCGAAAAACGGGTAAGCCTAATACCTTGTACCTTAAACCAGTTCAAACAGAGCTCTTATTGTATCGCCAATGGCTACTTGATCATCAGCTGGATTCTGAATGGCTCTTTCCTTCCATTCAACACCCCAAACGCCATATCACGGAAAAACAGTTCTACAAAATTATGAGTAAGGTTGGCGATCTGTTAGGAATTAATTATCTAGGGACCCACACAATGCGCAAAACCGGGGCTTATCGCGTCTACACACAATCTAATTATAATATTGGTTTGGTCATGCACTTATTAAATCATTCCAGTGAAGCAATGACTTTAGCTTATTTAGGCTTAGACCAGGCTAGTACTGAAACGATGCTGGATAAAATTGATTTTGGTTAGGAGGCTGGCTTTATGGATTTAGATTTTAAATCAAACAAGTATGATCTTTTTGATGATTGGCATCAAAACAAGACTAAACAAGCCTTTACACAAAAGTTGCAGCAACAAGCTCAACTTGAAAAAACACAGCTGCCACAGTTATTGTCGCGTGAAGATTTAAAAATTCGCTGGCAGATGAACTCTCGTCAAAGTGTTCATCAAGTTGCTAGTAAGCCTGATTTTCCGCAACCCGTTTTTGCTTTTAATCATGGTAAGACGCCACTTTACTTAGCAACTGAAATTCAAATTTTCGAAATTAATCACCCTTGGGTAATAACTCCCGGTGCCCGTCTTGCTTATAGTCATTGGATCCTTCGTAATGTGATTGATTAATCTTAAGATTTAACTCTAGGTTTGTGATAGTTGGCGTTAGCCTTCTAATACAAATAAACCCCATCAAAATGGGGTTTAAATCTACCATTGACACTTGTCAAGGGTGTAAGTGCGCATTGACCTCTTTTAACTCGGTCTTCTGATTCTCTTAACTTTAATTT
>NZ_BBAG01000137.1 GCF_001311135.1 Secundilactobacillus paracollinoides DSM 15502 = JCM 11969
AAAAGCTGAATCATAAGGAGTGAACGAACATGACCACTGTTATCTTAGCTGAAAAACCTAGTCAAGCCCGTTCATACGTTCAAGCCTTTCAAAAGAGCACAAAAAAACAGGGTTACTATACGGTTAGCGACCCTGTTTTGCCCGAAAATACGCTTGTCACGTATGGTCTCGGACATTTAGTTGAACTAGCCACACCGGATAAATATGATCAGAAATATCAGCAATGGGCCTTATCTAATTTACCGATTTTCCCCGATAAATACAAGTTTGTGGTGTCAGCTAGTAAAAAAGATCAATTCAAGGTCGTCAAAGACCTGTTAACGAAGGCCGATACCATTATTGTTGCTACCGATAGTGGTCGGGAAGGCTCCAATATCGCATGGTCAATCATGAACCAAGCCCAGATTGACGTTAAAAAGAAGACCATTAAGCGGCTATGGTTGAATAGTTTGGAAAAAGACGCCATTATTACCGGATTCAAAAATCTTGGCGATTGGCACAAAGACTATTTGGCTTATAAAGAAGCCCAAACCCGTCAAATTAGCGATTGGTTAATTGGAATGAATGGTAGTCCCTTATACACCTTGTTATTAAGACAAAAAGGGGTACGTGGGGTGTACTCGATTGGTCGAGTACAGACGCCAACTTTGTATATGGTTTATCAAAGAGACCAGGCAATCAAACACTTTAAGCCGGAACCCTATTTTGAACTAAATGCGGAAATTGTAGCTAATCAGCAAAAATTCGTCGCAAAATTAGACCCCTATCAGCGATTTAAAGACGAAGCAGGGCTAATGACATTCATGCGAGCTAAACACGTTCATAAAGGCTCGCAGAACGGTTTAATCAAGACGTCCAAAAACAAGGCAAAAAGCGTGCTAGTCCCCAACTATTCTCGCTATCTAGTCTCCAAAGTGCCATGAATAAGCGTTATCACGCCAGTGCCAGCCAAACCTTAGCGGCTATTCAAAGCTTATACGAAGACAAACTACTCAGTTATCCCCGCACCGATTGTGCTTATATCACTGATGAAGAATTTGAGTATTTAGTGGCTAATCTGACGAAGTATCTGGGGTTAGTCTCTAAACAAGTCGCTTTAACCAATACCACCCCAAATAAGCGCTATGTTAATGGAAAAAAGGTTGAAGAACACTACGCCATTATCATGACTAAAGTCGTGCCGACGAAAGAGAAACTAGCCAGCTTGCCTAAATTACAGCAACAAGTCTATGACTTGGTTTTAAGAACCACATTAGCCATGTTTGCTGATCCGTACGAGTACGAGGAAACCACCATTATCACTCAAGTTGGCGACGTCAATTTTAAAGCGATGGGTAAGGTCCCAACTAAGCAAGGTTGGCAAACTTTATTTGATGATCACAAAGCCGACCAGCAAGTGGCAGCCACCCTACCGATCGTTCACCCAGGCGACCAAGTTCAAGCAAATCTTCAAACACCGCAAAAAGAAACGACCCCTCCGGTACCCTTTACCGAAGGTACCCTGATTACGGCCATGAAGACGGCCGGTAAAACACTTGATGATGAAGAAGCCCAAGCAATTCTCAAAGACGTGCAAGGAATTGGGACAAGTGCGACCCGGGCCAATGTGCTAGAAGTGTTAAAGAAACGCGGCTATTTAGTTACTGAAAAAAATAAGCTGCACGTCAGTGAAGCTGGGATCACATTATGTAAAGCGGTCGAACTCGAACCCTTGCTAACTAGTCCAGAAATGACAGCTAAATGGGAGCAAGCGTTACAGCAAATCAGTACCGAAGAACGCACTCCGGATAATTTTTTGAGCCAAATCAAGAAGTTTGTGGCGAAGTTAATCGCTGATGTTCCCACACAATTAACCGGCAATGCAGCCATTAAGCAACAAATCAATCACCAACAGCAAGCGCAAAAAACGCCGAAGTG
>NZ_BBAG01000138.1 GCF_001311135.1 Secundilactobacillus paracollinoides DSM 15502 = JCM 11969
AATCGAGTAGGAGGTAATTGATTAATTCAATTACCGACCTCTCACACCACCGTACGTACGTTCCGTATACGGCGGTTCAATAATTTAAGCACTTTGTATTGACTGGAGTGTCTTGCTCATATTGATGAGTCCAAGGCGTTCCAGTCTTTTGTTTGTCAGAGTATAGGTCAATGTCTTGCTATGCGCAGTTCGCCAATAACCCTTACGGGTATTGGCCATTGTATAAGCACTGGTGCCAGAAAGCCCCAGTTTTACAAGATGATTGACCTTTGTTTTGAGCTTCTTCCACTGTTTCCAAATATACTGGCGAATCCTTGCTCGCAACCATTCGTCTAAGTGACGGATAAAATTGGTCATTTTCCCGACCGAATAGTACTGTAACCACCCACGCATCTTTTGATGAATCTCGTTAAACACCAGGTTTAACGAAACGCCCCGATTGCGCTTGGTCATTTTCCTGAGTGCAGACTTGATGCGTTGCTTGGCCTGCCAAGCAGGTCGCGCATACGCACCTCCTCGACCAACCCCCAAGGAAAATCCCAGGAACTTGGCCCGCAGAGGCGAACTTACTGATGTCTTGTCCTCATTGACGGTGACCTTTAGGTCGCTTTCAAGAAAGCGAGTAACATTAGTCAGAACCCGTTCTCCAGCACGTTTGCTTCGGACATAAATATTACAATCGTCCGCATAGCGGACAAACTTATGACCTCTGGAAGTTAACAGCTTATCCAGTTCGTTGAGATAAATGTTAGCCAAAAGTGGCGATAAGGGGCCACCTTGAGGGGTGCCTTTATCACTTCGTTCAAATAGACCACCATTCATGACACCGCTGGTTAGGAAGCGACGAATGAGATGCAGTATCCATGGATCCGTAATATACTGCTCAATAAATTTAATAAGCAGATCGTGGTTGACCGTATCGAAGTATGCTTTTAAATCGAGATCCACGACATAGTGATAGCCCTGATTGTAGAACTGAACCACTCTATCAATGGCATCTTTAGCACTTCGATTCGGTCGGAACCCAAAACTATTATCTGAGAAGACACGCTCAAATGTTGGCACCATGACTTGCGCCATGGCTTGTTGAACAAGTCGGTCAATCACAGTTGGTATTCCGAGCTTGCGTTTACCACCATTAGGTTTTGGAATTTCAACCCGCTTAACGGGACGAGGCCGATAGGTCTCGTTTTGTAAAGCTTGCGGTAATTCCTGTTTATGTTTCCTCAAGTAGGGCAACAGTTCGTCAACGGTCATTCCGTCTAGTCCTGCTGCACCTTTGTTTCTGCAGACGCGAAGATAAGCCTCGTTCAGGTTATTTCGGTCTAAGACTAACTCTTGAAACTTAGTGCCGTTCATCATCGTATTTTCACCAGAGTCAGTGCTACGCACCCCGACTTGTTCTTGGGCTTCCAGTCCTACTGTCCGCCGGCGGTCAGCTTTTTCTGTATTCTGCGGTTGTTGCACTGTCTCCACCTCCAATATCAATGATGACCTATTATTGTTCAGCTTCGTGGCAGATACCACTACTATGGCCTCGGCTGACTCCTGTATCGTTCTGCACCACATCACTGCGATGTTTGTTCCTGTGGCGCTTAGCGCGCCTCTTGTCGGGAACGTACGATACAGGCCTCCCCGGGTAAGAACGCCCACTTTCGTACCATGTCATTGCCAGCTTTACTGCGATGGCCTCGAGTAGTATTGGACTTTGGTTTGTTTGGCAACCTCGTCCGACCAACACAGCCTTATAGCTGATTCTTGTACATCAATGCGGTACTTTGTCGCCGACTTCCTTCAGATTCCACCTCACGATGGACACCCTTGTCATTGACTTGCGGTTCCGACTACTACGGCCCGCAACGGACTTTCACCGTCTAGTTGGCGCATGCCGGGCGCACC
>NZ_BBAG01000139.1 GCF_001311135.1 Secundilactobacillus paracollinoides DSM 15502 = JCM 11969
GGATTATTTGTGGAGTAAAAAAAATGAAGAGGAAAAGTTATTGCTAACTAAGGCCCTCTTTTACGGAAACACTGGGACGGAATTTGACCAATTATATAGCTATTCTTTAAATGCTAATACAATTAGTGAGAAGTACAGATTATTCCATAAATGGCGACGAGAACAAATGAATATTAATTATAGTCATGATGAGTTGGAACAACTGGAGCGACTGGAACAACTGCAACAAATGGAGCGATTGCTACAACTGCAACAACTGCAACAACTGCAACAAATGGAGCGATTGCAGCAAACTGTACGGTTGGAACAACTGGAATATTTTGTAAAGGACTATCGTGAACTAGTCATCGATACTGATGACGTTGTTTACTGTGATCCACCATATGTTGGGACTTCACATAATTATGGTGGGTTCGACCATAAAGCGTTTGAGAATTGGTATCTACATGAATGCCCAGCTAAAGAAATTTATATTAGCGAATACACAAAGCTACCTTATACCGAGGTGGCTTTTAATTTTGGCAAAAAACAAAACTTTTCTTCAACAGGTAAGCGTAGAGATGAGTTGCTGCTAAGAGTAGTCCGTTAGGCAAGCACATAGATAGTAATGATCTAGCCAAGTTATATGTAATCAATCCAATTAGACGGAGGCGTGGTGATCATGCCAAGAGTAAGACGCTGTAGACAACCAGGCTGTCATGCCATGGTTAACTTCCCAGATCACTATTGTCAGCAGCACTATGAGCATGAAGCTGAGTACTTGGCTAGTCGGCAACGTTGGGCACGCAGCAATGACAAACAATACACACACAAGTACAACACAGTCACACGTAATCGTGATGACACTAAGCGTCAGCAATACAACTTCTATCGTACAAGGCAATGGTCACATCTAAGGCAACAAGTCCTAGAGCGTGATCATTATTTGTGCGCGTATTGTC
This sequence comes from Secundilactobacillus paracollinoides DSM 15502 = JCM 11969, assembly GCF_001311135.1. Taxonomy (GTDB): domain Bacteria; phylum Bacillota; class Bacilli; order Lactobacillales; family Lactobacillaceae; genus Secundilactobacillus; species Secundilactobacillus paracollinoides. The sequence goes on from NZ_BBAG01000139.1 coordinate 942, forward strand.
GTGTGCAAGGAATCATCACGGCTGCTAAGACGGTCGACCATATTGTACCCATTGAGTACGACCAAGCACTCAAATCAAACGTTGATAACCTTGCTGTCATCTGTGGTAAGTGTCACCGACTCAAGACGGATTGGGAACAAGGCTACTATGGCACGGGACAAGGTAACGAGCTAAGACAAGTTGCTGAAATTACCGATGTGAGTGCCATTAATGTATTGATGAATAAGGAGTGACGAATGTGGAAACAGTCTACCAGGTATTCGGACTGTAAATTTACGGTGAATGATAACTCATTTGATTATCTGACTGTCCATTTAAACACGTCTAATTTGCGTTCTAAGGAATAATAGAACAATCAGGTGTAATGTATCGAAAGCTATATAAAAATCACCCCCGCCCCCTATTAACGGCCGGGAGAGCGCACACAATACCATCATTTTGTGACGCAAACGTTTTTTGAAAATTTTTAGGTAGGGGGGGTCACCCAATAATGAAAGGAGACAGAGAAAATGAAAAAAGCGGATAAAGACGTCAACGACGGTCAATTAACGCGCACACCGCCAGCTTACTTAGGCCGGCAAGCTAAGGTCGTTTGGCGTCGATTAGTGCCTTTTTTAGAGGATAACACCCCAGTTAAACGCATTGATAGCGGGCTAGTAGAGCAATATGCCTCCCAATATGAGATTTATCGCAATGCGTATAAACATATTCAAAAAAACGGTGAAGTCCAAGCAATCTATAAAACGTTGCAAGATCAGACTGGTCAAAAAATTGGTCGAGACTTCGTGGGCTACAAGCGTAATCCAAGGAACCGTGATTTTCGATCGATTAAAGTTAATAAAACTGCCTTACTATGCCCACGAGGACCAACGACTGTATCTAGTTCAAAATCGCCGATGCGC
>NZ_BBAG01000140.1 GCF_001311135.1 Secundilactobacillus paracollinoides DSM 15502 = JCM 11969
AATCATTAATTAAATGAATTTTGTGGCGCTCACCAATGGCTGTTGGTGGGTGTTTTTTATGTTCTATTTATCGATTTCATTTAGAATTATAGCTCAACCACAACAAAAGTCAACGGTTTTAAAAACTAGCACTACAGCACTAAAGCGCTATAGAACAAAAGAACTACAGCACTACAGAATATAAGCACTACAGAACAACAGAACTATAGAACTATGGAACTAAAGAACTACGGCACTGTTTTTTCTTTTAGTAAATGCTTGCACATAGGGCTTAAAGCTATACGGTAGTGCTAACACTACGGAACTAAAGAACTAAAGAACTACAGCACTGTAGAACATAAGCACTACAGAACAACAGCATTATAGAACTAAAGAACTAACGCGCTATAGCACTATATCGTGTTGATTCAAAAACGATATAGTGCTAATATAACAATAATCGTTAGGAGGCGTTATCATGACACAAACCATAACATTTGGAAATTTTAAAGGCGGAGTTGGAAAAACTAGTAATTCAACATTAGTAGCTCTAGACCTTAGCAATCGTGGTTACAAAACACTACTAGTTGATTTGGATCCCCAAGGAAACGCCACAAATCTACTCTTGAATACTAAAGTTAATATTGATGGAAAAGTTGGCCATTTTAAAAAATCTCTCATGGCTAGTATTGAAGATGGCGATTTAACTCAATCTTTAATACATATAAAAGAAAACTTCGATATCCTAGCTTCTGCACCTGACTTTGCTCTTTTCCCACGCTATATGGAAAAAATCAAAGACTATAATGAACGTGTCAAAGAATTCAGTAATCTTATCAAGCCTATTAAAGATAAATATGATTATGTCATCATAGATACGCCGCCTACTATCTCGTTAATCACCGATTCAGCATTGTATGCCAGCGATTATTGTGTAATTGTTATGCAAACTCATGAACATAGTTTTGAGGGAGCTCAAGCATTTATAGAGTATATCCAGGAACAAGTTATTGATACCTACAAGGCTCCCCGTTTGGAAATCGTTGGTATATTGGCTGTTCTATTGCAAGCCGGAGCTCCTGTAGATGAAGCAACTATTCAAAATGCTATTAATCAGTTTGGAACTGAAAACATTTTTAAACATAAAATTCACTCGATGCAGAGGATCAAGCGTTATGGAATAACTGGTATTACTTTCAATACTCAGTTTGATAGGCGTGTATTCAAAGTATACAAAGACGTAACTGACGAGATGCTAAAAAGAATGGAGGCAATTGAAAATGGCTAATAAATTGATTCGGTCTAACCGCAACCCAATTAAGCCAGATAAGCAGGCTGAAATTTCGGATTTTTCAAATTCAAATAAAGGAATTAAAACCCCACAAAATCAAGTTGCTTCGGTTACTTTTGACACAAACCTAAAAATCAACAACCACATTAGAAACAAATTGCAAGCAATGGCTGTATTAGGGTATAGTGACAATCAAAAGGCAGCTATTGAAGTAGCTTTATCTGTTTATATTGAATCTTTGACTTCAGACGAACGTAAAGAATTAGAATTTCAAATTGCTTCTTTAGAAAAACGTGATGTACGCGTAAAAAGTAAATAATCACGTGCTCTCAGACAACATGTTCAACTTTTAGACGTATAATTGTCCGTTTAAATGAAGCAGAATGTGTTTATATCACGTTATAAAATCAAAATTTTATTAGACAATAAAAAACACCACCCAAATTAATGAGTAGTGCTTTTTGATATGCAATTGGCATAAAGATCTGAATAAATAGAAAGTTGGTAGATTGCAAATTTAATCCGAATTTTTGGACAAATTTGTCAT
>NZ_BBAG01000141.1 GCF_001311135.1 Secundilactobacillus paracollinoides DSM 15502 = JCM 11969
AACCCCTCAAAAACGTTGTTAAAATAGCCCCCAATATCTATATTATAGATTTTGGGGGTTATTTGTCATTATATACTAAAAATAACTTCTTCTATTTGTCATCAATACTAAACAATAATTTGTACAAAGTGATTATTTCTTCTAGTTCTTCACGCGATACATGATCGACAATAGTTTCATCAGTGACATGTCTTGCCCGTAAATCCAAGGCTATGGTTTGATCTAATAATACTTTTCCATATACTGTTTGACTACTAGTTAGTCGATGATACATTGGAAAATTACGCTTGGTACTGCTAATTGGAGCCACAATCGTCATGTTACTTGTCTGACAGACTAGATCATTGCTTAGCGCAATGGCTGGTCGCTTATTCATCTGTTCATGACCACGGCTTGGATTAAAGTTAACATAAAATATATCACCTTGGCTTACCATTGAAGTTCATTACCTTCTGACTTTCCCCAATCAAGCTCGTGATCCCTTTTCCCGTCATCTTGCCAATCCTTAAATAGCTCGTGAATATTGGTTGGGTTCTTTTTTATTGGTGTTAAAACAATTGATCCATTTTCAATGGTTATTGTCATATCTTGGTTATCATCTAATTTCAGTTGTTTAATAATTTGGCTAGGAATTCTAGCAGCTTTCGAGTTTCCCCACTTTGCTAAGCGTGTTTGTTCTTTAATAAGTTCCATATTTTCCCCTCCTAAATTATTATTACAAGTCAAGTATATCCCGTGTAGATACACAATGCAAATATTCTTACTGGAGGTCATTTACATGCAACAAGTTGTCTTACCCATCAAAGATTCAAACGTTCTTAAAGAGGTTCAAGATACGTTACTCAATAATTTTAAAGCTGGCCGACGTAACTATACGATTTTTCAAGTTGGTAAAGCTACGCTACTACGAGTCAATGATGTCATGTACTTAAAACAGACCGATATTTTTAATCTGGACGGTTCTATTAAACAAAATGCGTTCATTCACGATCGAAAAACTGGTAAACCTAATACCTTGTACCTTAAACCTGTTCAAACAGAGCTCTTATTGTACCGTCAATGGCTGCTTGATCATAAGCTGGATTCTGAATGGCTCTTTCCTTCAATTCAACACCCAGAACGCCATATTACTGAAAAACAGTTCTACAAAATTATGAGTAAGGTTGGCGATTTATTAGGAATTAATTATCTAGGTACTCATACGATGCGCAAAACCGGGGCTTATCGTGTTTACACGCAATCAAATTACAATATTGGCCTAGTCATGCACTTACTAAATCACTCAAGTGAATCAATGACTTTAGCTTATTTAGGCTTGGATCAAGCAAATACAGAAAACATGTTGAACCAAATTGATTTTGGGTAAATTGGTTTGATTTTGTTGTCGCCAACGGCGACTTCTGATACAGGCTTTTAATGGGCCTAGCACAACATAGAATTTATTCTATGTGTAAGTGCGCATTGACCTCATTTCACTCGGTCTGCTGATTACCCACCACTAATTTTAGTGTTCTTTATCTAGTATCATTACTAGGACTGCTTTAAACACACTCTTTAGCCATAATAGCTCTCATTGATTCATTATTAATTTTAACTAGATAATTAAAACAATTAACAACATGAGATACACTAAAAAATGGCCAGATGAGTATCTTTTTACAGG
>NZ_BBAG01000142.1 GCF_001311135.1 Secundilactobacillus paracollinoides DSM 15502 = JCM 11969
TTTTTCATCAGCAGAACTAGAAACCCAAAACCGAGATTTGGTGACCCATGCTAATGACTTCTTAACTGATGAAGACAGTGGCTTCCCGGTTTTCTTAGAACCCGAAGCTGTGCAACTACTTAGTTTTTGGTGCCGTACCCCACAACAAATGCGGCGCTTCATTGGCATTATCTTAAATGCTAAGTACCGAGTTGAGAAAGATCACAAAGATATTGGGGTTCTAATCCCACTGGACGATGAAGAACTTAAACCTTTGATGACTAAAGCCTTGAGACGCTACTTTAACGCCCTAAGAAGCAATGAAAAGCACATTAAAAACGTGGAGAACTACTTGTATGGCACAATGCAAAACTTATTTGGTGTTTGGTGGAATAAACAAGCGGCTAGAGAATATGCGGCCAAACACCCCGAAGAACAGAACACTGACAATGAGCGTTCTTGGAATTGAACGCCGTATAAGTTCATTTAAGCCGTTTTAAGTGTTACATGCATAATTATATTAAAACCGCTTTAAAATCGCTTAGAAGCAAAAATAGACACCTTGAGTGGCTGAATTGGCGCTTGGTGGAATAAACAAGCGGCTAGAGAATATGCGGCCAAACACCCTAACGATGAGCGTGCTTAAAACTAAAAAGCTATATAAGGCCGTTTAAGCGGTTTTAAACAGATAGAGCATAATTATATTAAACGAGTTTTAAAATGCGCTTACGGGCACTTTAGGAACGTTGTATAAGTGCCATTGCGGAAAGGACAGCAAACTTAAATTCACAACTTTTAAAGAAGCAGGCTAATTGAGATGGTACTCAAAGATTAGTATAATGTGAGTAGTAATAAAGGGGGGCGAGAAAATCATGGCAGTTAAGGAAAAGAAACGCGTACAAGTCCAGATTGACAAAGAATTGGCAGATAATACCGAAGCCGTTTTAAGCCAGTTAGGTCTAAACCCAACTACCGCGATCAATATGTTTTATAAGCGGATCGTAGCTGACGCAGCATTACCGTTTAAACCAGCCCTGAGCGAAGCCGAAAGAGCTAATTTAAGCCTTTTAAAGGCTACCAAAGAGACACCAGTAACAGAGTTCAAAGATGCTAAAAAAGTCGCTGATTGGCTCAATGATCCAGATGAGGACTAATGGCTTATCAGATTAAATAAATTAATAACTTGGAAGTGTGATGAACATGAAAGATACAATCACAATTAATGACTTTTTTGAAATTGCAAAAGAAACTGATTTAAAAGATTTACTTGATAAGTCATTACATGAGCCAGATCCAGAAAAGCGCAAAGTATATGACGCTTTATATACCTACTTTTTAGATAAAAGGCAAGATGAGTTTATTAAGCGAAAGGACTTTGTCCGTTGATAGATAAACCCCAATATTACTTATCCAGAAAAGGTGCAAAAGCAGTTACAAAATTTTGCAGATCAAAACCCAGAAGTAAAGCCAAAAAACAATCCTGAAAATAAAAACGATCGGCCTAGTTATTAGGTTGATCGTTTTTTAATTTATCCGGTTTATGGGCGTTAACATAGTCAGCAAATATTTTTAAAAGTTCTTCGGTTTGTTCGACCGAGAGGTTATTAGCTTGGAAGTACTTTTCTAATAAAGCCCCTTTTTGAATTAATCGGCGAGAACGGGCTTTGCGGG
>NZ_BBAG01000143.1 GCF_001311135.1 Secundilactobacillus paracollinoides DSM 15502 = JCM 11969
CAATCATAAAATGAGAGTTTGATCCTGGCTCAGGATGAACGCTGGCGGCGTGCCTAATACATGCAAGTCGAACGCATCCCGTTAAATGAAGTGCTTGCACGGATTTTAACATCGGATGAGTGGCGAACTGGTGAGTAACACGTGGGTAACCTGCCCAGAAGCAGGGGATAACACTTGGAAACAGGTGCTAATACCGTATAACAACAAAAACCGCATGGTTTTTGTTTGAAAGGTGGTTTCGGCTATCACTTCTGGAAGGACCCGCGGCGTATTAGCTAGTTGGTGGAGTAACGGTTCACCAAGGCAATGATACGTAGCCGACCTGAGAGGGTAATCGGCCACATTGGGACTGAGACACGGCCCAAACTCCTACGGGAGGCAGCAGTAGGGAATCTTCCACAATGGACGAAAGTCTGATGGAGCAACGCCGCGTGAGTGAAGAAGGTTTTCGGATCGTAAAACTCTGTTGTTGAAGAAGAACACGTTTGAGAGTAACTGTTCAGACGTTGACGGTATTCAACCAGAAAGCCACGGCTAACTACGTGCCAGCAGCCGCGGTAATACGTAGGTGGCAAGCGTTATCCGGATTTATTGGGCGTAAAGCGAGCGCAGGCGGTTACTTAAGTCTGATGTGAAAGCCTTCGGCTTAACCGGAGAAGTGCATCGGAAACTGGGTAACTTGAGTGCAGAAGAGGACAGTGGAACTCCATGTGTAGCGGTGAAATGCGTAGATATATGGAAGAACACCAGTGGCGAAGGCGGCTGTCTGGTCTGTAACTGACGCTGAGGCTCGAAAGCATGGGTAGCGAACAGGATTAGATACCCTGGTAGTCCATGCCGTAAACGATGAATGCTAGGTGTTGGAGGGTTTCCGCCCTTCAGTGCCGCAGCTAACGCATTAAGCATTCCGCCTGGGGAGTACGACCGCAAGGTTGAAACTCAAAGGAATTGACGGGGGCCCGCACAAGCGGTGGAGCATGTGGTTTAATTCGAAGCTACGCGAAGAACCTTACCAGGTCTTGACATACTGTGCTAACCTAAGAGATTAGGCGTTCCCTTCGGGGACGCAGATACAGGTGGTGCATGGCTGTCGTCAGCTCGTGTCGTGAGATGTTGGGTTAAGTCCCGCAACGAGCGCAACCCTTATTGTCAGTTGCCAGCATTTAGTTGGGCACTCTGGCGAGACTGCCGGTGACAAACCGGAGGAAGGTGGGGATGACGTCAAGTCATCATGCCCCTTATGACCTGGGCTACACACGTGCTACAATGGATGGTACAACGAGTTGCGAACTCGCGAGAGCAAGCTAATCTCTTAAAGCCATTCTCAGTTCGGACTGTAGGCTGCAACTCGCCTACACGAAGTCGGAATCGCTAGTAATCGCGGATCAGCATGCCGCGGTGAATACGTTCCCGGGCCTTGTACACACCGCCCGTCACACCATGAGAGTTTGCAACACCCAAAGTCGGTTCGGTAACCTTCGGGAGCCAGCCGCCTAAGGTGGGGCAGATGATTAGGGTGAAGTCGTAACAAGGTAGCCGTAGGAGAACCTGCGGCTGGATCACCTCCTTTCTAAGGAATAATACGGAAGCCCTGCACTGAGACAAAACTTTGTTTAGTTTTGAGAGGTCTACTCTCAAA
>NZ_BBAG01000144.1 GCF_001311135.1 Secundilactobacillus paracollinoides DSM 15502 = JCM 11969
CCTGATTTATTCACAAAGATATGCAAAATACCCATCAAACACATGCATCACGCGTTTGATGGGTATTTTGTATTTTCACCTTTTAAGTACACAAAAAGAGCCCCAGCTCTGGTATAGTTAAATTGCTAAACAAAACCACATGAGAGAAGAGGACTCTATATTGAAAACTTTACAGGAAATGGCATTAAATTTCAACAAAATCATTTTAGTATCGCATACGGGTGGTCAATTATCTTCCGATGGCGGGCTAACATTGTGTGTAGAGCTGATGGCAAAATTCCAGTTCACCATCTTGGCCGACAAACTATTGAGGTTCAATGACCAGCGACGATATTGTCAACACAGTAATTCTAGTATCTTAAAACAGTTAATTCTTCAGATTATTGCTGGTTATAGCGCAGATTCTGCGGCAACTTCTTTAGAAAAAGAACCGCTTTTTAAATTATTATTGGATAAACCGTCTTTGGCTTCACAAGCAACAATATCACGTTTTTGGCAACGCTTTGATAAAGATAGTGTTAGCACATTACAGACTTTAAATGAGGCTTTGATCGACCGTGTTCGACTATTAACCAACCAGACAGCCACGATTATTGATATCGATTCGACTCACTCAGACACTTATGGCAAACAGGAAGCCACTAACTACAACGCACATTATGGTACTGAAGGATATCATCCATTACTGGCAACTGATCAAGATGGTAACTTATTGAAAGCTGTCTTGCGTCCTGGAAATGCCTACACCAGCAAAGATGTAAAAGCTTTTTTAACACCACTATTAAAGCATTATCAAACTCAGCTGCCCACGACTGACATTCTGGTTCGTGGTGATAGTGGCTTCGCCACGCCAGAAGTTTACGATGTCTGTGAAGCCAACGATGTGTTTTACATTATTCGACTCAAATGCAATCGAAAATTACAGAATCTAGCTGAAAAGTTCGTCAAGATCAGTGATCAAACCCAGTGGCAAGAGGAAGAGACTCATTACTACTCTGAAATCTATCAATCAGCATCGTGGCCTAAGCCACGGCAGATTTATATTAAATCAACTCGAGTAGCTGGTGAACTGATCTTTTCACATGAATTTATCGTCACTAATCTGACTAATTTAACGGCTGAAACTGCCTTCGAACTGTATCACAAACGCAGCCAAATGGAAAATTACATCAAAGAAGCTAAAACAGGTTTCTTTTTCGATAAGACTGATAGTTCAACGTTTAATGCCAATGCTGCCCGGATGATGGTTAGTGTACTGGCTTACAATATTGTCAACTTTTTAAAGCAGCTAGCACTGACAAAACATGATTCCGGCTTGTGCGTTAGCACATTGCGGATCCGTTTATTCAAAGTTGCGGCACGTGTTGTGCATACTGGCCGACGCATTCAGTTGCGGCTGAGCTCGTATCATGTTTACCATCGGCTGTTCTACCAGGCTCTACAGCGTATCCAGCTATTGAATAACCGGCAAAATTAAAAAAATCTGTACAACCAAGGGACAAGTGTATCCAAAAGTTCAAAGCAATTCTGAGTTAGTTGAAAGATCTCACTAGCTAGAACTGATAAACATCGTATTTCAGCAAAAGATAAAGACATACCCGTCAGTTTTCGAAAAAATACGAAAACTGACGGG
>NZ_BBAG01000145.1 GCF_001311135.1 Secundilactobacillus paracollinoides DSM 15502 = JCM 11969
AAGTCGTACTGGCAAACGTGTCCCCTTGGATTTAGACCCCAGCTTGTCCCCTAGGGCTTTAAAAATCGCACCGGCCATGATATAATAGTCATTAAAATAGATGACTTTTTTGTGGCGCTCACCGATTCCCGTCGGTGGGTGTTTTTTTATGTTCTATTTTATGTAACCAATATTACTCGTTGTTTGGTGATAAATCAACATTTCTTTTTATGTATCCTTGTATCTAAGTATCCTTGTATCTAAGTATATTAGGATACTTGCAGTCAATCTTAATTTAACGGCTTTTGAGAAGAAATGTATCCTTGTATCCTTGTATCCAAGTATCTTTGTATGTTATCATCCTTGTATCCAAGTATCCTTGTATATTAGGATACTTAATTGGAGGTCAGTATAATGGGTGAAGTAATTACTTTTGGAAATTTTAAAGGTGGCACCGGTAAAACAACAAATGCCACGCTTGCATGCCTGGCACTAGCTCGTGCTAGTAAAAAAACGCTATTAATTGATTTCGATCCTCAAGCGAACGCTACAGATATTTACTTTAAAACCGCGGCTAATTTAGGCCACGATGATATTAAATTTAATCAAACCTTACTTGCATCAATCCAAGAAGAGGACTTATCAAGATCGTTGGTTGCTTTGGATAAAAACATTGACTTTATTCCATCAAGCGCAGATTTTTCATTGTACCCACGGATTATGGAAAAAAAGTTTAAAAATAATTATAAAGATAGAGTTACATATTTTAGCAAGCTACTTGCTTCACTAAAAGAAAAATATGATTTTGTGGTATTTGATTTGCCACCGACTATTTCCTTAATTTCTGATAGCGCCTTATACGCTTCAGATTGGGTTCTGATTATCCTTCAAACTCAAGAGCACAGTCTTCAGGGTGCCGAATCGTTTCTAAAATATATACAGGAACAGGTAATCGATGAATACGAAGCACCTAGTTTGAATTTACTCGGTATACTTCCTGTGCTATTAAAGAATGGGGCGCCTGTTGATCACAGCACATTAGAAGTAGCAGAAGAAGAATTTGGGAAAGAAAACATGTTAAAAACCCTAATTCGTAATATGGAAAGAATCAAAAGATATTCAATCAGAGGTGTATTTCTAAAAGATCAGTTCGATAAAAAAATAATTAGATTATACGATTCTGTGGCACAAGAAATTATTGAAAGGGCGGATTAGCATGGTGGAACTTTTACACAATCCTAACTCAAATAAAAGCAAAATAATTCCTAGAAAATCGGCGCCCCAGCCCCAAAAAGAAATTTCCATATCTTCTCTAAACGAATCAAACAAAACGAAGTCTAAACAAATAGATGGTGTTACTTTTGATACTACGCTCAGAATTGACAATCATCTAAAAAACTTTATGAAAGCTATGGTAATTTTAGGGTATAGCTCAACTCAACAAAACGGATTAGCCCAAATTACAAAAAATTTTTGAATCGTTAACTGAGTCTGAACAAAATACGCTTACGACTCAAATACAGACTTTGGAAACCGGCGATGCTAACAAAGTAAAAAGTAAATAATCACGCGCTCTCAGATGACACGTTCAGCTTTTAGACGTATACTTGTCCGTTTAAATGAAGCAGAATGCAC
>NZ_BBAG01000146.1 GCF_001311135.1 Secundilactobacillus paracollinoides DSM 15502 = JCM 11969
GAAACTTGAAAGCTGATAATCACGCCAAAGGCGTGTGGTTATTGGCTTTTTTAGCAAAAAAATAAACGCAAGCTCTCCTGCGTTGTATACTTTAGTCGACCAAAACCAAAATACAAAGGAGACTTACGTCATGAATATTATAAGACAAAAAAATACTGAAAACGAGCTTCACAATATTGTTCGTCAATTTACTTCCCTCATTGGTCTATCTAAACTCGCCAAATTGGTGAATTATCGCCGGCATTCAGAAATCAGTTTGATGAAGGTCATTGAATGGCTGCTCACGACAAAGTTCCTAGGACGCTCGCTTTATCGAGCACGTGAAACACCTAACTTTACCAGTCGCACAGTTAGAAATAATTTGAACGATGGCCGGATCAATTGGCAACGTCTGGTCTGTCAAGTTGGGGGTCATTTAATCAAGCATTTGCGACCATTTATTGACCGCCGGCGGCGGTTGGCATTGATCATTGACGATACCCTCTTTTCCCGTGAGTACGCCACCCAAACCGAATTACTAGCACGGGTCTTTGATCATGACAAACAGTTATATATTAAGGGCTACCGGGCTTTAACTTTGGGGTGGAGTGACGCCAATACATTTTTACCAATCAACTTTGCATTAATGTCTTCCAAGAAGCCGCAAAACGTCCTTGGAAAATCCGCTAAAACAACCGATCAACGAACCATTGCTGGCCGGAGACGGCGCCAAGCACAGCAAAAAATGAACCTCGTTTCACTGCAACTTGTCAAGCAAGCCCTCATAAATGGCGTTCTAGCTGACTATGTGTTATTTGATAGCTGGTACAGCTCACCAAAAATGTTCTATGAATTAACCAAGTTGGGACTAAACGGCGTGGGCATGCTTAAACGGTCCAGCAAGGTTTACTATCAATATCGCGGACGGCAATATTCAGTTAAAGCATTATACAAGCGACTGCAAGCTTCAAAATATCAGCCCAAGCAAACTTACCAATATAGCTGCTTCGTTGAAGCACATGTTGGGAACCAAAAGTTCAAGCTTCGCTTGGTATTCGTGGCCAATCGGGCCCGGCAAGATGACTACCTGGTACTGGCAACGACTCAGTTAGCCCTTCAGCCACAAGAGATCATTCAACTATACGCCCGAAGATGGCAAATTGAGAATTACTTTAAAGTTGCCAAGCAATATTTACGGCTAGACAAATCACAAGTTCAAAGTTATGACGGACTTTGTGGCCATTTGGCAATTGTCATGATAGCTTACAACTTGTTAGCCTGGCAGGAACGTCAAAATGAAGACGACCGAACCATTGGGGATTTATTTTTCATTATGAATGAAGCCATGCCAGATATTGAGTTGTCTCAAGCACTGGTATGGCTTCTAAATTCGCTGAAAGCGATTATTAATCATGAACTTTATGCAAGGAGGACTCAAATTATTCAGATGATGAATCAGTTCTTCGCATTTTTGCCGAAACGGTTAGTTTCGCTACTAACAGCAAGCTAAATGTTTAAAATAATTGAAATGAGCTTTGTGATACCAAGGGATCAGTCTGTCTCGGAGCTTTCAAGTTTCAG
>NZ_BBAG01000147.1 GCF_001311135.1 Secundilactobacillus paracollinoides DSM 15502 = JCM 11969
TTCACTTTTATAAAGCTAAAAGTAAACCTAAACAACGGGTGAGATTAGCAAAGCAAAGGAGATCATAAAATGGATAATAAATTAGAAGTCATTGGGAGTGAATTACCAGTTTTGCAGGCTAAAGGAACCTACAAGTATCTAAAAGAAATCACTGGTAACGGAGCCTATTATCAAGTGGCTTGGCAAAAATTGTCTGACGGTTACGTTGCCCTTTATGGCACGACCTCAATTCAAACAAAAGTGGCTCCCATACTGAATGATATTTTTGAAGATGAGGAGGGGTAACTTATGCCAAATAAAGCAGATGTTAAGGCTTGGAAAGCACAATTAGTCGCCCAGGCTGAACAGCAAATCCTAAAATTAACTGATAGTGACCAATTTAAAAAGTATCTCAATACCCTGCTAAATTTCATCGTTATAGCGCCAGAAACATTGATTTAATTTATGCGCAAAATCCTCAAGCCACTCAAGTCGCTGGTTTTAAGCAATGGCAGAAGGCTTTTAACCGCACCGTCAACCGGGGCGCAAAAGCGATTCGGATTGCGGCTCCGATTATTAAGAAGTTAACACCAGCCGAGCAAAAGCGTCTTGATACTACCGACGAACGGGCCATTATTGGTTATCGTTACCTGCCCGTCTTTGATGTGGCACAAACTAGCGGTGAACCAGTGTTAAGTGCTCAAGACTTTGTCAAAGAAAATTTGGCTGATCATCAAAATGTAACGAGCTTGTATAACGCGTTCAAAGATTATTTAAACCAGCAAACCGACCTTAAAGTCAGTGAAGTGCCTTTAGCGACGCTAAATGGGGCTAAGGGGTATTTTCAACCCAGCACTAATGAAATCGTCATTGGTGGCGATGAGCCCGACAATGCTTTGAAACTAAAGACGTTATACCACGAATATGCGCATAGCCAGCTACACGGCTTAAAATCAGCCTTTAAAAATAGGCCACGAGCCTATCAGGAAACCCAAGCCGAAGCAGTCGCATATGTTGCCATGCAAAATATTGGCGTTGATACCAGTAACTACTCACTTGGTTATGTGGCTACCTGGGCTAAAGATACAGCTGTGATCCATAGTGCTTTAAGTGAAATCCAGCAAGTTAGCAACAAAGTGATTGAGCTTAGCGATGGCTTAACCAAACAATTAGGCTTGCAAGAAGTACAAGAAGGACCTGAGCACGATTTAAAAAAGCTAGCAGCCCAGTCACTGAATAAGTCCTATCAAAGCTTGCAACAACAAGTTCAGCAAGCAACTAGTCCACAACAGAAAGCGCAATTTAAAAACCAGTTAAACGATGTGCACCAAGAAATCAGTGAGCTAACACAAAAGCAACTGAAAGCATTTGCTGAAGAAAATCCATCAATCAAACAACCTAAATCCGAACTGGATCAAAGTCTGAAACACTGAATTTAGTTTTCAAAAAAAGGGAAATCTGCCTAATGTTTCGGTAGATTTCCATTTTTTGATTGATTAATTTTGTTTTTCTTAAAGTAATACTAATAGGAAAGTGTAAGCATGCATTTTGCCAGTAAAGTTAGAG
>NZ_BBAG01000148.1 GCF_001311135.1 Secundilactobacillus paracollinoides DSM 15502 = JCM 11969
AAACACTCGGATACTACATTTTTGACAGTCTACTTTATACATTTTTTAATTTTTTTTGCGAGTTACTTTACCATTTGTTTGTTCTAATGTCACTTTGGTGGGTCGATCAGTTTTGTAGTCTGTTGTACAGTTTGGCGTCATACCAAACAATGTCCGATATATCCCCTATTTTTTGAATGTTTTTGAAAATCGATAATGTTTATTATCCTTCTTCATCAAATTGACACGCATATTTTTGTACATAAGGCCTCTTCCCATTAATAATCGTTCATAAGACATTACAGCAAGAAAGTAATTAGATGACAAGAATTTTTTGATTTGGAGTTAACTCATTTATTGTAAAGGTAGCAAACTATTTATTATAGTAAAAGATTCGGGATTGTTGGTCATTTAAACTACAACAATCTAGAAAATATTAGTAATTTTAAAGGATACTTATATGGGACTGCGTACTTTATAAAAATGATTGATCCAGCAAAAGGGAAAAAAATACTACATGAATTAGATGATCTTTCTTGGTCATAATTTGGGAAATTTTAATTGTTTAATTCTCAGTTATCGTGTTAGGGTCTATAATCTCCAAATAACCCCTCAAAAACATTGAAAGAATAGCCCCCAATATCTATAATGTAGATATTGGGGGCTATTTTAATTTATTTTTTTATAAGTGCCCCTAAACTATAGCTATTGATTCAAGATTTCATGGGAGCCAGTTGCAACCAATAACAAAATCAATTCATCATGATCTAGCTGATAAATAACAATCCAGTTGTCATAATTTTTACCATAGTTTCCATATCTGGCAGGGTGAAATTCACGATAGCCACGCCAATTTCCTTTTAATGCATGATCTTTAATCTGTTTCAAAACAAGTACATCTTGTTCAACAATTGATTCTAAACAAGGCTTCAAGACAGTTATTGGGAAATGTTTTTTGACTAGTTTTTTTAATTCACGTTCAAAAGATTTGGTCTGTTTAATTTGCATCTAACTTATCGATCCAATCTTCAAAGTCAGTCAATGAACCAATGTTTTTGACCTGCCCTGTTTCTGCTTCTTTTTTAGCGGCTAAGGCTTCCGGAGAATCTAAAAAGCTGACTAATCGAACTTCATTATTGGCCGCTTTAACTAACGATAAGCGTATATACTCAGAAACGGTTAGCCCTTGTTTTGCTAGATTAGCTTTAGCCCGTTCACTAATGTCAGGTGTTACACGAGTTGAAATTGTCTTGTTTTTAATAATAGTATTACTCATTCTAATCCGCCTCCTTTAAGTTTACCATCGTACTACATTATAATATTCGATTTTTAGGTTTTCTGCAACTAAATTAATTTTAAAGTAAAGGAACTAACAGCTTATGCAACAAGTTGTCTTACCCATCAAAGATTCAAACGTTC
>NZ_BBAG01000149.1 GCF_001311135.1 Secundilactobacillus paracollinoides DSM 15502 = JCM 11969
AATTGATTTGCCAGTATCTCATTCAATTATTATAATCAAAAATGGCCCATACCAACGTAATTTCTTTCACGTTGGTATGGGCCGTTAGATTATTTCATCAGGTCATCAAACATTTGATTAACCGTCTCTTGATCACGATTGTTCGTAAATTCCTTAACTGGTTGTAAGTCACTTAAATCATTGGCAACTTCCTTCGTCGCATAAATCATCACTGGCGTGCGCTTCGCAAACTGGGTTTGGACTAACGCCACATTACCAACTACCGGGGTGCCCTTCGTCTTTTCGGTAATCCGCCACTTATACAACTTTTTGGTGTTTAAAACATGTTTTGCCCGCGCATCAGGATCATGCACAATATGATAGGCCATTAACACATTATCAGCCATGTTGATTCCTCCCATTATTAGCCAGTAGTTATTCCTTAACACCATTAGTATACGTGCTGAGCCCTCAAACTAGCAATTATTTGAACCAAGCCACCAATCGATCAAACCAAGTTTGGTGATGACCAGTCTGGGCCATCTTAACTACTTTAGTAACCGTTGGCTTAGACGCTGGAGTCGTTGTTTTGGCCGGGGTTACCGGCTTATCGGTATGATACTTAACCGTACTGGTCTTATCTTTACCATTAGACGCTTGGTTATTCCAAGTATAGGTCTGGCCTTGCTTGGTCAACTCACTATCAGCTTTGTCAGTTGGGAGACTGGCGACAAAGCGTGTTTTGGTTTGCTTACCAGCATACTCAGCGATTTTATCAGCTTTTGGCGTCACGGTCAGCTTACCGTTCTCAAGTTTGACTGTGAAATCAGCGGTCACATCTTTAGTGTAAGTCAATGTCGCTAGTTTTTCCTTAGTCATTGTTTTAGCATCAATCTTGCTAGTCTTTGATGTTGACTGATCATCAGTTTTAGCTGACGAACTAGCACTCGTTGCGGTTGATGGTTGGTCATCAGTCTTAGCTGACGAACTAGCGCTCATTGCGGTTGAGGATTGGTCATCAGTCTTAGCTGACGAACTAGCGCTCGTTGCAGTTGAGGATTGGTCATCAGTCGGCGAATTGTCAAACTAAGTGCAACGGTTTGTCAAAAAATACTTCATATGGGGTTTCATAGTTGGTAGATTGTAAAATTAATCCGAACGAAATACGATTTAAGGAACTAATCTTTTGTCTAGTATAACCTATTTCGGGCACCAGCAACAATTTCATCTGAATTAGTACGCTGTTAGCCCTATCAGGATAATTTAGTCCAAGTCGATCCTGAACGCAATGCGCACATTGTGGTCGCACAAAATGAATTGACCAGTAAGTCTGTTGCAGTAATCACTACAGAAAAATTCAAATAAATGGAAATACAGTAGTTTTACAACTGGAAGCATCTATGAGTGTTT
>NZ_BBAG01000150.1 GCF_001311135.1 Secundilactobacillus paracollinoides DSM 15502 = JCM 11969
AATAGATCTTGGACAGCTTCTAAGACCTTGGTTAAATCCATGAACCCTGACATTCTATCTGAATTGGATAATGCTTCGAAGTCTAAGAAGGGTCTGACTGATCGCCTGTATCTTTACTTCACTCAGCTTGGGAGGGATATGTATACGGGTAAGCCAATTAATATCGATGAAATCAGTAATTATGATATTGATCATATTTTGCCACAGGCGTTTATCAAGGATGATTCATTAAGTAACCGGGTGCTTGTATCAAGGGCAGTGAACAATGGTAAGTCAGCTAATGTTCCACTGAAGCTGTTTGGCGTCAAAATGGCTCACTTCTGGGAACAGCTTGCTGAAGCGGGATTGATCAATAAACGCAAACTAAAGAATCTTCAAACGAATCCTGACACCATTAGTAAGTTTGCCATGCACGGTTTTATTAGACGACAGTTAGTGGAAACCAGCCAGGTGATCAAGCTTGTTGCAAATATTCTTGGTGACAAATATCGCAATGATGATACCAAGATTATTGAAATTACGGCTCGGATGAACCATCAGATGCGAGATGAGTTCGCCTTTATCAAGAACCGTGAAATCAATGATTACCATCATGCCTTTGATGCTTATCTGACCGCATTCTTAGGCAGATATCTATATCACAGATATATTAAGCTACGTCCTTACTTCGTTTATGGTGACTTCAAGAAATTCAGAGAAGATAAGGTTACCATGCGTAATTTCAACTTCCTGCATGATTTAACAGATGATACCCAGGCGAGAATTGCTGACACCGAAACTGGTGAGGTAATTTGGGATCGCGAAACTTCAATTAAGCAGTTGAAGGATGTTTATCATTATAAATTTATGTTGATTTCACAAGAAGTGTTTTCTCTGAATGGAATGATGTTCAAACAGAAACTTTTTCCAGCCAAAGTCGCGGAAAATTCCACATTGATTCCTATCAAACAAGGCAAGCCGGTTAACATTTATGGTGGGTATAGCAATAATGTGGATGCTTATTTATCCATTGTAAAAATTAGGGGCAAAAGAGAAAACAAATACAAAGTCGTTGGCGTTCCGATGAGATCATTGCATAATCTAAAACTGGCCGAAGGCATCGGTCATGAAGCATATATCAATGAACTTAAAATGGTATTAACTCCACAATTTACCAAAGACAAAAAGAATCGAAAAACTGGGCAAATTTCTCGACAAGTAACTGACTTTGAAATAATTGTTGGCAAGCTGATGTATAGGCAGCTAGTTATCGATGGACAGGAAAAGTCGCTGATTGCTAGTTCGGTGTACCAATATAATGCTAAGCAACTTGTGCTGTCAGATGATTCCATCAAAACCATATCTAATGCAGAAAATTGGGACGAGGAAATTCTCTCT
>NZ_BBAG01000151.1 GCF_001311135.1 Secundilactobacillus paracollinoides DSM 15502 = JCM 11969
GCCCAGTTCTTCAAACCCAGGCTTGCCTAACAAGGCAAACATGTTCGTCTTGTAAGCTTCCACACCAGGTTGGTTGAAGGGGTTGATCCCGTTCAGGTAACCAGAAATGGCAACAGCCACTTCAAAGAAGTAGATCAGGTAACCCAAGGTATATGGCGTCTGATCAGGAATGTGCACGCTCATGTTCGGCACATTGCCGTCAGTATGCGCTAAGGTCACCCCTTGGAAGGCCTTGGTGTTGGCAAAGTGCATTGTCCGACCTTCAAGGTACTGCAACCCATCCAGATTACCGTCTTCCTTAGGAATATCGATATCGTGGTTTGGCTTGTCAATGAAGACGACCGTTTCCATCAAGTTCCGCAGGCCTTCTTGAATGTACTGACCAAGTGAGTGCAGATCAGTCGAGAAGTTGGCGGATGATGGGTAGATACCCTTTTCGTTCTTACCTTCTGATTCGCCCATCAACTGCTTCCACCATTCAGCAAAATACTGCATGTTAGGTTCGTAGTTTTCTAGGAGTTCAGTGGTAAAGCCTTTCCGGTACAAGATGTTCCGGTAAGCAGCGTACTGGTAGGCTTCGTTCTTGGTGAGATCAGTGTCAGTGTAGGCGTTCATGGCATCCCGCGCACCGGTCATCAGTTGGTCGATGTCAATACCGGAAGCAGCGATTGGCAGTAACCCAACGGCAGTCAGCACTGAATAACGGCCACCCACGCCATCAGGAATAACGAAGGATTCGTAACCTTCAGCGTCGGCTTCGGACTTCAACGCCCCGCGCTTTTGGTCAGTCGTAGCGTAGATCCGTGACTTGGCTTCCGCCTCACCATACTTGTCGATCAGGCGTTGCTTGAAGATCCGGAACGCAATGGACGGTTCCGTCGTGGTCCCCGACTTTGAGATGACGTTGACTGAGAAGTCGACGGTCGCCGATCAAATGAATGAGATCATGCACGTACGATGGACTCAGTGAGTTTCCCGCAAATAAGATCTGTGGAAAATCACGCTGGTCATCTGGTAAATAGTTATAGAAGGTATCGTGTAAGAAATCAACGGCCATCTTGGCGCCTAAGTAAGAGCCGCCGATCCCGATAACGACTAACACTTTAGAGGTTGACTGGATCTTTTTGGCCGCTGCCTGGATCCGAGCAAATTCGTCCTTGTCATAGTCTTCTGGCAGGTTTAACCAGTCACGAAAATCACTACCGGCGCCTGTCCCGTTTCTTAATTCCGCATCCGCTGCATTGACCAATGCTTGCATTTCGCCTAATTCATTGTCGTGAACAAATTTATCAAGCTTTG
>NZ_BBAG01000152.1 GCF_001311135.1 Secundilactobacillus paracollinoides DSM 15502 = JCM 11969
ATAACCAATAATTTCGTCGGCTTTCTTATCTTTTAAATCAGCAATCTGGCTGATGAATTTTTTTTTCTTTTTTGTTTAGTTACGCTATTATCGATAAAATCTTTAAAAGTTGATGGTAGTCCGCATTGTAGATCAAAGCCATTTCCTATAATAAGCAATTTCTGTACATTCATTATGCTATATAACACTCCTTATTTGATTACACTTAATATATATATTGTAACCCCACTCATATACGTGTATAACATTTTTCGACATTATAATTGATATTAATTGTTACCGGTTACAAGCACAAGTATCATTTATGTGAAATGTCATCTTATGTTAAGATTAATATTGGTTATTTTTGATTTGTCATTTTTTGAGGAGGTTCTTTTATTGAAATGTCTTATTAGCGAAATGGATCGTAACATTCTCATGAATAGTAACTTTTTAAAAGCAACACCAGAGTTAGGCGAAATATATAAGTTATTAACCAATAGTAAACATTTGGAGGATTCTGATGTTGACAACCAAGCCTTAAGGATGAAAATCAAAAGACAAGTTTCAGAATGGGTTCACGCTTCTTTAGGTGAATGGAAGGTCGAAAATACTAAATCTCCACATTTAGTTAGCGAAGCAGAAAAAAGAGAAGCCAAGTTTAGATGTGCTTTTTGCAATAGTAAGCTGACTAGAACAGTAATGTTCTTGTATAACGAATCAAATAATCGTGAAATTATTTTAGGTAGTGATTGCGCAAAAAAAGTGGATTCTCCTGAATTTATGATTAGCGAACATATTGCAAAAAACTCAGTGCAATTGGGTCGCCTTGAACATCTTGAGACTATTTATACTCAATTAGAGGATTGCATAAAGCGAGGCCAAGCCAGAAATAAAGGTCTTGAATTTATAACTTCAAAAAGATTGGATGACGCTTTTGATAATAATTTTGAAACCTTAGAGAGAGCAGTTAAACGTTATTTAAAAACTGGTTTCTTTATAGGCACTGCTAAGAAAATTCCGACGTATATTGTTAAATTTAAGCACATCGTCGATAGGGTGGACCAGTTTGAAAAAAATGCTAAATTGGAGCCGCAATTATATTTGTCAAAATATACAGTTATGGACGAGAATAGAATTAATCCTGATGGCATAATTACAATTATTTCTGAAGTTAAAGAAAATGGTGGCAAAATTAGTACCGAAGTAGCAAGCCAACTTTTTAATTTTAATTTTTTAGAAACTGTAGGTATTAAATATCAAAGGAATACCTTATTATCTAAATACAGGAG
>NZ_BBAG01000153.1 GCF_001311135.1 Secundilactobacillus paracollinoides DSM 15502 = JCM 11969
GAGAGTGTCAAATTTTATGTGTAAATAGAAAAGCCTCTCGTCTTTTTCTTTAAAACATAGATTCTAAAGTGTCTTGAACTAAGTTGAACCCTTTATGCGATCGTTGACCAAACTTATCATTATAATCAAGAATTACGGTCATCAAAGTTCTTTCCAACGATTCTTCGTTTGGAAATTGTTCTCGTTTCTTCGTTTGTCGTTTAAATTTTTTGTTAAATGATTCGATAAGATTAGTGCTGTAAATACTAGACCGGATGGCCGGTGGAAAATCAAAACATACTAGTATTTTTTGATTCTTTAATAACTCTTGCGTAATTTTTGGATATCTTTTACGCCAACGATCAATAAAGTTGGCTAAGCTATGCTCAGCCATTCGTTTATTAGCTGCTTTATGAATTAACTTAAAGTCATTTAACACAGTCTGGCGGTCGTGAACGCGTACATGATGCGAAATATTACGACTTACATGAACTAAACATTGCTGAATTACTGCGGTTGGATAATATTTACCAACCGCGGTTTCTAGGCCAACTAATCCATCAGCGACAAACAGTAAGGTTTGTTGAACCCCACGATGTTTCAAATCTGCCAACACTTCAGACCAAACTGAACTAGACTCTGTGGGAGCTATTTTATAAGATAGAATTTCTTTATACCCATTAGGCTGAATGCCAATTGCAATATGAACTGCTTCTTTGGCAACTGTATCACGTCGTAGGGGGAGATAAGTGGCATCCAAATAAATGACGGCATATCGTTCTGATAGAGTTCGGTTCTTAAAAGCCGTAACCTGTTCATTGACTACCTTAGTCAGATTAGAAACGGTTTGTGGCGTGTAATAGGAACCATACATCTTTTCCATCAAATCTGCGATTTCATGAGTAGTAATTCCCTTTTGATAAAGCTGAATGACAGTTTGTTCTAACTGGTCTGTTCTACGTTGATAGGCCGGTAAAGTATGGTTAACAAATTCTCCGTTCCGATCACGTGGAATCGTAAGATTCAATTCGCCATATTTTGTATTAAAGGTTCTCATATAGTGTCCATTACGTGAATTTCCAGAATTGAAGCCATTTCTATCATATGGTTCATAACCTAAGAATGCAGAAAGTTCATTTTGTAAAAGCTCATTAATGGCTATTTCCAGCTGATCTTTGAAAATGATATCTAGGTCTTGATGCTGT
>NZ_BBAG01000154.1 GCF_001311135.1 Secundilactobacillus paracollinoides DSM 15502 = JCM 11969
CTGAAACTTGAAAGTATGAAGACAGACTGATCCCTTGGTATCACAGGCATATTTTAATTAATTTAACCATTTAGCTTGCTGTTAACAGCGAAACTAACCGTTTCGGC
Organism: Secundilactobacillus paracollinoides DSM 15502 = JCM 11969; assembly: GCF_001311135.1. Classification (GTDB taxonomy): domain Bacteria; phylum Bacillota; class Bacilli; order Lactobacillales; family Lactobacillaceae; genus Secundilactobacillus; species Secundilactobacillus paracollinoides. Next base: position 108 of record NZ_BBAG01000154.1, read on the forward strand.
AAAAATGTGAAGAACTGATTCATCATCTGAATAATTTGGGCTCTTCTTGCATAAACTTCATGATTAATAATCGTTTTTAACGAATTTAGAAGCCATACCAGTGCTTGAGACAACTCAATATCTGGCATGGCTTCGTTCATTATAAAGAATAAATCCCCAATGGTGCGATCATCCTGATTTTGCCGTTCCTGCCAAGCTAATAGGTCATAAGTCATCATGACAATTGCTAAATGGCCACAAAGCCCGTCATAATTTTGAACTTGTGATTTGTCGAGCCGCAAGTATTGCTTGGCAACTTTAAAGTAATTCTCAATTTGCCATCTTCGGGCGTATAGTTGAATGATCTCTTGTGGCTGAAGGCCTAACTGAGTCGTTGCCAGTACTAGGTAGTCATCTTGACGGGCCCGATTAGCCACAAATACCAAGCGAAGCTTGAATTTTTGGTTCCCGACGTGCGCTTCGACAAAGCAGCTGTATTGATAAGCTTGCTTGGGTTGATATTTTGAGGCCTGCAGTCGCTTGTATAATGCTTTAACTGAATATTGCCGTCCGCGATATTGATAGTAAATTTTGCTGGACCGTTTAAGCATGCCCACGCCGTTTAATCCCAACTTGGTTAATTCATAGAACATTTTTGGTGAGCTATACCAGCTATCAAATAACACATAGTCAGCTAGAACGCCATTTGCGAGGGCTTGCTTGACAAGTTGCAATGAAACGAGGTTCATTTTTTGCTGTGCTTGGCGACGTCTCCGGCCAGCAATTGTTCGTTGATCGGTTGTTTTAGCTGATTTTCCAAGGACGTTTTGTGGCTTCTTGGAAGACATTAATGCAAAGTTGATCGGTAAGAATGTATTGGCGTCACTCCAACCCAAAGTTAAAGCCCGGTATCCCTTAATATATAACTGTTTGTCATGGTCAAAGACTCGCGCTAGTAATTCGGTTTGGGTGGCGTACTCACGGGAAAAGAGTGTATCGTCAATGATCAATGCTAACCGCCGCCGGCGGTCAATAAACGGTCGTAAATGCTTGATTAAATGACTCCCAAC
>NZ_BBAG01000155.1 GCF_001311135.1 Secundilactobacillus paracollinoides DSM 15502 = JCM 11969
GATTTGATTTCCGACTCAGTTGTTGGGACAACTTTAATAGTGAGTTTTGATGACGCATGTCGGAGACTCTTGGAGAGTTGTCCGAGTTGGCCGAAGGAGCACCACTGGAAATGGTGTAAACGGGCAAAAACCTGTTTCAAGGGTTCGAATCCCTTACTCTCCGTTCAGCAACTTTTAGTATGACCCGTTGGTCAAGTGGTTAAGACACTGCCCTTTCACGGCAGTAACATGGGTTCGAATCCCGTACGGGTCATTAGTCGAAAGACTACAATAAGTTTTTAGTTAACAACCTCATGGAGGATTAGCTCAGTTGGGAGAGCGTCTGCCTTACAAGCAGAGGGTCACAGGTTCGAGCCCTGTATCCTCCATCATGGTCCGTTGGTCTAGTTGGTTTAGGACGCCTGCCTGTCACGCAGGAGATCACGAGTTCGAGTCTCGTACGGACCGTTGTTAATAATTGAATATTAACAAGCATTAAATGGCTCGGTAGCTCAGTTGGTAGAGCAACGGATTGAAGCTCCGTGTGTCGGCGGTTCGATTCCGTCCCGCGCCATTATGGATGGGTAGCGAAGTCTGGCTAAACGCGGCGGACTGTAAATCCGCTCCTTCGGGTTCGGTGGTTCGAATCCACTCCCATCCACCATAGGGATATAGTATAATGGTAGTACATCGGTCTCCAAAACCGCTAGTGTGGGTTCAACTCCTACTATCCCTGTTTGTCATGTGATGGCGGTATTGGTGAAGTTTGGTTAACACACCGGATTGTGGTTCCGGCACGCGTGGGTTCGAGTCCCACATACCGCCCTTTGAAGATTGGGTTATAGCCAAGTGGTAAGGCAACGGACTTTGACTTCGTCATGCGCTGGTTCGAATCCAGCTAACCCAGTTGGATATGGTTCATCGATTTCAATATGGCGGTATAGCCAAGTGGTAAGGCAGAGGTCTGCAAAACCTTCATCGTCGGTTCGAATCCGATTACCGCCTTTGCCTTATTGAGAGGCCTATTCAACAACATTCAATTTATGCCGGAGTGGCGGAACTGGCAGACGCGCTGGACTCAAAATCCAGTGTCCGTTGAGGACGTGTGGTTCGTAACCCGACCTCCGGTACTAAAGTGACTAAGATAAATGATCTTAG
>NZ_BBAG01000156.1 GCF_001311135.1 Secundilactobacillus paracollinoides DSM 15502 = JCM 11969
TTAATTTTATAATCTACCAATTGACTTCTATTTCCAAAAATGCCACCAATTTTTATTATTATGTGTTCTATCTTCTTTGTCATTCACTTGCTGTTTTTGGCCTGGATTAGAGATTTCAATCAAGTCATTTAATTTTTGCAGATGTTCTTTTAATTGGCGATTTTCTGTTACAGTTGTTAATTGAAGTTGTTGTTGCTGATCTATCAGTTTTGTTAGATGATCTTTTTGTCGATCTTTGCTACTTATTTGCTGGTCTTTGGTAGCAAGCTGTTTATCACGTTCAAGCTTTAAATCTCTTACTTCTCTTCTTAGAGTGGCAATTAGGTCATTATCTTCTTTGCTGGTCTTTGTTGGCTCTTTGCTATCATTTTGTTGGTTCTTTGCTAGCAAAGATTTCGATATTCTGTTCTTAACAATGCTTTCAGCTAGGGGACTAATAAGGTTTTTGCCTTGGCTGTCTTTTTGCTGGTCCTTTGTTGGTAGTCTTTGGTAATGATATTGAATAGTCTGTTTAGAGACCCCCAATTCATCTGCAAGTTGTTTAATTGTTTTGACCAAGGTTAATCACCACCCAGTTTGAATTAGAAATGCTCTTTCTCTATTTTGAAGTCAATCTATCTAAAGTACAACTTCAATCAGCAAAAATAGTTATTGTTGCGTTAAAAACGGTGTGCTAAACTAAAGCTAATTTAACAACCGAATATTAATAGATCACGTTAATAATCAAAAATCCCAATCCACTTGGGATTGAGATTTTTTGCTTATTAGCAAGTAGCTATCACCCAGCTACTTAGATTCAGTCGATTTTAACTTGGCCGTCTAAATCGACTGAACATTGAGATCTAATTTATAGATTAATTATACCCCAGACTAGTCCGCCAGGACAAGTTAAGGATAGTTAAAAAAATAAATTAAAACCAATGGACTAAGTAGCTAGCAAGGAGCTGCCTAGTCCATTTTTATTTAGCTGTTAAAAATAAAAGAAGTTGCCGTTAGGCAACTAGAAAACAACATACGCTGCTGAATCACAAAACATTCATCGTTTGAGGCTTTGTGATTCGGTTAGAGCATATCAGATTTGTATTTTAAAGCAAGTCAGATGTTTTAGCAACTCTCCTTTGAGTCAGCGTGGGTT
>NZ_BBAG01000157.1 GCF_001311135.1 Secundilactobacillus paracollinoides DSM 15502 = JCM 11969
AGAACGTGCAGGACTACTTTATCAAAAAGCCATGCATTTCAATCCCAAAACTGGCAAAAACGAACCCAATCGACTTTACCTGGCCGAACTAGATATGCAGTCAACTGACGTCTATTTACGCGGTGAATATGCTCAAAAAGAGCCGCAAACCCTTGCTACGAGCGAAAATCCGAAAATCGGACGTTCGCGGGAGACCGTTGGAACCCTTGCTACGAGCGAAAATCCGAAAATCGGACACGATCTAGATAAAGAACTTAAAGAAAGAGATACTAATAGATACAATATAGATACTCAAAAGTTGGACTTTTCCACAGCCCATTTTTCACCAGCAGAAATTCAAAAGCAAAACCAGGATTTGGTGAACCATGCTAATGACTTCTTAACTGATGAAGACAGTGGGCTCCCCGTTTTCTTAGAACCCGAAGCCGTGCAATTACTAAGTTTCTGGTGCCGCACTCCGCAACAAATGCGGCGCTTCATTGGCATTATCTTAAATGCTAAGTACCGAGTTGAAAAAGATCATCAAGATATTGGGGTTCTAATCCCGCTTGACGACGAAGAACTAAAACCTTTGATGACTAAAGCCTTGAGACGCTACTTTAACGCCCTGAGAAGCAATGAGAAGCATATCAAGAACGTGGAGAACTACTTATACGGCACCATGCAAAACCTATTTGCGATTTGGTGGAACCAACAAGCGGCTAGAGAATATGCGGCCAAACACCCCGAAGAATTCAAAGAGCAAGAGGCTCATTCAGATTGGCTCTAAAATCGTTTATCAGCCGTTTTAACTAACTGACATATAAATACACCAAGCTTGGTTTGAAATGGCTAAGAAACGATAAATACGGCCAATAATAAGCAAAAAAATGAGTTAATTGGTTTTAAAGACCTGATTTTATGCAAATAGAGATCTAAGTCGTTTTAACCATGAGATAAAATTATCAGTAATTTAGATCATAAAATCCTGCAAAATTGCTGTTAATTAACTGAAATACCTGGTTAATAACCAGAAAACCAGGCCCGTTAGTATGCCAGTCGGGATT
>NZ_BBAG01000158.1 GCF_001311135.1 Secundilactobacillus paracollinoides DSM 15502 = JCM 11969
AATATCAATTTTATATATCCCTTAAACTATTTTTTGCTTTTGGTCTTATGGCTAAATGGAATAATAGCAAGGCCAAGACATATAGCAAAAACAAGAGTCGATCTAATCAAATCATGATCTTGATTATCAAATAATGCACTATAGGCTAAAAATAAGCCAATCGCTAACAAATAACGAAAAATAATCATCCAAATCTTTTTACTCATAAAGCCACGCCTCCTAGAACAAGTTGCTCATACTCAGTTTAATCAATATTAAAAAATTATTCTTGCTAATTCATGTAGCTAAAAAGAGCATAGTTCCCCCTGGAGACTGCTAAGCGCATTTTTAAACTAAACTAGTCAAGCAGTGATCATTTAAAATGATTAGCCCGCTGATTCAAATTGGCTAAACCGGCTAAAATTGTCCGCTGTTTGTTTGTATAGGCAATTCAGTCGCTATTTTAATATAAATATATAGTCCATCGTTAAAACGGCTGAGAAGCGATTTTAGAGCTAATTAAAAAGGGGTGCTTGCTGGCTGCTTGTTTCAGGATGTTCAGCTTGATATTTGGCGTTGGCTTTTTTGTTCCAGTAAATGCTAAACAGATTTTGCATGGTGCCGTACAAGTAGTTCTCTACGTTCTTGATATGTTTCTCGTTGCTTCTCAGAGCATTGAAGTAGCGTCTTAATGTCTTGGTCATTAGAGGTTTTAGTTCGGGATCATCTAAAGTAATCCAAACGCCGAGGTCCTTGTGAGCTTTTTCAATGGCATACTTAGCATTTAAGATAATGCCAATGAAGCGACGCATTTGTTGTGGTGTTCGACACCAGAAACTGAGCAGTTGAATGGCTTCGGGTTCTAAGAAGACTTCCCAGCCACTTTCTGGATCGGTTAAGAACTCGTCAGCATGTTTTACTAAATCTCGATTTTGCTTTTGAATTTCTGCTGGTGAAAAA
>NZ_BBAG01000159.1 GCF_001311135.1 Secundilactobacillus paracollinoides DSM 15502 = JCM 11969
ACAGCTAACGCTCCCCCTTGACCCCCAAGTTCGCTGTGCAATGCCAAAAGTGGTTAGCCGATTGGCTAGCCACTTTTTGGCAAAGCTTCGCGTTTTTACTCAAAATTGCTATCGGAATTTGAGTAAAGTCTTCCAGACAGGGGCTGTCGGCCGAATGATTTTGCATCATGAGCATGCCTTCAGCAGGAGCCTTTCAGGCGGAGTTTTGCGCAAACGGCGCAAACTAATTTAGCTTGATCAAAAAAGCAGTAGTTGATTTTAATCAACTACTGCTTTTCTAAGAATTAGTAATCTTATATTGCTTTAAGAATTGTTTATAAATATTTGTTAAATCATCATTGCCCTTAATATTAGGCATGATTGATTCAATCAACTCGGTCAACAGCTGTTTCTTCCAACTTTTCCTAAGAATTTCTTTGACCTCTTCATTTTTATTGATTAATAAACGCAATAGATAATCAATCTCTTTGGGTGTTAAATTTTGAATCATTTTTTTATAAAAAGGTAAAGCAGCATCAGAGACACCATATTGATTGCCAAAATAGCAAGTCAAAATTTCATTAATGAAACTTTCCCTAATAACACTTGGAATAGGTTTTATTTGGCTTACTATTTCGTCTAGCCGTTCTGCAAATGGCGGTTCGTTATAAAAATTATTCATTCCATAATGAACTCGGCTCAAATTTTCAAGTGCTTTTTCTATAACACTAACTACTTCTGCATTATCCAGGTAAGCAAGAAGCTTAAGCTCACTTAAAAAAGTTCTTGATACTTTTATCTGGGTTTCATCTTTGTTTGTTTGAAGTTTATGGTGACGGGAAATGATTTTTACAATAATTGGGTTTGTAAAGTCATCAGATAATTTTTTGGCTAATGAAAGAGAATTTGTTCTTTGAACTTCGGGATTATTAGTATTTATATGGTAGATTGT
>NZ_BBAG01000160.1 GCF_001311135.1 Secundilactobacillus paracollinoides DSM 15502 = JCM 11969
AAACACTCAAAAGAGTATATAAATGTAGTTATATCAAGGGTTTGAGCTTGAAAATGATCCTCCCATTATCATCAAATGGATTTTATCCTCCTATTTTTATTTAATCCATCCCAGTCTTGGATCTCCTTTAATTTTCAATCCAATATAAAATATGGATCCACTTTTCTTGGCTTCAAATTTCTGTCGCATTTCCCGGCCAAATTTTTGTTTGCTCATTGAGTACTCTGAATTTTCATTAGCCCATGATTGGTATTTCTTAAAAAGTTCACCAGCCGGAGCTCGGTAACTATCACTCACTTCGCAACAATCATCCACAAACAAACTAATGACATCCATTTCCTCACGATATTGCTGACTAGCATTAGTCACACTAGCTGGTGGATTTAATCCCTCCCTCTGCCACATTAAGGCACCTTCTACGATCCAATTTAAAATCCCAACAGACTCACGCTGCAGCTTATACTTTAAGTCCTTATCAACTTTATCTGTCGGTATTTGAACCTTGAACGGAATCAGCATCAATCTGCGCCATATACCATCGTCTGTGCCTCGTATGATTGGCTTGTGGTTAGTTGCTAACCACAGCTTAAACTGTGGCTTAAACTCGAATTCCTTACCATACAAATACCTTGCTGTTACTTTGTCTCCACCAGTTAACTGTTTAACTAGACCTTCATCCAATCTCACACCCTCATTAGGTTCACTCGAAGTAACTAATCGGGCACTTTCCAAACGAGCAATATCCGAATTGGCACCGGAGCTATTTTGACGAACCATGATAGAATCAGCCTGCATTGACTTAGCATAAGTTCCCAAAATATCCGAGATAGTATCAATGAAAATTGATTTACCATTGCGGCCGTTTCCGTAAAGAATGAACATAACTTGTTCTTTG
>NZ_BBAG01000161.1 GCF_001311135.1 Secundilactobacillus paracollinoides DSM 15502 = JCM 11969
TTCCCCAAGCAAAGCAGATAATGACTATCATCAAAAGCGGCAGAATTGTCACAAGAAGCGGCTATTAGACAGCCATCCACAATTACGCCGTCAAATTGTTCATTACATCTTAGATCTGCACTGGTCACCAGAGCAGATTACCGCTCGCTTTAATAAGGAACATCAATGGTGTGTTAGCTACAACACAATTTACCGTCATATCTATCAACACAATTTAGGTGAGAAGTACTCCTCACGTGGTGATACCGGTATTCAGCGCCATCTCAGACATAAACATCGGACTCGGCATTCAAAGAATACTAGACGACATCGAGAAGTACAGACCGACTATATCTCGATCCATGAGCGCCCTGGTTTTATCAACCAGCGTCAACGTATAGGTGACTGGGAAATTGATACTGTGATTGGTCGAACGGGTCACTCCATCCTTTTAACGATTGTCGATCGGCTTAGTCGGCTTACGCTTATCAAAAAGGTTGTGCAAAAGGACTCGCAGGAGATAAATAAAGGCTTAGTTGAACTGTTAGGGGCCATTCCTAAAGAATTTGTTCATTCTATTACACCAGATCATGGGACCGAATTTCTTCATCTTGATGAAATCAGCGAAAGGTTAGGTGTTACTGTCTATTGGCCCGATCCATATTCGCCTGAACAGCGTGGAACAAATGAGAATACAAATGGATTAATCCGGGAATATTTTCCCAAGCGAACAGATATTGATAATTATACAGAACAGGACGTTGAACACTGCCAAAAGCAGTTAAATCAACGTCCTCGCAAAGTGTTAAACTATGAAACCCCATATGAAGTATTTTTTGACAAACCGTTGCACTTAGTTTGACAATTCGCC
>NZ_BBAG01000162.1 GCF_001311135.1 Secundilactobacillus paracollinoides DSM 15502 = JCM 11969
CCCCTTGCAAGCACCGCAGCTGCCACAAACGTAGTCTTGTGGCTAGCATGCGGGTTGATTGCCAATCCTCTGTTATTCGATTATCATTAGGAGGTCATCAGCCGTCGGCTGATCCGACTTTTGATAATCGAATAACTTTGCCCGCAGGGCAACGGAGGTGGGACTTGTGAACGAACCACAAAATCTGGCTAGCACAAAAAAGACGACTCAGGTTCATCGTCAGGCTAGCAAACAAATTAATTTTCGGGTGAGTGAACCGGACTATTTAAAGCTGGCGCGTTCCGCGCAAACTTTAAATCTGTCCGTGCCGGCTTTTGTCAAAAAGAAGGCCCAGGGGGCGCGCTTAGTTGCCCCTAAGATTGCTGCCCAAGATGCCCAGAACATCACTCATCAGTTAGCTAAAATTGGCGGTAATCTTAATCAACTGGCCCATCATGCTAATCAAGGTGGTCAAATCGATCCCCAGGCATTAAAGAATTTACAAAACGAGGTGCACCGCGTATGGCAACAACTCACGTAAAACGTTCCACCAGTGCATCTAGGTTAGTCAATTACGCTGAAAAACGAGCCATCAAAAAAGATGGCCTCAATTTAGATATTCAGTACGCTAAAAGCGAATTTAAACAAGTGCGGGCCGTCTATGGCAATCCTGGTAAAACCCAAGCGTATGCCAGCCGGATTGCCTTTAGCCCGTTGGAATTTAATCCGCAAGATCCTCATGATCAGACAACGGTTTTAGCCGTTGCCAAAGAAGTTTATGCCAAAGCCTATCCCAATCAAC
>NZ_BBAG01000163.1 GCF_001311135.1 Secundilactobacillus paracollinoides DSM 15502 = JCM 11969
CGAAATTAGATTTTTTACTATTATTACAAAACCAGCAGTATTAATGTGTTATTCGCCAAAGCCAACCATGTTTTTCTTCATTTGCCGATTTAGCTGTTACTTTTTGTGGTAAGTCAGGTTGTGTTTGCTTGTGAGTAGTTAAATCTAATTGTTGCGCCTGGTCAGCAATCCTATTTGCTGTTGCAATCTGTTCATCTTTTACAGTTAATTGCCGCCTTAAATTATAAGTTAAAAACGATAATAACACCAATCGACAAGCAAAGCTTAAACTTGGTTGTCGTTCTTGTCGTTTTTTTAAAACGGTCTTAGATTTCGCTGTGCTCAAACTACAAAAATACTAAAGAGCATAAAGGGACTGTGCATTTTTTACAAAATTAACCCGTTTTGTAAAAATGAGCCGACAGTGTCGGCATCCAAACCCTTGCGATAACTGCAATATTTAGTCCTAGGAAAATGCTACAATTGCTTCTTGTAATATTTGTGCAGAATAGGGGGGTGTGTAGCAAAATCCTAGGATGTTTAAGTCGATTAAATGTTATTAAATTGGGATTCTTGATTTTTGAAAAAACGATCAAAAAAGCATGCTAGGATTTTCCTAGCATGCCGCAATATAGGTAGTTAAAAAATAAAAAAAGAAGTCTTTAAGAGACTGTTTCTAAAATCTTCTCAACGTTTATAAACTATTATAAACTATTTTTTTCATCACTTTTCCTTTCTTTAATAAATTGATAAACTTGGTTATTTAATGGTTTATTGAG
>NZ_BBAG01000164.1 GCF_001311135.1 Secundilactobacillus paracollinoides DSM 15502 = JCM 11969
CCAGTAAGGACCTTTAACTCAGTTGGTTAGAGTAGACGGTTCATAACCGCGTGTGGTTCGATTCCACACCAATCACATACACGGTCGTCTCAAACGAGGCGGCCTTTTAATTTGGAGGAGTAGCAATGAGAAACTATCAACGGGACAACTTAATATTAGGCCTGCTGATGGTGCTGCTCATTATCGTGTTGGGAGTGTGGCTACATGCGACACACTGAGTATGGCTATGTTAGCCCAGCAGAGAACCATTGCTATCGTGGCTTAGAGCGTTGGTTGGCTGATAAGAAGAAACGCGAGCGTCGTGCAAAGAAGCATGGCGCTTTTAATTTGCAATCGAAAGGAAAACATAGTCAAGATGAAAGCAAAAGATAAATGGAAGCGTGGACTGCCATACGTTGGCAACAAGGGACAGAAGGTTGAACAAATTATGGAAGCCCTACCCGATGGAAAGCGATTGGTTGATGTATTCGGCGGGGGTGGATGTGTTAGTTTGGCAGCTGCTTCATCTGGAAAATATGAAGAAGTAATATATAATGACCGAAGGAAAACCGTGGTTGAGCTATTAAGAGCATTAATCAATGATGAACCGCATTTCAACCTGATGGATTACGTAGCATTAACACGAGAACAATTTTTTGATTGGCGAGATAATCAACCTGATTCTATCGAACGAACGTTAGTGTTAATTGCTTATTCATTTAGTAATAATCAGA
>NZ_BBAG01000165.1 GCF_001311135.1 Secundilactobacillus paracollinoides DSM 15502 = JCM 11969
GCAGCGTCAGGATCTAGATATTATTTTCAAAGATCAACTAGAAACGGCCGTTAATGAGCTATTACAAAATGAACTTTCTGCATTTTTAGGTTATGAGCCCTATGATAGGAATGGCTTCAATTCAGGAAATTCTCGTAATGGCCACTACACGAGAACCTTTAATACAAAATATGGCGAATTGAATCTTACGATTCCCCGTGATCGAAACGGAGAATTTGTTAACCACACATTACCAGCCTATCAACGACGAACAGACCAGTTAGAACAAACCATCATTCAGCTTTATCAAAAGGGAATTACCACTCATGAGATCGCCGAGCTGATGGAAAAAATGTATGGTTCCTATTACACGCCACAGACAGTTTCCAATCTAACTAAGGTAGTTAACGAACAAGTTGAAGCTTTCAAGAATCGAACGTTATCAGAACGGTACGCTGTCGTTTATTTAGATGCCACATATCTTCCCTTGCGACGTGACACAGTTGCCAAAGAAGCAGTTCATATTGCGATTGGCATTCAACCTAATGGTCATAAGGAAGTGCTGTCTTACAAGATAGCTCCGACAGAATCTAGTTCTGTGTGGTCTGAAGTATTAGCTGATTTGAAGGATCGTGGCGTACAACAAACCTTACTTTTTGTGGCCGAT
>NZ_BBAG01000166.1 GCF_001311135.1 Secundilactobacillus paracollinoides DSM 15502 = JCM 11969
TAAGCGAACTAAGCCTCGAAAATATGACCTCTACGAGGTCTTCTGTGCGGTCCTATATGTCTTGAAAACCGGTTGCCAATGGCGTCAAGTCCCCGGTGATTTCCCAGAATGGCGGTCAGTTTACAACTATTACAAAATTTGGTCAACTAAAGCTGAGCCTACGGCTGATTCTTTATTGGAACAAGTTTTAAAAAAATTGTCATTGCTCGGCGAACTTACCAAGGACGTTCAGCTTTAACTTCCTTTATTATCGTTGACGCTCAGAGCGTCAAAAACACCGCTACTGCTGAAAACAAAGGTTACGACGCTGGTAAGAAAATCTCGGGGATTAAGCGCCATCTGGCAGTTGATATCAATGGCTTTCCGCAGGCCATTCACATGACGCGAGCGAACGTCTCTGATCGAGACGGGGCCAGTGCAATGATCGCTTTACATGCCATGCATTTACGCCAGGTTCAAAATGTCTTAGTTGATGGTGGTTATTCAGGCGTTAATTTTCAGCTCGATGTAGCCAGTAATTTAAACGCAACCGTGCAGGTTGCGAAGCGCAATGAGTTGCATCGATTCGAAGTCATGCCCCAACGTTGGGTAGTCGAACGATCTTTTAGTTGGCTAGAGAATTGTCGGC
>NZ_BBAG01000167.1 GCF_001311135.1 Secundilactobacillus paracollinoides DSM 15502 = JCM 11969
CTCTGGGCTAAAAGTCAGGCCCGGACTTTTAGCCCAGAGTCCCTTACACACCGCCCCTAACCCGCCTTGCTTCACACTCTGCTTCACACTCTTATATAACTCTTTACCCTTCCTTCACAAAAACTCAACCTTTTCCTGCCATAATAACGACAATCAAAATCGAATGAAGGAAGAAGGTCCTTTCATGCTCAAGACAATGAACGTCCCTGGATTACCCGTTGAAAATCTCATTATTTGGCAACAACTCTTTCGACAATTCAGTACTGCCCCACTCCCTCGTGATTGGGACACCGCTCAAGATTTCCTTTTAAACCAAGGCGAGGTCTCCGAAATCATTGCCTGCTCCTCACAAGCTGAAGCGCAATGCCTGATTATCGAGGACAATGCCCGCATGGCGCTCTGGCAACAGGAACCCGACGCCTTTCACCTCTTTGGCCTTCAAGACGTCCACAGCTATGTCCTGGTTATCCAATAACCCCTACCGACTACTAATAAACACACAAAAAACGTGCCTGACAGTTCTTTCCGAGCGGAACTGTCAGGCACGCTATTTTAGTTGG
>NZ_BBAG01000168.1 GCF_001311135.1 Secundilactobacillus paracollinoides DSM 15502 = JCM 11969
GGATTGGTTGGCCTCGAAACTGCCGTTGGTAAATATTATCCAAACGCCGTTATTCAGCAATGCCTAGTTCATGTAAGTCGTAATATTTCGCATCATGTACGGGTTCATGACCGTAAAGCTGTGTTAAATGATTTTAAGTTAATTCATCAAGCAACCAATAAACGAATGGCTGAGCACAGCTTAGCCAACTTTGTTGACCATTGGCGCAAAAGATATCCCAAAGTTACGCAAGCTTTATTAAAGAACCAGAAATTACTGGTATTTTTTAATTTTCCACCGGCTATCCGGTCTAGTATTTATAGTACCAATCTTATCGAATCATTTAACAAAAAATTTAAGCGACAAACAAAGAAACGTGAACAATTTCCCAACGAAGAATCTTTGGAAAGAACCTTAATGACTGTAATTCTTGATTACAATGACAAATTTGGGCGACGAACACATAAAGGGTTCAACCTAGTTCAAGACACTTTAGAATCAATGTTTTAGTTCAAAAGTGAGAGGCTTTTTCATTTACACATAAAATTTGACACT
>NZ_BBAG01000169.1 GCF_001311135.1 Secundilactobacillus paracollinoides DSM 15502 = JCM 11969
TTTACTTTTCAAAAACCAAAAAGTGAACCTAACCAACGAGTGTAATTGTAAAAGAAGGAGGATATATCATGAAAAATGAACTGGAAGCATTAGCAAGCGAATTACCTATTTTGACGGATAAAAGCAGTTATAAGTACCTATCAGAAGTTGCATTCTTGGCAAAGGTGGTTTCATTAATAGGCTCATTATTTTTAGAAACAAACTTATTACCACTAGCTAATTCCGTTTCTGCAGTAACACGACCGCTAATGCGCGTTGGAGCATTTAAACTATCTAATGTTGAATAGTATTCTGGTTCACCAGCCAGTTGAGCAGTCATTCCACAATCAATTCGTCCATCAATTGATGTCATCATGTGAACTAAGACGTAAGGTCGATTCATTTGTAAAGCCTCCCTAATATTTAAGTCAATCATAAATTAAAGCGATGATTATTTGGAATACTTATTATTGTTCATCTTCAATCCAGAAATTGAATAAAGCATTAAATATATGTGAATGTACTAGTTATCAAGAGAACCAAAAGAGAGTGTTT
>NZ_BBAG01000170.1 GCF_001311135.1 Secundilactobacillus paracollinoides DSM 15502 = JCM 11969
TACTGATTTAGTCTTAAAGACCCTGGAAAGCGCGGCTAAAAATCGAACCATTACTGGGGACCTGATTATCCACACAGACTTAGGATCACAGTACACCAGCGATGATTACAACCAACGGTTAACAGAACTACATATCCGCCACTCTTACAGCCGTAAGGGGTGTCCATACGATAATGCACCAATGGAATCTTTTCATGCTTCCCTCAAAAAGGAATGTGTTTATCCAGTGCCGGTCTTTGAGAATTATGAAACTGCCGCTGCTGTCCTTTTTGAATATGTGCATGCTTTCTACAATAGGAAGAGAATTCATAGTTCACTGGGCTACCAGACCCCCTTACAAGTTGAAATCGCAACACTTACGAGCCAAATGGCCGCCTGATTTAATGCTTTCCATGGTTCAAATAAGTTATTAATCACGATTAATGATTTATTTGAGCTGTGGAAGGTAAACGCGGTTCTGAATGTCTCTTAAAATCTGTCTCAAATATTGACTTCAATCCA